>CALXMA010000023.1 GCA_944389345.1 uncultured Alphaproteobacteria bacterium | reverse complement strand
ACGGCCAACTGTTATTATTGACGATTTACACCAGATTTTTTCGTCGGAAAACTGCTTTATGCGGGTTTTACAGTCCAAATTTATAGACGGCGCCGATATAAAATTCTGTGCCGTCTATTTCTGTGGACGTCACAACATCATCGTCGGTACGCATTTCAATATCGCCATAGTTTTGGTATTTCAGTCCGATATTCAAATCAATACGTGTGTTCAATGCGAAATTAACACCAATCATCGCGGCCCAAGACATATCCGCCGTTGAATCAGACATATTCATTGCGCCATCAACATTTCCCCATATCCCAGAAATCCCAATGCCGAACCCACCATACGGTTCGACCGCGCCACCAAATTGTTTATACACATACACATTCAACATATTCGACCAAACATTAAATTCAAAATCGTTGCCGTACTTAGACGCGCGTCCGCCGGTATATGCGGTTTCAAATTCTATTTTTACATTATCGGTCAAACGATTTCCGACGTTAATTCCGATACCAAATCCATCATCGCGTAATGTTGTTCCTTCGGAATTTTCTGGTTCAAATCGAAATGCGATATTTTCATTTTTGTGGACACGAAATCCAACATACGTATCGCGCCGTGGCGTTCCATCATAACTGTAATTATAATCATAGTTTGCAAATGCGGGCAGGGCGCAAAACGCCATCATAACAGCGATAGTTTTTTTCATATGTCCTTTCCTTTCTTTACCTGACACGCATTATAGTTTTAATTTATGGAAAAACGCAAGGTGTTTATGATATAATTCTGGCAAAGACATGACACAGAAAAATAATACTGTTTCCAATCGTCGCGTGGCGCGCGAAAAATCAGACGGTCCATCACGGGGCCTGCGTCTTTTTGTGTGGTTTGTTGATTTGTGTATGTTGGGGCTGGTTGCGGTTGCGCTATATGTTGTTGTTATATTTTTACAGATGCCGTCTTTGGACGCGATATTGCACGAAACACGTCCGCCGGCGGTTATATTTATGGATGCGAATGGGAACGAAATGCGCGCATCAAATCGCATAATGGGCACGCCTGTATCTGTGGAAACATTGCCCCCCTATGTATGGCAGGCAATTGTCGCAATCGAAGACAAAAGATTTTTCGAACATGGTCCAATTGATATCCGTGGCATAACGCGTGCGGTGTTTTCTAATTTGATACACGGTCGCCTGGCGGCGGGCGGTTCGTCTATTACACAACAAACTGCAAAGAATATATTTTTGTCGCGTGAAAAGAAAATCTCGCGCAAGGTCCAAGAATTAATATTGTCATATTGGTTGGAAAATCGTTTTACAAAAAATCAGATTCTGGATTTATATATGAATCGCGTATCATTGGTCGGCGGAATGCGCGGAATTGATGCCGCGTCCCGCGTAATGTTCCAGGTTCCCGCCAACAAAATGACAATTGCCCAGGCGGCACAAATCGCCGCTATGTTAAAGGCACCAACAACATATAGCCCATTGGCCAACCCGGAAAAAAATATCGCCCGCGCGCGCATTATTTTACAAGAAATGGTACGCCAGGGTTATATTTCCCTGAACCAGGCGCGTATCGCGGCACGTGCATTGGCGCCGGCCACGCCCGGCCAGAATACGAACATATACCGTTATTGGACGGACTTTGTTTTGGATGAATTGAAATCTACGATTGGTACATTTGAATCCGATTTGTATGTGTACACTACGCTGGATATGGAATTACAAGAACACATTGCCGATATATTACCGGACCACGTTGGTGAAAACCAGGGTGCGGTTGTCGCAATGGATACTGGTGGCGCGGTGCGTGCCATGGTGGGCGGAACCGATTACCAGGCCAGTCAGTTTAACCGTGCGTTGGCACTGCGCCAACCCGGCAGTTCGTTTAAGCCCGTTGTATACTTGGTTGCGTTGGAAAACGGCATGACACCGGAAACGTATGTTAATGATTCACCGTTTGTGGTTGATGACTATGCGCCACAAAATTATAACAATCGCTACTATGGCGATATTACATTGGCAACGGCGTTTGCAAAATCGGTAAATTCTGTACCGTTAAAACTGACGGAACAATTTGGCATAGATTCCGTACTAAGTATGGCGGGCCGTTTGGGTGTGGGCAATACTTTGCGCCGTGAATATTCGACGGTGCTGGGCGCGTCGGAAATGTCTTTGTTGGATTTAACGACGATTTATGCGGTTATATGGAATGACGGATATTCTGTGCGCCCGTATTCTATTACCCGTGTCACAGATGCCCACGGCAATATTGTGTATCAACGTAATCCATCGGAACCGTTCCAGATTTTAATGCCCCAAACCGTGGAATATATGACCCAATTATTGGCGGATGTTGTGGCGCCTGGGGGCACGGGACATCGCGCGATGGCGCCTGGTGTTTTGGGCGGAAAAACGGGGACCAGTAATGATAACCGCGACGCGTGGTTTGTTGGTGCGTGGAATAATATGATAATCGGTGTCTGGATGGGGCGCGATGATAATACGTCTATGTCTTCGAAAATCACGGGCGGCACTGTTCCAGCCACGATTTTCCACGAAATCGTGAAATA
>CALXMA010000022.1 GCA_944389345.1 uncultured Alphaproteobacteria bacterium | reverse complement strand
GAAACGTGTAATTACGACCCTACAATCAATCGACGGTTGATTAATTGTTTTTTGTCTAGTAAAAACTATGCCATCCAAAGTTTTGTATACTTGCATCAAACGCGCACAAATCAGACACATCATTCAACCATTGGTTGATTTATTATAATTTATGTCGTTAGAGTTGAACAAAGAACCAAATTTCCACAGCATCTTTTTGCTAAAAGTCTATAATTTAGAGACAAGATTCAATCATTGGTTGATAAAGCATTAATTTATACCGCAACGGTTGAATTGGTCATTACGATTTCAGTGCTGTAAAACACACATATTATCAACCCATGGTTGACTTATTGCAATTTGCATCGTGCTAATTGAATCAATTGGTATAAACTCAGGATATTTTATAAAAAGCCATAAATCTGGCCTAACAATCAATTCATAGTTTATTAATCATTATTTTGCATCGCAATAGTTGAATTTAGTACTGCCATTCTAGAACAAAATCTTGTTAAAAACGCGCAATTACGACACCACAATCACCCAACAGTTGATTTATTATATTTTTATACCGCCAGGATTGAATTACATGTCGCACACTCAGAATAAAAAATCTATTAGAAGTGCGCAAATTCGACACAGCGTACAATCGTTGGTTGATTTTTTATAATTTTCATCTCATTAATTGAACAAACTGTCCCGATTTCAAATTATCACACAAAAGCCACATAATTTTACCCCTTCAATCAATCGACAGTTGATATCTGTCCGTACAAACCATATCAATGTTCAACCCGAAGCCGGCGTGGCGTATAAAAAATAAAAACCCGCCGGTATGGCGGGGGTGTTTTATAACTCTATCAGTTCGTATTTGGTCGTGCCAAAGCCAATAGATTCCGCGTACGGCAATATATGCCGTCCCATTTGGCGGTCGATACGTTCCTGTAATTTTTTGGCGCCTGGGTCGGTGGATGCGTATATCATATCCACGAATGCCTGGTCATTGGCAACCGGGTCTGTTGATGCAACGATACCCAAATCCGCCATAACTGGGTCCGTCTGGTGCGCGTCACAATCGCAATCCACAGATAAAAAGTTCATTACGGTTATGTATACTATCTGTTTGTTTTGTGATGCGAAATAGTCACTGACTGATTTGGCGGCCTCGGCCATGGATTCTATGAACGCCTGTTGCTGTGGCAGGTTAGACCACGCCAAATCTGGGTCCGCCGTAAACCCAGCAGAATGGATGTATGCCTTGCCATTTCTGGACGCGATGCCAATAGATTGGTTCTTTAAATTCGCACCAAATCCACCCATGGCATGCCCCTTGCCGTGCGCCAGGTTTAATATAGAATCATAATTATCCAAATGCGTACCGACCAAGTTATATTTCAAATGTTTCCCATTATGCACGGGGATTTTTATTTCTCCATCGGCGTCCATAATATCGACATTCGCAATTTTGGTAAAGCCATGTTCCGCGGCAACCCGCAAGTGGTCGGTCGCAGTATTACGTTGCCCGGCGTATGCGGTATTGCATTCTATAATCGTGCCATTTAATTTTTGCACCAACGGCCCAATTAATTCTGGTTTCAGGTACCCGCGGGAGCCCGCTTCGCCAGTGGACACTTTGACGCCGACGTTGCCCTGTAATTCCACCCCCAGCGCATCGTATATTTTTACCAGATTTTCTGGGGTGATTTCTTTTACATAATATACTTTGGCCGGTGTAGTTTGCATGTCATCCTCCGATTTAATCTTTTTTATTCCCACAATCCCAACGCAGGTGGCTATAATCACCACACACCCCAGGATTATACCAATTTTTTTATATTTCATTGTTGTCCCCGTATTATTTCAGATTTGTCTTAAAAAACGTTTCGATTTTATCAAACGGAATTTTGTCATGGTTTTTACCACCGTCATATAAATCGACATGGACAGCGTCTGGGATAATCATCAGTTCTTTGTTATCACCGGTCAATTTCTTGAACGCATCTTCACTGAAATACCGACTGTGCGCCTTTTCGCCGTGAATCATCAAGACTGGTGTGCGAATTTCATCTATATACGACAAAATTGGCATATTCATAAATGGCAACGCAGTCGTTAACGTCCAATCTGTATTAGAATTCTTGGACCGTGCATGATAGCTACGTGGCGTTTTATAATAGTCATAGTAATCCTGGACATATTGTGGCTCGTTCCCAGTTATTGTTTGTGGCAATCCGTCACCAACGGCATAGGTGCCAGATGCAAAGTCCGCCGTACGTTGTGCATTCAATTTCTCTTTTAACGCCTGTCTGTCTTCGGCGGTCATTGAATCGAAATAGCCATTTGCATTTACACGGCTCATATCATACATGGTCGATGTTACCGTTGCCTTGATACGTGTGTCTATGGCCGTGGCACTTAGCGCAAAACCGCCAAAACCACATATCCCCAGTACACCAATCTTGTCCGCGTCAACATTTTTATTATTAGACAAGAAATCCACAGCCGCCGACATATCTTCGATACTGATTTCTGGGGATGCAATATTGCGCACGGCACCGCCACTTTCACCAGTAAACGATGGGTCAAATGCCAGTGTTACAAAACCACGACTGGCCAATTCTTGGGCATACAGGCCAGACGCCTGTTCTTTATCGGCACCAAACGGACCCGAAATCGCAATTGCGGCGGATGCGCCCGCGGGTCTATCCTTTGGCATATATAAATCGCCAACCAATTCGATGCCAAAGCGATTTTTGAATTTTACTTTTTCAACTGTCACATTTTCATTTTGTGGAAATGTTTTATCCCATGTTGTTTTTGTCATGCTTTTTACCCCCATTACTATTGCGGTGATTCCGATTAAAGTTAAAGCGATTGTTATTGCTGTTTTCATATTTTTCCTCCTTTATTACAGTACACTTTCTGCCCAGGTTTTCAGTTCGGTCGTGCCGACATTGGCGGGAAAGCGTCGTCCGTTTATAATTTCGGGGGTTCCGGTTGCATCTTGCTGTAAATCAGACGCGGTATCGCCCAGACCACTGGACCCCGACGTTGCAAACAAAATTACTTTCTTGCCCGTCAGGTCATAAGTTCTTACAAACTGATTAACGATTTTGGGCGATGTTCCCCACCATATCGGAAACCCCAAGAATATTGTGTCATAGTCTTTGACCGGCGCATCTAAATCCGCCAATTCAGGGTATGGAATTTTACCATCCATTTCCAAAGAAGAACGACTGGATTCATCATGCCAATTCAAATCCGCATCTGTATATGGTTGCGCAGGACGTATTTCGTACACAGGCGCATCCAATGCCGTCGCCAATTTTTGCGCGACATTTGCCGTTGTACCCGTTGCAGAAAAATACGCAATTAGAACAGAAGATAAAATAGCGTTCATTTATTTTCCCCCTTGGTTATTTAATAATGAAAATACTGTTTGATATGCAAAGTCATAAACCCGCTGGGTCGAGAATTTTATCCCGGCCGCAATCATCGCCTGTTTTTGCTTTTGTGTGATGTTCGCATAGGGATACAACCCAAACATAAATGGAAAGAATATATATATAAACCGGTCCCTGGCCGACTTGTCCATCTGTGGGAAATACGTCGTCAACAAACGTTCCACAGTGTCCAAAGCACGCCGATATTCTTGCTTGAACACCGTCAAATCATCCAACGAACAGTTTTCTTCTAGATCATACAAATTCATGGACAACAATTTTAACAGCACAGGACGATTTTCCAGCGTTTGCGCCAATTTACTGGAAAATTCTGGGACGTTCAGTTTTTTATGTTGTTTTATAATGGCGTCCATATCATCACACCAAAGGGCATATTCAGCCCTGAAAATTTCCAGAAAAATACTTTCTTTGGTTGCAAAATAATTGTAAATAGACGGTCTGGAAAAACTGGTGTATTCACTGATTTCCTTAATCGTGATATCTTTGAAAGACATCGTCTGGTACAATTCCCGACAGGCGCGCACAATTTCGGACCGGCGTTTATCACCGTGATTATTGGTTGGCATTGATAATCCCCTTTCCATATTCTGACACGGTGTCAGAATACTAAATTTTCTGACACCGTGTCAA
>CALXMA010000021.1 GCA_944389345.1 uncultured Alphaproteobacteria bacterium | reverse complement strand
GTGACCAGTCGTGGCGCCGATGACGATATATTGGGCGCAAATGCAGAATTTAATGCGTTCTTGGATTCGCGTCGTATGTTCGCGGAAACCGCATTGGATACTTGTCGTGATTTGGCTGATATAGTATGGGAAGAATTTAAGCGCCAGGCGTTAATCGAAATTGCCCAGGCCCAGGATGAACGATTAGAAGAAGTGCGTATGTCTTGTGTCAGTACTATGGCCGAATGCTATAATACCCAGACCGGTGCGTTGCAGAGTTTTGACGATACAACAGCACAATATACCGGTGCAATCAGTGCGTATGCCGCGCGCCAAATGTGCGAAGACCAGGTTATTGCGTGTGCGTCGTTGTACGGTGATACAGATGGTTGCGAATTTGATGACAATGGTCGGTTGACGGTGGGCAATGCGTCGGGCGGACTGACGGGGGCGGCCGCGAACGAACGTTGTGGTCTGACGGCGTTGTTGGCATTTGTTGATACGGTTGATACGGTGCGTATTGCCGAAGGTTGCGAAACCGCCATAGATAATTATCTGGTCGATTTGTGTACACCTGAATCTGGTGGTATGGCGTATCCTTGGAATTGCCGGAATATGGATCCGACCGATTTGCGGGAATCTGTTACCGCGTTCGCGGAAAGAAATTGCGCAGATCCAACCGCGGATGGGGCCGAATTGTTGGCGTCGGTAAACGAACAGGTTGAACGCGCCATTTCGGACGTCATAGAAGAAATGGATTATATGTTGGGCGAACAGTGCGAAGGTATTGATGGGTATTGGGTCAGTGCCGACGAAATCGCCGGGAACAATGAATATGGGACCATTTATGATGATCGCATAGATGTGGCAGATACGCCGTTGTTGTCCGGGTTCTATGGTTCTGTGTATGGTGGAACAGAAAACACTGGATGGGGACGTTGTGTTGAAAATACAACACGTATACGTTGTTTGGATTATAACCTGGGGCTGACGACGCCGGTGGCAACATACGATTTGGTGCGTGATGAATGCACGTTCACCGAAGAATGGTACAGACAGCAATGCGAAGAACTGATGGGTGGGTATTTCGAAGGTCAGGTATGCTATGTCAAACAGTAATGATATTGGTGGATAAAATGCGTGTGGCGAATAGATTATTTTTATCATTGTTGTTGGCCGGTGTTGTGCCGGGAATCGCGGTTGCCGGCGGTGGTGTCAAAATTAATAATTTGGTGTCCAGTTGGAAAAATCCGATTATGAGTCATTGTATGACGTCTAATTTGGGAAATGCCACAATTGGGCGGTATCGTGAAACATGCAAGGGGAATTATTCTATTGATGCGAATTCGCCGTCGGCGTGCGTTTTGGGCGACGATATGGGAATTTTGGTTATGGTGGCACGCGAAGTTAATGAAAACGGGGCCAGATTCTGTCCAACGACGATTTATGCGGAAAAGAAAAAGAGAGGTAATGCGTGGACGTTGTATTCTGAACCGGCCCAGGGTGTGCAACCGTGTTATTGGCTGTGCAAGGCCGGATATGGTGGCGAAGGATGCCAGAGTACCGATATTTCCGGGTGTGATTCCGTGCCGTTGCGTCGTGATGATTTTAACAGTTTGACCATGGCACGTGATCCACAATTTGAAGATTCTATCCCGATGTTCCATTGGAACCAATACAAAGGTTGTGGTGTGAACAAGGGGCAAGAACACGATATGATTTTGATGATATCGGATTGGTTGCCCAGTGGGCATGGCGCATATGCGGCACCGTTCGTTATTCGTGCACGGCGTGAAGGATATAAAAGTAAACGTGGTGGTATTGATGCGTGGCCGGCGGGGGAATCGACATTGTTGTGTAAAAATGGATATACGGTGAATGCCGCGGGAAATGATTGCGAACCGGTGGATGCGAATACGTGTGCGTTAACGAATATTTGTGATGGGTGGTCGTCGTCGGCATTTGATGAAACGACAATGTTGATGGAATACGATGATTCCGTGGGACGTTCATGTTATACATACAGATGTCGCGAGGCGGGCTATGCATTTCCGTCAATTGGCGACAAAACGTGTCAGCCGTGTACGACGTCTTTGCGTGGTGGTGTGTCGCCCGCGGATGGAACGTGTGTTGCGTGTGAATTGGGACAGATATTCGATGAAACGGCCAGTGCCAGTGGATATTGTGTACCCGCCGATGCGTATACCAGAACGGATATGCAATACGGTGTTAACCAGACCAAAGATTCTGCGCCGTTGGATGATCAGTGTTGGATGATGTTTGAACCAGATGAATATTCCGCGTGCGTTCGTGGTCAAGAATATGTACCGACGTCGTCGGACGAGAGTTCTTTGTCATCAGATTAACAACGTGTATCAGGAGAGAGAAACATCCGCGCCCCGCGCGGACGTTTTTTTTGCAATTTTTATTTTTCTTGGTTGTTGTTATTTATTCATTGGTGGGTTGCACCCAAAATTGGATTGTTGTGCCCCGCCCCATGTGATTTTCGGTGTTGAAATCCGTATTCGCAAATGGCGAAATGACCACGCGCAATTGTATATCTATTTTGTCTTGCATTGTATGGCGTATGGCGATAACATATTTCTGTCGGCGGGTGTTCCGTCGATGGGGTGTGACTACCTCGGTACCAGCGTCTGAATATAATCCGGCGGCGCATGAAAATGCGTCCGTTTTAGTATTACGACGGAAAACAAACTCCTGGCCCAGGGTCAGGAGGGTCGTGAAATATTCCAAATACACGACACAATTCTGGTAATTGTAGTCAACCTCCTGACCACCAAGTTTTTGGTGGTTTTTTAGTTCAACTAAATCGTCAGGAGATTGAAAAATGAAAAAATCTGTATCTGTATTTGCATCAATTGGGGTGGCAATGATGCTGGTGATACCGCGTGTGGGAATTGCCGCGTCACAGGCGTGTTTCGGGGAACGCGGGTGTTCGTCTATAACGGGGCAATGTCCGATATTGGTGTCGTTGGCGCCGTCGTGTACGGGCGGAAGTACGCTGTATTACAATAACACGGGTATCACATCGTGTACGGGGTGCATTACGGGATATGAATTGGTGTCGAAAACAATATTAGTTAATGGATGCCAAAATCCAATATCATATAAAACCTGTGAACCAGAATGTAATGGCATTTGCCCCGGTGGGTGCAGTACAACGTCTTGGACCGCGTTTAGTACCGGATATGAACAGCGCCGTGTCGGAACGTGTAATACGACCACGTGTATTTGCATGTACGATATAGAATTTCGTTGCGCGGCGGGATATTACGGGTCCAGCACAAATGGAACATCTGGGTGTACCGCATGCCCCAGTGGCGGGACGTCCGCCGCGGGGTCAACGGCCCAAACAAATTGCTATATACCATCGGGGCAAACGGGTTCTGATGCAACGGGAACGTACACATATACGTCTAATTGTTATTGGAAAAACTGATTGGTGTATCACACAGTTTTGTCGCCCCAGTTCCCCCGATGGGGTGGCAAAAATAAACGCCCGTTGTGCGGGCGTTTTTTATTCTTGGTGATGTGTGTGTCCGATTTTTATTTTTCGATTACAACCATGGCAACGGAATAATCGCTTTGGTCTGTGATGGACAGGTGTACGGTTGCGTCCCCGCCACCGGCCAATTCTTTTAATACCGCGCGCGCGCCACCCGCCAACAACAGTTCCGGTTTGCCCAAATCATTATGAATAACGGAAACATCAGAAAATGCGATGTCGTCGCCAAAGCCCGTGCCCAATGCCTTTAAGCAAGCTTCGCGCGCGGCCCAGAAATTCGCCAGATGTTTTTCCGCATTGGTATTATCTGCGTCCGCATATTCCAATTCTTTTTTCGTGAATATGCGTTGTTTTTTGAATGCAGACCAATCCAGAAATCGGCCACATTCGACCAAATCAATTCCAATACCTACTATCACGAATGACTCCCTGGTTATGTTTATTGATATGCGAATACTAATAACTTTTTTCCGATTCGTGCAAGAACAAAATATATTCTTGCAATTAATGTTCAATAATTGTATAACTGTGCGTACGTCGGGGCGTAGCTCAGCCTGGTAGAGTACTTGCATGGGGTGCAAGGGGTCGCAGGTTCGAATCCTGTCGCCCCGACCAGAATCAAAAACAAAGCCCGCATTTTATGCGGGTTTTGATTTTGGTTCCAGTGGGTATAACGAATTCGGCGTCGCATACGTCAACGTATGCCCAGGTTCGACAACAAGTAGATTTGACCGAAGTGTTAACGCCGGTCAAATCGTCACGGTTGCCCCACAGCCGGCGCAAAAAAAGCGCCGTGCGAGGGAATCCTGTCGCCCCGACCAGAATCAAAAACAAAGCCCGCATTTTATGCGGGTTTTG
>CALXMA010000020.1 GCA_944389345.1 uncultured Alphaproteobacteria bacterium | reverse complement strand
ACGCGACGTACTTTCTTTGGACGGCACCCATTATGCGGAATACGTGTCGTGTCGGTAATGGACTGCACAATCAGCCCGGCATTTGCCAACCCGCGGACAGCAGATTCGCGACCCTGACCAATACCACGCATCAGAACATCAACCGTTTTCATACCCATTTCTGCGACCTTTTTACCAACTGCATCGGCAACGACGGTTGCGGCATACGGGGTAGATTTTTTTGCACCCTTAAAGTTATTCGCACCGGCGGTGGCCCATGTCAACACGGCCCCAGATTGATCAGTAATTGTAATACGTGTATTGTTATTTGTCGCGACCACGTGTGCAATGCCATGTGATACTTTCTTTACGACTTTCTTTTTAGCTTTTGTAACTGCCATTATTAAACCTTTTCATTAGATGTCTTCAATTAACTATGGTGTTAATCTCTACCTGTTGATATTATTTACCCTTGACCGCGGAACCGGCGACGACGACGCGCTTGCCCTTACGTGTACGTGCGTTTGTCTGGGTACGCTGGCCACGAACCGGCAAACGGTTACGATGACGAATACCGCGATATGTTTTCAGGTCTTGCAAACGTTTAATATTCATCGCAACTTCACGACGAACATCACCTTCGACCTTAAAGTTTTGTTCGATATAATTCGAAATTTTAACAACATCCTCGTCAGTCAAATCTTTTGCGCGCAAACCGTCTTTTAATTTCAAAGCCTTGCAGATTTGTGCAGACTTAGCCGGCCCAATACCATGAATGTATTGCAACGCAATTTCGATACGTTTTTCTGTCGGAATGTTAACACCTGCTATACGTGCCATTTTTCATTTTCCTTTTTTACATCTGTGGCGCGCCAAGGCGCACCCGTTAAACGTCCTGATTCAAATTCAAAATCACAGACGTATTTTTATTTTGTCGCATTATTTTATCCAAAATGCCACAAAAGTCAAATTTATTATGCCCCCGTAAAATCGACAAGATTAACGGAAACGTCCCTTTTTCTGTGCTTTTTTAATAACACTTCTGTATTGTTTCGCGACCAAATATGATTGCACCTGGTTCATCGTATCCAATACAACCCCGGCCACGATTAACACACTGGTACCACCAACTGCCAACGGCATGCCGGCATGAGAATTCAGAATAATCGGCACCACGCACACCACAATCAGGTACAAAACACCAATTGCTGTTGTACGGGACACAACCGAATCCAGGTAATGCATAGTCTGTTCACCTGGGCGCACACCCGGGATATACCCACCGGCATTACGCAGATTGTTTGCCGTTTCTTCGGAATTGAAAATAACCGCGGTCTGGAAATACGCAAAGAACGCAATCAAAATCGTATATGTGATGATATATGACCATGTTCCATACGTAAAGAATCCCATAACGGTCTGAACGATTGGGTTTTCGCTTTGCACGAAACGCTGAATAAATGCCGGCAACATCATGATACTGGCGGCGAACACCGGCCCCATAACACCCGACATATTTACCTTGATTGGCAGATAAGACGCGTTTGTATTCATAACCCCATTGGCCATAACCTGGCGCGGATACAGAATCTGGATACGACGCTGTGCCTGTTCAAAGAACGCAATCAACGCAATAATACCGACAACAAACGCCACAATCAGTGCAATCATCGCGGGCGAAATCTGTCCCACCGACCCCAACGAGAACAACTGTGCGATACCACCTGGGACCTCTGCAATGATACCCGCAAAGATTAACAGCGATGCCCCCTGTCCTATACCACGTGCGGTAATCTGTTCTGCCAACCACATAACAAACACGGTACCACCGACCAACGCGATAATCGCAGACATTTCAAACGCAAACCCCGGATTAACAACGGCCGCCACACCATTAACCGGCGCCATTGCTTCCAATCCGCGAATCACGGCCCAACCCTGGACCACGGCCAAGAACACCGCCAAATAGCGTGTGTATTGGTTAATCTTGATACGTCCAGATTCGCCCTCTTTGCGCAGTTCATTCAAAGACTTGCTGGTTGCGGTTAATAATTGCAAAACGATTGACGCGGAAATGTACGGGAAAATGTTTAATGCCAACACAGACATACGCGACAGCGAACCACCTGCGAACATATCGAACATTCCCATCATACCACTGCCTTCACCCGAAAACAGGTGCAGAACCGCAGACGCATTAACCCCCGGCAATGGAATAAACGAACCGATACGATATACAATCAACGCACCTATGGTAAACAAGATACGCTTTTGTAAATCGGACATACTGCCAAAAAATTCTCTCAAAAATTTCATGCGAACGAACTTTATTAATTATGATTGCACCCGGCACGCCGGGTGCAACCCCAGATTATTTGTTTTTAATAGAACCGCCGGCTTTAACGATTGCCTGTTCTGCGGTCTTGGACCACTTGTCGGCAATAATATTCACAGACGATTTAATTTCACCTTTGGCCAAAACTTTCAAACCGTCTTTTGCACGATTGATAATTTTTGCCGTCATCAGTGTATCAATTGTAATCGGGGCAGACGCATCAATTTTTCCCGATGCGATGAACTTTTCGATATCGCCCAGATTAATTGTCGCATATTCCTTGGCAAACGGATTGTTAAAACCAAACTTTGGGAAACGACGCAGAATTGGCATCTGACCACCTTGGAATGTCGCCTGCTTGCGCGAACCACTGCGTGCCTTTTGCCCCTTGTTACCACGGCCCGACGTTTTACCCATTCCCGAACCGATACCACGCCCAACGCGTTTAGCATCACTGCGTGCACCAAAGTTATCCATCAAAGCGTTTAATTTCATTTTACTTTTTCCTTTTTCCTGCGAACTATATACCTGTTATAGTTCTATACGCACATCATAGCAATGATGTACTCGGTTTAACGAATTTATTTTTCCACGATTTCCACCAGATGAGAAACCTTGGCGACCATACCGCGAACCGCGGGTGTATCTTCCAGTTCTTTTGTCTTACCGATACGCCCCAGCCCCAGCGCAGAAACGACCTTGCGTTGCGCAGTTGGACGGCCGATAACACTTTTAACTTGCTTAACAACTATTTTTGCCATAATAATCTCCGTTTTTACTGGCGCGGGTCTAAATTATTTTTCTTCCGCGGACTGTTCGTTATTTTCTAATTTCTTGCCATCGCGACCGGCGATAATTTCTGCCACGGTCTTGCCACGACGCGCCGCCACTGTTTTTGGCGAATTCATTTTTTCGAATGCCAAGAACGCCGCACGAATCATGTTATTCGGATTATTGGAACCCTGGGACTTAACAACAACGTCCTGGACACCCAAACATTCGAACACCGCACGCAACGCACCACCGGCGATAATCCCAGTACCGGGAACCGCACTGCGAACAACCAATTTGCTGGCGCCGTATTTGGCGGCGATATCATGGTGCAAAGTACGTCCTTCTTTCAGCGGAACGCGAATCATCTTCGCCTTGGCAGCCTTGGTCGCTTTTTGTACTGCGCTTTGCACTTCCAACGCCTTACCTTTGCCAAACCCAACACGACCTGCCTTGTCCCCGACAACAACCAACGCCGAGAACGACATATTACGGCCACCTTTAACCGTTTTGGAAACACGGTTGATAGAAACCAATTTGTCTACCAAATTATCCGTTTGTAATTTTTTATCATCATAACGTGCCATTATAAAACTCCGTATATTACCGATTAGATTCTAACACCACCTGCGCGTATCGCTTCGCACAGTGCTTTGATTCTGCCGTGATAGCGATAACCGCCACGATCGAAATAGCAATTATCGGCAATACCTGCGGCCACAGCGCGTTCTGCGAACGCCTTGCCAACCAATTCGGCCCCGGCCACATTCCAGCCCTTGCCCTTAAATTCTTTTTCTTTGGACGACGCGGCACAAATTGTGTGTCCACGTGTATCATCGATGGCCTGAATTTCTATATGACGGCCAGAACGGAAAACCGACAGGCGGATTTTTCCTGGATTTTTTCTTTTCAACGCACCGCGATTTGCCAACGTGCGTCTTTCTTCTGTAGACAAATGTTTCAACATTTTGTTTCCTTTTTTTCAATTCCCGTAACAGCGGGAATTACGACTTATTATTTCTTTTTACCTTCCTTGCGACGGATTCTTTCACCCTTATAGAAGATGCCCTTGCCTTTATACGGATCAGCCTTGCGAACCTTGTGAATCTTGTCCGCGAACTGTCCCAGTTTGCCTTTGTCGATACCAAAGATAGTAAATTCTTTTGGATCATCGCCCATTTTCACAGACAAACCTTCTGGGATTTCCATGACAACATCGTGGGAATATCCGGCAACCAACACCAGTTTATTTCCACTGACCGACGCCTTGTATCCAACGCCATTCATGTACATCTGTTTTGAAAAGCCGTCTGTTACGCCATCAACTGCACTGCGCACATTACGCGCCATTGTTCCCCACATTGCGCGGGATGTTTTATCTTCTGCATCTTTTGGTGTAACAACAACTTGGTCTGCTTCGACAACAACATCAACCAAACCAGAATGCTTTGTATCCAAAGACAATTTAATTTCGCCCTTGGGCCCTTTGATAACCAAGACGTTATCCGCAATAACCGCCGACACACCGTCTTTTAATTTAATTGGATGTTTTCCTGCACGAGACATAATTCAATCCTTACTGTAAATTAGATAACCTTGCACAATACTTCGCCACCAACATTCATCAGACGTGCTTTGTGGTCGGTCATAACCCCATTTGGCGTAGACACAATAGCGATACCCAGACCATTCAAAACCTTTGGCATTTTAGCACTGCCGGAATACACACGACGACCAGGTTTTGAAACGACTGTAATTTCTTGGATTGCGCCATTTCCGCCAACATACTTTAATTCAATAACCAGATTAGAACGATGTTCGTCAACCTGTTCTTTGCGGAAATCAGTAATAAAGCCTTCGTCCTTTAACACAGCCAAAACCGCGGCACGCAGTTTACTGTTTGGAACGACAACAAATTCTTTACCGGCATTCTGACCATTACGAATACGGGTCAGCATATCTCCGATTGGGTGTGATAATGACATCTATTTACTCCTT
>CALXMA010000019.1 GCA_944389345.1 uncultured Alphaproteobacteria bacterium | reverse complement strand
GGCGATTTTACAGAAATAAATCGCGGGTTTAACTTTACCGGCCTGTCCGTCAGTTATAGTTTTTAATCAATTTATACACATGTATATTTTGCGACAGCGCAAACAAAAAAACGGGGCCACGCCCCGTTTTTTGTTTCCCGCGATTAATTCTTGCGGGGGAATTTGACCGCCGCCTGGGCCGCCGCCAAACGTGCAATTGGCACGCGGAACGGACTGCACGATACGGAATCAAATCCCGTGCGGTGGAAATATTCAACCGATGCAGGATCACCGCCATGTTCACCGCAAACACCCAAATGGATATCTGCGCCCTTGGTCCGACGAGCCTTGGCAACCGCGTCTTCGATTAAAATACCGACGCCCGACTGGTCCACGGATGCGAATGGATCCGCGACATAGATTCCACGTGCACGGTATTCGTCCAGAATCTTGCCGGTGTCATCGCGCGACATTCCCAATGTCGTCTGGGTCAAATCGTTCGTGCCGAATTCAAAGAATTCGCAACTTTCCGCGATTTGATCCGCCAGAACCGCCGCACGTGGCAATTCAATCATGGAACCAACCTTGTAATCAATGCTGTCGCCGGTTTCAGCAAACAATGCCGCCGCCGTGGCATCGATAACAGATTTAACAATGTCGACTTCTTTCTTGGAACCAACCAATGGGACTTCGATTTCTGGGAATACACGAACACCCGCGTTTTTGCATTCCAACGCCGCCGACAATATCGCACGGGTTTGCATTTCGCAAATTTCTGGATATGTAATCGCCAAACGGCAACCACGATGACCCAACATAGGATTCGTTTCACGTAATGCTTCGGACCGTGCCTTTACGAATTCAACCGTTTTACCAATATGATCGGCCAGTTCTTTGATTTCTTCTTCGGTATGAGGCAAGAATTCATGTAATGGCGGATCAATCAAACGAATTGTAACCGGCAGACCGTCCATAATCTTGAACAATTCAACAAAGTCGGCCTTTTGATACGGCAACAATTTCGCCAGCGCAGAACGACGACCATCTTCGTCATCAGCCAAAATCATTTCGCGCATATCCTGGATACGGGACGGATCAAAGAACATGTGTTCCGTACGCGCCAGACCAATACCTTCGGCACCAAAATCACGTGCCTGTTTGGCGTCTTTTGGCGTTTCGGCGTTTGCCTTGACCTTTAACGTTTTGATTTCGTCAACCCATTTCATCAATGTGCCGAAATTACCCGTTAATTCCACAGATACGGTTGGAACCTGGCCCGCGATGATTTCACCGCGCGCACCATCAATAGACACCCAATCGCCTTCGTTAATAACAACGCCAGACGTTGTCTTCATCGTTTTTGTTTCATAGTCAATTTTGATATCTGGCGAACCGGATACGCATGGTGTTCCCATACCACGTGCAACCACGGCGGCGTGCGATGTCATACCACCACGCGCAGTGATAACACCCTGGGCTGCGTTCATACCCGCAATATCTTCGGGCGATGTTTCAACGCGGATTAACATAACCTTTTTGCCTTCTTTGGCCCATTTTTCTGCGTCTTCGGCGTTAAATACGGCCTGGCCAACGGCGGCACCCGGGGATGCCGGCAAACCGGTTGCAATTATGTTCTTGTCTGCCTTGGGGTCCAGCATCGGGTGCAACAGGTGATCCAACTGGTCCGCACCAACGCGCAAAATCGCCTCTTCTTTGGTCAGCAAACCTTCGTTCACCATTTCAACCGCCATACGAACCGCCGCGGCCGCAGTACGTTTACCATTACGGCACTGCAACATCCACAGTTTTCCGTGTTCAATGGTGAATTCCATATCCTGCATATCTTTATAGTGCCGTTCCAATTTTTCACGAACATCGCACAGTTCTTTATATACCGCCGGCATGGCTTCTTCCAACGATACACGACCAGAATCATCCTTGGTCATCGGCTGTGGCGTACGAATACCCGCGACAACGTCTTCGCCCTGGGCATTAATCAGATATTCGCCATAGTATCTGTTTTCACCAGTGGCCGGGTCACGACTGAAACACACACCCGTTGCGGAATCATCGCCAGAATTTCCAAACACCATCGCCTGGACATTAACAGCGGTACCCCAATCACCCGGGATATTATTCAATTTACGATATGTAATCGCCTTTTTAGACATCCAACTGCCGAACACCGCGCCAATACCCAGTTTCAACTGTTCCCATGGATCCTGGGGGAATACCTTGCCAATGTTATTGCCAATTTCTTTGAACTTTTCGACCAATTCTTTCAAATCGTCCGCGGTCAGTTCTGTATCAACCTTGTATCCTTTGTCTTCTTTCATACGTTCCAGGGTATGTTCGAACAAATCTATGTCCGCCCCCAGCACGACGTCCGAGAACATCATAATAAAACGACGGTATGAATCATAAGCGAAGCGTTCGTTGCCAGAATGTTTCGCCAACGCTTTGACCGTTTCGTCATTTAATCCCAAATTCAAAACCGTATCCATCATACCAGGCATAGATACGCGGGCACCAGAACGTACAGAAACCAACAATGGGTTATCCATATCTGCAAATTTCTTGCCCATTATGTTTTCAATGTGCGCGACACCGGCACGAACCTGGTCCATCAAGTCCGCCGGATACGTCTGGTTGTTTTCATAATAATACTTGCACACGTCCGTGGTTACCGTAAATCCCGCCGGCACAGGCAATCCAACCAAATTCATTTCGGCCAAATTTGCACCCTTGCCCCCCAGCAAATTGCGCATATCCGCTTTGCCTTCGGCGGCACCGTTGCCGAATGTGTATACCCATTTATTACTCATTATGGTTTCTCCTTAGTTAAAACGCCCTTGGATTTTGTGAAATATGACACTGGATTGCAAGAAAAAAAGAGCCAGAAAAACAAAACTTTTAACTTTACAACGCGTATATTTGGGGCTATTTTTGCAGATATGACAGATTTACATGATGTGGCGTTTGTGGCCAAATTAAACCAGCATTTACAAAGTGGCGGTGTTATCGCATTCCCGACTGATACGGTGTGGGGATTGGGGGCGTTGCCAACACGCGTAGGCGCGGATGCACTGTTCGAAATAAAACGTCGGCCCGCGAACAAACATTTAATCATCATGTCGGACAGTTTGGAACACATCAAACCGTATATGACGGAATACCCCGCGCGCGCATTCGAATTGGCACAAAAATACTGGCCGGGTGCACTGACCATTGGTGTGCCGGTGGCGGGGACTGATTCCATGGTGTTTGGCGGGGTACGTGTGCCGAATTATAGACCCTTTATGGAATTGTGTGGCGTAATTAACGGGCATTGTTTGGCGACAACATCCGCCAACATATCGGGTCAACCAACATTGCAATCGGCGGACGAAATCCGTAAAACCTTTCCAGACATAATCGTAATAGATAACGCATTTGAACCCATGGGTGGCGCGCCCAGCACGGTCGCCGTTTTGGACGGGAACAATATAAACATCGTCCGCAAAGGCGCCGTTGTGATTGAATAAAAACAGGATATGAATCCATGCCTGGTGCGGGGCGGATGCGCGGGTGATATACTGGGGCGCATGGCGCATAAAAATAATTTTTGTTCTGCGGGGGCTTTTGTTCTGGGAATGCATGATGCGTTGGTATCGCTGACGGGGCTGATTGTGGGGTTGGCCGTCGCAATGGCCGATCGGCACGCAATTATTTTAACCAGTATTATCGCATCTATCACGGCCAGTTTGTCTATGGCGGCATCAAACTATCTGGCCCAGCGCACAAATAACAATTCGCATGCGATACGCGATGCAATATATACAGGCGGGGCGTATATGGCCACGTGCGTGTTGTTAATCTTGCCGTTTGTAATCTTTCAAAACAGAACCGTCGAAATCGTCGCAATGTTTGGCGTTGCCGTTATAGAAATATTCGCATTTAACTGGTTCCTGGGGCGAACACGAAAACGACCATACATACGAAAATTTCTGGAAATGCTGGGGCTGTGCATTGGGGTGTCAATAGTTGCATTTTTTATCGGGCTGGGGGCACATGTCTGTTTGGGAATAGATATATAAAAACCCGCACGTGGCGGGTTATTTTAACTCTGGCGCTGTTTTATGAATTTAGAACACAAATCCAAAATATCCGGGAATTTGGTCGACGTGCCAAAGTGTCCCATATTTTCGTACTTATGCACATTCATATCAGGATAAACTTTCTGTAATTTCTGGCACCCTTTGATAATTGTGGGGCCAAATGAATCATCTGATGAATAAAACAAATCCATCGTGCCAACACGACGCGGTAATGTTGGGTCCGGTTCAAAGTTATTAAAATACTGGGGGAATTGGCGTTCTGCGTCTATCCATGGCGCCACCAGTACCAAGTGTCCCACGTGTATTTTTGGGTGTTCTGACAAATACTTTACCAATAAACCGCCACCGCATGAATGGCCGATTAATATCGTTTTGTTATTAATTTCTTGTCTGGATAAAATGTCTGAATCCGATTCATAACTGCGCGCCGGCAACCAAGAATTTGTAAATGACGGAACCTGGGTCGGGATACCGGCCAAAATTAACCGCTGTTGCAACCATGGATACCAATAGGACGCGCAAAACGGTTTGGTCATTTTATCGAATTCTTCTTTGAATTTTACACCGTGGCATATTATCGCATTAGACATATTCTTGTACCTTATGTTTCAGATGGGCTTTTATACTATCATAACTTTTGAAAACATCAATATAAAAAACCGCCAAGATGGCGGATTTTTGCCGACTGGACAGAATTTTGTGTTTGCAAAATACTTACTGTCCAGATTTAATAAAGCCCCGGCACAATTCCCATAATTCTGGGAAAGTGTCCATGTTGCCACTGAAATGATTACGGTCATTAAACTTGTGAACGCGCATGTTCGGGTACACAGATTCCAGATTTTCACACCCGTGGATTATCATATCGCCATAGTGATCGTCGGTTGAATAAAATAAATCCATAGCCCCGACACGCGATGGTAAATCTGGGTCTGGGGCAAAATTATTAAAATACTGGGGGAACTGACGCTGGGCGTCTATCCATGGCGCCACCAGTATCAAATGACCAATTTTAACATCCGGATTTTCAGACAAATACTTTACCAATAAACCACCACCACACGAATGGCCAATCATGATTGTGTCGGTGTCAATTTGCTGGCGCGATAAAATGTCAACATCCGTGGCATAGTTGCGCGCCGGCAACCATGAATTGGTAAAAGACGGAACCTGGGTCGGAACGCCGGCCAAAATTAATTTCTGTTGCAACCAAGGATACCAGTACGATGCGCAAAACGGTATTTCCATTTT
This sequence comes from uncultured Alphaproteobacteria bacterium, assembly GCA_944389345.1. GTDB lineage: Bacteria > Pseudomonadota > Alphaproteobacteria > Rs-D84 > Rs-D84 > Enterousia. The sequence continues at coordinate 500 of CALXMA010000019.1, read as the reverse complement.
ATCGAACGCGTCCTTGAATTTAACGCCATGACATATTATCGCATTGGCCATTTTGTCCCCCCCATTTGTTATTTTGTTCTGTTCAGGCAAGATTCACGGAACAATTGCCAAAACGCCACACCACCCAATTTATTTGGGCAATTTTGCGCGCTACACTTACAGCGACGGTTCGGATTTGCCACACACATACGCGCAGGCGTGCGACCATTCAACCTATCAATGCATGCACGATATTCATCAACGGCCACGTCAAAATCATAAAACGTACGTTGCCAAATATGACTGTTGCCCAATGGCGAGAATTTTTCCATCGCCACAGTAAAAGTTTTTTCATCGGTTGGCTTAAATGTATTTGTGGCGGAATCATAGATTTCATTCGGACGAAACATATAAACTTCGCCGTTTTCATCAAAATATTTTGCAAAAATTTTCATACTTGTACCCCTTTGCCATAAACAGGATAGCAATTACCGTAAATATAGCAATAAAAAAACCGCCAC
>CALXMA010000018.1 GCA_944389345.1 uncultured Alphaproteobacteria bacterium | reverse complement strand
TTCTTGTTATCTGGCATAGTTCGTTGTGCCCATTGTGGCAATTTGTTCAGCCCATATTTATCCAAGGGCAAATACCCCTTTTTACAGCCACCAACCAATAAACCCTGTGTTCATCATAATATCTCTGTCCGATTGGTGATGGATGTTTTATATAACATATTCAAATCTTTACACCTGGGTGATGAATTGCCGGATGTAATCAGATTAATTAACGATAAAAAACGGATGGAATTATTAAATCGGGATAAAATATTGCTGGAATTAAATGAAATGGAATTAAAAATAACGGACAAGAAAAATAGATTATTGGATCTATATCTATCCCGTGGGATAGAAGAAGATGAATACAAACGGGTGACCACAGAGTTGGACGATGAACTGACCGCGATCACCAGCCGGCGGTTGAATCTGGACAACAGTATCAGTACATTTTATGATAATTTGGCCAGGATGATAAAAATCGCAGATTCCTGCTATTTTTTAATAAAAAGTTCGAGGTTTTCTCAAAAACGGCAAATAATAAAACTGTTGACCTCGAACTGTTTAGTTGATGAAAAAAATGTAGTAATAACAATAAAAAAGCCCTTTGCTCAAATACTTGAAACAAAGGGTTGTCTATCTTGGCTCGGGCAACTGGACTCGAACCAGTGACATACGGATTAACAGTCCGTTGTTCTACCGACTGAACTATGCCCGAACAGCCCGCATATAATATAACCTTTTTTATCCGATTTCAAGTACTTTTTTTGATGTTTATAATTTGTGGGTCCGGTGTGCAAAATATCCTTGGGATTATTGCTTGATTTTGATGGGGGATATATTTAGGATTTTATATGAATTCGCGGAATATGGGCTTGTTTATAAATTTTGACGATACGGTGATATGATACGGCGCAAGGCGATTATTTGTTTGGCATTGATGATTCTTTTTCCCGTGGCGTCCATGGGGCAAGAAGGGTCAGAAACAACACATGAAATAACGATGACCACTGTCCAGGCGATGCAGTTGGCGGGCGACTTGGTTGACCGTGGTGATTTTGACAATGCGATGCAGATTTTGACCCGAACGCCCCCGATGGGCAACGTTTCATTGGAAATCGAGCGCTGGTTTCTGTTGGCCCAGATTGCGTCGCGAACGGGTGACATAGACAGCGCAATAGAAATTTACAGAAAGATTTTGGATGACCAGCCGAACCTGGCGCGTGTACGCTTTGAATTGGCGGTTTGTTATATGCACCAGGGAAAATGGGCGCGTGCGGATTATCACCTGCGCCTGGCGATGGCCGGTAAAGATTTACCAGAAAACGCGCGCCAGATGATGAACTATTATCGATATGTTGTTCGTCAAAACAAGAATTGGAACGTGTATTTTAACTTTGGCGCGGCCCCGGACAATAACGTTAACAACGCGGTTGGTGGCGAAGAATGTGTTATGACCATGTTTGGTCTGATGTGTCGTGATTTGACCGAACCAGAATCCGCGGTTGGCGCGAATTTACAGTTGGGCGGAAATTACGAGTTCAAATTGTCGGACCAATGGCGTTGGAAATCTGATGCGGGCGTTTACAGCAATATTTATGACAAGCATAATTACGATGATTTGTATTTATCGGTTGGCACGGGGCCACGTTATGTGTGGGAACGTGGCGACGTTTGGTTGGCGGGAACCGCATCGCGTCGTTGGTATGGGTGGAACGGATACAATTGGTCTGCGGGCGCGAAACTGGATATGAATTATGATTTTACGCGAAAATTATACGGTGGCATATATTTACAGTTTATGGAAAACACGTATGACGATTACGGGGAATTTTTAGACGGTGAAACATATTCTGCGATGTTGCGTTTGTCGTATTCTTTCAACGCCAGTGTATATATGATGGCCCGGGGTGGCATTAATCGTGAAAATGCGACAGATTCCGCATACTCATATTGGCAACCGATGTTATCAGTGGGCCTGGGGGCGGAATTACCGTTTGGATTTCATGTGTACGCCGAACCCAGTATTTATTGGACGCGTTATGACGCGGGCCAGTGGACCGTCGTGGATAATAATTTCAGGCAAATTGTTGAACAAGACTTTACGCACCGGTATTCTATATCTGTGTCTAACAATAAATTGGATATATGGGGATTTGTGCCGACACTGACGTTCAGTTATACCCAGCGTGATTCCAACATGTGGCAACGCGAATTCAAGAAAACTGCGATAGAATTTACCATGCAACAAAGATTTTAAGAAAACGGCGTGATTTTTTTAATTATTGCGAATTGTGTTTTTTGGTGCTATATTTCCACCCGTCCAATTGAAACAATATAGAGGAAGCAAAAATGTTATTAAAAGGAAAAAAGATTTTAATTACAGGTGTTGCAAATGATTGGTCTATGGCGTGGGCGATTGCAAAGCGTGCCCATGACGAAGGCGCGGAAATTGCGATGCCGTATGCTATGCCAAATTTGGAAAAGCGTGTACGCCCATTGGCGGAATCGATTGGTGCAAAATTTGTCCAAGAATGCAACGTTCAAAACGACGAACAAATGGATTCTTTGTTTGCGAACATAGAACGCGAATGGGGCAAACTGGACGGAATGTTGCACGCGATTGCGTTTTCGGATAAAAACGAATTGACGGGTCGCTATGCCGACACGACACGTGCGAATTTCAAGAACACAATGGATGTATCTGTATATTCGTTGGTTGATTTGACACGTCGCGCGTCTAAATTAATGACCGATGGGGGCAGTATTGTAACCCTGACATATTATGGCGGTGAAAAATCCGTACCGAATTATAACGTGATGGGTGTTGCGAAATCCGCCCTGGACAGCAGTGTTCGTTATCTGGCATCTGACCTGGGGCGTGACAAGATTCGTATTAACGCCATCAGTGCGGGCCCGATTATGACATTGGCGTCATCTGGGGTTGGCGGAATGAAATCTATGTTGCGCCTGAATGCGGAACAGACACCATTGCGTCGCAATATGACATTGGACGATGTATCTGGCGCGGCGATTTATCTGTTCAGTGATTTGTCCAGTGCCGTTACCGGCGAAGTGCATCATGTTGATTGTGGATATTCCACAACAGGCATGATTCCGAACGATTTGAAAGAGGTTCTGTTGCGTGGTTTGGATGAACAGAAATAAGTTCAAATTTGCAATTCATACAACAGGCGCGCCCCATGTTTTGGGGCGCGTTTTTTATGATTTTTTTCGTTATAAAACCGGTTGATTTATTTTGGGAAATCAATCATAATTAGATAACGACGTTGGATTTATGGGCAATATGGGGGATTGTAAAAAATGCTGACGAACGAAATGTTTTGGTGTGCCATCGATAATTTGGCCAGTGCGCATAATATTTCATGTTCGCGTTTGGCCCAGATAAGTGGTCTGAATATAACATCATTGAATAAAAGCAAACGTTGCACCGTCGGTGGTAAACCGCATTGGATTTCCGTGGGCAGTTTGGTAAAAATTATGAATGCGACGAACACCAGTTGGGTTGATTTTGCGCAATATTTTCCACGTGCTCGCAACTATAATATTTGATGATATTTCCGTTGTATTAATTTCGTGATTTTTCTATAATCTGGGCATGAGCAATACACCAGATTTACTAGTCTTGGCGGAACACGCCGAATTGATGAAAAAATTGGCCCAGTGGGACATTGCGTACCATCAAAACGATGCGCCTGTTGTTGACGATGCGACATACGATGCGGCGAAACGTCGTGCCCTGGAAATAGAGGCTATGTACCCAGAATTGGCGCAAAACGGGATGTCGTCGCGTGTTGGTGCGCCTGTTGCGTCGCGGTTCAAATCGTACCCGCACAGTGTTCCGATGTTGTCCATATCGGACGTTTTTAACCAGGGTGATGTTGCGGATTGGTTTAACAAATTATCGGACCACGACATATTCATAGAATTAAAGGTTGACGGTGTATCGTATTCTGCGCGTTATGAACATGGGCGTCTGACGCGTGCCCTGACCCGGGGCAGTGGTGTTGCCGGCGAAGATATTACCGAAAACTTAAAGACTATACCAGACATCCCGCACCAGTTGCGTGGGGATTTTCCCGATGTTATAGAGGTTCGGGGCGAAGTGTATATGTCGCGTGCGGACTTTGTTGCACTGAATGAAATCGCGACCCAGTCTGGTGATAAAGTATTTGCGAATCCGCGTAATGCGGCGGCGGGTTCTTTGCGCCAGTTAAATCCGGCAATTACCGCGTCGCGTCGTTTATCTGCGTTTGCGTACACGTACGGCGAATTGTCTGCGCGCACATGGCAAACCCAGTCAGAATATTTTGATAAATTGGAATCGTGGGGATTCAAGACCACACGTCATTGGGCGCGCCACGCGCACACGATGGACGAAATTCAACGTACGTATAACGATATAATGATGATACGTGCGGACATACCGTTTGACATAGATGGTCTGGTGTTAAAGGTTAATAATGTCGACCTGCAAGAACGCATGGGGTCCCGCGCCAACAGCCCCCGGTGGGAGGTTGCCTATAAATTCCCGGCCGCGCGTGGTATAACGACTTTGCGCGATATCACGGTCCAGGTTGGGCGTACGGGCGTATTGACGCCTGTGGCGGAACTGGAACCGATAAATATTGGTGGTGTATTGGTATCGCGCGCAACATTGCATAACGCCGACGAAATAGAACGTCTGGGGGTGAATGTTGGCGACCGCGTTATTGTTCAACGTGCGGGTGATGTTATTCCGCAAATTGTTGGTGTTGCCGAAGATGCACCGAACGCACCGCGCTTTGAATTTCCGACCACGTGCCCGGTATGTGGGGGCGCCGTTGTCCAAGAATCTGGAATGGTTGCGCGTCGATGTGTTAATTCATTGTCTTGCCCGGCCCAGCGTATTGGTGAACTGGAACACTTTGTGTCGCGCCATGCGTTTGACATAGATGGCCTGGGTCCGAAACAGTTGGAACATTTTGTATCACGCGGATGGATACAGACCGCCCCAGATATATTTACATTAATTTCGCGTCATGGCGATGAAATAAAAAAACTGGACGGATTTGGTGAAAAATCGGTATCGAATTTGAACGATGCGATTGAACGCGCGCGCGACATAGATTTACACAGATTTTTATTTGCGATTGGTATTCCCGACGTGGGCCAGGTTACGGCCAAAATTTTGGCGCGCGAATTCGGGACATTGGACGCGGTCCGCAATGCACCGACATGGAAATTAAAACAGATTGATGGCATCGGCGACGTTATGGCGGATGAAATAGTATCGTTTTTTGCGGACGAACATAATAATACGGTCTTGGATAATTTATTGGCCCAGGTTCGGATTATTTCACCGACCAACGCCGGCGCACCAACAGACGGTCCGTTATCTGGAAAACGGGTCGTTTTAACTGGGGCGTTGTCGGGATATACCCGCGATGATGCGCGTGAAATATTGGAACACATGGGTGCGCGGGTCCAGGGCAGTGTATCCGCAAAAACAGACATTGTTCTGGCGGGTGCCGATGCGGGTTCTAAATTGACCAAGGCGCAACAGTTGGGTATTACCATCTGGACCGAAGATGATTTTAACCGCATAATATCACAGAATATTAAATAACCATTGCGTTTTTATTGTATATAATTTGTGCGACACGGTGAACGATTGTATCACCGTGTTTTGTTGTTTTGAAATATAAATTCAGGTCCATGGAAAAACTGTGGAATGTTTACCCTTGCTATCAATTCATCTTTGCGATAACATAGTGGTGTTGACGGGAATTCCGTCAATGGGGTGTGATGACCTGTGAAATATAGCGTCTGGAAAGACGTAAAACTTCTCCAACCTGTTATTGGGGTTGGAGGGCTTGCGAATATATTGAATAAGCAGCACTATTTCTATATTTATAGTCATCAACCTCCAACCGCTTGAAATTTCATGCGGTTTTTTTCATTCACGAATGAAAGGGGGAACAGATGAAAAATATACTTAAATTAATCGCGGTTGGCGCGTTGTGCGTGCCAATCGGGCCGGGTGCGTATGGGGCACTGAACTGTTGTAATATGGGGTTGTGCCCAATCAGTTGTAGCAGTGTATCGTATGATTCACGATGTACAAATACTACTTTCTGTACCAGTTGCAAGACATCTACGAGTACCGTCGGTAGTGTTACGACAACAACAACCCGCAGTATGACATCGACATGTAGTAATTGTCATGTAACACCGTCGTGTAAGATTATCAGTACGACATACAAATGTGCATCGGGGTATTATGGAACGGCAACATCGGCATTTGCGGGTTGTACAAAATGTCCGACCAATGCGACATGTGCGGGTGGCAATGGTTCCACATATGTTTGTAACAGTGGCACGTACAAGACCAGCAGTGGGTGCGCGTCATGTCCATGGCCGGGAACATCGGCCGCGGGTTCGACCAGTATATCGTCATGCTATATCCCGTCCGGTACAACCGGGTCAGATGACAGTGGATCGTACAAATATACGGCCAACTGTTATTATTGACGATTTACACCAGATTTTTTCGTCGGAAAACTGCTTTATGCGGGTTTTACAGTCCA
>CALXMA010000017.1 GCA_944389345.1 uncultured Alphaproteobacteria bacterium | reverse complement strand
TGCGAAGGGGTACGTCGTCAAAGTTATATGTTTCGTGGCAAACTGTGCGATGTGTTCGTGTATTCAAAATTAAAGTCAGAATGGGAAAAGGAAAATAAAAATGCGTAAGGGGTTATCGGCTGATTTAATTGCGCGTGTGTTGGGCGCGACGCCAAAATATACTTTGGCGGAACTGGAAGAAAAGTTCCCACCACGTAATTTGCCAGATGGCGCGTTTGTAACGCGTTTCGCACCCAGTCCAACGGGGTATATGCATTTGGGCGGGCTGTACCAGGCGTTCGTAGATTGTAAATTGGCGCGTCAATCGGGCGGGGTGTTTATGTTGCGCATCGAAGATACTGATACCAAACGCGAAGTGGCGGATGCGGTTCAGATAATCAAAGATTCTATGCAACGATTCGGTTTAGAATATAATGATATGCCAGAATATGGTCCGTATTACCAGTCCCAGCGTCGCGACATCTATCACAGTGTTGTGGCCGATTTGTTGGCGCGTGGGTTGGCGTATCCGTGCTTTTTGACCGCGGACGAGATGGATCGTATTCGTGAAAATCAAAAGGCGGCGGGGTTTGCCACGGGTATTTATGGTGAATTCGCACGCGATCGTGATATTACAGATGATGAAATTATACGTCGTTTAGATGCGGGCCAGGTGCCATCGATTCGTTTGTATTCGACCGGAAATCCCGAACAACGTATTTTCTGCAAAGATGCCGTTCGTGGGTCTATTGGTTTCCCAGAAAACAATGAAGATATTGTTTTAATCAAATCAAACGATGGGTTGCCAACGTATCATTTTGCACACCTGTGCGATGACCATTTTATGCATACGACGCATGTTGTACGTGGTGAAGAATGGTTGCCGTCGTTCCCATTGCATATTCAATTATTCCGTATGATGGAATGGATGCCACCGTTATATATTCATACATCGACAATCGATAAAATTGATCCAGATACCGGGAAACAACGTAAATTATCCAAACGTCATGACCCCGAGGCAAATGTTGCATTTTTCCTGCGTGATGGGTGGCCGTGTGGTGCGGTGTTAGAATACCTGGGGAATATTGCCATGTCTGGGTATGAAGAAGCCAAGGCCAAGGGCCAGGTGAAATCTGTGTGGGATTATGAACTGCGTCCTAAAAAGATTCCTATTTCTGGTGCGTTGTTTGATATGAAAAAGTTGGAATGGTGGGCGCGCGAATTTATTGCAACGATGTCGGTCGATGAATTGGTGCAACGGGTGCGCGACTGGGCAATTGAATACGACGCGGTGTGGGCGACGCGAATCGGGTCAAACCCAGAATACTTAAAAAATATTTTGGCCATTGAACGCGATAACCCAAAGCGTATACGTAAAGATTTTATCACATGGAAACAGACATTGGACGAAGTGTCGTATTTCTGGGATGATTTGTTTGTTCCGAATGCAGAATATGCGTTTAATGCGGATTTGTTGCGCGCGTTTCTGGGAACGTTTGATATATGTGATGACAAAGACACGTGGTGGAATAAAATTGTCGAAATTGCCGGAAATGCCGGGGTTAAAAATGGTGATGTCGCAATGAATTTACGTGTGGCACTGACCGGGCGTACCAATACCCCAGATTTGTATTCTATTATGCAGGTGATGGGGGACGGGCGCGTAAAATCCAGAATAGGGGAATTGTTGAAATGACCAAAGCAAAGCGGACACAATTACGGGCGGTTAAGTCAGATGGTCGTGCCAGTCGGCTGTTGCGTATATTGCGTGCAACGGGACTGTTTCGGTGGGAACGCCCCAGCAGTCGGTCAGAAGAAGCACTGAATATCTTGACCCATGGGATTGGAATAGGGTTGGCCATAGCGGGATTGGTGTTGTTAGTGGTGTTCGCCGCGTTGGCGCATAATCCGTGGGCGGTTGTGTCTTGTGCGATTTTTGGCGCAACGATGATAACACTGTATTTTGGGTCAACCATGTGTCATGCCACAATCGGACGACGTGGCGAGAGTTTTTTTGAAGTATGGGACAGTGTTGCCATATATGCATTGATTGCCGGCACGTATACACCGTTTTTATTGGTGAATCTACGCGGGGGATTGGGGTGGACCGTGTTTGGTATTCTGTGGGCCATTGTTATATTCGGCGCCATTGTTAAAATGCGTAATCCAAAGCAACAGCCAAAATGGGTCGTTGGTTTGTATTTGTTGATGGGGTGGACTTTGTTATTTATACTGCCGGCGATGTTGCATAATATTCCGCCACGGGGTCTGTGGTTTATTTTGGCAGGCGGATTGTCGTATTCGTTGGGGGTTATATTTTATTTATGGCGTAAAATGAAATTTTCGCATGCTATTTGGCATTTGTTCGTCATAGGGGGCAGTGTGTGTTTCTTTTTCGCCGTATTGTTTGGATGTATTATTGATTTATAGTTGTGGTGGTTGTCGTGAAAAAAATAAAGAAATTTTTTATAAATTTGGTCGCAGGATTTGTTCCATCGCGCGCAATGCGTGGGCGAATTCGTAAAATGTTGACAAAAGGTAATGTGGTACCCCCCCCGCCATCGCCATTGGTGCAGGATGCGGGGCCAGATAAATTGGCCAATTACCGCGCGGTAAAGCAGAAATGGAATGATGTTTTGGGTGGACGGCGGTTATTGCCGGCCAGATTTGAAGAATACGATTTTATATTTGTCATAGGCGTGTCTTGTTTAATGACAGATGTGTTGGATTTCTTTAAGTTGCGGGTGTGTTCGTCGCCATTCGAATGGACCGTGGGAATTGAGCCAGATGGATATTGTTCGCAAGAAAACCCAGGTATTGGTGAAGATACACGTTTTGTTGAAAAAATAGATGCCATTGTAACTAAATTCAAAAATTTTTATCGCCCGCAAGATTTTGTAATAGAAAATAGTACTATAAAAGAAGGCCAGGCCCATCAACGCGTTATTAACGTTTATACAAAAATTCGTTTCTTGCATTTATTCCCGTGCGATAAAAGCATAGAAAACGCCATGCCAGAGGTTCAAGAATTGATGGATAGGCGGTCAAAACGGTTCTTGGAATATATGGATAAATCCGACAAGATTTTAATTTGTTGGGGCGAACGTATGGGTGAGCAACGTAATTGTGTGTGCCAGCATCTTACCGATGCGCAAATCTTGGATGCAATAGACAAGTTAAAGCGAATATATCCAGATAAACAAATAGATTTTGTTTTCTTTGAACATGACGGGACAAAGCACGAATATGAATTTGATAAAATTCAGGTGGCAGATTCTGCGTACAGAATCAGGTCTAATCACTATATCTTGGAATGGGCGTACAGCGACAAACATCCGCATCGCAAGGATAGGCCCCCAATTTTGGTCATGTCCGAGGCAATGGATAATATCAGGCTGAGTTCTAGGTTAAAGGGCTAGGGTCGTTGTATGTGTTTGACATTTTGAATTATTAGTACTATCATTTATAGCGTTATGAAAAAATATTGTGGTTTCTTTACAACAACAACTACAACCCCCACGGGGGTGTAAATTCTATTTGCGGTTTTTTCCGCGCAATGCAATAATCAATAACAATTCAATATTATTTATAACACTTAGGGGTTTTTATTATGTCTTATCCAATTGAAACGATTCGTCATTCGTTGGCGCATGTTATGGCCGCCGCGGTTCAAAAACTGTACCCAGATGTTAAGTTCGCCGGTGGGCCCGCAATCGAAAATGGATTCTATTACGATTTTGATACCGAACACAGATTTTCCGAAGATGATTTTGCCAAAATCGAAAAAGAAATGCGTGATTTGATTAAATCTAATGGGCGTTTCGAACAGCGCAATGTGTCGTTGGACGAAGCCAAAGAAATTTTCGCAAATCAGCCGTATAAAATGGAATGGCTGAATGAATATGATGCGCGTGGGGATGCGTTGTCGGTTTATTCTTTCCGTGATTTTGTCGACCTGTGTCGTGGACCGCATGTGGAAAGTTCCAAAGATTTGCCACGTGATGCGTTCAAAATTCGTAATGTCGCGGGTGCATACTGGAAAGGGGACGCAAAAAATAAAATGTTGCAACGTATCTATGTTGATGCGTTCGCGTCCAAGGAAGAATTAGATGCGTTCTTGGAAATGCAGGAAGAGGCCGCCATGCGCGATAACCGCAAATTAGGTAAAGATATGGATTTGTTCCATTTCGAACCTGACTATGCGCCGGGCGCGGTGTTTTGGCATGACAAGGGATATAAAATATATCGCAAGTTGATCGAATATATCCGTCATCGCCAGGAACGCGCCGGATATCAAGAAATTTCGACCCCGTCCGTCATGGACAGATCACTGTGGGAACGCAGTGGGCATTGGGCAAAATATGGCGAACACAATTATTCTGGTAAAACCCAGGATGGCAAGACGTTCTGTGTAAAGCCGATGTCTTGTCCGGGTGGGATGTTGGTGTTTGGCCAAGGTATTAAATCTTATAAGGATTTACCATTATATCTGGCCGAATTTGGCAAGGTTAATCGGTACGAGGCCGCAGGTGGACTGTCGGGGTTGATGCGTGTGCGCGAATTTACCCAGGACGATGCGCATATTTTCTGTACCGAAGAACAGTTAGAAGAAGAAGTCGTAAAAATATTGCGCTTTATCAAAGAGATCTATGGCAAATTTGGATTTGATAAGATTTCTATGAAATTGGCCACGCGTAAAGAATCTGAATTCCGTATCGGGTCTGATGAAATTTGGGACAAGGCCGAAGGTGCGTTAAAGCATGCGTTGGACGCAAACGGTATCGAATATGAAATCGCACCGGGGGATGCCGCGTTTTATGGACCAAAAATTGATAACTATTTGAAAGATGCGCTGGGGCGGACGTGGCAGTGCGGTACCGTGCAGTTGGATATGAATTTGCCGGAACGTTTCGATTTGTCCTATATCGGCGAAGACGGTGAAAAGCATCGCCCGATTATGTTGCATCGTGCAATGTTGGGGTCTATTGAACGGTTTATGGGAATTCTGTTAGAATCGACGGGCGGTAATTTACCGCTGTGGTTGTCGCCAGAGCCGGTAGTTGTTGCGCCGATTTCTGAAAAATACCGCGACTATGCGATGAATGTCGTTGAAAGTTTGCGTGATGCGGGTGTTTATGCAAGGGCAGATTTGCGTGATGAAAAGGTTAACTATAAAATCCGTGAACTGTCGTTGGCCAAAACCCCGATTATCGCAATCGTTGGCGAAAAAGAGGCCACCGATAAAACGATTACTGTGCGTCGGTTGGGCGTGGAAAAACAGGAAACGGTTGCGCTGGACCAATTTATTGCAGATATGAAAGATGCGGTAAAAATGCCGGCATAAGCAAAAATATATGGCGCGTGAAAAACGCGCCATTATAATATGCTGTATAACCAAGGCAAAGGGGATTTGATATGAAAAAGTTATTGTTGCTGTTAATAGTTGTCGGGATGCCATTGGTGCTGAGTGCGTGTGCATCACGTTGCGAGGTAGAACCAATCGTCCAAGAAAACCACAAACTGATTGTGCCACCAGATTTTGGTAAAATGCCACAGTAATTTTATTGCGGATAATCTTTGGAATATGCTGTTTTTTATGGTATAATATTCCGTGAGTAAAGATGGGGGAATCCTGATGAATAATGATGATAACTTGGATTTATTAGATTTGAATGATGATGCGGATTCTATGGATACGTTGCCAGATGCAACGCCGTTGACCGCACCGCGCCCCAAGAAACCGTGGCTGTTGCTGGCGGTGGGGGTGTTGATTATTATACTGGCCACGTACGTCATTATTCGTATGGTTGGTGACGGTTCTTCGTCCACGATGGAGGTTGATTTAGACGCCCCCGCAATTATCGTTGACGGCCAGGATCCAAACGCGCCGTTGGTCGTTGGTGGTGGGGCGCCGGCACCGCAACCGGCCCAGGTTATGCCCGCACCGCAACCCGCACCACAGCCGGCACCAGCACCGGTCGCGCCACAGCCCGTGGTACAGCAACCTGCGCCACAGCCTGGGGCACAAAATGCGACACCGGGTGTGCCAGTGCGTGTCATAGAAGATAGAAAAGACGTTGTGTTTAAGCCTGATGCGCCGGCACCACAACCACAACCCGTGGCCCAGCCTGTGCCACAGAAAAAGGCAAGTGCACCGGCACCACAGAAAAAGGCGGCGGCCCAGCCCGCACGTCGTGCACAACAGGCCCAACAGCGGGCACAGAATACACCACGGACGTCTGCGTGGTATGCACAATTGGGATCGTACAGCACACGCGCATTGGCCGAATCTGGTCAACGGCAATTGCGTGCGTCGCACCAGAATCTGTTTTCTGGACACCAATTCGTGATTTTGGCCGCGGTTTTGCCGAATGGGTCGACCACGTACAGATTGCGTGTTGGGTTTAATACGTCTGCGGATGCAAATAATTTCTGTCGTAATGCCAAGGCGGACGGACTGGAATGTTATGTCGCAAAATAGGGCGCAGAGTTAATCAAAAGGGGTAGATATTATGTTTGGACGTTTTGGTTGGGCGGAAATTCTGGTTATTGTCGTATTGGTGTTGATTCTGTTTGGGTCCGCCAAGATTCCAGGTATGATGAAAAATCTGGCCGATGGAATTAATACGTTCAAGAAAGAAATTGGTGGCGACAAGTCCAAGAAAGAAAAAGACGAAAAAAAGCCGGTAAAGGCCGGGGGTGATACGGATGTGAAGGCGACCAGTGCGCCGACAAAGCGTGTCGCGTCAAAAGGTACGGCAAAGAAAGTGGCAAAAAAACCGGTAAAAGCCGGGACCAAAAAGTCGAAATAGGGCATAGTTTGTTATTGTAAAATCCCCCAAGTTGGGGATTTTTT
>CALXMA010000016.1 GCA_944389345.1 uncultured Alphaproteobacteria bacterium | reverse complement strand
TCGGACAGTACTGGCACGTATAAATACACATCTAATTGTTATTACAAGTAAAAAAAGACGGGGCATTTGCCCCGTTTCTTTTATTCTGCCGTTGTTGTATCCACTAAATCATCTGGGTTCATGGAAATATCCGCCACACGTTCATGCTGTGCACCGCGTTTTGGTATCAAAACCCCATTCACCCAAACGTCAACACCACCGGCATTACCAAATATCGCCGTATAGTTCTGTTCGCTGGGGACATAATAAACATCGCCCGGGACCAAAACGCGACTGAACACCGTGCCACCACGTGCATCTTCGATTTTAACCCAAGATTCTTCAATCGCCTGTAATATAACGGACGCGGTTTCTGCATTTTCCGTACCAAAACGTTCGCGAACCTGGACCGTATATTTCGGTTCAGAATTATCAACCGTGGCCACGGGTACGGCAACCTGGGCATCACCCGCCAACGTTTCATCATCGCCACTGGCCACATAATACACCGCACCACCAACGGCCAACGCAACGACAACCACACCAGAAACAACCCAAACCCAATAGCGACGCATAAACTTTGCAACCACCCCCCACGCACGACGATACCATACGACATCTGCGTCCGCACTGGCCACGACATTGGATTTTTTATCATCGTCTTCTTCGTCTTTGGAATCAGACACCAAACCCATTTCGCGCTTTAACTTGCCCACGACTTCATCCGGATTCAGTCCCAATTCCATTGCATAATTCCGCGCAAACCCCAGAATATACACCGTTTCTGGAATCACGCTATAATTACCGTCTTCTAATGCCTGCAAAAATTCTTCGCGAATGCACAGTTGTTTAGAAATCGTTGGAATTTCACGTTTACGCCGTCCGGTTGTACGTGCATTACGCAACATTTCCCCAACGGTCATTTCATTATGAATATCTGTATTGTTATTTTCTGCCATATTACGGTCCCCTGTTATTTCAATCAATCATAGAATCTATATACACGGTTCGCAACCCCAAAATTTACAAATTTCGGACTTTAATTCCCGTGCGTCGGTTATTTGATTTACTTTTATTCTGAATTCCGCAGAACACGGAATGCCGGCCGAATACCACGCCACATGCTTTCTGAACATCGGAATTGCATTTCGCGCGCCATAATATTCCAACATATATTCCAGATGACGCAACACCACCGCACCAATGTTATCAGGTGCGCGCCCACCCGCCAATTCTGCAAAAATCCATGGCCGCCCCAGCATCGCACGCCCAATCATCGCACCACAATACCCGCGTTCCATAACACGCGCGACATCATCCGCCGTTTTTATATCACCATTGGCAATAATGGGAATTTTTATATCTTGGCCCAAAACCGGTAATTCGGATTTCCCAGTATACAATTGCGCCCGTGTACGTCCATGCAATGCGGCAAACTGTACCCCACAATCGGTCGCAATATGGATTAAATCCGCCCAATCACGATGCGTATCGTCCCATCCCAGACGGGTTTTAATAGATACCGGGATTTCAACCGCCTGAACAACAGACCGCATAATTTTTTCGGCCAATTTATGGTCCCGCATCAAAAATGCCCCCGCCCCACTGCGCGTGGCAACCTTTGGCACCGGACACCCCATATTAATATCAATCCACGTGGCACCCGCGTCTTGTAATATCTTGGCCGCATCCGCCATCAGTTCTGGCACGGCCCCGAAAATTTGTGTGCCGATATTACCTTCGTCATCATATCGGTCAAAATTTCGCAGACAATTCTTGTGCGCACCAACCAAAGAATGACATGATATCATTTCCGTATACAACGGCACATCGGGCGAAAACGTCCGAATAATGCGACGAAATGGTTTATCTGTAATCCCCGCCAATGGGGCACCAAAAATTTGATTATTATCTATCATTTGTGATATAATGCCACCTATGAAGGAAAAAATCAAAAATTTCTTTGGCTTTCTTGGCCGTGCATGGTCTGGCGGAATATACGGAAAAATCGGCATTATCTGTGCCATATTTGCGCTGATATTCTTCGTACGAATTTTTTTCGGTGATGTAAACCTGCAACAATTCATTGTAAATATATGGCGTCTGGACGCCGAAGAACAACAATTGGACGCCGAACGTGCCAAACTGGATATGATAAATCGCCACATTGAACTTTTACAGGGATACAGTGCAGACTATGTCGAAGAATTGGGTTTGAAATACTTGAACGTTGGCGACCCAGATATGAAGATATTAAAGATATAAAAACGGAATCAAAATTGATTCCGTTTTTTTTGTATCAGTTCATAAACAAAATCGCCCCGTTCAGATACAACGCAAAACATAACCATAACAGATACGGCCACACTAAATAATATGCACCACGACTGATTGGATAAAACGCATGCATCATCCATACGGTAAAACCTATTAATGCGACCAAGACAATCAACGCCAAACTCATCAAATTCAAACCAAAGAACAAATAAGTCCATAATGCGTTCAACACAATATTCACGCCAAACAACGCATAAGACTTGGCCTTGCTGAATCTTGTTTTATCAACAATAATCAGATACAGCGCAATTCCCAACAATAAATATAGTATGGGCCACACAACGGCAAACACCCATCCGGCGGGCGTACCGACTGGTTTGATTAACGCGTTATACCATATATCGGACGCACCATCTGGCGAAAACATCATACCGATAACCCCGGGCAAGAACGATATCGCAATCGCCAACACAAACAGCAAAAACTTTTTCATAATGAACTCCCTTGTACACCTTGGCCTGATTATATCACGCTTTATCGCCCCACCCCACAGGTATGATTTCTTAATTCAAATCACAGTCTGCCTTTATTTGATGTTGTTTTTCAACGCTGTATTCCTGTGACATACTTAACATCCACACGCATTCTTGGAACGTTATGTTATTAGGGCACATGTAACATTGTTGCATCGCATCACGTGAAATCTTGGTATAATCAGATTTTTTAACACACTCTTTATTTTTATCGTCCCACCATTCGACATCTCGATCGCACTTTATGCATTTGAATGTGTTATCGATACCCTGGTATCTCGTTGTTTCACATTTTATACACCGATTGGATTCTTCACTTTCAAAAACACTGTCTTCGTCACACGGGGCAACACATTCATTGTTGCGCAGAATTGTACCCTCTGGACAATCATCGGGCACGGTACAATCTGTCACAATAACCTCATCACCACAGATGTTTCGCCTTTTTATGGCGTTTCGAACTGCTTTCTTCGCAGGTTCAAATCCTGGGACTTGCACATAAATCCAACCGCCGACTGCGTCGTCGGTTTAATTTCTGGCGCGCCCTGCAGGATTCGAACCTGCGACCTGCGGATTAGAAATCCGATGCTCTATCCAGCTGAGCTAAGGGCGCGTTGCGCAGTATGATATCACATAAATATTCAAAGTGCAAGCCCACGTAACAAACCACATATTTCCAATAAAAACCGCCCAAACGGGCGGTCTTGTAATTAATCAGAAACTAATTTTTTCAGGCGTCGTATTTCCAGATACATATAAATATCTGCGACGGCATACAGTATCAACATCACCGCCAAATAAAACACCATGGCAACCGCCCCGGCCATCGGATACACCATCAATACTATGGCCAACGCAATCAGCAATAACGACACAATCAAATCAACCCAATAGTGTCCAAATCGTGCGCGCACCATATTGATAGAGAATATCAACGACAACAACGCCCGCAACATAAACAATGCGACAAATATGTACACTAAACTGATGACCGACCCGACCGGATAGATACAGAACAACACCCCCAGCACGACATTAACCAATCCGAACACCACATCGAACCAGCCACCGCCCACATCACGCGAAACAACAAATCCGGCAATGGTACGATACAGTCCAAACAATATCAGCGCAACACCGATAACAAATGTCAACGTCGTCAGAACCGCCACCGGCCAAACCAGCATCATCCCCGCCACAACAACGAACAACAATGCCTCGCACAACAACAGTGGTGCACTTTTGTTATACAAACGTCGCACAGACGACGCAATCGGATTATAATTTGCGCCCTGCTTTGCTTTTACAGATTTTTTATTTTTCTTATTATCTTTTGGCATTTTATCCCCCCTGGTATGTCCATTGTATTGTAGTACATTACGTAATTTTTTTCAACAGATGTTTTTTCACAATCAACAAACCTATTGATTTTTTGGGGAAAATTTGATATAATACTGGCATCTGTAATGACGCGTTGTGCGTCATTTTTTATTTCTGTTTTTTCTTTCTATCAAACAACATAAATTAAATAAACAAAGGAAGTCTTTATCATGGCCAGACAAATTCAAATCAGACGGGGCACCGCCACAGAACACAATTCTTTTACAGGCGCAATTGGTGAAATAACAATGGATACCACAAATAATACCCTGCGCGTACACGACGGACAAACCGTCGGTGGTACCATTTTAGCCCGGGAAAGCATTGTTTCCAAGATGGCGGCACCATCAGATACCGCAACAGTTCTGGATTTATCCCCGGACACCAAATGGACATCGCCAAACAATGGATACATATCCATATATGGCACATCAACCGCATCTAACCAGGGTTTATGGTTGGCATTACAAAACGCATCTGGAACAACACTGATGTATTCGGACGCGTTTTCCAGCGCATCAGACCAAAGACTGACGGTCAATTTACCAATTGCGGCGGGGCAAAAGTTTTTTTACAGCACCACCAGTTTGACCAACGTGGTCGTACACTTTATCAAAAGCCGTGGCGAATCATGATTTACGTGCATTTTCATAAATTGTCGCCCGTAAATCGCGCACAAATTTAGGAACATTGTGGACCGCGCGGATGTATTCTGTGGCCTGGATCGATAAATCCATGCGTAATTTTTCATCTGTCATCAGACGGTTAATACCATCAACATACAAATCCAGTTTGTCAAAACCATCGCCCAGAACATCACCGGTCCACACCCCAAAACGAGATGTCAAATCATCAGGATTTCTGTTGGACACCAATAATGTTCCGTATGACAATGCCTCCAAGAACGATACGGGTAAGGCTTCGTGAATGCTGGTATTTACCAAAATTTTCGCATCTTTCAGGAATTGTTCTTTTTCTGCGCCATCAACATGTCCGGCGAAATGCAAATTCGGAATATTGGTATAGCGGTCCATAATCGCCGAATTCTTTTCCTTTTCGCGGGTTGTTTTACCCAAAACATAGAATTCATATTGGGGCATACGCTTTGCGATTTCACAGAACAACCAACCACGTTTCACGGATTCTATACGCCCCAGAAAGATTATCATATCTTTCTTTTTATATGTTTTTACATCAAAATTTTCATCTATATCAACCGGGTTAGGCAAATATGTGATTGGTTGCCACCGCGACAGACCATATAAATCAATCGCCTTTGGGTCCAGATATTTTGCCTGGGATATAAATGTAACTTGATTTTTATGCGCCATACGATTTACCAAATCATAAGTTGGCTGATGATAATAACTGCGTTCTGGGAATAATTTTACCGTATTAATTTCGTCCCATTCATACTGCGGACGCGGATCTTGTATCCACAGCACCAGACGCTTTTTACCCAAATCAGGATCTTTGGTAATAATATCCGCACACGGATTCACCAATTCTATGGACAGGTACAAATCATAGTTTTGTTCGCGGAAAAATTTAGTCATATAAACATGGTCCGCGGGTAAATAGTACACATCAACATCGTCTATGTGATGTTTTTCAGCATGCTGTTTATCCGTTCCACGCTTTAACAAAACGTCTATTTGAATATCGTCACACGGGATATATTTGCAAACATACCGACGTGCCAGAAATCCATATCCACCGAACGCCGTCCCGGCGCCACCAAAGAATTCATCAACCAACAACGCAACGCGTATTTTTTTATCTGCCATTTTTATTTCACCGAAAATACAGTTATTAAATCAAACAAACGCCATACCGTCTTTTTCCCATAATTTTTTAATTTTTTGGAAATTATTGGTAAAAATCCAAACAACAAGTATGTCGTTTTCTTTGGACGACGGCGAATGCGTACAAACGGTATAACGTCAAATAATAAAAACCGGGACGTCGTCTTATGTGGCACCGCCATGGCAGATTTTGCATCATTAACATATTTCCAAACATTACCCTGAACAACATTCAGTTTACTGAATTCAAATTGGGTCCGGAACCATGCGACATACGGCGTCATTTGTGCAACAGACCAGAAATCGGCCATATTTTTAATTTGTGCCCCGTTGCAGTCATTACGTTCATAATTCCATGGTTTTCGCCTGGATTCAAAATGTCTGATAACGGCATTTTTGTATTCGTTTGCCATTTGTTCACGATGCGCGTGGTCAACGTGCCCCAATTCCATTTCCAAGAAACGGGTTGTCAAATTGAAACGCCACGGCAATTCACAATAATTGGCATCAAAGCATTTGTTTAACAAATCCTGGTCGCCCAAAACTATATATTGACCATATTTGTTTGCAATTTTGGAAATCTTGTCCAAGAATTTATCATTATATAATTCTTTGGGGTTCATCAGCAAAACACCGGCATTAAAATATTGATGTGCGCCATGCATTTCCATATCTTTGAACCATTGACTTTTATCCACACCATAATCGGCCGCGACGGCGCCCAAGGCGTATTTCCCCAAATCATAGTCATACAATTCACCGACATCACCAACGGCAATCAAATCCACGTCCAGATAAATCATTTTTTCCATATTTGGGAATAAATCCGGGATAAACAGGCGTGAATATGTATCCGCAGAAATATGGCCCGACGTAGATAATTTATTGGCGAAATCATCAATTAACGCGCGATCAATTGTTAAATATTCAATTTCAAAGTTTTGAAATTTATCATGCAAAGAATCAATCAAACGCTTGTTATATTTTGAAATATTCGTTTCCAAACACCAAAACTTTACCATACGCGACGTGTTTGTACATACCGACGCGATTGTCGTTGCGACCAGTGGCGCATAGTTATCATCACTGGCGATACAAATATTTACAATACTGTCTTTCTTCATTTTTTCTTTATCCTTATTATTGGTATGTACAGAACATACATTTTGAATGATGTACCAGAATGTTTAATTTTCAGAACCTGGATTCCGAAAACACGCAACATTTTGATTCGTGGCCCATTATTAACCTGGGCAATTGGGATACAGTTAAACAACAAAACCTGGTGGCGGGATTCCGGCCGTTTACCCGATTGCGCGCCACCCGGACACGCCCCCGTAAAATATTTAACCAGATTGGCCACATCATAAGATTGGATATACGGAACATAATCACGTGCATCTGGGCAAAACGACAAATGCATATCTATCAATTTATATTTATCGCGACAATTCTTGTACAGATTTATCAGCGTTTCCGCAACACGACATTTGCATTCATACAACGTATTTCTGTCAAACATACTCTTGGCCATAACAAAACGGTCATGATAGCATGCAAAATAATCATCATCGGACATGTCAGATGTATTATATTTATCACACATCAGCATCGTGGCATTTAATTTAGATTCTATTTTTGCCGGGGGTAAAATCTGTTCATCCAGTGAATCCGTGCGACGAATATAATGATAAAATGCGTTTGGACACAATGCTATTTTGGATGCCACCGCCACGCATTCGGTTAAAAAAACAACATCTTGGCCACTGATTATTTCCGACGGAAAACGAATATTATTTTTACGTATCATATCGCCACGATACATTCCCGTCCACCACTGGTACATAAAACGCCATTTCCCAAACATGCGAATACGTGCCATTTGTCGATCATCAAAGCGACGTGATCCATCATATTCGGTAATTTTTGCATCAGATTTTATGATATCTGCATCGGGGTTCTGGATTGCGGTATCATACATTTTTTCGTAATAATCACTGTCAACATAATCGTCCGCGTCCATAAACGCCAACCATTGCCCGGTGGCCACATCCATACCCGCATTGCGCGCCACGGCCGCCCCAGAATTTTCGTCCAACGCAATAACCCGTATCCGCGGGTCGCGTGATGCATATTCATTCAATACCATTAACGTATCATCCGTCGATTTATCATCAACGCAAATGATTTCAATATCATCCAAAGTCTGATTTACCAAAGAATCCAATCCGCGTGGCAACAACGACGCGACATTATAGCATGGAACAATCACAGATATTTTTATATTACTCACTTACATCCCCTTGGCATTTCGCATATTTTCAACAAAGTTTATAATTTCGTACATATTTTCCACCGGGGCAATGTGGTCTAATACCAAACCACGATTGTATTCCGCCACACGTTCGGCCGGCGCCCCAATGTTATAACACACAACCGGAACGTTCATAGACATCGCCTCGGACGTGGTGTATGAAAATGTTTCCGGACATATCGAAGATATAAACACAACATCTATGCGATGTTTGCGTATTAATTTTGATAATTCCGACACCTTGTACGGTCCCGTTTGTACCAGATTTTTCGGAACCGGCGCACCGTCGGTCAAATACCCCAACGCGTAAATTTGTACCGGTACATCCGGATGTTCGACCAAATAATCGCACATTTCACGTAATATTAAACTGCCCTTGTGAATTCCGATTTGACCAATAAACGCAATGTTTATTCCGCTGTGCGACGCAACCTTAACCCGCCCCAATCTGGGTACCGTATGTGGTATTACAACCAATTTATGTTCCAATTCTGGGTATGTCCGTAATATCAAATCCCGACTGGACCTGGAAAACACAACAACGCAATCGCACACATTGCCCAAGAAATTTCCCCACAACGTGCGCCACCCGCGTACAGACGGACAAACATTATGAAACATGGCGTTAATATTGTCGTGTGGATCTATTACCTTGGCGCGCCAACACTTTTGGCACCCACCCGGATATTTCAAATTGCAAAAATCCCCATCGCAATTCAGTAAATTATAACTGGGGCATACAACAAAAAAGTCATGATTATTGCAAACAACGTATGGCTTGTTTTTACTGTTGTTTTTTAATTTTGTAACAAAATCCAATGCACCCGCAACATCGCGCCACGCAACAACACTGTTGACGACAATTTGGACCAATTTTAATTGCGCACAAAAATCGTAAACAGACGCTAAATTGTCAAATTTCAATTTACAGTCGCGAAACTTGTTCGGCAAAGTTATAACGAATTTATCGGTCGCCAACAGATATTGCAACCGGACCAATCTGGCATTTTTTCTGATTTTTCTGAATTGCGCCTGGGAATAGACACTTGTTCCCCCGCCCAGTGCATGATCAACCCACAGCACGACATCGCCACCGTATAAGTATTTGAATATACGCAACAAACGCCATCTGTGCCGAAACGACACAGGCCGATCTGAACGCGTGGCCAAAGAAATAAATTCATTTATATCCATATCGCAACTATATGGGACTTGATACAACGTATTGTTCTGACACGTATAAAATCAAACCACCGTTTGATTT
>CALXMA010000015.1 GCA_944389345.1 uncultured Alphaproteobacteria bacterium | reverse complement strand
ATACGACGCGAATCCAAGAACGCATTAAATTCTGCATTTGCGCCCAATATATCGTCATCGGCGCCACGACTGGTCACCCCGGGCAGTTTAATCAAATCTTCTAACTGGAACAGACGCGGTGAATATATCGCTTCGCCAGTGGTTTGGTTGATATACGCCCCCGTATAATCCAAGCAACGTTCGTAATTCGGTCCGCATGCAACATCAGACAAAATCGCGGACCGCACATTTGCAATACAACTGTTCACATCATCAGAATTATGCGATTGATATTCTTCCAATCGTGCCTCGCGCAGGTATTTTTCTGCGGTACGCACCGTTTGTTCCAATGCCTCTTTTTGTGAATTAACATGACGTTCATACGTATTACAATCCTGGGTAATCATAATACCATACGCACTGCGTGCCATGGTCAGCACCGCATTATTTTCACATTGGTCCGCAACAATGCTTAAACATTGGCGATTCGCGGCATCAAATAAATCTTGGCCCTCTAACGTGGTCATATCCACGCCGGTCGACACATCGAATATGGTCGTTCCACCACCGCCCCACAAATCACCCAAATCGGACGTAAAATCTACGGACAAAATCCCCAACGACACACCGGTATTAGAATTCGAAGAAGACGCAGACGTACTGCTGTTTCCGGACAACAAATCACCAATTTCACTTAACAAACTCGCGGCGCCACTGGTATCTTCTTTGATTGCATTTTCGCCTTCGGTCGCGCTGTACATTGCGGAAACTTCTTCTGCGGTCAAACCAACCGCCGTCAAATTATTATTTTCAAACTGCGCCAGTAAATCTACGGCCTGGCTCATGGCGTTTTCCATGTCGCGAAATTCCGTATACCGTGCACTGCAAAAACACCGCCGATACGTATCACTGGCATTTGCACAAAACTGGTCCATACATGTGGCATACGCCTCGCGACACTGGGCATACCCGCCACCAATTGCATCAATATCGGTAAACACCGCCGTCGCACGTGCCTGGCCGGCGCGCGAAACATTTGCCACCGCACCAACGGCACCCGCCCGCGCGGTCCCCGCCGGGTTATGCGTTGTATTTCTTACGACATTGGTTGCAGACCGTGCGGTCGCACTGCGTGCCGTGCCATTCGACGAAACCACACCGCCACCCGTCGTACCACGAACATTCCGAACGGTTGCACTGCGCCCACTGACAATATTCTTACCAGATTGCTGTGCGGTTGCACTGCGCGAAACGGTCGCACTGGGGCGACTGGTTGCACTGCGCGAAACACTGGACCCATCGCGCCCCGTTGGCGTTGTCGCATCAGAACCATTGGCACCATCCGGGGCCACGCGCACAACCCGGGACGCATCGGCACGTGATGTTCCCGATACCCCCGAATTAACAACCACAGACGACGCAGACCGCGGACTGGCCACCTGTTCGGCATCCGCACCACACACGGCAAACATTGCCATCAACGCCAAAGAATATCTGAAAAAATCAGTTATACGCATTGTCAAAATCTACATCTCTCTGTCGTATTGTATCATTTTTGTGCATTGTGAATCAACACAGAATTTTATTCTATGCAACAATTCACCGCGTTTTTTACCCAATTTCCCAACCGACGTGCCACAGACCGCGATTCCGCGACACTGGGCGCATTTTCCGCATCTGCGGGCGCACCCCGACCAGATTTCGCGACCGCGCGTTCTGGGTCTAATGCGCATTTTTCATACACATCTGGGGCAATTTTTTTAACACCCGTCAAATCGATTAAATCCATATTGATTCCCCAGAACAAAGAATACAATTCGTACGATTTGTTAAACAGGTCGTACGCATCATTTGTATTTCCCGCAGACAGCGCCTTGGTGCCAACCTCCATCACGCGCATAGACGCGGCCAACAAATGTTTAGAAATGCACCAAACTTCGCCATTTTCTGCGGTTGATTTTTTTACGATACGCGCCATCAGTTCTTTGCGCATATCGCGAACGACATTGATAAGGTCATAAAATCCCGTTTTCTGGGTTTTTGCGCCACTGAAAAAGAAATGTTCTTCCAAGGAAATCAGATTCATCAACGCAATAGACAAATCCTGGTCCGACGACAAATCCAACGGATTAACCTTTTTGGACGCATCGACTTTTTCTATCATTTCCTGCATAGTCATCTTCTGCGATTTCTGTTTAGATTTCGCAGACGTATTTTTTACAACTTTTTTATCTGACTTCGCCTTCATAATATCCTTCCTTTCTATCAAAAATTACATTGTTATTAACCAGAACACCACTGTTGCCACGATTAAGAACGACAACGGCACAACAACCTTTTGGAATGCAAATTTTGCATGACCGCCATTTTCGCGCTTGATTTTAACATACCAACGCGCCCCCAAATAGAACGCAACCGTGCCGACAATAATTCCCAACAAGAACTTGTCAATTCCCCACAACGTCGCCTGGCCAAATTCAACGCCTGGCAACGCATAAACCAACGCCAACAATCCGTAATAGAAAACAAACGGAACGACAATCTGCCAAAAAACGGTTTTTACGCCATGCTTTTTCAGCCACCCCGCCGTCCAGAAAAACAGCGACAAAGACAAACCGCCGGCCCAAATTCCGGTTATAACGTCATCGACCCCCAGTAAACGCATACCTTCCAGTCCGGCACCAACGGCAACGGTGCAAACAGGACACACCGCCTGGGCCACGGGCAAAATCATCAGCGACGCAATAACCGCAAAAAACAGCGCAGATGTAAACTTTTTCATTTTCCAAACCCCTTGTATTTTATATTC
Organism: uncultured Alphaproteobacteria bacterium; assembly: GCA_944389345.1. Lineage (GTDB taxonomy): Bacteria > Pseudomonadota > Alphaproteobacteria > Rs-D84 > Rs-D84 > Enterousia. Next base: position 11,849 of record CALXMA010000015.1, on the reverse strand, counting down.
GTGTTGTAATCGTACAAAAAATGCCCCCGACCGGTCAATATGATTTTACCACACCACGCAGATGCGCACTGCGCGCACGCGGATTATGATTTATTTCCGCATCTGTCGGCACAGCGGTCTTTATCGGCGCAAATGACGCAACCCCAATTGTTGGCATACGCGGATCACCCGGTGCGGTTGTCCACGAACGAAAAACTTTTTTGACAATTCTGTCTTCGATTGAATGAAACGTTATACAAATGCAACGCCCACCAGCCACCAATAAATTCGGCACCGCGTCCAACGCACGTTCCAATTCACCCAATTCATCGTTCACCGCAATGCGCAACGCCTGGAACACAGGTGCCACATCATGCGGATTTTGTATCAAACTTTTTAATTCGTATGTTGTCTGTGGGCGCGCATCTTTGATATTTTGCGCCATGCGTTTTGCACCGCGCACATCCCCATAATCGCGCAATACACGCGCCAATTCGTCCACAGATAAATTTTCAATTAACCCGCGCGCATCAACCCCGTCCCCGGACATACGCATATCCAACGGCCCATCACCACGAAACGAAAAACCGCGTTCTGGGATATCTATCTGCATCGAAGAAACCCCCAAATCAAATACGATTGCATCATAAACACCATCCAGTTCCGCAATACACGAAAAAGGGCGGGGCACAAACCGGAATCGTTCGCCGTATTCCCGCGCAATAATATCCGCATCTGGCACAACATTCGGATCACGATCAAACGCGATAACATCTGCACCCGCATTCAAAAACGCGCGCGTATACCCGCCCGCGCCAAATGTCGCATCAATTATCTTTTTCCCGTGCACATCGCCCAACGCGCCCATCACAGAATCCAACAACACAGGTATATGCTTCATTATTCTATTTCGACCCTTAATCCCAAATTAGTAAAATCCGTTGCGGTTGTTGCACCCAATTCAACCCCACGTTGCAACGCCATAGACGCAACCTTGTCCCCGGCATGCAAATTTAATATCACACGTGTCGGCCCCGGTCGCAAGGCCAACAATGCCTTTTTCACATCGGCCAACACCGCACCGTCATACACGTCCAGTGTAATCTTTTTAGCGATTTTTGCAACCCATTGCGTCAACGGCATAATCGAATCCACGAATATAGAAACCCTGTCATCACGGCACGACGTTTTCCCAGACAACAACACCAAAGTTTCTTTGGCTAAAATTTGTGCAAATTCCACAGACGACTGTCCAAACGCCACGGCGTCAATATTTCCATAACTGTCAGACGCGTTAATAGTAATCATTTCTTTACCGGTCTTGGTACGACGACGCGAAAACGAACTGACTGTTGCCGCGATATTCACGGCCTTTCTGTCGCCCAGTTCTGCCAACGTTGTACTGGTGCTTAACTTGGCCCGTTCGATTAAGTGCCGGTATTGATCCAACGGATGTGCCGATATATAAAATCCCAACGCGGACAATTCATTTTCTAATTGCTGGGCGAACGTCCATGCGGGCGTGTTCGGTAAATTAGTACGCAATCTGTCTTCACTGACATCGTCTTCGACAGTATTCGCAAACAGCGACAACGAATTCGTACTGTCTTTGGACTTTGACGCATACGACAAAATCGCATCAGCATTCATAAATATGCGCGCACGATTTGGTTCCAAAGAATCCAAAACACCGACCTTGGCGAACGCTTCTAATATGCGCTTGTTCATTATCGGGGCGCACCGTTTTGCAAAATCAGTCAAATTTTTGAATTTTCCGTTTGCATTTCGTTCTGCGACAATTGCATCTGTGGCAACGGTTCCCACCCCTTTGATTGCGGCCAACGCATATATGATTTTACCGCCACGCACGGTAAACAAAGATTCACTTTCGTTAATATCAGGTGCAACAATTTGAATTCCGAAATTAGTTTTTGCATCATCAACAAACAACGCCAATTGTGCCGTATCATTCAGATTACTGGACATAGACGCCGCCAAAAATTCCGGTGTATAGTTTGCTTTCAGATACGCACACTGGTTTGCGACAATAGAATACGCGATTGCGTGCGATTTATTAAACGCGTATTTAGCAAATTCCTTGAACTTTTCCCATAATTCTTTGGCCTGTTCACGGTTCAGCGTCTGTTCTTTTTCGCACCCGTCATAGAATTTACCTTCTAATTCATCCAACATCTTGGCGATTTTTTTACCCATCGCCTTGCGCACGTTATCAGACTGACCACGTGTAAACCCGGCCAACGCACGTGTTAATTGCATAACCTGTTCTTGGTAAACGATAATTCCGTACGTTTCTTTCAGTATCGGTTCTGCGCGCGGATGCACATATTCTACTTTTTCTTCGCCATGCATACGCGCAATAAATTGCGGAATGAACGCAATAGGCCCCGGACGATTTAACGCATTCAACGCCGAAATTTCCAAGAAACTGGTCGGGTGCATTTTACGCAACGTCTGCTGTACAAACGGGGCATCGAATTGGAATATGCCTTCGGTCATCCCAGACTGCCACAACTTCATTGTTTTTTCATCATCAGTCGGAATTTTATCCAAATCGACATTAATTCCACGCGTTTGCTGAATTAACTTAATGGCGTATTTTAATATCGCCAACGTTTCCAACCCCAAAAAGTCAAACTTAATCAATCCGGACGATTCCAAGTAATGTCCATCAAATTGACACGACGGCAACGGGTTGGCCGGATCACGATACACCGGCGCAATCTTGGTTGTCGGCCGGTCGCCAATAACAACGCCACACGCATGCTGGCCCAAATTACGCAAAGAACCTTCTAATTCTTCGGCAATTGTGACGACCTTGTTCATATCTTCATCGGTTTGCAGAACTGTTTGAATTTCGGGCGATGCATCAACCGCATCCTTTAATGTTTTTGCATCTTGTGGAATTAATTTAGATAATCTGTCAGATTTAGAATAGGGTATACCATACACACGTCCAATATCACGAATTGCGCCACGGGCCTGTAAACTGCCGAACGTGATGATACGACACACGGAATCGTGCCCATACTTATCACAAATATACGCCAACACCCGTTCAATACCCGTCGGTTCAAAATCAACGTCAAAATCGGGCATAGAAATACGATCAGGATTCAAAAATCTTTCAAACAGCAAACCGTATTTTAACGGATTAACGTGCGTAATGCCCAACGCCCACGCCACAATAGATCCCGCCCCCGAACCACGTCCGGGTCCCGTCATAATATCGTTATGCCGACACCAATCAATATAGTCCGCAACGATTAAGAAATACCCCGGGAACCCCATATTAATAATAACACCCAATTCAAATTCGGCCTGTTCATAATATGGCGCGGTATCGGTTATTCCATGCTGTTCCAAGTTTCTTGCCAATCCGGTCATGGTATGATCGCGCAACATTTGACATTCTTGTTCTAAATCATCACCGAACCGTGGCAACAGTGGTTTTTCATGAACATTGACCATAAAACCGCAACGCTTGGCAATGGCAACCGTATTTTCTATGGCTTCGGGCAGATCAGAAAACAATTCCGCCATTTCATCAGATGTTTTGAAGTACTGTTCTGATGACTTACGTGGTCTATCCGGGTCAATAACCTTGGTCTGCCCCAGGACGCAACTTAACGCATCTTCGGCCTCATAATCGCTGTTTTTTGCGAATTCGACATCATTGGTGGCAACAATCGGAATGTTTTTTTCCAGTGCAATTTTCAAGAATTCTGGTTCTGTCTTGATTTCTTCGGCCAAACCATGACGTTGAATTTCCATATAGAATCTGTCGCCAAATATTCCCAAAAACTTATCTGCATATTGGCGCGCCTGGCCATCTTGATTATTCAGAATCGCCATTCCAATGGGCCCGGTCTGTGCCCCAGACAAACAAATAATACCATCACTGTGCGACGCCAGTTCGTCAAACGTGATATATGGCCCCAAATGATGATTTTCTTCGCGCATGTACATAATGCGACTTAGTTCGCACAGGTTCAAATACCCGGTGTGATTTTGCGCCAACAGAACAATCTTAGACAACGCATTTGACCGTAATATTTTTGGATCGGCCGTATGCTGATTCAAACTGATTTCGGTCCCGATAATAGGTTGCACTTTGTTTTTGGGCATAACATCGGAAAATTCCGCACATCCCGACATCATATTGGTATCGGTCAACGCACACGCCGTCATATTATTGGCGATGCACAGCGTCGGTATATCTTTGACCTTTAACGTTCCGGCACCAATTGAAAAACGCGAATGCGTGCGAAGATGAACGAATTGATTTTCCATACCGGCACAATAGCAAAAAATCCATATACCTGACAACCATATTATTTTTTATTTTTCGATTTTTCGGTTGACAGCATTTCACCCCAAAAACAAAAAATAAAACGGGGATCAAACCCCGTTTTATATCAGTGCAATTTACCACAACAATGCTTGTACTTTAACCCGGACCCACACGGACAGGGCGCATTTCTGCGTGCTTCGCCGGCCTCGTTCAGTTCCGCGTCATGTTGTGCACGTTGCTTTTCTGTTTCTGCGACATCTTCGCGTGTCAGTTCCATACGACAAATATACGACACAGACATAATTTTGAAATTATTAATCGTATTACGGAACAGACCCAACGCCTCGCGCTTATATTCATACAGCGGATTTTTCTGGGCATACCCGCGCAGACCAATTGCCGTCTGCAAATAATCCATCTGTTGCAGATGCCGTTTCCACACCGCGTCCAACGCCCCCAACATCATCTGTCGCGTTGCCATCTGCATCAATTCTGGGCCGTATTTTTCCGCCTGATGATTATACCGACGAATGGCCAGGTTATACAGCACATCATACGCCTTGTGTTCTGATATAGTTTCGTCTGTTTTCCATTTTTCAATATCGGTTATATCCAACGCGAACACACGTAACATAGAATTGTGAATTCCGGTCAAATTCCAATCTGCTGGCGTGGCCTTTTCTGGGATATTGTTTTCACATATCATTTCGACCACATCACCAATCATTTCGCGTGCCAGCGGGGACAAATCTTCGGCCACCATCAAATCATCGCGCTGTTTGTAAACGACGCCACGCTGTTCATTCATAACGTCATCATACTTCAACAGTTCTTTACGCGATTCAAAGTACCGCGTTTCAACACGTTTCTGTGCCTTTTCCAACGCCTTGGTTATCCACGGATGCGTAATGGCTTCGCCTGGTTTCAACCCCAATGTGGTCAACATACCATTCAACCGCGACGCGCCAAATATACGCATCAAATCGTCATCCAATGCCAAAAAGAACTTAGAATCACCTGGGTCGCCTTGACGTCCACTGCGCCCACGCAACTGGTTATCGATACGACGTGATTCATGCCGTTCTGTTCCGATAACATACAACCCACCGGCGTCCAGAACCTGTTTTTTATTACTTTCGATTCTGTCATAGATTTCTTTTTTCTTGGCGTCAAAATCTGGATCTTCTGGGTCCAGTTCTGCAATCAATTCTTCGGCATTACCACCCAATTTAATATCGGTGCCACGCCCCGCCATATTTGTTGCGATTGTAACGGCCCCTGGTGCGCCTGCCTGGGCAACAATTTTCGCTTCGGATTCATGATGTTTGGCGTTCAACACGGCCGGATTAATTCCCAATCTTTTGCGCACAATCGCCGCCAATTCTTCGGATTTTTCAATAGACACCGTTCCGACCAACACAGGCTGTTTTCTGGACATACAATCTTCAATTTGTTTAATGATTGCGTCGTATTTTTCATCCTTGTTGCGATAAATTTCGTCATGATGGTCGATACGCGCCACTGGCCGATTTGTCGGAATAGACACCACGCGCAACTTGTATATTTCTTCGAATTCTGCGGCTTCGGTCATTGCGGTACCGGTCATCCCAGACAACACCGGATACAACCGGAACAGGTTTTGATAAGAAATACTGGACACAGTCTGATTTTCCGGCTGAACCTTGACATGTTCTTTGGCCTCGATTGCCTGATGCAGACCTTTGCCGAAACGGCGTCCGGTCATAACACGTCCGGTAAATTCGTCAACGATCAGAATTTCGCCATTGCGCACAACATAGTTCACATTTTTCTGATACAGATGATGCGCCAACAAAGATTGCTGGATATGCATAACCAGCGGTGCATTTTCGGACGCATACAAATTATCCCCGACCATCAGCCCCGCATTTATCAACAACCGCGTTGCGGTATCAACGCCACCTTCGGTCAGTGTAACATGACGATCTTTTTCGTCTTTTTTATAGTCATCTGGCCCCAATTGTGCGACGACGGCATCGACCTTTTCATATAACTCGCTGGTATCTTCTGCGGGTCCCGATATAATCAGCGGTGTACGCGCTTCGTCAATCAGAATACTGTCAACTTCGTCAACGATGGCATAGAACAGGGGACGTAACACCTGTTGCGCCTTGGAAAACTTCATATTATCGCGCAGATAATCGAACCCCAGTTCAGAATTTGTAACATACGTAATATCGCACGCATACGCATTACGACGTTCGTCATCGGTCATATCATGCTGGATAACGCCAACCGACATGCCCAAGAACCGATACACTTGCCCCATCCATCCGGCATCGCGCGACGCCAAATAATCGTTCACCGTAATCAGATGCGCACCCTTGCCATGCAACGCTTTCAGATACAGTGCCAACGTCGCGACCAACGTTTTACCTTCACCGGTCTTCATTTCGGCCAATTGCCCATTCGCCAACACCATACCGCCGATTAATTGAACATTAAAGTGTCGCAATCCAATGGAACGCACAGACGCCTCGCGCACGACGGCGAACGCATCTGGCAAGACGTTCTTTTCTTTTTCGCCATCGGCCAACCGCTTGCGCAGTACATCTGTCTGTGCGCGCAGTTCTTCATCCGACATTGCATGATATTTAGGTTCCAAATCGTTAATCAGGGACACGACCTTGTCATAAGACTTTACCAATCTGTCATTAGCCGACCCTAAAATTTTACCAATTACATTTTTTAACATACTAAATCCTTGTCCTTATCCCTGTTGGTATAGCAATTTTGTACCCTGTGGTCAAGATACTTTATGATATAATGCCGTCCCGATAATAAACAAGTACCCTGGGGCAAAAAATCGCCCCGGCACGGAAAAAATAAAAACACGCCCGCATTTGCGATATGCCCATTTATCTGATATAATACCACCGAAATATCAGAAAACAGAATACAAAGGGGGGGCACATGCGTACACCTAATACACCACGCCGTCTGAATCCGGCGAACATAACCAGCGAAGTTTTTATTGTTGCCCCGACACAAATTGAATACATTTCCCAACTGTTCGCGGACAGTGTCGCAGACACACTGAACCTGCGGACATTTTCCCAAAAAATTCGCCAGGTTGCCGAACAATCTTTGCGCAGTGCATTATCCGCGGCCCGCCACATGGGTGAAAAACACATGTGATAAATCGCAACGGCCTTTACACAAATTACCATTATACGCGGGTGGCAATATTGCCCGCGTTTCATATTGCCCCGACCGCCCCGTTTCCCGGGAAACAATTAAAGTGCGATATATTACCAAAAACACATCGCCTATATTTCCTGGATTGCCCAAGCCCCCCGCAATTTTCGTAACGCACCTGTGTTGCACGATACCACCAAGGATAAAGGCAATTAATTTATCGGCCCAGATGCACAGCATACCGCCACACCCGGTCGAATGGACGAAACATCGTGGCCATATTAAACATCGCGATTTGTTATACCCACAAACGATATTCATCACAAATTCGATGGACTGTCCTCATACTTAAACATTGCGATTTGGTGTACAATTCTTGTCCCGTTGGATTGACACAAAAATTATTATCCCATACCGACCATCAACGGAAATACGTACGCATATTAAAATCCGATTAAACGGTTTTGTATCCAACAAAATTTTATAATCTGCCCAAGAACGCCATTTGACACGAAAATTATTATCCCATACCGACCATCAACGGAAATACGTACGCATATTAAAATCCGATTAAACGGGTTTGTATCCAACAAAATTTTATAATCTGACCAAGAACACCATATTCGGACATACCCCCAAACACAAAAATTTATTATCCAATTAAAAACGCCCCAAACGGGGCGTTTCTTTATTGCATACTGTCATCGTATACGGAATAGGTGGTATCGCCACTCTTAATCCTTAACGACCCAACGGACCCAGTTCCCAGATTTCCATAGAACGTCGTCCCATTGATACCCACGTTCAGCGACGGTGTGGTCTTTTTGCCACTGCGCAGGTAAATCTTTTCGCCGTTAAAGTTCAGCACACGACCACAGTCATCTTCTTCATCGGCACCGGCCCCCGAACCAATCGTGGTCAGACCAGCATCACATTGGTTACGTACGCCGGCCGAACCCTGGGAAATTGTGGACGCGGCGGCCCAATATCCGGCACCAACCGCCGAACAACTGGTTGCATTGGCCTTGGCGATATAGGAACCACCACCGCACGAAATCTTACAGTCATTGGCCGCATCGTGATTAGATGCCGCGGTGCCACTGATTGTATAGTTGGTCAAACAATTGGACACCGAACTGGTACTGCCTTGGGCCACAGAATGCGGACCGACATACCAATTTCCGGCGGGCGTTGTGCACGACGTCGCATTTGCAGACGCGATACGTGTACCGGCCGCGCACGAAATCCTGCAGTCATTTGACGCATCGTGATCTGTGCGTGCTGTTGTATTCGGCGTTGCATAGTTAGTCAAACACGCCTTGACCGTGGATGACGGTGTCGTAGACCCGGCCGCCACAGTATGTGCCGCGGTATACCAACTGCCCGATGGGGTTGAACATTTTGCATCCGCCTGGGTTACACGCTGGCCGGCCTGGCACGAAATCTTACAGTCAGACTTTGCATCGTGATTGGCCGCCGCGGTACCACTGGTCACATACCCAGATGGGCAAGACGTACATGCCGACATTCCTGTTGACGACGCGTATGTATTCGCAGCGCAAACTGAACAACTGGTCGCGGTACTGTCGTTGCTTCCCTGGAACGTACCAACCGCACACGCCGGACAGGACGTTCCACTGACACGATGCCCCGCAGATGCCTTAACCGATGCAACGGTCTGGTTGCACGACGCATTATTAGACGAACAACCCGATTTTATCGTACCATCGCCCGTTCCCGCACTGTTGGAATACGCGACATAATTACACGCGGGCTTGGAACAAGAATTACACGTCTTAGACGAACATCCCGACGGCAAAGAACACGCATTCTGTGATCCGGTCCATTTACGCGATTTAGAATCACTATAACAATTCGTAATCACACTGGCCCCGGCATCAGAATTCGGATATCCCGACGGACATTGTGTACGCGTACTGGTTGAACCATAGTTCACGGTATGCGACGCACGATAATATCCATCCCCAACGGCCGTACATGCCGAATTTGCGGTGGCAACATACGTACCATTCGCACAACTGGTCTTGCACTGGTTCTGGGCACCGGCCGCCGCACCAGAACGATAATTCGCCGGACACTGTGAACGCGTACTGGTTGAACCATAGTTCACGGTATGTGCCGCACGATAGTATCCAGTTCCAACGGACGTACATGCCGCATTTGCCGTCGCCACATATTCACCGGCCTCACAACTGGTCTTGCACTGGTTTTGGGCACCGGCCGCCGCACCAGAACGATAATTCGCCGGACACTGTGAACGCGTACTGGTTGAACCATAATTCACGGTATGGGCCGCACGATAATACCCGGTTCCAACAGACGTACATGCCGCGTTTGCCGTCGCCACATATTCACCAGCATCACAACTGGTCTTGCACTGGTTTTGTGCCGACGCACCCGCACCATCGCGATAATTCGCCGGACACTGTGCCTGGGCCGAATTAGACGACTTGTAATATCCACCGCTTACGTTCTTGCACGATGTCTTACCTTTTTCATTTTGGTATTGCGTGGCACCATCGCACGCATCGCGCACACCACTGGCACAGTAATATCCTGCCTCGCACTGGGTCTGGCCCGTACGTGTTGTGGCCGTACCACCGGTTGAATAGTATCCACCGGACACCGTGTTGCGTACACCACCGCTACAATAATAGTTATTACCACCACATTCACTTTGGCCGGTACAGTTATTATTGCTGGAATTACACCCGGTCGTATAGTGCCCGGCCGTTACGGTACTGCACGCGGCGGCACCGGCGGCACTGTACTTGGTTCGTCCCGTACACGCCGAACAACTGGACGTACTGCCATAGTACACGTTGTGTGCGGCCTTGTACGTACCGGCGGCACAGGTGCTCAGCGTTGCGGAATTCTTGGTTCCGACATACTTACCGTCGCCAACACTGATATAGCACGCAGAATTACCGCCCGTATTTCCATCTTTCGAATTCGGATACCCCGACGGACACGCCTGACAAGACGTCCCCGCATCATAATATCCCGACTTCGCCGACACAGCCTTTACGGTCTTGGTACAATTTGCACTATTAGACGAACAACCCGACTTAATCGTACCATCACCCGTTCCCGCACTGTTCGCATAGGCAACATAACTGCACGCACTCTTGGAACACGAATTCCATTCCGTCACCGCCGAACAGTTCGTCGGCACACTGCCATTTACCTGGGACCCGGTCCACGAACGTGATTTAGAATTACTGTAACACTGGGTCACGCCACCCGAACCACCGTCCGAATTCGGGTACCCACTGGGGCACGACGGACAAGTTTTGCCTTTTACATAGTGATCGTCATCGGCGGTAACACTGTTAATCGGTTTTGTACAACTGCTTGCCGTACAAGATCCAGACGAACCATCCGAATAATACTTGTAATCACAGGTCCCCGGCGTACACGAACCCAACGAATACGACGCGCACCCACTGGGCAAGGCCGGTTTGTTCTGACTGCCGGTCTTTTCACGCCAAGTATAGCAATATGTACTGTCGATATTACCACCATCGGAATACGGATAACTAGATGGGCATGATACTGGACTGCCATTACTCAGATAGTAATCATCGCTGGCCGACGTACAGGTATACCCCTCATAACACGTACTGGCATTGCACGAACCGTATGTTCCGTCTGAATAATGCTTTCGCGTGCCGGAATTACCACTGCCACACGAACCATCGGAACGCCCCGACGAACACCCACTGGGCTTTGAACCGTCGACCACGCTACCACGACACGTATCGTTTTTATAGCAATACGAATAATCTATATTTCCACCCGATGAATATGGATACGTAGACCCACAATCACGGGCCGTACCCCCATCCAGGTAATACCCACTGCTGGCCGACGTACAGGTATACCCCTCATAACACGTACTGGCATTGCACGAACCGTATGTTCCGTCTGAATAATGCTTTCGCGTGCCGGAATTACCACTGCCACACGAACCATCGGAACGCCCCGACGAACACCCACTGGGCTTTGAACCGTCGACCACGCTACCACGACACGTATCGTTTTTATAGCAATACGAATAATCTATATTTCCACCCGATGAATATGGATACGTAGACCCACAATCACGGGCCGTACCACCATCCAGGTAATATCCACTGCTGGCCGACGTACAGGTATACCCCTCGTAACATGTATCGGCGCTACAACTGGTTGTGGAACCACCATAATATTCTCTATACGTCCCAGAATTACCATTGCCACACGAACCATCGGAACGCCCCGACGAACACCCACTGGGCTTTGAACCGTCGACCACATCGCCTGTGCAATTATGCGTCTTATAGCATTGTGTTCCCTGGTTTCCGGTACATTCGTTATA
>CALXMA010000014.1 GCA_944389345.1 uncultured Alphaproteobacteria bacterium | reverse complement strand
TTAACACATTATTTTAACCAAAAGCCAACAACCGCAGAAATCCGCCACTTTTTAAGACACTTTGGCACCACAACAGGGCACAATCCGCCATAAAAACACACATATAACAATAAACATTTATAATAGTAATAACAAACTGATATCAACCAAACCGAACATATAAAATCAATTTTATAAACAGCATTTTCCACACACAAAAACCGCCGGCCACACCCCCCCACAATACACACCCAAAACCGACCATATTATGTATAGTTTTTATAACAAAAAAGCAGGGCGCCAACCGCAATTTTATCCACCACAAAACCCAACCCCAACAGAGATACAAAAATAAACAAAACCAAAAAAAAGACCCCCATCAGTTAACTGCAAATACAAACCGCGCCCAGACGCCTGATAGAAAAACACCAAACAACCGACCCAATATTCACCACAAAAAAAGCAATGAACGCATCTACATCACACCACGCAAGAATTGACAGTCGATTATTAATATAAAAACTATGAACACATTTACATCACAACACCAAGGAGACACACCAACACAAATCCAGCACACAAAATAATAACGAACCGACACATCGGCACAAAACACATATAAGAAACACATCGACACGACATCATGACACAAAAAAATCTATAATCCTGATACAAACGTCGACACAAAAATCACAATATAAAAAAAGCAATAGACATAAAACAATAGACACGTTGCACAAAAAACAATTACAAAATCACCGTTTTCCACGACACCACAAAATCGTCGCCATCAAAATCCCGCAAGGCCAACACGATCAAAATCCCAAACGCAACAAAACCAATACGGACCGTTCAGCGCCATCACAACACAAAACACACACGGAACCAACCAACCCGAACCGACCAAAATCAACCACAATCAGTCAACCAAAATAAAAAACACATCAACACAAAAAATCACGACAAAATCACAATACAAAAAAAAAGTAATGCACACACCTGTATCACAATAAAAAAACAACAAAAACCGATTATAATTAACCAAACCCGAGCCGACCAAAATCAACCACAATCAGCCAACCAAAATAAAAAACACATCAACACAAAAAATCACGACAAAATCACAATACAAAAAAAGTAATGCACACACCTGTATCACAATAAAAAACAACAAAAACCGATTATAATTAACCAGCCCGAACAGACCAAAAGCGAGCATAAACAATCAACTCAAAACTAACCGAAATCAACCATAATTAACCAACCAGAAATTGACCGAATTTGACTATATTTTGACCATATTACGCATTATTTTACAACAAAACTATACATAATATACATTATGCGCCTTTTAATAATATCAATAAAGACCGCGGTTACGGCCTATCCGTTCAAACTCTTTTTTCGCCACGCTCTGGCCCTTATCCGTTCTGGATACATAATGGCAAAACACTATAAAAAATATAATGCCGACAACAAAAACAAAAGCCAAAACATAATCAAAAAACATTTATGCCTCCACGGGATTACGCGACCGCAAGTCGCTTTTCTAAGTTATAATATGTTTACCGCAAATCCACCACGATAAAACCGCACCGCCACCGACACCACTGCGCGCCCATAAGAAAATTTTATTGCGTATCCGCGATCCATTACGCCCACGGTGCCGACACCCGTCACGCCCCACACCACCACAGACAAGAACTCCCCAACGCCCACCACCACGAACACGACGACACCCTATTCCCCGAAAATCCGCCCGCCCCCACCACATCACACAAAAAAAACGAAACCACCAACCACAACAACACACCACCGACACACAGCCCCCCCCACATACACCGCGACAAAAGAAACACCAAAACACCCGTCGCACGCAAAAATGCACAAAAAAATGGCGGATTTCCGCCATTTTTTAACAACAAAACACCCATCACACCTACTTTCGCGCCCTGCTTCTGGTTGTTTTTACGGGATTATTTGCAATTTTTGAAAATTTCTTCAAATGTTCACCGGCCTGTTTTGCGATATTTTTTATATCTTTTTCCAGTTCACTTTCATTATTCGGGTCGCCCTTTATCGGTTCTATTTTTGAACAACAATTAGGACATTTTGATGCCTGGGCACTGATAGAAGACCGGCAATACGGACAAAAACGCGTATAAGTCTTGGTCCGCACCTTGTTCATAACCCGTATCATAACGAAAATCGCAAACATCGTCACAAAGAAACTGACCACAGAATTCAAGAATACCCCAATATTCATTGTTGTCGCACCTGCGGCCTGGGCTTCGGCCACGGTATTGTAATGCGCGCCCGCATCACCGCCGGCCAAAACGACAAAAAATTGAGAAAAATCAATATTCCCCAACAGCAACCCAATCGGCGGCATAATAATATCTGCGACCAAAGAATTAACCAAACTGGTCATGACACTGCCGACGATGATACCGACGGCCATATCGATTGCACTGCCCCGTTCTACGAACGTCCGGAATTCCGACAAGAACTTACTTTTCGCCATTATTTTCTTCCTTTTTATTTACATATTCTGCGACGGCACCGACGACCTTGGCCACGGTTTTCCGCAGACTTTCATCGCGTGTTTCCACGGTGATATCGGCCAACGCGTACGTATCATATCGTTCGCGTATTAATTGGCCCAAAATTTTCCGACTGTCCGCATGCAACAATTGCGGACGCGTATCACGAAACTTAGTACGCTTTACCAGCAAATCCAAATCTGCGCGCAACCACACAGACACGGCCCGTTCCAACACCAATTTACGCACCGCGGGCGTGATAAAGGCACCCTCGCCCGTGGAAATAACCTTAATTGCGGGTGGCGTGTCAAAAATTCGTTCGATTACGCGTTGTTCTGCGCGTCTAAATTCAGCCTCGCCATACATCGCAAAAATATCAACAACACTGCACCCTGCGGCGGTTTCTATTTCTTTATCAGAATCCACGAACGGCACCCCCAACCGTCGTGCCAACGCACGCCCGACACTGGTTTTTCCGGCCCCCATCAGCCCGACCATAACGATGGGTTTATCCAAAGATATATTTTCTTTCATACCTGCAATATTACCTGAAAACGCCGAAACATACAAGACCAAGATTCAAAAAACACTTTTATAATTTCCAAACCACCAAAAGTATGATATAATGGTACAGAAATAATACCTATGACACAAAGAGAGAGAATATGAAAAAGACTTCACTGATTGCATTGTGCACATTTTTCTTGGCATATGGCAACGCGTCTGCGTTTTCGCCATACCATTATGCGAACACATTTTCCGCGAACAACATCATCGCGATTCAGCATTCGATTATGGCCAACGCCATGCAAACGTTCGAGGGTACCGCCGCCGCGGCATTGGGTGGTCGTGCAAAATTATTTGGCGACGCCAACAGATATATGTACGGCATGCCACCGATGTACGGTCGCCCGCACCTGTACGGTGAATATGGCGACGACGGCACCGCGCAAAAATCGGTCCAGGGTCGCAATGGTGGCGACGACACAACCGCGAACGCGAACACCGAAAGAACAGATCCGCGTCCGATTGTAAACAGTATCTGGTTAAACTGGCAACATATCGATGACGATGTAAAATTCCGTGGCTATGATGAATTGGACACGAACACAGACATAATTTCGATTGGTTTGGCCGGGGGCGAAGCCCAATGGGGCATTGGCATTTCCGAATGGGGCATTTTTGGTGGTTATATTGGTGGCGACCAAGAAAATGAATTTGTAAACATTTCCGAAAACGGCGGATACATTGGCCTGTACACGGGATATAATATCAAGAATTTCAATTTGTCATTTGCGGGAACGGCGGGCGCACTGTTTAATGGCGCGGAACACGAATATGGCACGGACGAATACGCGAACACATGGGCGGGCGTTGCCATGAACGCGACGTTCAATCTGGAACTGGACGATTCGTTCACGATTCAACCGGGTGTTTACGCGGGCTATACATGGATAGGTTCTGCGAATTACGCATCTATGGCGGGTGCGCTGGTGGAAAATCATAATTTTAATACATTCGAAGTGGCCCCAGAAATCCGCGCGATTAAGCACCTGGGCAGTGGTTGGTTTGGATTTATTAATTTCAAATACGCATTTATGTTTGGCGGTGCGGGCGACACAACGGTGAACGGCATTGGATACGAAGAACTGGAAACCCGCGATTATGCGGAATACGGATTGGGAATTGAAAAATCCATTGACAGATTCAACGTATCTTTGAACATAAATCGTCGCGACGGTGGTCGCACGGGTTGGAATGGTGGATTTAATTTGAAATATATATTCTGACGAACACACATACACCAAAACGATAAAATATACCCCGCAAATTTTTGCGGGGTGTGTTTTGGACTTTCAAAATCCCGTATTGTGAAATATAGTTTTTAAACGCAGTGCCGACATACACATCAGTAATAACAATTGCCGGAATACGTGTACGACCCGGACCCATCGGACCCGGTTGTCCCGGACGGTATATAACAACCGCTGATACCGGACGTACCACCATCGGATTCACTGCCTGGTGATGGACAACTCAGGCAACTGCTGGTGCTACCCAATAACGCAAGGTAATATCCCGAATTGCATGATGTATAGTCTTTTGTCGTTGCCGTACATGCACCGTACGCAACATTTGCCACGCCACACATTGCAACAATGGCAGATATAAAAAAAATCCGTTTCATAATTTCCCCCATCTAATTAATCAGTTAACATTCTTACACCAACACATCCCACCCTGATAATCGGTTGAACCCATCGGTGCCGTTCTATAACAATCATATGTATCGGTCGTGGTCGCGGTTGGTGAACATGTACCATAGTTTTGTGTATATGAACCCTTGGCATCACTGCCCGTGGTGGGATTACGTGTACATGTACCGGACTTATTCAACCAGCCGGTTGGACATTTATATATCGTTGTACCACCACCTTTTTCACCAGTTTTGCAACAACACGGCATAGATCCACCAGCTCTATTAGTACAGTTCTCAAGGGTCAAACATATCGACAACGAACCCCGCCCGGCTGTCGGGGAAAACGCCACCGCGCATAACGTGGCGACGGCGCATATTTTTGGGATTATTTGTTTTTTCATTTCAATCTCCTGACATTTTTTGTTCAAACAAAAAACCACCATTTTTTACATTTGGTGGTCAGGAGGTTGGAAACAATCTTACGAATTGTGTCGCGTATTTTATATTTCGCGACCCTCCTGACCCTTTGGAATCAGGAGTTTTTTTCGTCGTACTTAAATGAAAACACGCGCAACCGCGCGCCATTCTCAACAATTCCGACGCGTAAGCAGGGTTTCCACACCCCATCGGCGAAACACTCGCCGACATACATATATTACCGTAATCCGCGAAATATCGCAAGATGAAATAAACATCGCCCCACGCCCCGTGGTAATCCCGACGTGTACAAATTCAAAAAAAAACACCCACGCATTCACGCGTGGGCATTACATAATTGTCGCAAACGCCATTAATTATTCCATATTTGCCAGACGTTCCAATTGGTCCGCGGTATTCAACGCGTCTATCATTTCATCCAACGCGGGTCCACCGGCCAAAATATCGTCCAGTTTATACAGCGTCAGTTTAATACGATGATCTGTCACGCGCTGTTCCGGGAAATTATAGGTTCTTATTTTTTCACTGCGATCCCCCGATCCGACCATACTTTTACGCGACGCATTGTTTGCGTTAATCTGTTCATTACGTTGTTTTTCATACAATTTAGACCGCAGAACCGCCATTGCCGCGGTTTTATTTTGGAACTGACTGCGTTCATTTTGACACGTAACAACGATTCCGGTTGGGAAATGGGTTATACGCACGGCACTGTCGGTTTTGTTAACATGTTGCCCCCCGGCCCCAGACGCACGAAAAACATCTATGCGAATATCCTTGTCATCAATTACAACATCAATATCTTTTGCCTCTGGCATAACGGCCACAGACGCGGCACTGGTATGAATACGGCCACCGGCCTCGGTTTCGGGCACACGTTGCACACGATGAATTCCCGATTCAAATTTCATACGCGCGTACGCCCCCACCCCATCAATTTTGAATATAATTTCTTTATAACCATGCAAAGACGTTGGATTTTCTTCGATTACTTCGGTTTTCCATCCATGACGCATCGCGTACGATTTATATTGATTATATAAATCCCCCGCAAACAGCGCCGATTCTTCCCCGCCAACACCGGCGCGGATTTCCATAATAACACTGTTATCATCGGCTTCGTCGCGTGGTAACAACGCAATTTGCAACTGTCGTTCTATATCTGGCAATCTGTGTTCCAGTTCGGCCAATTGTTCCGTTGCGACGGCACGCAATTCCGGATCGTGCAACAAATCATTTGCATCGGTGATACCCTGTCGCACCTGGAAATATTCGTGAATCAGCGGTAAAATTTCCGACAATCTGGAATATTCTTTGGACAACTTGGTCAATTCTGCGCCCGACACATCCCCAGAATTCATACTGGCCTCAATTTCAGACGCACGCGCCAAAATATCTTTTAATTTATCGTCTATTGCCATAACCATAATCGCACCATCACATTATTTTTTTAATAATTTGATTGTATCTGGGACGCTTATTTTCTGCTGATTCCCCGTATTCATATCTTTGACCGTCAACATATCTGCCACCCGTTCATCATCACCGATGATAACGCTGTAATCCGCACAGATTTTATCGGCAAATTCCATCTGATTTTTGAATTTTTTGTTTGCATCCAAATATGGCACTGTCGGAATTCCCGCACCGCGCAATTCGGCCAACACACGCATCGCGTACGACACATTTTCACCGCCCATCACCAAAACGCACGCCCGCACAGGACGCATAAACGGCGTTAAATCAATACGATTTGCATCCATTAACGCCACCATCAAACGCGAAAATCCAACCGCGGCCCCAACACCGATGATTTTAGTCTTGGAAAACTTGGACGCCAAATCTTCGTACCGGCCACCACCGCCAATCGCGCCCAGTTCTGGGAAATTGTCCAAGAAAAATTCGAACACAATCCCGGTATAATACGCATGCCCGCGCATAATTCCCAAATCTATTTGCGCATTCTGAATCCCCATAGATTTTAATAAATCCATAAACGCATCTATTTCTGCAATGGCACAATCCAACGCATCAGACACCCCGGCGAACGCACGATATCCCTTTGTAAAGACACCATTAATTTCATCCGCAGATTTCTTGCCAACGGCATCGATTAACCCGTCCATAAAATCATTCATCTTGTCTTTTTTATCTATCAAGACGAACGCATTACGCGCCTGTGCATCATCCAACCCCAAATACGCAAACATCGCATTCCAAAAACGTCTGTTTCCAACACGAATATTCACGGGCCCAATAAATTCGGCCACAGATTCATACGCGCGCGCCAACGTCGCGACAATTTCCGCATCATAGTTCTCGGACAAATTATCGATGCCCATGATGTCCAAATCCATCTGATAAAATTCGCGATACCGACCGCGTTGTGGTCTTTCCCCGCGATAATTACGCGCAAATTGATACGCGCGAAATGGAAAGTTCAAATCGTTGATATGCCCGGCAACATACCGCGATAACCCAACGGTTCCATCGTACCGCAATCCCATTTTTGTATCGCCCTTTTGAAACAGAAACATTTGTGTTTCTATTTCGTCCCAGTTATCTTTATCGGTCAACACTTCGGCCCGTTCGATTGCGGGTAAATCCAGATGTACAAAACCGGCTGTTTTCAATACATTCTGCATACGCACGGCGCATTCGTCAAAGCACCGCTGTTGTGCGGGTAATAATTCTATGAATCCCGATAAAGTTTTTGTTGGCTTTAAGTCCATTTTTATTTTTCCTGTTTTTATATCTGTATGGAATGTGGCGCAAAATACCGCCGATTTATTATATCACAAAGAATGCGAAAACGCTATAAACCATCGCCCGCACGGGCGTGATGTAATGCACGACAAACACAAACTGTATTCTTCATACGAATGATGATATCTAAAAATCCCGAATATTCAAGGTGATTTTTCAAAAATACCGATGCAGTTCCGCCCCATGCACCCCCAACCATCGCTTTGCCCGTTCCACACCAAACCCATACAGTTCTGACACCTGGTGCCAAAACGCGGGCGAATGATCCATATGCTTTTGATGCGCCAATTCATGCATAACGACGTACCGCATAACATCCACCGGTGCAAACGCCAACCGCCATGAAAAAGACATCGTTCCACTGGTGGAACAACTGCCCCATCGGGATGAAGTATCCCGTATTGCGATACGCTTTGGCCAAAATTCACGCGGTGCGGTACGTATCATTTGCTTTACAGTGTCTAAAAATCTGGCCTTGATAAAATCACGAACCCGACGTTCAAACATATCCGCCCCGCCCCCAACAATCAACACCGCACCCCCAGAATCATCCAAACTAAAACTGTTTGCGCGACGCGTACCGTCATGCAACAATCGTACACGCATCCCCAGAAATTCTATTTCATCACCCGGGACCACACGAACCTTTTGCGGTGCATTGTTAAATATCCGTTCACACCATGCGCGTTTTTGTTCCAAAAATCGTAACGCCACAGACACCGGCGTCGCCCATGGTTTTGATATATGAATTTCGCGCACAGGCCGAACCTTGGGACGCAAAGTTATATTACGCAGTCCCCGACGCACAGTAATCACAACCGGCACCGTTTCACCAGAAGATAAAACGAATTCATAATCAGACATATCAGAACGGATTTTATTTTAATTTTTTCAAAATATCACGCGAAATCGTATCTGGGTCAAATCCACAATACGCATACACGTCGTCCCCCGCCCCGGACACCCCGAACGAATCGATACCGACCACCGCATCGGCAAATTCAAACCACGACGCAGACACGCCGGCCTCTATCACGACGACATAGCCCGCCAAAATTTTATTTTTGTAATCATCATCTTGTGCACGAAAATCCGCCACAGACGGCATACTGACCACTTGTACGGCATCCCCCAGTTTTTCTGCCACCGCCACCGCCAATGGGACTTCGGCCCCGGTGGCGATAATGGTTACCCGCACACGTCGCGCCGTGGCCGGCATAATGATATACGCCCCACGCGACATATCAACACCGGCGGGGGACGGAATCTGATTAAACTTTTGTCGCGACAGAATAATTGCGCTGGGGGAATCAACATTATTAATTGCACTGCGCCATGCGTACGCAACTTCGTCCCCGTTGCACGGACGATAAACATTCAAATTAGGTATTAAACGCAATGACGCCAATTGTTCCACCGGCTGATGCGTTGGACCATCCGGACCAACGGCAATACTGTCATGGGTAAATACATATATAACCGGCAACCCCGATAATGCCGCCAAACGAATCGCCGGTCGCATATAATCACTGAACACTAAAAACGTAGACCCATACGGTCGCAACCCGGTGGCTGCCATTCCATTCATAATGGCACCCATTGCATGTTCACGCACGCCATAATTCAAATAGTTGCCAGAATAATTATCCGGCTGAATATCAATACTGGCCGATGTTTTTACACATGTACTGTGCCCTAAATCCGCACTGCCCCCGATTAATTTCACGCCCGCATTAATCAATGCCGTAATATATTCGCCCGACAATTCCCGCGTGGACGCCACATCTCCCAAATTGGGTGCCACCACATTAAACACATCGATATGCGACGCATCAAATTCACGCGCATCTGTATCATCAGAATTCGCGACATCTTGCCATAACACATCACCCAACGGCGAAATATTTTTTTCCACCAACAACATCATTTCTGCATCGCCGAATTCCATGCCATGCGCCCGCGCAGAATCGGCCAAACTGGATCCGCGTCCGATAACATTGTGCGCGACGATAAATGTTGGTTCTGATGATTTCTGGGCGCCCCCCAGTGCGCGATTTATTGCATTAAAATTATCCCCGGCGCACTGTACAACATTCCACCCCGCCGCACGCATCCGCGCCGGCATATCAATATCAACCAACGCAACGCCATCTATGCTGTAACCATTATCATCCCATACCAGCACCAGATTATTTAATTTGTACAACCCGGCCACGGCAATTGCTTCGGCGGCAACACCTTCCATTAAATCGCCATCACTGCACAGACAATACACCACGCCGTCCGTACCGCGTATTTTTTCCGCCAACGCCATTCCAACGGCATTTCCAATCCCCTGGCCCAATGGACCCGTTGTCGCATAAACCCCATCAATACCGTATTCTGGATGCCCCGGCAATCCGCCCAATTGCCGAAAAGTATCTAAATCACCGATTTTATACCCCGCCAACTTCAATACGGCGTATAACATCGCACTGCCATGTCCCGCAGACAGAACAAACCAATCCCGTCCCCGACGCAAAAAATTAGCATACACAGTGGTAATTATATCAGACGCATCCAACACAATTCCGACATGCCCCGACCCCGCGCGCCGAACCGCATCGATTGCATGCGCACGCACAGACATAGACATTTCTTTCAATTGTTTGGCATCAAATCTCATTTTATGATATTATATCACAAAACAGGATTATAAAAAATGTTAAAAATTTGGACAGATGGCAGTTGTCTTGGCAATCCCGGTCCGGGGGGATGGGCATTTATTGCAACAAACGGCACAGACATTGCCGAACGCAGTGGTGGCGAACCCGACACAACAAACAATCGTATGGAATTAACGGCGGTGATACGTGCACTGTACGCGACCAAGCATCACCGGGAAATTGAACTGCACACAGACAGCCAGTATGTAAAAAACGGCATGCAAATCTGGATACCCCAGTGGAAAAATAACAACTGGAAAACGGCCGCAAAAAAACCTGTTAAAAACAAAGAATTGTGGCAACAGTTGGATGAATTGGCAATGGGGCGAAAAATTCATTGGGTATGGGTGCGCGGACATGCCGGCGAAGAATTTAACGAACGCTGTGACGAATTGGCACGCACCGCAGCCGAACAGATAAAAAAATAAATCACCGTTTTGGTGATTTATTTTTTACCCACGAAATCCAATCGCAACGATGAACATTTCGACACTGTCCTTGCGCGATGCGGGCGGTTTGATATGATGCACAGAATCAAACCGTTCTTTTATCTGTTTTAATAATTCGTTTGTCGTACCACCTGTAAAAGATTTTGCAACAAACACACCACCAGGCTTTAACGCACGACACGCAAAATCAAACGCGTATTCCAATAACACCATTTGACGCAAATGGTCTGTTTTTTTATGCCCAACGGTATTAGGCGCCATATCAGACAACACAACATCAACCGTTCCATGCGTCGCGCCATCAGTCGGCAAATTTAACTTTTCAACCAACCAACCCAGCGCATCGTCACCTGTAAAATCCCCCTGATAAAATTCGACGCCTGGGATTGGTGAAATTTCCAACAAATCCATTGCAAAGACACGCGACCGCGGAAACGCACGCATCACATATTGCGACCAAGACCCCGGCGCCGCCCCCAGGTCGACCACAACCTGACCATTTTTCAGAAATTTGTATTTTTCGTTTATTTCAATTAATTTGTACACGGCACGCGCCCGATATCCATCACGATGCGCCCGCGCAACATACGGATCGGCCGCCTGGCGTTGAATCCACGCGACCGAAGATTTTTTTGATGCAATTTTTTTATTCAGAATTTTCATCTGGATTATTATTTCTGACGTGCAACGGCTTGTTTTTCCTGAATCGCTTGTTTTTCGCGCATTTTTTCTGCGAACACACGTGCGGCGACCTTGGGATGACGATACAGTGCCCACAACCGTTCGCAATCAATATCAAAAAAGAAATTCCGCGACCCGTGATATTTATATTTCACAACAACATTATACCCGGCAACCTGACTGTCCCCAAAGACGGGTTTTTCATACACGGTAAATGGTCCGTACACGGTATCTATATCCCAATTAAAAATTTTTCTCAGGTTTATATTCATTGTTGTCGTCCTTTTTTGTATTCTATAACTCTCTCCTTGGTTGTCTTGTAAAATTCCATTGCGTTTCTTAATGCACGCTTGCGCGATACGATACAGGCCTTGTCTTCATCAGTTGTAAACAACCGCTTTTTTGTTCCATGATATAAATAAGTAACCTCTACTTCATATCCCAACAAAACCCGTCCAACATCCTTGTATACTTCACACCGGCGACACGGCGCCTTGACCGCCACAGGTGTCCAATCAAACGCATGTTTTATCTGGCATATTTTCCCGTTCAGAAAATCTTTCCAATTCATCTAGTTCCCCTGCGCCTTCATTCGTTCCATAACCGCATCCATTCCCCCCATTTTTTGCAACATAGCCATCTGTTGGCGCATTTTAGTATATTGTTTGATAATATGTTCAACATCGCGCACAGAACACCCCGCGGTTTCGGCAATACGTGCCTTGGCATTGGCGAATATTTTTTCTGGGTCTGCGCGTTCAGTTGCGGTCATTGCTTCCAGTATTTTAATTTGTGCATCGACACTGCCATCTTTAATTTTTTCTTTCATGGCGGCCACCGCACCCGACATACCGGGCACCATTTTCAACAGCCCGCTGAAATTGCTCATCTTTTTAATTTGTTTTAATTGGGCCAGCATATCATTCATATCGAATTGTCCAGACATCATGCGCTGGGCGGTTTCTTTCATACCGCTTGGAATCTTGGCCTCCATTTTTTCCAGTTCTTTTTCATCGATATTCGGATTTGTATTTTCCGTTGCGACGGTATCAATTGTTTTTCCTGCTTTCTTTTTTCCAAAGCCAAACATTCTATAAACTCCTTGGTCTAGATATATAGTTTACTTTATTTGTTCTTGGGCGCTTTGTCCAGATACTTCTTCAAATATTTTCCCGTCAAAGATTCTGGGTTATCTGCAACCTGTTCTGGGGTTCCCGTTGCAACGACACGTCCACCATTGGCGCCACCCCCCGGCCCCAGATCGATAATCCAGTCCGCTGTTTTAATAACTTCCAGATTGTGTTCTATGACGATAACGGTGTTCCCCTGGTCAACCAATTCATGCAACACAGACAGCAACAATTTAATATCTGCAAAATGCAATCCGGTGGTCGGTTCATCCAATATATAAATCGTTTGCCCTGTACTGCGCGCGGCCAGTTCTTTGGACAATTTTATACGCTGTGCCTCGCCCCCGGATAAATCCAACGAACTCTGCCCCAGTTTTATATAGTCCAATCCGACACGTTTCAGCAATTCCAACTTGCGTGCAATTTGCGGGACACTGCTGAAAAATCTGTACGCTTCTTCGACGGTCATATTCAACACATCGGCAATAGATTTACCCTTGTATTTTACCGCCAACGTTTCATCGTTGTACCGCGCACCATGACATTTATCGCATTCCACATACACATCGGCCAAGAAATTCATTTCGATTTTTATCTGGCCGTCGCCCTGACATGCCTCGCACCGTCCACCCTTGACATTGAACGAAAACCGTCCCGGACCATACCCACGCGCCTTGGCTTCGGGTAATCCGGCAAAGAAATCACGGATATTAGAAAACACACCTGTATATGTTGCGGGATTACTGCGTGGTGTACGTCCAATTGGCGATTGATCAATATCTACAACCTTGTCCACATATTCCATACCCCGAATAATATCATGCGCCCCGGTTTCTAATTTAGAATTGTATAACGCACGCATTAATGCCGGATATAACGTATCCAATAACAGCGTAGATTTCCCAGACCCCGACACCCCGGTCAACGCAACAAATTCGCCCAGCGGAAAATCAACACTGATATTTTTCAGATTATTTTCACGCGCGCCCTGGACCGATATAACATGCCCATTTCCACTGCGACGTTTTTTTGGTACATCTATTTTGCGTTTACCCGACAAATATTGCCCCGTCAACGAATTTTTGTTTTTTATAACCTGTTGCGGTGTCCCCGCGGCAACAACGTGCCCGCCGTTAATTCCGGCCCCCGGTCCAATATCAACCAGATAGTCCGCCGTCCGCATTGCGTCTTCGTCATGTTCCACGACAACCACAGTATTATCTTTGTCGCGCAACATTTTTAACGTATCCAACAATTTATCGTTATCACTTTGGTGCAGACCAATAGACGGTTCGTCCAACACATACAAAACGCCCGATAACCCACTGCCTATTTGCGACGCCAAACGAATACGTTGCGCCTCGCCCCCAGACAACGTCCCAGACATACGTGATAACGTTAAATATCCCAACCCAACATTTTGCAAGAAATGTAAACGACTGGTAATTTCGCGCAAGATAACACGTGCGATGTCGTTTTCTTTTTGTGTTAAATGATTTGGTAAATCCGTAAACCATTGCAAAGACTGATCAACGGCCATATCGCACGCGTCCATAATATCCAATCCATAAATTTTCACACACAACGCCTGGATATTCAAACGCTTGCCATGACAAACCGGGCACGGTTTTTCTGATTGATACTTGGCCAATTCACTGCGTACGGCTTCGGAATCAGATTCGCGCCAACGGCGTTCTATATTTGGGATAACCCCTTCGTACGGTTTTTCATAAACAAACCCATTCCAGTTAATTTTAATAGGCTCGTCCCCGGTACCGTATAAAATAATATCTTTTTGTTGTTGCGTCAGCGTGTGCCACGGCTTAGACAACGGAATCTTGTATTTTTTATGTAATGCGTCCAACAGGTGATCAAACTGGCTTAACATTCCGCCACGCGACCACGGCGCGATTGCACCATCCAAGATAGATTTTGATGGATCCGGAATAACCAAATCTGGCGACATATTCAATTGAACACCCAACCCATCGCACGACGGACACGCCCCCATTGGCGCATTAAAAGAAAACAACCGCGGTTCTATTTTTGGCACGGTAAATCCACTGACGGGGCATGCATAATTCTGGGAATACAAGATATCTTCGTTTGTGTCCAAACGGCGCACCATAACGGACCCCGGCACCAAACGCAATGACCCTTCGAACGACGCGAACATACGGGAACGGAATTCTTCTATATCCGTATCAGACGCATCAACCGCCGGCATCTGTAATCTGTCGACGATAACCATGATGGTATGCTTTTTATTTTTATCTAACGGTGGCACACCCGACAAATCATACAGTTCATTATCTATGATTGCGCGTTGATAGCCTTGCTTTACCAAAAATGCAATTTCTTTTTTATATTCGCCTTTGCGTTCACGTATCAACGGTGCCATGATAAATATTTTCACCCCTGCGGGTATTTTCATGGTCCAATCAACCATTTCTGGAATAGTCTGGGATTTAATCGGCAAACCTGTGACCGGCGAATGGGGCACCCCGATGCGCGCCCACAACAAACGCAGATAATCATAAATTTCCGTCACGGTACCAACGGTAGAACGCGGATTTTTAGACGTTGTTTTTTGTTCGATTGAAATTGCGGGGGATAAACCTTCTATTAAATCCACATCGGGCTTTTTCTGCATATCCAAGAACTGGCGTGCATACGCAGACAGCGATTCAACATACCGCCGTTGTCCTTCGGCATATATTGTATTAAACGCCAGCGACGATTTGCCCGAACCGGACACGCCTGTAAAGACCACCAATTTGTTTTTTGGTATGTCCAAATCGATATTTTTAAGATTATTTTCGCGTGCACCGCGAATTTTTATTATCCCAGCCATAGTATCTGTAAATATAGAAAAAATATAAAAAATTGCAATAGTCGCATATAAAAATATATTTGCAAAAGGCGCGCCAACACGTTAAGATAAAAATGTCGGCGCGGTTGCGCTGTTTTTATTATTGCGATGAAAAGTAAACTCCTGATTTTGGTCAGGAGGGTTGTGGAATACATAATACACAACACAATTCCTGTAATTGTCATCAACCTCCTGACCACCAAATTTTTTGGTGGTTTTTCATTTCGAAAAACATCAGGAGTCCAGACAATGAAAACAAATTTTATATTACACATCGGGATATTTGCGATACTAACCACAATGCCCAACATCGCCAAGGCACTAGAAATAATCAGCCCCACATCCTGCATCGCAATTGGTATAGGAACACCAGGTTGTATTTGTTTTGGTGGAACCAAGGCTGGTGCAACGTGCTCAGTAGATTCGCAATGCCCCGGTGGAAAATGTGTCCAGGATACAGGTATTGATATTGACAAATGCACCCCAGAAACCTGCAAACCGACCACAACTGGTTGGAGTTCATGCGGCGTTGGCGCCAATTCGTATGTCGAATGCGAAGCAACCGCCGAATGTGTGGGCAATTTTTGTATGCATGGCCAAAATTACCGTTGTGTTGCCGGCGCCTATGGCAACCCCAGCGCATCAAACAAAACCGCCTGTGCACCATGCCCATCACCCGGAACATCGGCCGCGGGTTCAACCAGTCAGTCTGATTGTTATATTCCGGCCGGAACCACCGGTTCGGACAGTACTGGCACGTATAAATACACATCTAATTGTTATTACAAGTAAAAAAAGACGGGGCATTTGCCCCGTTT
>CALXMA010000013.1 GCA_944389345.1 uncultured Alphaproteobacteria bacterium | reverse complement strand
TTTATGTAAAGTATTTCCCATAACAACAGCAAGTACAAAGGATGCGCGTGATTCATTTATGTATCGTAAACGGCAAGGCGACGAGTACAAAATACGCGCAATTTATTTATGTAAAGTATTTCCCATAACAACAGCAAGTACAAAGAATGCGCGTGATTCATTTATGTATCGTAAACGGCAAGACGAAGA
This sequence comes from uncultured Alphaproteobacteria bacterium, assembly GCA_944389345.1. Lineage (GTDB taxonomy): Bacteria > Pseudomonadota > Alphaproteobacteria > Rs-D84 > Rs-D84 > Enterousia. The sequence goes on along the minus strand of CALXMA010000013.1, from coordinate 19,923 downwards.
GCACAAAATACGTGCAATTTATTTATGCAAAATGTGTCCCGTAACAACGGTAAGCACCAAGGATGCACGTGATTCATTTATGCAAAAACAAAAACGGGCGGTCTGGCCCGTTTTTATTGCATATTTATTTTCACATACCTATATCGTTGCGTCTGGCGCGGGCGTGCGACATTTGAACTGCATATCATACAGCGTTTTATACGCCCCGCATTCACGTTTCACCAATTCATCATGTGTCCCAGATTCAACAATTTCACCCTGGTTCACAACAACAATTTTTGACGCGTTACGTATTGTCGACAAACGGTGTGCAATTACAAACACGGTTTTATCCTGCATCAAGTTTTCTATGGCACGCTGGACAACGGCCTCGGACTTGTTATCCAGGGCGGACGTCGCCTCGTCCAAGATTAAAATTGGGGCGTTTTTCAAAAATGCGCGCGCGATGGCAACACGTTGTTTCTGTCCACCAGACAACAATATTCCGCGTTCGCCAATTTGCGTATCCAGGCCGTTTTTCAAACTGCCTATGAATCCGTCCAGACACGCCATTTTTATCGCGGTATTCAACTGTTCCGGGGTTGCGTCTTCGTTCCCCAGCAAGATGTTTTCACGAATAGAACCCGCAAACAAGAAATTATCCTGGAACACGACACCGATATTTTTGCGCAAAGATTTTAATGTAAAATCACGAATGTCCGTGCCATCAACATATATTCCCCCAGACGTCGGGTCATAGAAACGTGGCAACAAACTGACCAACGTTGTCTTGCCACCCCCAGAATTACCAACCAATGCGATAATTTCCCCATGTTTCACGGTCAGATTTATATTCTTTAACACCGGAACGCCCGCATTGTATTCAAACGACAGATTTCTGAATTCGATTGTGTTATGTGTCGCAGGCATTTCTGTGGCATTTTTTCTGTCTGCGATGGCGGGCGTACTGTCCATGATTTTGAACACGTTTTCAATCGCCATAAAAGACATCAACACATTGTTATAATTGGAACCCAAACTTTTCATCGGGTTATACAACATAATCAACGCGGTCAAAAATGATACCAAACTGCCACTGGTGATAAAACCGTTCAGAACCAAATAAGAACCAAACCATATTGCCGCGCCAATACCAATTGACAGAATAATATGCATAACAGGTGTCAGCCAACGCGTACGCTGAAACAATTTCATACGTAAATCAAACACACCGTTCAACACACCCTGGAATTTGCGTTCCTGATAATCGTCCAGGTTATATGCCGTAATTGTTTTATTGCCCGCATAAGATTCATTATACACCGTCAACAATGCAGAATCTGCCACAATAGAATGATTAAACAGACCCTGAATCTTTTTCTTTAACGTTGTCATTGGTAAAAATGCGCCGACCAAAATCAGCACGCACACCAATGCCAATTGCCAAGAATTATAAAACAGAACAAATATCAATGATACGGCGGTAAAGAATTTCTGGACAAAGTTTTTTATATTGGTCAACAGTCCAGAACACGCCAATTCCGCATTATTGTTAAACATAAACATAACGTCGCCGGAATTGCGCTTGTTAAAGAAATCTGTTTCAAAAGACAACATCTTTTTATACAAATCCATCTTTAACAAATTGGTAATCTTTAACCCGACCCAAGTATTCAGGTAATTCGCAAAATATGTCAGACCACCCTGTAATGACGTAAACAGCACAATAACCAGCGGGATGTACCATGCGGCTTCGATAGATTTATCTATCATAACCAGGTCCATATATGGTTTCAGCGACATGGCAATAACACCTTCGAGGGCACCGATTGGAATCGCCAACAAAACCGACAGCAAACCACGAAACCAATACGGCTTTACATACGGCCACATACGCCGATAACTGCGCACGAACGTGTTTTCAGTCAATTTGAAGATTGATTTAGATTTTTTATTATTTTCTTTGCCCATGTCAATCACGCGTCAATAACTGAATAATAATTTCTAGTTAAATTTTCTGAAAATCTTGCACAGTGGGATTATATCAAACAGGTATGACTTGTAGCAAACCAATGATATATTATCCTGTTTCTGGCGATAAATGGTCAACAACGGCACAGACCATATTGTTAAACGATAATGCTTTCTGTATCTGGGCTCAGACGCCTCGGTCCGGGCCGTGGTAATCGGCAATTTTGTACGCGTCGCATTTTGCTTAATCGCGTCAGCAAATTTTTCCGTCGTATACTGGTACAAATACAGCAATCCGCCCAGATTTTGCAATCCAGCCTTTTTAATAAACGGCACATTCGCATGCAATGCATGCGTGGGACATGCGTACAACGCATGGCATACATCGCCATTCTGGCCCGCGATAATCGTGGACATTTTATAACCATGGCGCAAAACCGTCTGGGATAACCCAACCTCATACCGCAGGACAATCAATGCCTTTTCCGTTTCGCGATGGATGCCGGCTATAAATTCACGCATAAAATCAGCCGTCGCAACCCGACGCGTCATGCCAACAAACCACGATTGAATATGTGGCAATGTATGGTGATCTTGGTAATCCGTCATACCAACCAAATCAACACCGCGTGATTCCAAATCCAGCAACACCGGTTTTACATCGAACAGCGGGCCGTACACACTGTCATTTACCAGGTACACCCAATCGTAATTGTTCAAAATGCCCTGTTCGTCCGCCCACATGTACGCACGCTTGTACGAACCAAAATCGTATTCACCATGGCGCGTGGCCACCGCGTATAAAACATTCGGTATATCTTTGACCTTGTTCAATTCGGTTGGGGTGGCATTACTGTCCATCACAAATACAATATCACCCAACTGGGACAGGCAACGCAAATAATGCAACAGCGTTTCATCAATAATGCCGTCTTTGTCATAGCCTGCAAATAAAAACAGTCGCTTAGTTTCCATCATTTTCCAATTCTTTATAAGATTATTCGCAACGTATCGCGCATATATTACAGCCTTAAATACGTAAAAGCAATGATTTTATTTTGAATATATCCCGAACAATACATGTGCCCCATACCAAAAAAAATGCCCCGTAACGGGGCCGATGACATGAAAATCGATTCACAGGCATTAATCGTCACGACGCGATTTTGATTTGTCGATAATCATCAAAATCACCCATACCAACGCCGCAATACCAATTATGCTGTACACAATGGCACTGGCAATGGTGGCCGGACCAAAAATAAACGCCACCAGGTCAAAGCCAAATATTCCTATCAGCCCCCAGTTTATCGCGCCAATTATGGTCAACGGTATCAATACGTATGTGGTTAACTCTCTCATCTTTTGTTTCTCCCTGTGTTTTAATTTGTGATGGTACTAATGCGCCCGACAGTCGTGTCGGGACACAAATATTATACCGCCACAGCGCACCATTTGCAATCGCAATTAGACACTTAGGAAAACATACCAATCCCGCAGAAATATTAGATTTTTTTCGTATTAACGGGAACAAATTGCCCCGTTCTGACATATGCCCGTTATGTGGTTTATCACCCACCCCGCCAACATCAATCCAAACACGCCCGTCACGGTTATCAGCGACCCGAATTCTTTGCCATCCGCCGGGCCACACGGGCTTTCAGTCGAATACACAACATCAAAATCTGGGATACCGTGTTCACGCGCCAATTTACGCACACGCGATGCCAACGGACAAACGGTTGTTTTACTTAACTTTGCAATTCGTATCTGGGTCGGGTCAGTCTTGCGCCCCGCCCCCATACTGGCCACAAACGGGATATTACGCGCATTGCACCATTGGTATAAATCTATTTTTGACGGAACCGTATCAATGGCGTCTATGACAAAATCTGGGCGAATATCCAATTCAGACGACGCATCAAAAAACATATTTATCGCCACAACATTTATGTCTGGGTTTATATCATGAATACGCGCGGCCGCCACAGAAACCTTTGACCGCCCCAGTGTCGAATCCAGCGCAATCAATTGACGATTAATATTAGATTCTGCGACCGTATCACAATCAACCAGCACCAGATTGCCGATGCCTGTTCGGGCCAAGGCCTCGACAGCAAAGGAACCGACCGCACCACACCCAACAACCATAACCGTGGCGTTCTGTAATTTTTTTACGGCATCCGCACCGAATAATAACTTGGTTCTGGCCAGGCGTGTCATATTGATAAAATCCCCCCAATATTTTTGAAAACCGTATTTGCAACCGTATCTGTATCAATACCGTGAATTTCCGCAATTCTGGCAACAACATCCGTAACGACCGCGGGGTCCGAACCATCACTTTCCACCAAAATACGATTTAACGGCGTGGTCCGAACCGTATCAATTAATTTCGTTCGATGCGCATCCAAAATCATCGGCGAATATGATACATAAACATCGTCATATCGCATTAATTGATGCAGTATCTGGGGCGTACCGGCAAATGCATGCATTATCATCACCGGTGGCCGATGCGCCCCCAATGATTTAATTATATGCAAAACACGATCCCATGCACCAACGCAATGAATCCAAACAGGACGCGACAATTCATGCGCAATTTCCATCTGGGTCCCCATAATACGTTCTTGGGCCGTGATATCCGGATGATTAATGTCCAGTCCGATTTCGCCAACCATGATTTTTTTGTCCGTCATCAAAGTTTGACGAAACACAACATCCCAATTCGCGGAACATTCACCAATATACCAAGGATGCACCCCAATCGCGCACCGCACACACGACCACACGCGCCCAATTTCCAAAACCGCATTCCAATCCGACGGACGCGTTGCATTACAAACGCACCCCGCGCACCCGACAGATTCCGCCCGCGACAACACGCCCGGAATGTCCGTGGCATTCTGTAAATGACAATGTGCATCAAAATATTTCGGCATACATGGATTCTATTCGTCAAATAAATGAATATCAATCTATTTTATATAACAAAAACATTCCCCCAAAATGGGGGAATGTTTTTTGGGGGAAATGCATCAGTAATAACAATTGGACGTATATTTATACGTGCCCGTACTGTCCGACCCGGTGGTTCCGGCCGGGATATAACAATCAGATTGACTGGTCGAACCCGCGGCCGATGTTCCGGGCGATGGGCACTGGGTACAAGCCGAACTGCTTACCAATGCAACCGTGCCGTAATATCCCGCGGAACACCGATGCTCGGTCTTCTTGGTACATACGCATGTTTGGGTATTACATGTCGCAACGGTACGCGATTCTATGTTATACAAACCTCTGATCCACGTTGTTGAGTAACAATTGTCACACGTGCCATCGCATTCCATTCCGCACGTGTACCAGGTCAGGGTTCCACATTCATCACTGACATTTGCTGTCATGGCCTTACGCGTAAATCCCGACGGACATGTTTTACACGATTTGTATTCTTTTTTCCCGCCGGTGGGAATGAGGTCACCACTGCTCTCCTCCGTATCAATGCACCCCAGTGATTCTGTGGTGGCACAACTTCTTGGCCACGTTACTTGGGTTGCATCGGCGGTGCAAAAGTTTAACATGCACCCTTTGCTTGTCACACCGAACGCCCACACGGGGCCGTTCGCCACAATTCCAACCCCGGTCATTATGATTGCAACCAGTGGCAATATTGTTTTCATTCGATTCCTCCCTTGGTTTCATTCGTGAATGAAAAAACCACCAGAAAAATTCAGGTGGTTGGAGGTTCGAAACTATAAACTAGAATAGTGCTGCTTATTCAATATATTCGCAAGCCCTCCAACCAAGGAGATTGGAGTCTTTTTCGTCAGTTGCATGACGCTAGTTTAACGGGTTTCGACACCCCGATGCAGGAATTCCCCACATCAATGTACAGTTTATATAAAATATTTTGCTCTGGCAATAAAATTCTGATGACGCGCGACGGTATAAAAACAGCGGGGACCACCATGACCGTACATTACAACAGCCGGGTCCCCGCGCAGTTTGCGTCCAGAATGTACCTTGAAACATTCCTGCAAACATGGGCGATACTTCGCCCACAACCATATAATCACACCCCACAATTTTTGCAATAAAAAATTACGTTGTCGAACCCTGTGGCGGGGTTCTTGTTCGTTTTACCCAAACAAAAAAAAATAAAACCGCGGGTGGGCGCGGTTTATATTTCTGGTGGGGACACAGGGACTCGAACCCTGGACCCAATGATTAAAAGTCATTTGCTCTACCAACTGAGCTATGTCCCCAAAACTGAACTGGAATGACGACCAATGGTCATCATTTCCAAAGTTCGGCGCTAATTCTGACATATAAAAAACAAAAAATCAAGAAAAAATAATCGTGCGCGTTATTTTTTATTGTTGCGTTTTCCGTTCGAACGTTGGCGTGTATTATCGGTATTATTCGCACTGTTTTGTTTCAGGCGACGCGACACACGATAATTCGCATAATCATAAAACAAAAACACAACCGGTATAGACAGTAATGATGCAGATATATTATTTATCAAATCTGTGACATCTGGATTTTTTATTTCGTCCATTGTGAACACAAACAGTGCCACCCCGCCCGCCACAGACAGCACGTACGGTATCATTTTCAACAATACGTTTTGGATATTTATCGCCATACGCGCATTATATTACGTATGGTGATATAATTGCACAGGAACCTATGCCTTGCCCGTGGGATGCGAGGTTTTTGGCGCATTACGTCCGGGGGACGGCACCAATTCGCATTTATCCCTAATAAACAGTAATGCCCACAATCCAACGCCGACCAATACGGTTCCCAATATCAATACACTGTAACGCCAACTGCCCAGCATACCACCCAATCCGATGACCAGGCACGTTCCAATATAGACCAGGTTATCACCGATACTGTATAACGACAAAATCACAGACCGATATGTTGTCGGCAAGAAATCTTGGAATCGCGAATACAGCAATACGTTTACCGCACTGAACAACACATACGCCACGCCCAGCGCCCACAACCCAGCCACAGAATAAAACAGTGAAAACACAATAAACGCCACCCCGCCCGCACATATTGTCAAATACAAAATCCAATCACGAACCCGTGCAAAGCGATACGCAAATGTCTGGCCCAGGACGGCACAGCCCAAAATAAAGAACTGAATCATTCCGACAAATTCCACCGGCATACCGATTTCGACACCAATAGGACTGAGGTAATCATCCAGATACGCGATATTGGCGACGAACAGACTTAACAACAGCATCAGCAAAATGCACGGTGTACGCCCACAGATACGAACGCCTGTTTTGAATAATTTTACAAAATTCGTTTTACGGTGGCGCGGTTTATCGCCCGCCCCAGACCGCAGGCGCATACGCATCACACAGACACAAGACAATCCCAACGCCACCAACGACGCAAATGTTATCCAACCATAACCCGCAAACATCAGCAATGAACCGAACGCCGACAGCGCCGTACCAATGGCCTGTAAATTATATCGCGTTCCCAGCACACGTGCGTACATACGCCCATGGTGGCGCGCACGCAATTCGTCGTACACCATACCTTCGAACGAAACATTAAAGAACGCCCATTCGACACCCCACAAAAACATACCGATGGCAAAGCCCCAAAATGTCGGCCAAACCAACCATAAAACGAACGCCAGTGCCTTTAACAACTGGCCCAGCAATATTGCCGGTTTGGTACCCAATTTATTTGTTATCCACGTAACAGGGATTTGTGTCAAAAACGTACCAGCCGACAAAATCACAAACATCAACGCCAACTGGATATCCGTCAGACCATGTTCTTGCATAAATATGGCGTAGACCGGCGTCAGCAGTATTAATTTGTTAAAAAAAGAATAACCATACACATTGCGCAGAAAACGACGCAATTCAGATTTTTTGTTCATTCCAATCCATCCGTTGTTGGAATTATAGCCTATTTTTGCACACTTTTGTATTGAAAATATTGAATTTTACCCATAAAAAGACTATAATTAGTGGGATAGATTAAGGGATTGCATTATGGCCGTATCAATGGACGATTTTTTGTTGCAGTATTATATGCAACGGCGCTTTAACACCATGCCACCCGAGGTTCGGGCTCAGTTCGATGTGTATGTAAAGGCCGATGATTTCCGTGGCCATATGAAGGATTGGAAAAAGAAACTGATGCATCTGGACCCGGCCATAAACCGTTGGGTGCAAAATGCAATGCCCGACCCCACCGACCAAAATGATGCGTTCTTTATGGAAAACGGCGATTGGGAAAAGTTATTCAAGGCATTCCAAAACGCATTTCGTAAAATGGCCAGTCGTCGGAAATCTTTTCGCGAAAATGCCAAGGCCACCGCATTTTTGGACGAATATTTTGGAAATGCGACGTCTCATCTGTTTTCTAACAACGTCGCGAACCAGGTTGCCGAACAAGAAATTAACGGTAAATTTAAGGATTTCCTGACTAAATACAGACGCGGGTTGGAAATTTATCTGAAACAGTGGGGGTTGTTGGACGGCGATTTTTCGTTTTCAGACCTGATGTCCGGTATCAGTTCCAAGAAGTATAACAGCGATCCGACATTCCAAGATAAAATCAAAACAATTGCGCAATATCTGACCGTGTATGGAAATCAGTCTGATTTTCAACAGGCAATCGGTATTCAACCCCAAGACGTCCCGGATTTTAACGACACGTACCAGGGATTTGATTCTGCCCAGATTGACCCGGCAAAGTTGGCGTATTTTCAACGCAACTATAAAGATTTGCTGAATACGCTGGCCAAGGAATCCAAAATCTTTGACGAGTTCAAAAAATATGACGATGGCAAAATTTCTAAATTCGTGGATTTGGCAAATGAAAACATAGACTTTGCCAACAAGGACAGCAAAGATTATGTCCCGCCGAAACGCGATGATGAACTGACACCATTTCAACAAATAAGAAAAAGCGTCAGTGATACTTGGTCCGATTATATGGACAAGTACACGAAACTGCGTGGCGACCGGTTGTATTTTTCGCCGTCGGCCAAATTGATTGTAAAGGCAATTGATGGGACAAAGTTCAGTCCAACCGACGGGTTGTCCAAACTGTTGAAAGAAAAAACGGGTGATATCAAAAAAAACCTGATGTATAAATCACCGCGGGCGGTGGATCATTTCGACTGGATGACCAAGGCGTTGGGTGATATCGAATCCACCATGCCCAAGGCATTCGCAGGCGCGTTAAAAAATGGGCGCCAAATGGGGGCAATTATCGAAGAAATGGTTATGCGCGCCGTGCGCGAAAACAAAATTGATGAAGCAAAAACCGCGATGGAGGTTTTGTCTGTAATCAAATACGGATACACCACCAGCAAGATTATGGATACACTGCGCGCGGACAAGGGTTTGTTCACAATATTTTCGGATGGCGGTTTATCGTGGAATAAAAACGAAGGCGTCAAGTTTGTCACAAACGCGATGGACAAAACAATACGATTTACGTTCTTGACCGCGGGGTATGCTCTGGCGGGGGTGGGGAATGCAATCCGTCTGAACGGCAGTAAGTTTAACGGTAAAACCGGGCGCATGAAAAAGGAACATGACGCGTGGGTGGCCAAGAACGATGCTGATCGCAACAGTGCAATTGCACAACGCAACGCAGAAAACCAAATTGATATCGCCAATCGTCAGCCACATGAAAATACATTGTTGCGCCTGGAACAGGCCGGATTTAACACGGGGACCATTGATCAGAAAAAGGCAGATTTAGAAACCGCAAAAAATGACGCGGAACAAAAACATACGGCGTTTACAAATGCAAAACAATTGCACGACGATGCCCAAGGCTTGATTGACCAAGATGATGATTTTAACAATGCGCTGGTACAATTACAAAACGATAATACAAACCTGGCCAATGATATTGCGGGGATTGACGCGTTATTAAACAACCCGGCCACGTTCGCTGGTATGCAACCCGCGGTGGCCGGCGCCCATGCAAATTTCTTGATGATGCAACGCACACAGAAGCAAAATCAGATTCAGAAAAACAATAACGACATAAATCGTATAACCCAAGAACGTGCGCAAATTCCCGCCAATGATTTGGCCAACGCGCGCGCGCATATTGCACGATACACCAGGGATATGCAAAACGCCGAAAGAGATTACAACAGCGCGCAACAGATTGCAGACGATTTAACAACCAATATTGGCGAATATGAAAATGCGAAACAGTTGGTTGCCGAACTGACCGCGAATATCGAACGGCGTAATAATGCCGTTGCAAACTGGGACCAGGAACACCAAGATAAATATAAAGAATTAATGGCATATTGGGACTTGTTGGAATCTGGGCGTGATTCACACACGGGGATTATGTATTCTTGGATGTTCGGCAGTGCCAAGAAAAAACAGGCCAAATTCGACGCCAACAAAGATGCAATAGTTGCACAACATTTGTCTAGGTATTCATTGGTGGCTTGATTTTATTCGCAATTTATGGTATAATCCGGAACATAACAGCACCGCCATTGGCGGTGTTTTTATTTACCATCAAACATATTATTCCCAACACAACAAAAGGATTTTTACAATGGCAAGAGTATTGCAAATCAGACGCGGTACAACCGCACAAAACGACAATTTTACTGGTATGGCCGGCGAAATTACATTCGATACAGACGCAAAAACACTGCGTGTGCACGATGGGACAACACTGGGCGGGTTCGCATTGGCACGGGCGGATGGCACAATCGGCGTTCCCGGGGATGACGATGATAACGAATTTGACATAAATGATGTGCCGGCCGAATTCTGGCAATCGTTATTTCAACAATATGGGACGGCGCCGTTGGTGATTAAAACAACACCCGAACTGAACATCCCCGCCAGCGCGGGTACAGAATACGTATTTTCCGATGCCGACGATATAACCCCTAAATTCGCCCAGGCAATATTAGTTTGCAAGGCGGCCGATGCCGGGTACAGTCCAAACGACAACGCGTTTGCATTCGGAATAAATAACCTGGGGGTAATTCATCCAAACATCTGGGTCGACGACATGGGGTTGCACGTCAAATTACCCACCGGCGGAAATACGTTCTGGGTATGTCATAAAAGTACCGGCCAATCCACAAATATTACCAAAGACAAATGGCGCATTTTATTCCGAGTTTACTGTTGAAACAGATAAATCTGTATGCTATGCTTCGCGCATAGAAAAAAAGGGGATAACATGTATATACTTGCATTGAATTGTGGTTCTTCGTCATTAAAGTACCAGGTTTTTGACGCGGATTCTAAACAGGCCATCGTTGGCGGAAACGTCGAAAAAATCGGGTTGCCGGATTCTTTTATTACCCAGAAATATCCGGATGGCACCAAACAGCGCAAAGATACAGAAATGAAAAACCACGATGAAGCGTTAAATGTCGTGTTATTCATGTTGCGCGAAGCATCTATTGATATGAACGAAATTCGTGGCGTTGGACATCGCGTCGTTATGGGTGGTGATAAATTTGCGTCGTCTGTCGAAATTACCGACGAAGTTATCAAGACCATTGATGAACTGTCGCCGTTGGCGCCGTTGCACAATCCGTCCGCATTGCTGGGCATCATAACCGCAAAACAGTTATTGCCAAACGCAACCCAGGTCGCCGTATTCGATACCGCGTTTCACCAGACTATGCCGGATTACGCGTATCGCTATGCCGTGCCCAGCGCATGGTACACAGAACTGGGGGTGCGCAGATATGGATTCCATGGAACGTCGCATCTGTATGTTTCTAAACGTGCGGCCAAACTGTTGGGTCGGCCCGCAAATGAATGCAACCTGATTACGTTGCACATCGGTTCGGGCGCGTCCGCAACCGCAATCAGAAACGGTATTTCTGTGGACACGTCTTTGGGAATGACACCGTTGGCGGGTCTGACCATGGGTACACGGCCGGGAGATGTTGATCCGGGTGTAATTCTGTACGTTATGGAACGGTTGGGATTAACGCCGGAACAGATGCAAAAACATCTGAACAAAGATTCTGGGTTAATCGGTTTGACCGAATGTTTCGTTGATCGTCGCGATGTGGAATCTAACAAGGACACAAACGACAAATGCCGTTTGGCCATTGATATGGAAGCACACAATGTAAAAAAATACATCGGTGGATATATGGCCGAACTGGGGCATGTTGACGCGTTGGTATTTACCGCGGGTGTCGGTGAAAATGATGACTATCTGCGCGCGAAATTCTGTGAAGGTCTGGAAGAACTGGGGGTGAAATTGGACCCAGAAAAAAATGCGGCCGCGTTGGCACGCAAGGGTGTTGACCACGCGGAAATCAGTACACCAGACAGTCGCGTCAAAGTATTTATGATTGCAACCAACGAAGAATTGGTCATTGTCGAAGATACTTTGGCAATTATGAACGGAACATACAATCCAAACCATTTGGAAATGGACTATTCGTTCGTGAAATAAAAATCGCCCGTATGGGCGATTTTTTTATCTTAATAAATCACCAGATTTTATATATTCCGGGCTGTCATCGGGTAATTTTTTCTGGGCACGGCGGGCGTATTTTTTCGCCAATTCGCCCCGCCCCATCATGTGGTAATATTCTGCACGTGCCCAATCCGAACGCCCATCGTCATCGCCGTATGCACGCGCCAAAACCCAATACGTCATTGGCATCGGGGCCGTCAGTAAAGAACGCTTGCATAATTCTATGGCACGTTCGCAATCACCGTCTTGGGCACGTTCCGTTAAAACCAACGCCAACGCGGTTTCTATTTGTGGGGCGCGCGCCGTTAATGTTAATGATTTTTCGTATGCGTCGACACTGGCGTCATAGTGGCCCAATTGATATTCTAAATCACCCAATAATTCATAAAAATACGGATTGTCCGGATTGCGGGATATTAATGTCTTGGTGCCCGTTATTGCCGTGTCCAGATCGCCCGTTTGCATTCGCGCAATCGCGCGCGCGTATAATGCGGAATCTGTTGTATCGGAATTCGGGTACATTGTCATAACATTTCCAATACTGTCCAAATAGCCAACCAATTTCGCACGGACCAATTCATATCGCGCACGCATATCGGTTGTCGGCGCATTATGTGGCGTATAACCAGAATCCATATTTTTCATTTTTTCGCGAACATTCGCCAAACGTTCCATGGTCAACGGGTGGTTTATTCTGTTGGGATTTATGCGCGATTCCAGCACAGATGTCATTTCTGCCATCTGGTTAAATACATCAACAAATCCATTTACATCCAAACCCGCGCGTATCATTAAATTTACACCCATATCATCGGCAATACGTTCTTCGTCACGGGTGAAAGCCAACATAGATTGCTGGGCCACGCCACTGGACCCGGCCAGAACCCCCGCCCCCAACGACGGATCACCACCCGCCGCCATCAGACCTATGCCCAGTGCCTGAATCAACATTGTGCGCGTCATTTCTGCACTCATTCGGTCGGCCATTTGCGTCATGTGCCCACCCAATGTGTGTCCCAATTCGTGCGCGACAACGGCCTGTAATGCATCAGGCGTTCGGATTTGGGTTAACAGACCCGTGTAAACATATACGTCTTCGCCCCCCATAACAAACGCATTAAAATCATTACTGTTTACAATGTGTACACGCAGGCGCCCGTCCGGAATATTCGCCGCGGTGGCCAATGGCGCAATTAATTCTGATATAACCTGTTCCGTTTCTGTATCGTTTATAATAGACACCGCGTGCGCGGGCATCGCAATAAACAGAAATAATAAAAATACCAGTAATTTACGCACTGATTCCCACCCCACGGTCAAATATGAACATTAAATCACGCGTCCATTCATCGGGTGCGTCCATCGCACGCGCCACAGACGACGCCATCTTGAACAAATCACGATGGCACGCATAGTCTACAAAGTGATAGTTTATCCAACCACTTTGACGGGTTCCCAATAACTCGCCCGTGCCACGCATAATTAAATCTTGTTCTGCAATAACAAAACCGTCGTCCGTTTCTGTCAAAACATCCAAGCGTTTCAGGCCAACTTCACTGATACCACGGCCGTATAACAATATGCAATAGGACTGTAAATTTCCACGGCCCACACGACCACGCAACTGGTGCAACGCGGCCAGGCCAAAACGTTCCGCGTTTTCTATGACAATTATAGTCGCACGGGGGACGTCTATGCCAACCTCTATGACCGTGGTGGCAACCAGAATTTTCATATCTGAATTATCGTCTGCAAATTCGGCCATTACGGCGTCGCGCTGTTTCTTGTCCATTTGACCATGGACCAGGCCCGCATGCGGAAAGAAACGCTTTAATTCATCATAGCGCGATTCAACCGCCGTTAAATCAGACGCATCTGATTCCGCGACCAATGGGCACACCCAAAATACCTTGGCACCGGAATCAATCTGTAATTTCAGGCGCGCAATTAATTCGTTCACCCGCACAATCGGCAACTTGGTCGTTTTAATGGGCAGACGGCCCGCAGGCTTTTCATTTATAATAGATACATCCATATCACCGTAAATCGTCATAGACAATGTGCGTGGTATAGGGGTCGCAGACAATGCCAATAAATCAGGATTATTGCCCTTGGCACGCAGGGATTCACGCTGGGCCACGCCAAAGCGATGCTGTTCATCAACGATTACCAGGCCCAAATCTTTGTATTCAACGTCGTCCGAAAACAGCGCGTGTGTACCAACAACTATCTTGGTTCGGCCAGAACGCAATGATATTAATTTTTCGCGACGGGGGGCGCCCTTGTCCCGGCCCGTTAAAACATCGCATACCAAACCTATTTTATCGCACATGGGTTTGATTTTTGCATAATGTTGCTGGGCCAATGTGTCGGTTGGCGCCAACAGTGCCGTCTGGGCCCCAGATTCCGCCATTTTTACGGCCGCCGCCAATGCAACAATGGTTTTACCACTGCCCACGTCACCCTGGACCAGGCGCATCATCGGTACACTGCGCGTCATGTCGGCAAATATTTCGTTCAGTGTGCGCAACTGGGCCCCGGTCATTTCAAATGGTAATGTGGCATAAAACCGGTCCATCAAATCATATTTCTGGGGACGGACAACACGACGATTACGAACATCGTTACGGGTACGACGACTGATTACAATTGCAGACTGGTGCGCCAATAATTCCCAATATGCCAGTTTGGCCATATATGTCGAATTCGGTTTCAAATCATCCCCAGACTGGGGATAATGCACATGATGCAACGCGTCAAAAAATTCGCAAACGTTCGCGTCCGTTTCCCCCGCAATTTTGTCGGGCAATAACGCAAAAATCTGGTCCCGAACAGACGCAAATGTTTTCTGGGTCAAACCTTCGCCAGACGGATATATCGCCTGGACAGATGGTATTTTACCCGCGTTTTGCATTTCTTCGATAAATTCGGGGTGGTTAATTGTCGGACGCGATGTGCGTTCCAGTTTACCACTGACCATGCGCCACGCGCCAACGGGCAATTTTTTTAACCAATAATCTAAAAAGTTAACATTAAAAAACTGGATAACAACGGTGGTGCCCATTTTGTCCGAACATATAATCTGGGTCGGGCGACGACGGCCACGAAAAAATCCCCCAGAACGATGCGATTTTACCAACAGCGGGACCGTTATAACATCACCAGGTGTCGCGGTCGATATATCGTCTGTGATGTCGCGCGCACGGATATAGGCCGGTGTATGCAACATAAAATCCAGCACACGGCGCCCACCCAGAACATCGCCAAATCGTGTTGCCAGGACAGGACCAACCCCCTTAACAAATTGCAGGTCCGTATTCAAAAATTCATACAATTCACGTTTCATACAATATAAAAATAGTCGAAACCAGCGCAAATGGCAACAGTTTAATGATGATGCGGGGTATGATATCTGGTCATAATCAGATAAATGCACGACAAAAAACGGGGCGATGCCCCGTTTTTTTTATCCGACCAATTTGTGCCAGATGCTGGACTTTTTCGCAGGCGTCTTTTTACGACGACGGCGTGGCGCATTCATGGTGGTGCGTTTCGCGTCCACATGTTGCGCGTTTTTCTTTTTCGCATCGGTCGATGGCGCGTATGCCCCCAACAAATCTTCGGTTTTGTTTTGTTCTGGGGCGACACGTTGTATCGAATATTGGTCTATGTTCATCAGACTGTCATCGCCAACAATCACTATTTCTGTGTCGAATTCAGATTCCATTGTGGCCAATTCTGCGCGTTTGTTGTTCAACAAATAAATCGCAATGTCCGTTGGAACCGTCATAATGATTTTCTGGGCACTTTTCGCCAATAACTTTTCCTGTAAATGACGGAACAGTATTATGGACGCGGTCTGGATAGACGGAACAACGCCGGCACCCATACAGTGCGGACATTGAACGTATGACGATTCCATAAAACTGCTGCGCAGGCGTTGACGCGACAGCATCAATACACCAAAATTGTTTATCTTGGCCACCTGGGTACGGGCGCGGTCGCGTTTCATAACCTCGCGCATTTTGGATTCCAGTTTGCGATTATTCTTTTCTTCTTCCATATCAATAAAGTCAATCGCAACAATACCCGCCAAATCACGCAGACGTAATTGCAAGGCAATTTCTTCGGCGGCTTCTAAGTTAGTGTTTAATGCCGTTTGTTCGATATCTTTTTCCTTAATCGCACGGGACGAATTAACGTCAATTGTAACCATTGCCTCGGTCTGGTTGATAACCAGTGAACCACCCGACGGCAATTGGACATACGGGCCATGCATACCTTCCAATTGTTTTTCAACACCGGCCTTGACCATTAATGGAACCGCCGGATCACGATAGTTCACCAACTGTTTCCGTGGGGCACGACCGTACATCTGCTGGAAATACTGTTTTGCGGCATCATACGCCTCTTCGCCCTGGATAACCAGAACATCGTCTTTGTCCGACAGAAAATCGCGAACGACACGGCGCAACAATGAATCTTCGGTATGAATGGTAACCGGCGCAACAGATTCCAGGGTCGTTTTACGGATTTCATTCCATAAATTAACCAGATAATCATAATCCTTGGTAATATCTGTGGCGTTTGCACCAAATGCCGCCGTACGTAAAACAACCGTCATACCCTTAGGAATTTTCAGGTCATGCAGGATTTCACGCAGACGGGCACGTTCGGCCTTGTCCGAAATTTTCTTGGAAATGCCATAACTGTTGCGCTTGCGCGAATTCGGCATCAAAACCGCAAAGCGCCCCGCCAACGACAAATATGTCGTCATGGATGCGCCCTTTTGCCCGCGTTCTTCTTTGACACCCTGGACCAGCAAGATTTGCTTTGGCTTTATGACGTCCTGGATTTTGAATTCGTGGGCACGTTTAATAAATTCTTTGTTATCTTCGCCGGCACTGTGGTCATCGTATTCCGCGACTTCGTCCGCTTCATCATCGGGATCGTCGTCGTCGTCAACAATATTGGCGTGTGCCAATTCCAACAGTTTCTTTTTCTGTTCTGGGGTCACCTGGTAATAATCGGGGTGAATTTCCGAAAATGGCAAAAATCCATTCTTGCCAGAACCATAATCAACAAATGCCGCCTGCAAGGAAGGTTCGACGCGAATAACCTTGGCCAGATAGATATTTCCCTTTATCTGGGGCTTGGTCGTTGTTTCAACGTCAAAATCAGAAACCCGGTTCGTGGCGGTATCCACCACCACCACCCGCGTTTCTTCCGGGTGGACTGCGTCCACATAAATCTTCTTTGACATTTAGTAATCCTTTTGTTTTGGGGGCGTATGCAATGGATATAATCCGTCCCCATGGGGCGTCCATGCCCATGCCAAGGGAATGCGCAACGATGATAAACAGCGCATATCGAATTACAGAAAGCAGTGATAATACAAACACTTGTACCAACCCCATTTTCATACGTCAAATCCCAGCATAGCATGCCACAGCATACCACGCAAGGTATTTATTTTTTTCTGTGTTTAATATTTTTTATTTTGGCCGGAATTTGGGGGATTTTATCCTTGGCCTCGCGCAACCAACGCTTCATTCGTGTGCGCAACCAATTTTCATAGATAAAGAACAATCCACCAACGCCAATCAATGGCAACAGGTAGTATATTATACGATATGCCAACAATGCGCCGAATATGTCCGCCTTGTCCACGGCGTCCGGCAACGCCAGCAAAAATATCGTTTCAAACACCCCAATGCCACCGGGAACCTGGCTGAATACACCCATAGTTTGCGCAATAACAAACAGGCCAATGTACGTTCCAAACGGAATGTGAACAAACGGCAACAGGCAACAGTATAAAACCAGACCGGCCAAAACACTGTCCAGGGCCCCCAACGCCGTCTGCAATACCGCCATTTTTGTGGTGGGCATCTGGAATTTTATGGTACCAATTTTGATACTTTTACGCTGAAACACAATCGTTGCCAAGAAATACGCCAGTACCGCCGCCGTACAAATTATAAACAGCGTATGGATACCAACACTGGCCCCGACCGAACGCGATAAAATTTCTGATGGAACCAGAAAATATCCCGCAATAACAATCGCAGAGCACCCCAGGAAAAACGTAAATCCGGAAAATGTCAGCATCTTGACAATGTTGCCACCACTGATACGCCAACGTGTGTACAGACGATATCGAATGGCGCCACCACTGACCACCGCGTGGCCGGCATTATTACTGATGGCGAACCCCAGCATCCCCGCCAGCATCCATTTCCACCATGATACATGCGCACCGACATAGCGCAACGCCAAAAAATCATACAACGACAGGCACAAATATCCCATCAGGCATGCCACACATGCCATAACCAGATTTATTACCGGTATCGCCAGCAATGCATGAACAATGTCCGAAAAACTGTATTCGTGCAATTGCCACCACAGCATTATAGCCGCCAGTATAAAGAAAAAAATGCCTGAATAACTGATAACCTTTTTGAACAGGCGTTTTGCCTTGGCTGACATAAAAATCCTTTTACGGTTTCGCAGGATACAACGAAGTGGGGAAAAAATCAAATGTAAAAAATTTGCAATCGCCACGCAATGTTATATAGTGGTGAAACATAAAAACGTAAATAAAGGAATTGTTCAGTATGTTAAGACCATCTTTACGCCAGCCAGAACAAATGCGCCACGTGTCTTTGGAAACGGGTGTTAATAAATGGGCCGAAGGTTCTTGTTTAATCAAAGTCGGTGGCACACAGGTACTGTGTACCGCATCGGTCGATTTTAACCAGCCGTTGTGGAAACGCATACAAAATAAAACTGGGGGATGGGTCACGGCCGAATATTCTATGTTGCCACGCGCAAACAGTACCAGAAAAACACGCGAATCTATGATGAAAGACAATCGCAGTGCGGAAATATCACGCCTGGTCGGGCGCGCATTGCGCAGTGTGGTTGATATGGAAAAACTGGGGCGTCATACGATAACCGTTGATTGCGACGTGATTCAGGCCGATGGCGGAACACGGTGCGCGTCGGTTACCGGTGGTTTTGTTGCAATGGCTTTGGCCGTGCGGTGGATGATGGAACATGGACGGATTCATGAAAATCCCATTCGCGACTTTGTCGCCGCGGTGTCCGCAGGTCTGTGGAATGGGCAATTAATCGTGGATTTGGATTATGAAGAAGACTGCGTAGCGGAATTAGATTCTAATTTCGTGGTGTCGGGTTCTGGGGATTTTATAGAAATCCAGGCCACTGGGGAACAACACCCATTCCGGGGCGGTGAATTTAACCTGTTGATGACACTGGCGTCGAATGCGTGTAAAAAGTTGATAGATTTACAAAAACAAGTATTAGAATAAAAAATGGATTGTGGCGCGGAATACTGTCCCGCCACATTTTATTTCCCGCCTGCTCTGGCGCTTGCCTTGCTTACTCGTATGCGAACCGCGGTTCAAATCCGGACCCGTCCAGAGTTATAAAAAACACCCCCGATGG
>CALXMA010000012.1 GCA_944389345.1 uncultured Alphaproteobacteria bacterium | reverse complement strand
GTATCGTCCGCGATGGCGTTGGGGGCGGTGCGGTTGTTTGGCGTGTTAATCAGAAACCGGCGTTCGGTGTTGTTGGTGCGGTTGTTTGGCGTGTTAATCAGAATGTGGGGTATAGGACCACGTTCATACGGAATCAGAAACGGAACGCGGTGTGTGTATTTCCGTCTTGCGATATTTGGTCGTTTGCGATAATATAAATATGTCGGCAAGGGTTTTGCCGATGGGGTGTGAGAACCCTGCGTAAGCATTGGGGCACGCGAAATGCGTATTTGCGCAAACTGTGTCGTGTGTCGCGATGAAAAAACTCCTGATTTCGGTCAGGAGGGTCGTGGAATATCAAATACACGGCACAATTCTTACGATTGTTCTCAACCTCCTGACCACCAATGTAAAGCGGTGGTTTTGTTTTAGGCAAAAAAACAGGAGAAAAAGAACATGAAATTTTTACCTTTATCAAAAATATGCGCCGTCGCCACATTATGCGCGGTGGCGTTTTCCCCGACACCCGGGCGGGCCATTTTGACTATTTGTAATACGGCTCAGGATTGTATGAATCGGTGTAGTTCTAGGACAGGATGGTGTTGTCCGAATGGACGACAAGGACAGAAACTTTCGTGTCCATTAGGGTGGTCGTACAACACTATATATGAAGAATGTCGTCGCAGTGCCACAAGCGGTTCTGATTCCAAGGGATCGTACACGCAAAATTATGGTACGTGTGAACCAGACACAACATATTATGATTGTTTTGACTATACAACGTCAATGCCATCAGGACCGTACCAATGCTTGGCGTGTCCAAACCTGTAATTATTAAAATGGGGGAAATTATGAAACGGATTTTTTTAATATCTGCCATTGTTGCAATGTGTGGTGTGTCAAATGTTGCGTACGGTGCGTGTACGGCAACAACGAAAGTGTATTCATCGTGTAATTCGGGATATTACCTGGCAAGTGGCGATTGCGCGACGTGTCCATCGCCCGGCACCAAATCTGATGGTGGTACGTCCGGTATCGGTGGTTGCTATATACCGTCTGGGACAACCGGGACCGATGGGTCCGGGTCGTACACGTATTCGGGCAATTGCTATTACTGATGCGTGATTAATCGCACGAGAAGGATTTTACAGGTATTTTCCACGTCCCAAAGTAAACACGGGCCAGGGTTGCCCGTGTTTGTTGCGTAATTTATAACAGTAATGAAAAAGTGTCGCCGGGGCGACACTTTTTCGCATTTCAACAACACCATTAAAATGGTATGTCGTCGCCAATGTCGGCAACGGAAATTTCTTCGCGTTGCGGGGCCGGTGTCGGTGTGCCGTCAGATGGTGCGGATGGACCGTCGGGCGTTTTTGCCCCGGATAGTATCACCATTTGACCGGCAAACTGATTCAATACAACTTCGGTTGTATAAACATCGGCGCCCTGTTGGTTTTGCCATTTACGTGTACGCAGGGAACCCTCTATATACAATTTGGTGCCTTTTTGCAACATGCGTTCCGCAACATCGGCCAGATTCGAATTAAATACGACGATACGATGCCATTCGGTTTGTTCTTTTTGTTCACCGGTTTGGCGATCGCGCCACCGGTCGGATGTTGCCAATGAAAAACTGACCACTTTTTGGCCGTTTTGCATGGTGCGAACCTGGGGATCTTGGCCCACGTTGCCAACCAATATTACTTTATTTATACTGCCTGCCATTGTCGCTTCCTTTGTTTTCTTCTTGTAGAACATTTGAGCAGTAAAAATCCAGAAATGCAAGGGAAATCGTTGTCAAAATTTGTCGCATGGGGTGGGAATGTTGTCGGGTCTTGACTTTTTGTCAAAAAATGTGTATAATTAGCGGTGTTCTGTTGGGGTGCAAGTTCTTGCATGGCCCCGTTTCCAAAAAAGGATTATTTATGCATATTAATGAATTAAAGGCGAAAACGCCACAGCAGTTGCTGAAAATGGCCGAAGATATGGGTATAGAAAATCCGGCACAATTAAACGTTCAACAGTTACGATTTGCCGTTATGCGCGTGTTCGCGGCAGATAAAAAAATTACGTTAATTGGTGATGGGGTGCTGGAACGTATGCCCGATGGGTTCGGGTTCTTGCGTGCACCAGAAAGCAACTATCTGGCCGGGCCAGATGATTTATATGTGGCGCCCGCGCTGATTAAAAAATACGGATTAAAAACCGGGGATTATGTCGAAGGACAAATTCAAGCGCCACAGAATGAATCTGAACGTTATTTCGCGTTGGAAACAATCGAACGCGTTAATGGTGGCGACCCAGATAAATTGCGTCATCGCGTGTCTTTTGATGATATGACACCGTTATATCCAGACGAAATGTTAAAGATGGAAGTCGTGGATGATAAAGATAAAGGACGCAGTCTGTCCGCCCGTGTCATCGATTTGATTGCGCCAACCGGCAAGGGACAACGCAGTTTGATTGTCGCACCACCACGTACCGGTAAAACCGTTATGTTGCAGAATATCGCGCATTCTATTGCGACAAATTACCCAGATGTAAAATTAATCGTGTTATTAATCGACGAACGTCCCGAAGAAGTGACGGATATGCAACGCAGTGTAAAGGGCGAAGTAATATCGTCTACGTTTGACGAACCCGCCGCGCGCCATATCCAAGTGGCCGAAATGGTCATTGAAAAAGCCAAACGCCTGGTCGAAGCCGGACAAGACGTTGTTATATTGTTGGATTCTATTACGCGTCTGGGACGGGCGTATAATACCGTCGTTCCGTCCAGCGGTAAAGTGTTAACCGGTGGTGTTGATGCGTACGCATTGCAACGTCCAAAGCGGTTCTTTGGGGCCGCACGTAATATCGAAGGCGGGGGCAGTCTGACCATTATTGCGACGGCGCTGGTGGATACGGGATCAAAAATGGACGAAGTTATTTTTGAAGAATTCAAAGGTACCGGAAACAGCGAAATCATATTGGACAGAAAATTGTCGGATAAACGTGTATATCCCGCTATTGACATTACTAAATCGGGTACACGCAAGGAAGATTTATTGGTTGGTAAAGACACACTGTCCAAAATGTATGTGTTGCGTCGCATAATTAATCCGATGGGAACACTGGAAGCCATGGAATTCTTGTTGGATAAATTACGTCTGACCAAGACCAATGCGGATTTCTTTTCTTCGATGAATCAATAAGAAATCAAAGTCTTTTATTTACGGGGCGATATGCCCCGTTTTTTATGTGGGGAAAGAATGAAAAAGTATTTATTTATTGCATGTGGGGCATTAGTTGCGTTTGCATACTGGGCCGGTGGGCGTGTGGCGTCGCAAAAATGCGCCGTACAAATTGCAGAAATTCGTGCAAGCCAACAATCAATCAATATGGAAAATATGGTGAAATTAAATGAAAAAGTTATGGGTACTGGGGTGCGTGATATTCGTCGTATCTTGCACCAGAAATACACAATCGCCGAATAGTCCGTGTATGCCGTGTGTGCCAATTTATGGACGGGCGGGGGACTGGGACGTAATCAGTGATGATTTGGCACGAAATATATATCGGCACAATCTGGGGTGTGATAAATCAGAACACGTCCAGGACAGTGCCGATTAACGTGCGGGCGATTTGTGCACTGGGCACATCGCCGGTCGGCGCGTATTCTACGAATTCAAAACTGTGTGCGTGTGGTGCAAATGCCCGCGTTAATTCCAGTGCGATTTCTGGGGAAATTCCATTGGGTTCCGGGACCAAAACGTCCGAAAAATATTTTGGATCAATGGCGTCAAAGTCAAATGATACAACATATTTGCGCGAATTTATGTGGCGTTTGATTTTTTCAATCGCGTCCAGTGTTGCGTCCAAAGTCTGGATTTCATTTGCGCCACGATAAAAAATATTATTTGAATGGATATAGTCTATTTCAGCAGTTTCGTATGAACGTATGCCCAGGTAAAATATGTTTTCAGGCCGCAGTGCCGGTCGTCGCATCTGTAAAGATAACCAGCGGGAATCACCGTCGCCCAACAGTGCGCGGACGTTTGTTCCGTGCGGGGCACCAGATGCCTGGGCCAGGGAAGATTCCGGGGTATGTATGTCCAGGTGGGCGTCAATGTACACCAGGCATAAATCTTCGTCCGGCATGCGGTTCGCCAGGGCCGTAAAATGCCCGAAATTTACAGAATGGTCGCCACCTATCATAACATGACGTTCCAGTGGCGTTGATGCGACAATCTTTTTCTGAATCTGAAAACAATCGCCAAATCGGTCGTTCACACATAACACAGGGTCGTATTCATCAGGTACAACCGTTGTCCAATTTGCGTCTGGGTACATTGCGCGCACCGCCCCGGGACCACGCGCAGGCCCGTCGTTAACAACCACGGCCGTTGCACCACGGCCGTATTCTATACCCATCAGATGTTTCATTTATATGCCTCCACCACACTTTCGGCAATGTTTTGCAGACGTTGCAGGGAAGATTCGTATGCCGCACAATCCCGCGCAATCTGGGACCGATATGCGTCGCGCATGTTTGTTTGCATGTATGCGCACCCCCGCAAATGTTGAACACAATATTCATGACCCGTGGCAAATGCCTGTTGACCGCGGACGCGACTTTCCAGACTGGCCCAATCTATGTCCAGCGCATCTTCCAGATTTTGCCACGAATTTTCACCAGTGTACTGGCCCACCATTTCCATCCAATATTCGTCCATTTCCGCCTGGGTCCAGTTGTTCGTACCACGTAATGTCAGAATCTGTTTAATTAATGAATCTATTTTGGGTTGGTATTGCGAATCTATCTGGGCCAATTTAGAACTGCAATAACAGCGGTTGTATTCTGTGTCTTGGCGCTCACAATAATCGTTCATGCAATCAACATAATCCGCCATACAGCGGGCCGAAGATATGGGTTCCGAATCCGTTGTGTAAACCGTCGCAGATGATGTGGATTGACGCGCCAGGGATACGTTGCCATCCGCACGTGTCGACCGCGTCGTTGCAGACCGCGCAGTACCACCAGTGGTGCCCGTGGCCGAACGTGCAACAACCCGACGTGTGCCAGATGTATTACGATTTGATGATGTTCCCATGCGCGCCGATGTTGTTGTGCCCGCGCGCGCAGATGTCGTCTGGGGCGTGCGTGTGGCCACCGTGCGGGTAGATGCAGATGGCGTCGCAGACCGTGCAGATGTTGCCGTTGCCGTGGTGCCCGCACGTGCGGATGTTGTTCCGCGCGGTACAACCCGACGGGTGGTTGTGCCAGGCGCGCTGGTACGTGTTAACACATTAATTTGGGCGTTCGATTGCCCCGGGGTAACGCCCGGATTCAGGTTTGTACGCATGGTATTGTTCATATATGGATACAGATTATTGTATGTACTTTCACTGACGTAATCGGACGCACGTGATGTTACAGACCATGCAGAAAATGTGCCCGACAGATAGGTCAGGACCACAAATATACCGAAAATAGAAAGTTTCTTTGGCATCAGTGCTATTGTAAGAATTTTATGAACGTCAGACAAGCACAAAATGAAACTTAACGTTTGCAATTGAAAAAAATCTTGTTATAATGGCTGTCGTTTCGGGGTGTAGCTCAGTCTGGTAGAGTGCTTGCTTTGGGAGCAAGATGTCGTAGGTTCGAATCCTGTCACCCCGACCATTATAATTCCAAGTCGCGCGTAGTCGCGGCTTTAATCGTGTGTGGCGCCGAAAACGCGGGATTTTATATTCAAAAATGCACGGTATGTGATTTTGCAATGTCCAAATCCGCCCAATTTTCGGATATGACATACACTGGCTAAATTAGGACAGTCAATTGAAAGCGGTCGTACATATAATGAATTATTAGTGTAGGTAGAACATGAGTAAAGATTATTGTGTCGGGTATGGTAAACCTCTTAAAAATGGTCAATTTAAAAAGGGGTAACCCGGAAACTCAATGGGGTAACCGTCAAAAGCCATATCTGGGCTTGGAAATGGTACAATAACAGAGGCGGTAACGTCGGGCGTATGACCGTCCAAGCATTGAAATGTTGCAAAGCGCACGAATTGTGCGGAGTGGTATGATATCTATGTGATATGTGGTATATGGCGTATCGTGATACTTATGCAAATATGCCGCTGATTGGGCAGACGGTGGGAGAGATATGGCACTCAAAATCAGAAAATTCTGATGAACTTGATAAACATAGTGCTAAAAAATTGCGGGTATTGTTATCCAAACATGACGACACGTTTGTAGAATAGCAGCCCAAGAATGAATTAACCATAGACCCATTGGCGAGTTGCTCCAACGGTACCTGTCCGACCACGGATAATGCGGTCATGACAGGATAACAGTTAAAAAGAGGTGCTGATACTTAACGCATGTAAAATAATATATTTTAAACCATAATTTGACTAGCGTTTTGTATATTGGCAATGCTTATCCCTTGTGTGTCTAATTGCTGGCGCATTTGCGAAAATACTGGCTTTTCTTTTTTGGGGTCTCTTATAGTTAATATTGCGGAAAAGGGCACGCCTTCAGCAGGAAATTCTGTGTTTTCTCTTGTTTCGTAACTGATTACTAGACGTAAAGCAGAGCTTTTGCCCGCGCCTCTAGGTGATTTGAAAAAGTATTTTTTAGTAGTGCCCCATTTTAAGCCTGTATTTATCAAATTCTGTTCCCTCATGTCAAGATCAGGCTCGCATGCAAAAAATGGTTTTAATAATCCAACATATTTTGGTTTTTCGTCTGGAGAGTCATCGTTTGTTGTGTATTGGCTGATTTGGGCGTTTACATTTATTCTTACGCGCTCTGCGTCAAATCTAGCGTCAATGGGTGGAGTGCTTACTAAAGTTAGTTCCATTTCTCCCATAACTCCCCCGCTGTCGTTTACTAAACATGCGGGATACGTAAAGTCGAAAACCATACGTTTTCTGTCTTTAAGAACAGAATTAAACACAAGTCTTATTTCATGATCGTCATTGTTTAATATTTCTTTACTGCTGTCAGGGATGCCAAATCCAACAAAGTCTCTGCATATATTTTTATAGGCTTTGTCTGATAGACATTCAGGAATTTTTGCGCTATGGACTAATAATGCAATTAAAGTTTCGCGTGCTAAATTTTCTCCATCAACTATATCGTTACTTAGAGATGCGAGTATTCTAGCGATTAAAGGGGAGGCAAAACTAGTGCCTGCACTTGATACTATTTTACCCGTTGGCGACAATGACTTTAAACCCGTTTCACCTGATGTGCCACGGCCGCCTACATATGCTAAATCTGGTTTTAATATAATTTTAGATTTTGGCCCACGTTTGGTGTAGTTGGTTGGAGCTAAGGGTATAGATGTTGCACATTCCGCATCTATTGGGTTGAGTGCGCCTACACTTATATTACGAATACTTGTTGCGGGTACTTCTATAAAGTCATTTCCTGTATATGCTTCCAAATTTTGTAGGTTTGTATTTATATCGTGACTCCATTCTGGCCTGTAGGAATAAGGTTCTTTTATGTTTCCTGCTGATATCACAATTATAACATTATGGTCTTTTGCAATTTGGTCTAATCTTTGTGTAAGTTCATCATAATTAGTTGCATTAGAGTTTGGAACATTCATGCTTAAATTAAATACTTTAATCTTGTTTTCTGTTTGTATTTTCGCTTCTTGAATAGCTAATTCCAAAGAATCCAGGGTATCTGTTGTGATCGTCTTATTCTGCGGTGTGTTAAAAAAATTTATATCGGCAATTAAACAACCGTCTGTTTCTGGACAATTGAGCGCACTGTTCATGCTATTGCCAAAACATGCCAGGCCTGCGATAAATGTTCCGTGAAATAATTCTGCAGTTGATGTAGTGGTA
This sequence comes from uncultured Alphaproteobacteria bacterium, assembly GCA_944389345.1. GTDB lineage: Bacteria > Pseudomonadota > Alphaproteobacteria > Rs-D84 > Rs-D84 > Enterousia. The sequence goes on along the minus strand of CALXMA010000012.1, from coordinate 14,509 downwards.
TCTGAATCGTATTTGTAGGCTATCCAACTGTTCATAATGTCGGAAACACCACTATCGATGACGCCCAGAATTGGATATTTAACACCATTGGTTGGTGTAGGAAGCGTAAAAGTTGTCTCGTCCATAAAATTTGATGCAACAAGACATATTTTGGCTGGTAGGTATATTTTTCTAACCAACGGATAGGCGCACAAGAAATTTAATATTCTGGCATGTACGTCAATGTCGTAATTATAAGTTATGTTTTCTTCTGTTCCTGGTGTAGCAACTATTATTTCAATTGTTGTTGATTTTTTATCTTTTTTATTTGCCTTTTTTATAATGATACCGTCATGTATTTGTTTAAGTCCGTCTATAAATACAGTGAATAGTCTTTGAGTATCTCTTGATAAAGTGTTAAATTCCGCGTTAGATGGTAATTGTCTGAATAATTTAACTACATAGGTTGCACAATGAGTGTCATTAAAGTGTTCGATAGCTTGTTCTAAGGTAAAATCTTTTTTCTCGTCGCTAGAGTATTCGACTATATTTTCTATTGCACCTAATTCGCTACGTATCGGTGAAGCCTCTAGTTTGTTGGTTTTCCTATTTATTTTTGTCACTGTATTTTCAGCTCTGTTGAGTATTATGTTAGAAGATCTTGTAATTCTGTTAGGTGTTAATTCCAAATAAATTTCCCCTACATCGCCACCTCCGACAAATATCTCTCCTTGGTCTTCTTTAGTTTGGCTAAAAATAGATGTGGGTCTATAGCTTTTGGCAATAGCGTTTTCACGCATTGTAAGCTTTGCATAACACACAGGTAGTGCCGAACTTTCTAAAACTGTTTTTAAAGTCTGTAACGAACCTATTATTTTTTGTTTATGTTGTGCAAACCCCTCGTCGTCATCAAAATAAAAATCTTTGTGTGTGATACCGTGAGCATGAGTTTCTTTTGAAGTTATAAATTGGTCTGAGTTTAAAACGACTTGAACAGGGTTATTTGATGGCATATCGAAATCCTATTGTTATTTATTATTTTGGGTTTTTATTCTTGAAACGGTGGATTTATCCACATTTAATATTTCGCTAATTTCTATTCCTGTGAATTTGTATGGGGATTGAGAGAGCTTTTCTTTTAAAAGTCCTCTATCATCTTGCATCACAATGTCAGCATTTTGACGGTTAACTCTGCCTGCATTTAGAAATATGAATTCTTGTATTAGATTATAAAATATTAGGTCAAAAGAATCTGCTATGACTATCTTGGCCTTTTTTATCCACCTTGTTAAAACCTCTGCATCTGCTCCCGTGCCATTGTCTATAAGCCAGGATAAAAATTTAATTTGAGATGATTTTAACCTTATGGGTTTTAACTTGTTCTTAATTATCTGCTGCAAAACTTCTCTGTTTGGGTTTGGAATTTCTATCTGGATATCAAAACGACGCCAAACTGCAGGGTCAAGTAATTTTGGGTGATTAGTTATACCTATTGTAAAACCATTTTGTTTTCTTGTATCCATATTCTGCAACAATGTGTTTACAACACGTTTTATTTCTCCTATTTCTTGATTGTCTGCTCTGAATTTTGCTATCGCATCAAATTCGTCTAATAGTAGTAGGCATTTGTATCTGTTTGCAAAATCAAATAAGTTGCCAATATTTTTGGACGTAGTGCCTAGATATGAAGACATTAACCCATCTAATCTTGCAGTGACGACGGGCAGTCCAAGTTGTTTGGCCATCCATAAGGCAAGTTGAGTTTTTCCTGTTCCGGGAGCACCATAAATAAGACAGCTGCGAACAGGGTCGAGCCCTTTATCGATTAATTTATCAGCATTCGCCCATTCTGTTAATATGCTAGATATTGCTTTTATTATTGCTTCTGAGAATATTGGGGATGTATCTGGTAGTTCGTTTACAAATGTTACATTGACTAGTTGTGCGCCGTTTTCCTTGTTTACAGGCAGTGAAACAGCCTTAGTAAGTTCTTCACCACAAAAACCCAAGGAGGAGCTAAGTATCTTGATTGGGATTAATTTGTCTTCTTTTTTTTGAGCCGCTAGTATATTCTGTAACATTTTAGATTCTTTTTCGTATCCGTCAATTTTTAACTGTTCTGCCAGATGTGCGATTTGCTTTTTTGCTATGTCGCTCGAATCGGAAATGATTTCTCTAATTATTTTATGTATTGTGCTAAAGTAATGTTGTATATCCTGTTTCATGTTTGTCCTTTATTCTCTCACGTTCCCATTGTACCATAAATCGAGTTGCAAATCAATCGAAATGTGTTGCAAAAAAATATAAAAAATTGCGTTTTTTTTGTAAAAAGTTGATTTTTTGTTGTTTTTATGTGTCTTTTGTTTGAGCAAAATAAATACGTGGGTTCCCGATAATTTATGGCGAATTTTAATGAGGGTAAAGACTGAGGTTGGGATATGTTTTTGCTGTTTTTTGAATTTGTTTTCCCCGATATTTTTTGATTTATTTGGTGAAGTTTTGCTGATATCCAGTCAAACTGCGGGGTGTAAAGTGCGTCGTGCATGGCGGCGATGTGGTAGATTCTCTGATAAATGCATATAACAGGGAAGTTTGTAGTGGATACAAAATACCAAAAGCATCGCACCCTCGACCAGAGATAAGAAAAGCCGTGGTTATCCACGGCTTTAATCGTGTATAGCGCCGAAAACGCGGGATTTTATATTCAAAAATGCACGGTATGTGATTTTGCAATGTCCAAATCCGCCCAATTTTCGGATATGATGTACATCAGCAAATTTGGGATAGTCAAAGAGGCATAAAAATTAACCTATTGTGTGTCAATAGGTTGAATTGTGTTGTATGATTTTTAGTGATTATTTATTAAAGAATATCTTTTCTTGCTCGTCGAAGTTTTCGTATTTTTCGGTGATAAGGAACAGTTCTTGTATATTTGTATGATTGTGTAATTCGCCGTTTAGCGCGCTGTTTCTCATTATATAAAATAAAAGAGCCCGACAAGCGGGCCATAGAGGATGTTGTTAACAACAGAGCCCCACAGAGTATTTCTTTATTGTAGATTGCTTTCCAATTCAGTCTGTAACTCAGAAATACGTTGAAATTGTACGCTGTAGGAATTAAAATGTCAAGAAAAAGGTGTTGAGATATGCGGATTTTTGGGTTTGATTTGGGTATTGCAAGTATTGGATGGGCGGTTGTTGATATAGAAAAAGAAAATAGTGACCCAGAGGCAGGACGGGCGGCAATTGGTAAGATTGTTCGATCTGGTGTTCGTATATTTAGTATAGCAGAAAATCCAAAAGATGGTTCTTCTTTGGCGGCGCCCCGTCGTGAGAAACGTTCAAGTCGTCGTGCGTTGCGTCGTAAGGCTTTGCGCATGAAAGAAGTGCGGGAATTATTGGCACGGTACGGGTTGCCAGTTCCAGATTTAAGACCGCAAATAAAAGATATTGATGTTTGGGCTTTGCGCGGTGAAGATGTTTTTTGTCGTAAATTATCCCCCCGCGAATTGTCGCGTGTTTTACTGCATATAGCAAAACATCGTGGCTATAAATCTATGCGAAAATCAGTCGAAGAATCAGATAAAGAAACAGGAAAGGTTCTGACGGCAATCGCGAAAAACAAAGAAAGCTTGGGTAGATATAAAACAATGACCCAGATGATTTATAAAACTAATTGTAATACAACAAAGAAGTATCGTAATGGAGATGATGTTTATGACAATTCAATTCCACGCGATGAAATAGAACGAGAGCTTGAGCTGATTTTTGATGCACAACAACGATATGGTATTGTTACCAGAGAGTTTTTGGATAAGTACAAAGAGATCGCGTTTCGTGTACGTCCGATACAATCTGTTGGTAAAATGGTGGGTGCGTGTACGCTGGAACCGGATTTTTTGCGTGCACCAAAGGAAGCACCAACTGCAGAATTATTTGTTGCGTTAACCAAGATAAATAATATGAAAATTATTATAGATGGTGTTGTGCGAGGAATAAGTGATGAGGAACGTTTAGAAATTCTTGATTTGCTACGTAAAACGCAGAGTGTCAAATATGCAACGTTACATAGCAAAATATGGAAAGGGCAAGATGTTGTTTTTCGTGGTGTAAAAGATGAAAAACAGGTCTTTTATTCTATGTCGGGTTGGCATAAGTTGAAGAAAATTTTAGATGAATCCGATATGACAGATATTCGTATGTTGGATAGAATCATTAAAGTCATTGCCATCGAAAAGGATGATGTAGCAGTAGAAAAAGCATTGCGTCATAAGAAAATTCCAGAAAAGTATATTTCAGAACTAAAAAAGTTATCTACCTCTAAGTTCATAAATCTTTCGTTACGGGCGTTGTATAAAATTGTGCCGGAAATGATGAAGGGGCTGACGTATGATAAGGCTTGTACGGCCGCAGGATACGACTTTCAGAATAAAACTTTTGGAGGTATCAACGTAGACGGTGGATGTATATCGGAAATTGTTGAATGGACGCGTGTACCAGTTGTAAATCGTACGGTTTCCCAGTTTCGAAAAGTTTATAATGCACTGGTTCGTAAATATGGGGTTCCAGATCAGGTAAATTTGGAGCTTGGGCGCGAATTAAAAAATAACTTTGATGAACGTAAAAAAATAGAATGCATACAAACAGAAAATCGCGATAAAAATGATAGTGCAAGGGCAGAGTATGAAGCGCTTGTTGAACGCAAGGCAAAGTTCAAAGAGGTGGTGAAGTACAAGCTTTATCGTGATCAGGATGGTAAATGTATGTATTCTGGTGAAACGATTGATTTGAATAATTTGGATAATTATGAGATTGATCATATTTTGCCTTATTCGAGATCGTTGGACAATTCGTATATGAATAAGGTTTTGGTTAAATCCACAGAAAATCAACAAAAAGGCAATAAAACACCGTACGAGTATTTGGGTGATACTGCCAAATGGGATGATTTTGTCGGGCGGGTATATGCAACAAAGACGACACTCGGAACTCGCAAAGTTTATAATTTATTGAATAAGGATTTTTCTGACACAGAGGAAGAGTTTCGCGATCGCAATGCTAATGATAATGCGTATGCGGCGCGATACGTGCGTCAGGTGTTAAATACAGCATTTCCAAAATTACGTGTTGATGTGCGTTCGGGGTCTTTGACGCATTATTTGCGGGGGCAATGGGGCTTGGAAAAAGTTCGTGATGAATCGGATCGACATCATGCTCAGGATGCAGTCGTTATTGCATGTGCAACACAAGGTATGGTGCAGTACTTGTCTACTGTTTCTGGATTATTTGAAAATAAACGTAATGAAAAAGGTCGGCCTTGGTGGACGAAATTGAAACACAATATCCAAGAGCCTTGGGATGGCTTTCGTGATGATGTGTTAAAATCTGTGAATGCGGTTTTTGTATCGCGTGCTGTGCGTGGTAAGGCGACGGGTTCTGCACATAAAGATACAATAAACTCGCCAAAATCCAATAAGGGAAGCATGATATTGCCACGCGGACGGGCAGATAAAGACAATATGTTCCGTATGGATATTTTTAAGAAAGATGGAAAATATGTGGTTGTACCAATATTTGTTGCCGACACCGTTGATAAAAGGCGCCAGGATATATTCTATCCCCAGCCAGCCAATGCGGAACAGCCAGTCGTAATTGATGATACCTATGACTTTGTTATGACATTGCATAAGGATGATTACATCAAGATTATCACACTAGACGATAAAGTATATGAAGGTTATATTGTGCAGTGTAATATGCCTGTGGGGCAGTTTGTTATTAGAAGTTCTGATAACTCTGCTGTATATTCAGTAAAAACAGATACTTTTGAGCCAAATGAATTTATCGTTATAGATAATAATCTGTGCAAAGTAATTGATTGTGTTGATGGTAAATTGCGTGCTATGCGTTCAAATGGTATTATCGAAGAGGTCGAGGCTTATAAAAAACGGACTCGTAGTGGTACAGAGGCGAAAAAACAGATTCAGACAGCGGATAGGTATGAAAAGCGTGATACACAGAAAAAGATAAATATAGGTACATTTAAAAAACTTCAAAAATTTCAAATTGGTGTTTTGGGTGATGTATCTGAGGTAAAGTCTGAACATCGTGCCACTGTATGTGCTATCAAACCGCAATCAGAAAAAAGAAAAGGAAGGAAGCAACCTAAAAGGAATAAAAATGGGGTGGCGAATCCTTCAAATAACAAAACCATGTAAATTATCGGTACAACAAAAACAATTATTATATCAGTCAGACGATACCAATATAACAATGCCAATAGAAGATTTGTCAGTTGTTGTATTGGAAACAGGATTTGTGCAACTAACAGGGAGTTTGTTGGCTGAGTTTGCTGTGAATGACGTTGTGCTGTTAGTGTGCGATGCATCGCATTTACCATCCGGAACATTTTTCTCGTTTCATAGCAATTCCCGTTATTCTGAAATGGCTCATGTTCAGGTATCAAGTTCTGAACCATTAAAGAAGCGTATCTGGCAGTTGATTGTTCGACAAAAAATTTTGAATCAATCATCTGTTTTGGGGGCTTTGGGAATTGAGAATGCATTGAATGAAATTGTTAAGCAAGTGCAAAGTGGTGATTCTAGCAATCGTGAAGCGTATGCAGCACAAATATATTGGCGATTGTTATTTGGGGACTTTACGCGTCGAGATGATGCGAATATTATTAATAAAGCACTGAATTATGGCTATGCAGTTGTTCGCGGATGTGTTGCGCGTAATTTGGTTGCTTCTGGTTTGTTGCCTTGTTTTGGAATTCATCACGATAATCAATTGAACCAATTTAATTTGGTTGATGATATTATGGAACCTTTTCGTCCATTTGTTGATTACTGTGTCGCAAAAATAGATTTTACAGGTTGTTCAGATTTGACCCCAGAATTAAAAAATAGGCTAATATCTGTATTGTTGTGTAATGTCAATATGAATGGCGACGTTGTATCTGTGCTTAAATCTGCTGAAATTATGTCTGCTTCATTGGCAAAGGCATTCAGGCAAAAAGGTAGCGGTTTATTGAAATTACCTGTTTTTGATTCTTCGTTATTTAATATGGAGGTTTTCGAATAATGGCGCAACATGGGGAAAGATTTATGAGAATGATAGTATTTTTTGATTTGCCGACTTTAACAAAACAAGATAGAAAACAAGCTTCGAAATTTCGTAATGCATTGCTAAAAGACGGTTATTATATGATGCAATTGTCTGTTTATTCCAGAATTTGTAAGGGAGTGGCACAGGTAGAAAAACATGCGCAACGTCTAAAATGCTTGATTCCACCTAGTGGAAGTGTTAGACTTATGACGGTGACAGAAAAGCAGTTTGCTGATATGGAGATATTGATCGGCGAATCGAAAAAACAAGAAAATATAGGGGCTAAACAGCTTGTTATGTTTTAGTTTTTCCTTGAATAATTACAAAATAACCCACTGTATTCAGTGGGTTATTTCAGTGGCATTATATCAAAACTGATTTGGAAAGCAATCTACAACACGTGGTATTCAAAATATTTATCAATAAATATTATATCAAAACTGATTTGGAAAGCAATCTACAACCAGGCGTTCCGTATGTTGTTGTGAATCCTGATTATATCAAAACTGATTTGGAAAGCAATCTACAACCTGTTATTTCAGTTTTACCGCCGTTAGTTCATTATATCAAAACTGATTTGGAAAGCAATCTACAACAATTATCTTTGAAATAACGAATTGCGCCGTATTATATCAAAACTGATTTGGAAAGCAATCTACAACGGGACAATAATGACAATAAAACAATTTGTTATTATATCAAAACTGATTTGGAAAGCAATCTACAACAAACAATCTTGAAATTCATAGCCGGCATAAATTATATCAAAACTGATTTGGAAAGCAATCTACAACAAGGAAGAAGTGATTTATCTGGCAGATTATATTATATCAAAACTGATTTGGAAAGCAATCTACAACGGAAAATCATCACAAAACACAATCCGACCGATTATATCAAAACTGATTTGGAAAGCAATCTACAACATGGTAGTGAGATATACAAAGCGGCGGTGGATTATATCAAAACTGATTTGGAAAGCAATCTACAACATGATATGAAGTATTTTAGATTAAAGCCGAATTATATCAAAACTGATTTGGAAAGCAATCTACAACTTGTCTTGTTCCAAACGCGCCTTTAATTCTATTATATCAAAACTGATTTGGAAAGCAATCTACAACCTAGAAAAGTATGAATAAGTTGCTTTATGAATTATATCAAAACTGATTTGGAAAGCAATCTACAACAAAATGCACCGATGATTACAAAGTGGGCGAATTATATCAAAACTGATTTGGAAAGCAATCTACAACTATGACCTGTCGGATAAGGCGATTGAAGCAATTATATCAAAACTGATTTGGAAAGCAATCTACAACTGACGACTATGTCTTTATAACAACAGATAAATTATATCAAAACTGATTTGGAAAGCAATCTACAACACACAATCCCATCCATTGTACTGATAACCCATTATATCAAAACTGATTTGGAAAGCAATCTACAACAAAAAGGACACACAATGAACGAATTGTTTGATTATATCAAAACTGATTTGGAAAGCAATCTACAACACATCATGCCAAATGAAATGATGGCGTTAAATTATATCAAAACTGATTTGGAAAGCAATCTACAACTATAGTTGTAGCAAACTTTGTAAAAGGATTATTATATCAAAACTGATTTGGAAAGCAATCTACAACCGTGAACGTGTGAAATTAGAGATAGATAGTATTATATCAAAACTGATTTGGAAAGCAATCTACAACCTGGCACGGTGTCGCCACAATATTGTACTGATTATATCAAAACTGATTTGGAAAGCAATTTACAATCATTTGTCATCGTTATCATTTGTGTGGTGAATGAATTACTACACAATGCTATGCGAATTCTTTTTAATGACTTATTTATTCAGATAATTGTTCAGAGTTTTAAATGTTTACACTTTATAAAATCATAGGTATTATAAAGTTTGTCTTTTAGGTGTAAAAAACTCGTGTGGAGGATATTATGTCAACGGTTCATTTAATGTGTGGGTATATAGGTTTTGGGAAAACCACAATTGCAAAACAACTGGAAAAACAACTTGGGGCACGAAGATTTACGCCGGACGAGGTTATGATAGAACTTTTCGGTACAGAAGTTGGTGATGATTTTATGGATAAAGCCAATAAAGTAGATGAATATATATGGGAACAAATAGCGCTAGCCATAAAAAATGGTCAAGATGTTATATATGATGCAGGGTCGTGGTCTGTTGATGACAGAAAATATGTGATGCAAAGACTTAAAAAGCTGGGCGCCAACGCTTTATGGCACCAGGTAAATTGCGATATAGATTTAGCAAAACAAAGAACCCTGGCGCGTAGTAAAGATGCGGAACAGTTGTCTGTTGATGAACGCTTTTTTGATGAAAATCTATCTAGATATAAGCCTATATCTGATTCTGAGGGCTTAGATGTGCTTGTTCATAATAATTAAAAAGAGTCCTTGATGTTTGCGGTTTTTTGTTATTAGACTATATCTATATGATGGGTGAGAATATGGGATATGAAATTAAATTTTGGAATGAAAAGAATTTTGTCATAACGTCGGATGTTATACGTGATTTTAATAAACGGTATCCTGTGGGTGGGCGGTATAAAAATGACGAAGAAATACTGAAAAATGCGGTCGGGCAATTAATTCAACCCGGTTCAAGCCTGAATCAGATATATCATGTGGCCACGTTGATTAATGCGTTTTACAGTACGCGTATGGGGGGCGATGACTGTTTCAATGTGTCTGGGATTTTATATGATAAACACAAAGACATAATGGGCGCAATGAACACAGGGGACATCGGCGTCGTTCAAGATGTTATTAATATTCAGCAGGAAAAACTGGGGCGGGTGGCTTTTTCGTTTACAACAAAATATTTTTCCGTGTTATGCCGGTACAGATTTGGTGCAGACAGGTTCCCGATATATGACAGTTTGGTTGCGCACTTATTGGATTTTTATTATGGGGCGGGCAGTCGCGTTACCAAAACACATAAAAATTATCTAAAATACTGTAAGTGTATAAATGAAGTGATACCGAAAGGGGTGGCATATAAAGAATTGGATGATTTTTTGTGGACGTTGGGGCGCAAGATAAATCATCGTGTGTCCAAAATAACCGCGGACGATTATAATTATTTGATGGAACCAAAACTGTGTGGTAAGAATAAAGAGAAAATATCCGATGGCAAGAGGGTGTATTCTGTGCCGATTGGGTCGGGGACATCGCCCACAACTATGGCAAGAATTTTAAGTAGCATAGATTGGGAATACTAGAATTTTATCATAAGTTTTGTATTGTTTTTTTGCGGATAATTTCGTAAAAAAGGATACAAATATGGTATATGGTTATGTTCGGGTCAGTACCGATAGACAGGATTGCAAAAATCAAAAATTGGGTATAGAACGCAAGGCGTTGGAACTGGGGTTGTGCATAGACAGGTACATACAAGATGATGGCATTTCTGGGGCGTGTGAACCCGAAGATCGTGCGCTGGGCGGAATGTTAAAGCAATTACGGGCAGGCGATATTATAATTTGCAGTGAACTGTCGCGATTGGGCCGTAAAATATTTATGATTATGCGTATTTTGGAATGCTGTATGAATACTGGGGCGCGTTTATATACGGTTAAAGATGGGTATGAATTAGGGGATAATATCCAGTCCAAGGTTTTGGCATTCGCGTTTGGGCTGTCGGCGGAAATAGAACGCGAGCTAATCAGTCGTCGCACCAAAGAAGCATTAGAAGTTAGGCGCAGGTCTGGCGCGGTGTTGGGACGGGTCCAGGGCAGTAAAAACAAGCGTAAAAAACTTGATGGAAAAATCGTGTATATTAAACAACAAATGGAAATGGGTATACCAAAATATAAAATTGCAAAAAAACTGCATGTGGCACAGGCGACTTTGCGCCACTATATGAATCATTTTAATTGATTTTTTGGGAAAAATTTGATATAATACTGGCATGTGTAATGGCGCGTTGTGCGTCATTTTTTATTTCTGTTTTTTCTTTCTATCAAACAACATAAATTAAATAAACAAAGGAGGTCTTTATCATGGCCAGACAAATTCAAATCAGACGGGGCACCGCCACAGAACACAATTCTTTTACAGGCGCAATTGGTGAAATAACAATGGATACCACAAATAATACCCTGCGCGTACACGACGGACAAACCGTCGGTGGTACCATTTTAGCCAAACAAAGCGAACTGATACCAGATGATGCAGACTATGTAATATCATATCAACCCCCGACCAGTGGAAACAATTATACATGGATTCGTACATATAAATCTGGGTGGGTTGAACAGGGTGGTATATGGTCTGGGTCGTTGTATATAAGTGCGGGCCAATCCGAACGGGCATATGTTTCGTTACCGGTTCACATGAACGACACAAATTACACACCATTTGTTGCATCGGCTTGTGATGCAAATTGCGTTTTTGTGAATTTTCCCAACACATTCAGGACCCAATTAGTCGTTTCATGGGGTGTATTGGGTACCACGGCGCAAACGATGAGTCAATTTCGCTGGTACGTATGTGGTGTCAAGGGAAACGATTAACGTTGCACCAAACACAATCAATCAAAAAAATGTTTAATTCCGTTTTTGTTCAGGAAAGCGACAAAATTATCCAATAATTTTGGATATATTTTATTCATTTCTGTAAAATCTGCGTTTTCGTAAATTTTGCGGAAATTCAAATCGCTGGACGCCAGTTGGTTTACCTGGACAAACGGAATCTTGAACAAAGAACACATTTCGTAAACACGCGAATCTGTTACGATATTTATAGCAGGAACGCCGTTTTTCAATGCGATAACATTGCCATGGATACGAAAACCAAATGCAACATCACGTGTTTTCATAAATTCGCCCCATTTGTTCATATCTGAAAAGATTTCAAACATATTTCTGATTTTTGGGTTTTCCAAGACGTCTGTTTCCGACAGTGCAAAGTGTGCACAAATCGCATTTACAGATTTTCGTAAGTCTTCTTGGGTGATGGCCAGTCCCGCCTGTAATGGGTCACGATTCATAATTAAATACGGCAAGAAATTAAATTCTGACTGTATTACGAAACGCGGATCTGGGAACGGCAACATATTTTCTAAAACAGCCCGATTCCACAACGCGTGCCATTCTGTATATGGTTCCCAACAGGTATGAAACACGGGATGACGTAATTCAGAAAATTCTTTTTTACGGATTTCTGGTTGATTGTGTCCATTTACGAACCAGGTCGGACAACCAACAACATCGACATTTTTTATTCCCAACGCTTTTAACACATCTGCGGTAAATTCGCCACGTACCCCCATACTGACACAACGTTCAGACACAGAACGAGCCCACCAAACAATTTCATCAGATAAATTTTTTGCATATTCGGCGGGATTCATTTCTTCCAGTGTCGCCTGGGCCCCTAGTCCTAAAATATTGATTGGTCCATGATAATTTTTGAAAATTCGTTCCCAAAGTGAACATGTTAATTTTACGCCATTACGCAACGTATTTGCCGCGAAAATTATGCATTGATTATCATTAGTACCAAGTTTATTATCGTAAACAAAATCATAATTCAGTTGTTTAGAACCATAGTCCTGAATTAATACATTGCCAGTGTTTTTGTCGACCAGTTTTACAAACTTGTCGCTGTACATTTCACAATATGGAACATTCATAGATTTCATATTGTTCATCAAAACCAGGCATTTTTGTCGGAAAAATACATCCAAAACATTCTGTTCGAATACAGCGGGTGTAAAGTTTTTCCGATATACCATATTCCAGCGCACACCCATATCGTGTAAAGATGCACGATTTTCATACGCACGCGCCATAACAGCAGAAAGTTTGTCCACCCCCAGGCGATACAAGAAACTGTTTTCGCCGTCGTTGATAAATGATGCGGTTCCCGTGTGGTCAGAACAAATTACGGGCTTGTTCAGCATCATTGCCTCGGTACAGACAATCGGCATTGGATCATCCACCGATGCGCATACGACGACATCTGTGCGTGCCATTTCGCGCAATGTTTCGTCATGCGTTAATTCGCCCGTAAAATGCACAGGTGTTCCGCGCGCGATACTTTTCAGTTTTTTACAATATCTGTTGTTAGACAATCGACCCACGACATTAAATTCACAGTTTTCACGAATATGTCGTGGTAATTTCTTTACCGCGATAACAAAGTCTTGTTGTGCCTTGCGCATGTCGCATGTTCCGAATATTCCGAACACTAATTTTTTTCTTTTTGTATCTGATTGTTGTGGAACACCGGCGGACACGTCGTCTATCCCGTACAGCAATACCCCCGATGGTCCACGGGTGTATTTGTCTGTAAAAGACTTGGAATATCTACCAACAGAATATATCACATCAAGGTGTTTGTATTCAGATTCCAAATCAACCATTCTGGATTCATTCGCATACCCCAGTGCACCATCATGCACCCACAGCATTAATTTTTTTACATATGGTCGAATCAAGTGTGCATATTTTGCGCATACAATAGTATTCAGTAAGACGGTATCAAATTGCTGTAAGAATTGTACGGTTTGAGAATTTTTATTCTGCAATCTGACAAACAGTTTATTATCAACAAAATACGGCAAGTTGTAGCGTTGCAGTTCTGATTCCAGTTTTCCCGACGCCGGCGATAAAATCAGGAACTTTTTACCGTGTTTCTGCAATGCCCGTGCCAAGTTCATCAACGCGATTGGCGCCCCGGTCAAAGACATTTCATGTGATACCAGCAATATCGTACCAGAATCAACCGTTGGATATTGTGTGGTATTTTCTGTATCTACGGGACAAATTACACGCCCTTCGTCGCGACCATGCTTTAACCAATGAATCAGCGGGTTTATATCACCAAAGAATATGTCGGTATAACAACTGCGGTATGCGTCATTATCAAACAATGGCGACGGGTTGTAACCATTTTTGAACCCCACCGCTAAATAATGCCGAATGGCGTCTTGTTCGGTTCTGCCACATTCTGGATAGTTTTTCATATAGTATTTTGCATCAAAGTATGGGGAATTTTTTAACAACAATATATCCATAGATGAATAGCGTGTCAACGAACGATGTTCTGCGCGTCCAAACTTTTCATAGTGCAACAATGGATTTACATGTGCATCCCGCACGTCTGGATTTAATGTTAAATATAAATTAGTGTCGAACCGTTCTGATGGATTAAGTCCTTGTTTCCAGCCGAATCTCAAATAATGTTCAATTGGGTCCATATTGCCAATTTCGGTGGCATAGTATTTTTTGTAATATGAACGGTTAAAATACTTGGAATGTTTGATAATTCTGTAATTACGATTATGGAATTTTCCGAACATAACGCGTCCTGTGTTTTACTGGTTCAGATAATGGTCAAATATGTAAATTCAAACCACCGTTTGATTT
>CALXMA010000011.1 GCA_944389345.1 uncultured Alphaproteobacteria bacterium | reverse complement strand
GAACCGTCGACCACATCGCCTGTGCAATTATGCGTCTTATAGCATTGTGTTCCCTGGTTTCCGGTACATTCGTTATACGTTCCCTGCCAACCAGAACCCAATGACGAACATGCTTTTGATGTGGAACAATCGGGCACGCACGTACAACTGGACCCCGACCCAGACACATGATATCCCGAATTACAAACACACTGATACTTAGAAGAAGAACACCCGGTACAAGAACCAGAACCACTGGTACCACCGGCACCACCCGTATGATTACCCGTACATACCTGCTGTCGTTTTCCGCCCGTAATAGTTGTGGAACTTAAAACATCGCCATTGGCACTGACCCCCGTACATGAATTACACGAATTGCCGGCACCCTTACCATTCATATAATACCCAGACTTACAACTGGTATATTGAATAGAGCAGTTGTCATACGCCGCCAACGCATTTCCAACAAACATCAACATTGCCAAACACGCTAAATAACGCAGAATTTTAGACATTTTCAGACTTCCTACTTTCTGTTTCTTTTTCCCTTTTATGTCTTATTTTATGAAAAAATAGGTACTTAGCGCAAGCAAAAAATCATGCTAAAAAACTATTTATGATTGCAAAATATAAAAACAATGCTAGAATTCCCCCGCGCAGATGCACAGAGCATAGCCACCCGGCACAATCACGTGCCAGATGGAGGAAAGTCCGGACTGCATGGGACGGCATACTGGCTAATGACCAGGCGGGGCGACCCGACGATTAGAGCAACAGTGACGAATCGATATTTATATCGGGTGAAACGGGCAATCTCTATGCGCAGCAACTTCAAATAGGCCCCTGACGTGTGTCCCACACATGGGGGCGGGTAGAAGGCTTGACATTTTGTGGTAACACAATATGCAGATTGATTATGCTCGCTACCCCGGGGTGGTTACGGCTGGCCCGGGGCAGTACAGAATCCGGCTTATCGTGCATCTGTGCTTTTTTCACATACGCACAAAACCAAAAATTCATCGTACAATTAAAAACGCCCCGCATGGGGCGTATTTTTATATCAACGGTGGGAAACAATCACCACCCGATTGCGGGCAACAGTTAAATCCCAAATCCCCCATATCGGTGTAAATTTCGCCACCACAACATCCGTTAACATCTGGCGCGGTACCATCTGGGCACATTGGCAAATTGCTGTCCGCCGGCACCAAATCACTGGCCACGGCCATTGGCACAGATTCCGAAACAACCGTCGGTTCGGTCGACATATCCACAACCGATGCCGACATATCAACCACATCATCGGTGGCAACCGTTTCAACCGCGCCACCCGCAACACCAACATTTGTGTTCACGTTATGTAATGTTTCCGTATCATATTCTGGTGCGGCAACAAACATCTTTTCATTCTGCGACACATTGTACGCGGGCTTGCTGGCCAAAATTTCTTCTTCGGTTGGAATCCGCGGTTCTTCTGGTTCCACCACAGGCGTCGGAACATTCACAGATTCTATGACCACATCCGCAACCGGTTCGGGTTCTGGTTCAACAACCACCGCCGGTTCCGGTTCCACCACAGGTTCGGGTTCCGGTTCAACAACCGGCGCCGGTTCTGGTTCTGATACCTGGACCGGGGTGGCAACATCCACATCTTCTTCGACGACCGACACATTCGTGTCCACAACGTCTTTGGCGACATCTTCGACCGGGGCCGTCGCCGTTAAATCCGGCGTTCCATCACCAGAATTCTTTTGATACAGCCACAACGTAAATACCGACAACCCAATCAGTAATATTAACATCACATAATATACAAACGACGGTCTGCGCGATGATGCGGACGCAACGGCACCACCAACCACGTTTCCGGCATTAATCGGCGACGCGGGACGATTACCCGCGGGCATTGGCGCGGGTTCCCCACCGGACACCGGCGGGGTGGGGCGCGCATCTGATGTCGGCGCCGACGCCATCGCCCCCACGCCCGCGCCACCCGGCACATTACCCATATTTTCACCAGAATTACCATACGGCTGTGTTGCACCCGTCCATGTATTCGCATTTGTATTCGCCATACCAACACCGGACGTGTCTGGACCATACGCCGGCGGAATTGGCGCCACACCACCACGTGCATTATCCGTCGCGTCCGCCATCGGAACATTATCAACCGCCGACATCACATCACCCACCGGCCCGGGCGTCTGCGCCGACGCATCGGCACCATAACCCGAATTATCTGCATAACTGGCCGAATCCGCAATTGGACGCACATCTATTGGTGCATTTGACGCGGTGGATTTAGGCTGGGGCGGGGTAAACGTCAATGGCACATCATCACCCGACGACGTCGTCGCACCACCCGCGTTTTCCATTTCTGCATTTACACCACCACCCGTCGATGTCGCGTTTTCACCACCAGGCACGGTGCTGTCTGAAACCGGACTGGACACACCAAATTCAATTGGCTTGAACGCAATTTCTTCATCCAGAATCTCAGGATTTTTGTCAAACAATGGTTTTACTTCATCTTTATCATCAGGCATTTCATTCACCCCCCATTCTGGCCGTGTAACAGATTTATCCGTATCCGAATTTGAACCCGCGTCCGCCCCCGGCATACGCGCAACCGCATCATCACCCGACGTCGCCGACGCCATTACGGTATTACGCGCATCTGATTTATTGCCAACATCAACGGCATCATTTTCGTCGTCATATTCGTCCGAATTTTCATCAAAAGAAATATCATACGCATACTGATATTCTTCACCATCTGCGGAATCATCGTTTTTTTGATTTTTTTCTGATTCTTGGACAACATCGTCATCCAAATTATTGTCATAAGACACACTGTATTCTGTAAACTGTGGCCCGTCATTGTTCGCCGCAACATCGCGATGTTTATCACCACCCGCGACCGCACCGGCGGACGCCACAACACCCGCGCCACGCACGGGGACATTATCCAAAATATCGCGCGCAATTTGTGCATCTTCGTCCGCAATGATTAAACGCCGTTGTGCATTGGCCAAACGCTTTTTCGCGCGACGCAGTTTTTCATTTGTTGCGTCAATCTGGGCATCGGTACGCAGAATCTTGGACGCAGATTTCTTGGTTGGTTCGCGCCCAACTTGCTTTTTCTGGCGCGCCAACGTCGCACGCAGTTGTTTTAATTTAGTCTGTAATTCCGCAATAGCATCATTTGCACGGGCAATGGTTTCACGTGCACGTACGGCACCGTCTTCGGCAATTTCCAACCGTTCCATCGCCGCCCGACGCGCCGCCACATCACGAAATTCAGTCAACGCCACCAGCGCACGCGTCAAATCACCACCGCTTTTGTACGCCTGAATCAAGTTATCATATTCGGCCAGACCGGTATATTCTATATCCAGTTTTTGGTATTTATTATTTTTCTTGGGCCGTACAGTTTCCAAATCCACCCCATAATCATTCGCCAGAATATCATCCCATTTTCTGTCGCCCACCGGATTAATCACCAACAGAACGTTTGGCTTGCTGGACATAACTGTTTCATCCAACACGAACACCAATTTACCATCTGCATCATAATACGCCCGCAACACGTTGCCGGCGATATTGTATTCCATTGATGTTAAAACAGAATCCATTATAAATTCCCTCTCTCTTTATAATATCCGACAATCCCACGATTACTTTTTCTTTGGTGGTGTAAACTGATACGCCTGCTTACAGTGCTCATAGCAATAGGGTTTGCCAACAAACACCTGGGCGCCACAGAAATGAAAATTCTCGGAATCTGGGTCGCCAATCGGCCACCGACACTGATTAGGC
This sequence comes from uncultured Alphaproteobacteria bacterium, assembly GCA_944389345.1. Lineage (GTDB taxonomy): Bacteria > Pseudomonadota > Alphaproteobacteria > Rs-D84 > Rs-D84 > Enterousia. Next base: position 20,210 of record CALXMA010000011.1, on the reverse strand, counting down.
TTCAAATTAGCCAATTCCAGCGAATGCTGTATAATCCGCTGATGCATAGCCAGATTTTTATTCAGATTTCGTGTCCCAGACGACTTCTTTTCGCCCGCGACGGCGCCATCCCCAGATTTCTTGGCCCCCGCCACACGTCCACCAGACCGCGATGTGGCCGTTGCCTTCTTGCCATCCCGCGCGGTTGCCTTTTTGGTTGTCCCGGCCTTGGCCGTGGTTTTTGCCGTTGCCGACGAACGCGCCGTTTTCTTTGAATCCCCAGACTTGCCCCCCTTGTCCCCGGACGCAACACCACCGGCCTTGGAATTCCAGCCCAAACGATTTAACTTTCCAACAACGGCATTCTTGGACAATCCCAAACGTCGCCCAATTTCGGACGTAGACAAACCTTTGCCCATCAATGCCTTTAATTTTTTCAGTGTCGCATTATCCCAACATTTGCTCATATTAAAAAATCCTTGTTATTCATATCCCTGTAATTGTAGCATAGTTTCGAATCGAAAGGCAAGGGGGAAAAATATGATTTACGATATATTTTTTATAGTTTTATTGGCCACCGCGATAATTTGTTCATGGCAGATTTCTGTGGCGGATTGGCGTCGGCGCATTATCCCGGACGCATACCTGTTTCCATTATTGCTGATTGGGCTGGTTATAACAAACTTTTTCTCATGGCCAATAACGCCGGGTGCGGGCGCAACTGCGGGCGCATTCGGATATCTGTTGGCGCTGGTTGTGGGAATGGTATTTGAACACATATCACCAAAAAAATCGATTGCGCCAATCGGTCTGGGGGACGTAAAGTTATTGGGCACGGGCGGAATATGGTTGGGGCCGACGGGCCTGGCATCGGCACTGATTATCGCATGTGTTGCTGGAATAATATGGGGATTACGCCGAAAACAGAAATATATCCCATTTGCACCATTTTTTATATGCGGTGGAATTTTGTCTTTAATTACAATGTTGTTTTTGATATAATTGAATGAATAACAGGATGGGGGCGGACCGAGAATGAATACAATAAAACTTATGGCTTTTTCAGGCCTGTTGGGCATAGTTGTTGCGCCGGCGATGGCGACAACATTTCCGAACCCAACGACACCTTTTTCCAAATATGGCCAGATTCAAAATGTCCAAAATTATTCTTCTAATCCATTTTGGAATCCGGATTCCCCATATAACCAGCGTATGCCCGTTCCCGTATATATCCAGGGCACCGACGTCAGTTCCAGTGATTGCCAATCGGTGGTTGGCGCATTGGTCGCATCTTTTTGCTCGTCACGAAATAATTGCATTGGTATGGATGTCGACGACGCCCGTCCCACACTGACGGTCCAATTGGCCAGTTTGCCCAGTCATAACTACGTTACACCATGCGCGGGGTACATCGACACAGAATTTGAAAAATATAAACAGCAAAATGCCACGGCGGCCCCATCTGGGAAACAGGTATCTTTCCCGGGCGCGACAACACCAAATCCAACGGCCAACGCCCAAGATGTGGAATTTCAAAATCCGTATGACCCTAAATTACCAGAATGGCATGGTGACACATGGATGCAAGATATGCTGGAACGCAAACAAGAATTGCAAAATCTGCAATCTGCGAATGGCGCCAATGATGTTCAGTTGGCGCGTGCGGATTTCCCAGAAACGGCACTGGATTTAACATTTACCCAACGAATTCAAAATGACACAACGGGATATGCCCCGTACGCGGGCGCATCGGCATACCGCCCATTAAACATCGAATCCGACCCGCAATATGAAAACCGCATGGGTGCATATTGCCAACATGAAATTCAAAAACTGGCGGTGTTAAACACAGACCTGGCCACGTTGGAAAAATGTCGCAACGCGAACACGCCGTTTAACGAATGCAAAAAACAGTTAAAGGGAACGTATTAAAACATGCGTATCAGTGCTTTTACAGTTTTATCAATAATTTTGTCTGGCGCCACGTTTTGCGACGCGAACGCATTGATGTGGAACGACCCAGGTGTCACCCCGGTACAGAGCATTTCTGACCACCGCTGGCGCGATGCGAATACGGGACGACTGATTAACGTTTCCGGAATGCCAAACGCCACGCCTGACGCACCCGTTGCACCAACGAATACCAACACTAACACTAACACGAATACTAATACCAATACCAATACGAACACTAATAATAGTGGTGGCGGTGGTGGCAGAACCAGTGGGGGACGCGTAAACGTTCGTTCCGTGGCCAGTGGCGCCATGGGCGCGGTTGGTTTGGCCACGGGAACAATTGGCGTCATAGATTCTGCGTCTGGCACGGGCGAACACGGATGGGGCAATGTGGCCCAGGGTGTACTCAGTGGTGCCACGGCGGCCGCGGGTGGTGCGGCAATAATAAACGCGATACCCGTCCTGGGCCAGGTTGGCTATGGCGTTGCCATTGCGGGTGGCGCGGTTGTTGGCGGGCTGGTCGCTGGGTCCCAATTATTTTCAGAAACAGACTGTTTATATGATCCCGTAACGGGCAAATTCACATGTTGCAACACCGTATTTAACCAGGGCGAACGCCAGGTTCCAATTGGCGGATATATGTTTTGCGGTTCGCCCGCCGATGGCGACAAACCAACCGCTGTGGCGCCATTGGTACGTCAATGTTTACAGGGCGACATGAACGATAAATCTTCTTGGTCTGACACCGCGGCCGGTTGGTGGGACGGAATGTTTCGCGATGACTTTTGGGCACCCGAATGCACCGTACGCTATTGCGATGGCGAACCAACGCCGGCATCTGGCATAGAAGCATACTTGGTTCATACCCCGGACAAGGAAAAATTCTGTTACAGATGGGATTGTGCATCTGGATATAAACGCAGTGGTAATACATGCGTTGCACCACAAAAGAACAATCGACCGGTTAATCCGTACACCACACCCGACAGTCCGAACGCAAATCCGTATGACCAATTGATACAGCGTATATCCGCAGAACGCATACGTATTTTGAATATGTGCGGGTACATGTTGACGGCTGGTCCAACGACAACGGCGCCATTACCACAGCAATAAATGTCAAAAAAAATTGTTCTTTTGTTTGTCGCCATTATGATACCATCGTTGGCCATGGGGGTTGATACAACACCGTTGACACAAATGCCAACAACCCCGGATTTTATGACAACCGACGCGATATTATCGCACACACCGGACGATACAGAATGTGCAACGGGTGTATTTGCAAACGCGTTATACGAAACATCTGGCAATGTATCAGAAACAGATTCTGAAACAACAATACGTCAATGGATATATGAAACATTCCGCGACCCGGACGTTCTGCGCGATGTATTGATGTGCCCAGAATTCGCGCAAATACCCGACGACGAAACAATACACTTTTTACCGATTGAATACACATTTCCGGGTGGCCGAAAAATCGTTATAAATTACGAAACCCAACCAAAGATTTTACGCGACCGTATAACCATCGGCGAAAAACGTGATTTACCGTCATCTGACCCGAATCCGTTGATTGATCCGTCTGATACAAACACAATTTGGACCAATACAGATCCCGCATGGTATGCAATTATGGTTGTTCAATCTGGGGCGCTGGACGATTTTGTTGGTCCGGGCAAACACAATACCATATCACTGCAATACATCGAAGAAAACATCGACAATTTGTTCCCGCACGGTTCGCAATGCACGGGCAAATCCGCCCTGACCAACGATAATACAATGATAAACCGCGCGATGCGCGAAACGGTAAATCTGTCCGACGACACAAACGATTATTATGTTGCGGGCGACGTAAATCTGCAATGGATATCGTACGCAGAAATCGCCCTGGACGTGGCAATAACCGTCATAACGGTTGGTGGTGGCACGGTAATTCTGGGCGCGACCAAGGCCGCGCGCGCATCGCGTGCATTACACAATTTAACATCTGTACTGCGTACATTGCGCCAAACAGATTCTGTGCGTGATTACATACGTCTGGGGCAACAACTGTCGCGCGCCAACGCCGAATTGCGTGCAATAAATCGCGCAACCGACGCAACGGCGTACGCCACCAAATTGGCCGAAGTCGAACGTCTGACCGCAACAATGCGCAACCTGGAAAACACAGACGACAATGTTCGTCGCTATCGCCAGGCAACCCAGGCATATTCATCACTGAACCAATATCGACGTGCACTGCGCAGTCTGCGTCCGGCCCAACGTGGCAATATAATCGCAAAAACGTGGCGCGCGGTTCGCGCAACTGGCACGGGCGCATCACAAATCCGCAACGCAAACAAAATCGCACGGGGCAGTACACTGTCCGCCCGCGCACGTGATTGGCTGTTTGATTCCACGTTGGCGAACGCGGGCCTGTTGGCACGTATGGAACGTGCGGGCGGGCTGTTATACGGCACATTGAAATTTGTTGGCGGTATGTACGATTGGACAGAAACCAGCACCGGCGATTTCACCAGCGATATAGAATTCAAACCATTAACGTTATTATCTGCCGACGACCTGCAAGGCCAAGAAAACGTCATCAATCACGGGATGTGGCTGATGTGGGCGGGCGATTCGTACAGCGCGGCCGACGATGATTCTGCATACTTACAGGCAATGGATTTCGCCAATAAATTCCACTATAACCTGGACAAGATTCAAAACGACACAAATGATTTCGCGTGTGATGTTGACATATATGTTGTACGCCCAATAATACGTAATCCTGGCACAGAAAACCCAGAGTTATATTACCTGATAATGAATGATGAACCGTGGACAACCCGCGATACAGATTCTGAATAATTCCCCATTGTGTTTTTTTTCGTATATCTATATAATGAAATCAACAGGGGGATTATGCCATGATGATACATAAAATATTAGTTGCATTATGCGTAATTATAACCACATCAACATGCGCCAACGCGTACCAGTTATTATCGTCCAAGGAAATGGGTCGCGACGATGCAAAGAATCAGACTGTTGTCGTTAAATGCACAACCGACACGGGCAAGGTTGCAACCAAAACCTGTACATTACGACGCTATGTCAAATGCACGGGAACCGGTGAAAATAAACAGTGCAACGGTTGGCAACCATGGCAAGATTTACGCACCCCATCAAAAAAATATTCCAGTTGGCGCAGTGGCGCATCCGCGTGCTGTCGTGCGATGGGATTACGCTAAGTAACTGCAATAAAAAATCCGCCGAACGGCGGTTTTTTTTATGATGGTGGATGTGATTGGACTCGAACCAACGACCTCTTCGATGTGAACGAAGCGCTCTAACCAGCTGAGCTACACATCCAAAACCATTGATTTGTGGTGGGGATAGTGGGACTCGAACCCACACGGTTGCAATAACCAAAGGATTTTAAGTCCTCAGCGTCTACCATTCCGCCATATCCCCGGACTTTACAAATCTGCCTGATATACTAACGCGCGCGGGGTATGCTTGTCAATATTTTTCTGCACATTATCGGCCTTGCGCGGGCTTTAATTTAATCACGGTAATCTCGGACGGCGCAAACAGTCGCATTTGCGGACCGCCCTGGGCCACACCACGCGACACATACAAACGTGCCCCACCATCTAAATCATATTCGCCGGCCAAAAACGGAGTATACAAATACATCAAAAATATAATCGGAATAATTTGCCCGCCATGCGTATGTCCGGCAATTTCAAAATCAAATATATTATCTGCAAAACTGTTCGGGGTATGCGAAACCAGTAATCTAAATTGCCCGTCGCGCGCCCCGGCAAAGGTTTTTACCAAATCATAATGACGCCCACTGTATCGCGACGAATGAATATCTGGAATTCCACCAATATACAAATCAGGTGCTATTTCCGTCCCAGCATTTTCCAACAACTTAAAACCCGACGCACTTAACACGTCCACCGACATATCGTATCCCAAATACGTTTCATGATTTCCCGTGACAAAGAACACACCATACGGCGCCACCATTCCGCCCAGCGCACGCAACGCACCGCCCAAACGCCCCGGATTATCATCTATGGTATCACCAACCAACAAAATAACATCTGGCGTCTGCGCGTTTACAACATCTACAATCTTCTGTACACGTGCCACCGACGTAACCCGTTGCAAGTGCAAATCGGGCAGGGCAACAATCGTGTATTCTGTATGAATTTTTGGCGACGATATTTCCACAGTGCGCACGACGGGCACACGTAATCCCGCGTACAGTGCATATCCCCCCATCATACACGTAACAATCAACGTCAACACATTCGCACGCATAACCCAGTGTACCGAAAACGGACTGGGGCACACACCGCACCAATACAGCACCACCCACACCGCATCACGCATAACCGTAATTGTCGCCAAAATAATCGCCGTCATATAAACCAACGACACCACATTGCAAACATACGGGAACAATTCACCCCACCCAGATTCAAACCTGTACGTTGCAATTTGTGGCAACACCCCCAATCCCATACATATCAAGAATACGATTAGCTTGGCCCACCATGATGAATTCCAGAACAACCCGTATCGCACGAACAAGAACACCATCGCAACAAAACCCAACAACGACGTACTGGAAAACAAGCCAAAATTCATAAAAATCCCCCAAAAACTTACAAACGAAAATGTATCAACGGCGATATGTAAAATCAATAAAAAACCACCGCAATCGCGGTGGAAAAGGTGCTAAAAATTCTGGTGGAGCTGATGGGACTCAAACCCACGACCTCTACGATGCGAACGTAGCGCTCTATCAACTGAGCTACAACCCCAAAACTGGTGCGGATAAGAAGACTCGAACTTCCAAGGCATTGCTGCCACTAGTACCTGAAACTAGCGCGTCTACCAATTCCGCCATATCCGCACAGGTCTGGGGGATATATTATCTTATGTTTAATAATTTTGCAACAAGAAAATCAAACATTTAATCGCCACATATTTGTTATACTGGGACATAATTTTACTTGCCCTGATTTTCGCAATTTTGCTAACATCATTATTGGATATGAGAAAGATTCTTGCATTTCTTGCCTTATGTACGATATTCGTTGGCGTTGCCGACGGCGCGGTTCGTGATGAAAACGCGACGAATCGCGGTAATGCGAATGACACGGCATCAACATTAACGCGGACGGCATCCGCACGCGCAACGGCATTACGTAATCCGACCGCACGTGGTTCTGCGTCATCCGTATCCGCCCGCACGACCAGCAATACGACACCATCTGTGGTGAAACGCGGCGACAATGCATCCGTACGTACATCGCGCACATCCACCACCCAATCACAGTCCACGCCACGGGGCGGGGCGAACACGGTTTCGCGTTCTGCGACCACCGCCACCACCCGGAATGGCACACATTCAACCACAACGGGGGCGCGCGCTGGCGCATCATCTGTGATATCACGCGCGGCGATTGATGACGTGTCCGACACAATTACATCAACGGTAACCGGCGCCGAATATGAACAATGTAAAAGTGCATATTTTAACTGCATGGACCAATTTTGCAGTCTGAAAAACGACGACTATCGTCGATGCTCGTGCAGTAATCGTGTATTTGAATTGGACGAAATTCGCGACGTGATGCAGGATGCCAACCTGCAATTAACAGAATTCAATGAAAATCTGGACGTTGTCGGCATGACCGCGGCCCAGGCAACGGCCATGAAAACCGCGACCGAGGGGGAAAATGCACTGACATCGGACACATCCGCGTCCAAGGCGTTATTACAGGCAATTATGAATTCTATACGCGGTGGCGACACATCCGTCGGCGGTAAATTTTCTGACCTGAACAGCATCAGTATCGCATTCGACACGGTAAACGCATTCGGAATGTCTGACGCCGGCCAGGTTATCGCCACATATAACGGCCAGAACTTGTACAACGCGGTATATCCCCAATGTCGCCAGGCCGTTCGTGCCGATTGCACAGACGCCCAATTACAACGCGCCATCACGGCATATTTAATGGCAATCGAACAAGATTGTAATACGGTCGCAACCGCAATCGAACAACAACAATCGGCAATGAAATCCGCCGTCCGCGAAAGCAGTGCGATGTTGGATTTGGCACGCGTGGAAAACCGTCGCGAACATAATTCCGACGACATGGCGGCGTGTCTTGCCAACGTGGAACAAGCGGTCCTTAGCGAAGAAGTTTGTGGCGCTGGATATCACAAATGCCTGGACAATGGCGAATTCATAGACATTTCAACGGGCGCGCCTATCGCCGGTGTGGAAAACTTTTATGAACTGGGCAATTTGTTAAAATTCGCCGATGGCGTTGATGCCGCGGACCAGAAACTGTCGCGTGTTAACGCAAACCGCACATTTGTCAAAAACTTTGAAGACCGTGTAAAAAAATTCGCCGAACCCGCATTGGATAAATGTACTGAAATTGCGGACGCGGTGTGGACGGAATACCTGGACAAGGCAATGTTGGATATCTATTATGCCCAACAATCCAAGGTCCAAGAAATCAAACAGGGTTGCTTTGATTTTGTATCTGCATGCTATATGAATGGTGAAAGCGCGCTGACATTGGCAATGGCGGAATTAACGGGCGATGACGCGGTTATTTTACAACCTGACAAGGTTACATTATCCACAGAAATGTGCCGTGATTACATCAATTCTTGTAATATGATGTTCTATGATGAAACCGACGGTAAAAACATCGTGACCGACTATATTGAAAATCGCCAAGATACCGACACATTAACCGCATGTCGTGCCGTGGTAAAACAATGCTTTGATAACTTTGGTGGAACAGGATACGAAAACTTCTATTACCCGTACAGTGGTCTGTTCACCACGGGCGATGCGCTTGATTGGTTTACACTGTACGAATACACATCTGACGGGGTACTGGTCAAAGACGAACCCATATCCGAATGCGCAAAACAATTAACAGAAATTGATTCTTGCAGTTCGCCAGAAATGTTGGTGGCGGCATTTGGCGGATTTAACCGTATGCCGGCCAGTCCGGGTGTTTCAGGCGCAGAAAATGTATATTACTTTGACGGGGCCAGCCAAAAAATCTTGTACGGAATATTGGACGAAGAAGAATCCGTCATAGAAGACAGCGCGGGCGCAACAATTTCTGCAAAACTGGTCGATCACCACACACCGCGTCCATCGGGTGTCGCAACCGAAATATATAACCAAATTGTCGACATTTTAACGACCCAGTGCATGAATGTCCAAGGACGCTTTATCGAATTACAGTTTATCAAACGCGGTCTGTATAACGAAGACGCCCTGTGCGAGGCCACGTTCGAAGCATCACTGGAATACGGTGGCGGTACCCCGGCAACACGTGCCGACGCCGCAACATTGGCACCGAACTTGGTGGAAATGTACAATATCGGCGAAAACGAAGACATGTGCCCACGCGACTATGATTTGAACGTAGACACACAATCTTGGGGTGCGTGCCTGTGCTGGGAAAACGGTGGCCGTCGCAGTAAATGGGGTAAAAGTCCGAAATGTGTCGCGGCAATGCCTGTGGTATTGCAATCGCCCACAGATGAAAAGCCATTCCCGAATGACGAACTGTGCGATACTGGGTTGCACACGCCGTTCGAAGCATCGCTGGAACAACCAACCCCCAGACTCGAAGAATGGTGCACATTGCCCACCAATGATGCGAACCAGGCATGCCCAATGGGGGCCAGCGAAACCACAGGCGACGTGTGTGTCAACGATGGTGAAAATTTAACAAACCTGCCCGAAGGTCTGGGAATCTAATACTAATACCCCAACGACCATTCGGGCCATTGCGCCAGATTTATATTCGTATAAATTGTTCATACACAAAACAAAATCCCCGCCAATGACGGGGATTATCTTTATTTAATCAATAAAACATCTTATTTTTTAACAGAATCATATACAGATTTTGCAATCAGTGCACTGGGGGCACCATCCGGTCGACGCCACAATTTGTCGGCCGATTTTAATGCACTGGTCATTTTTTCACGAACAGACGGTATTGTTAACTGCTGAACCGCGTCCAATATATTTTCTGCCGTGGCACGTGGTCCCAAAAATTCTGGATATACGCCACGATTTAACAAAATATTTACCAACGACACCCAATTGACACGTATAACCTGGCGTACCAACCATGTCGTTATCGGATTCATTTTATACATTACAATGGCCGGGACATGCAACATCGCCAATTCCGCAGACACAGTCCCACTGGCCACAATTGCGATATACGAATTTGCATAAACATCGTACCGCATATCACCCGGCACCAATTCAACCGGCACATCCCAAGACGCGACCTGTTTTTGCACATACTGCGCCGTCGTTTCAACGGTCGGGATAATAAACCTGTACCCCGCATATCCATTTGCCACCAACTGGTGCACGACATCACGAAAGATATGCATCAGTCGTTTTACTTCTGACATACGACTGCCCGGGACCAGGGTAATAATTTTATCACCTGGGTTGACCGCAATTTTTTTCGCCTTGTACCCAACCAGCGCATCCGAAATCGGATGTCCAACGGCCACGGTATCCAAACCATACTTGGTGAAATAGGGCACTTCGAAATCAAAGAACGCATATAATTTATCAAACGTGCGTGCATACTTCTTGGCACGTCCCGCACGCCACGCCCAAACCTGGGGTGCAACAACATGATGGAATTGCAATCCGTCGGCAATCATGGCGCGCCCCGATGCCCCGGCACGCAATTTTTTTATTACACTGCGTGCAAAACCCGGCGAATCAATCGTCAGCACAATATCAGGTCGCGTTGCAATAATTGCGTCCACGGTTTGATTTATTCTGCGTGTTAATGTACGCGCATGTGCAACAACCTCTACCACGCCCATCACGGATAAATCAGCCATCGGGAACAACGAATTCAACCCGGCGCCAATCATATTTTCACCGCCAATGCCGACAAATTCCGCATCGGGCATTTCACGCATAATTCTGGCACCCAAAACATCCCCGGACACTTCGCCGGCGATAATAAAGACCTTGATTTTTTTATTCCGCATTTTTAGACGTACCAATTCCACGCTTAGAACGATTTTCTATGAAATCAATTGCGTCCATTGCGTATTTATTATTTTTAACTTCTTTGCGCACACGCGCCAAACGTTCTGCGACCGTGCCATCTGATTCACGGAACACCGCAGAATACACAGAATGAATTGCATGCATATCTTCGTTGGTAAAACCATGACGCATTAATCCGACACGGTTAATAGTGCGATATACCGCGCGTGGCGTTCCATCATAAATGGCGTACGGCAATATATCATTTCCAACGCCCGACATACCACCGATAAACGCATTACGCCCGATGCGCGCGAATTGTAAAACCATAACCCCACCGGACAGAATTGCGAAATCTTCGACTTCGACATGCCCGGCGACCTGGACCAGGTTAGACATAACGACGCTGTTTCCGATTTTACAGTCATGCCCAACGTGTGCATTCACCATAATTTGACAGTCATCACCAATAACGGTTCCATCAGACGCCGGTGTCCCAGAATGAATTGTAACATATTCGCGAATTTTGCAACGTTTCCCGATGCGCAACCCGGTCATTGCGGATTCATCTTGCCATTTCAAATCCTGGCTCATCACGCCCAAAACGGCGAACGGATATACAATAGAATCATCGCCAATAGACGTTTTTCCATCGATAATAACATTAGAAACCAATTCCACACGATCGCCCAATACCACATTTGGTCCAACGATACAGAACGGTCCTATTTTACAATCGGCGCCAATAACGGCACCGTCATGAACAATTGCTGTTGGATGTATCATACTCACAGGCCTATATTTTTTCTTTGTTTTCGCCCAGAATAATACACTATCCCAGATAAAATTTGTATTCAATAAATATAACGAATTATAACAAAAATCCTAAACGCCGTACCGCATTTTCATGTGGCAACGTGGCCCAGTACATTATGCCAATGGCGGTGATAAATGGCATTGTTGTCAACACCCCGAACAGCACCAGCACAATCGCATACATTAATTCGTCTGTATGCACGGGCACCGTTTCGGCATGCCAAACAGACATCGCGAACAAAATCCACAACATAACCGACATACCAACAAACACCAACACAGATTCTGTCAGTATAAACAACGCGATACACAACACAGCCATAAAACGCGCCAACCATTTCAGTTTAACATATGCACTGTGCCGAATACGTCCGCGCGGTTTTACATTACGCAACGCAACCGTACCTGCGATTGCCCCGGCCATCAATATCAAGAACAACAAATGCACCGGTGTTAACGCCCCCAGTTGACCAAATCTGAAAAATTCTGGTTGCATCAGCATAACAACCGTTATCGCATATAAAACCAGCATTACCCCGGCCACGGGACGCATTTCCCGCCCAATGGCGCGTCCGACGAACAAACCACCAACCAAGGCACCTATTTGCAACAACGGCCCCCACCAAACATGTACATCAGACAAACCAACCGCCATCAGTATCAACGCCCACATCCCAATAATACTGATTTTTTGGGCACGGGTTGCCGTACGATAACTTGGCACGTGCAACGTCTTGTAATATGTTCCCACGAACAAAGACGCCACAAAAACGATTGTCGCAATTGCAAACGGCAACACAGAAATACTGTCGCGCAAAACCCCATAATTTCCACCGAACAGCACAATCCACGCCAATGCCATTATAACCGTCGTCAAAGACGCCCGCCCGACAAAATTCCCCGAATTCCATCCAATTCGATTAATTAATACGCCGGCACACAAATACACCAATACAAACAACGGCAACGCCAACACCCCCCACCACAAAAACGCGGGCGCCACCAGCGCAGAATTATTAAACGCACTTATCGCACTTTGTACAATCACAGAACTATCAAACATCAACTTGCCTTTTTATTTTGTTGAATTATTATATAGACATGTCGCAAAAACAAGCAATTTTTACCCTGATGGGCGGACGCGTCCGCATGCGTCGTGGCACGTACAATCCGACATCTGATGCGGTATGGCTGGGGGCATTCGTACCGCGAACCGCAACCAGTATTCTGGACGTTGGCATTGGCACGGGTGGGGCGGGGCTGTGCGCGATTGCGAACAACCCAACGGCGACGCTGACGGGACTGGACACATCAGAACAAATGTTGACCGCGTGCGCGGAAAACGCGCAATTGAACCAGATTTCACCAACATTGATACACGCGGACATAACAACATGGCGAACATCACAAACATTTGATGTGGTTATTACAAACCCGCCGTATTTTCGTGGCACACCGGCCAAACACAACGCACATCATAACGCAGACCTGGGGCTGTGGACACGCAAATGTATCGCCCGTGTGCGTCCACGTGGATATTTTTGTACAATTGTTTCCGCAGACCGTATGGCCGACGTTATCGCAGAAATAAACCACCATTGTGGCGACATAACGATATTGCCATTAATGGGGACCCACGATACCGCAGAACGTGTTTTAATCCGCGCCCGCAAATCAGCACGGGGCGGGGCATGCCTGTACAGACCGTTACCCATGAACTATGACCCCGTATTACGCGACGGCTTGACTATTGATACGGTATTGTCTAAACTAGGCTGGATATGATAAATTTTATAACGCGATACTTTACGTCCCTGTGGGCATTTATAACATCGCCATTTCGCGCGCTGTGGCGCGTGATTTGTCGTGTATTTCCGCCCCGTGAATTCACGGTTATGGATACCCCCCGCGGGAATGTTTACACATTCAAGCAAAGCAGTTTTTGGCGTTTTACTAAATTCTGCGGAAAAATTGGCCTGGTGGTGTGGGCGACATGGTCAACATACGTATTCGTATACCATCGCCCATTATTGCAAAAACGCACCCAAGAATTAGAAGACGCGCGGGCACAACATACCCGTCAAATGACAGATTTACAAACATACCTGGAAAAATATAACGAACTAACGCGCAGTCTGAATATAACCGACGACAAGATTCTGAACGCAAAAGATTTATCCGATTCTGAAAAAGAAGAATTAATGAACAGTCGTCTGAAAACCTGGGGCGAATTGGATTTTCTGCAAACCCGTCTGACAGAAATGCTTACAAACGACGAATACACGGCGGAATATACCAAGATGTCTGAACTGTCGGCGGAATTCGAATTGACCCGTGCCGAAAATGACGCACTGAAAAAACGGAATACTCAATTATTGGAATCCATGGAAAAAATTGCGATTGCCGACACGCAAATCGTTGATATGGTGTCCCAATTATCCGCGGATAACATAGACAGCCTGCGTGATAATATAAAGAATATAAATACGACAATTGCATCACTGGGCCTGACCCAGCGTGCCTTGATAAAAAGTGCGAATAAATTTTCCAACCCAATTGTCGGGTCCGCATTCAGCCCGATTGAATTCGAAAAAGATATGGACCCAAAATATCAAAAATTGGCGGACGATTTAGAATTATGGAATGGGCTGACCAAATTAAATACATTACTGCCGTTGGGCGCACCGGTGAAAAACGTACGCGTAACATCTAACTTTGGCACACGCAACGACCCATTTACTGGCAAGCCCAAGAAACATCGCGGAATTGATTTTGCTGGGAAAATCGGCACAGAATTAATGGCTGTTGCACCGGGGCGTGTGGTGTCTGCGGGCGAACGCGTTGGGTACGGTACCACGGTTGAAATTGACCACGGCCTGGGCTTTACAACATTGTATGCGCACCTGTCGCAAATAACGGTTGCGCGCGGTGATTGGGTCCGCCCGGGCACGGTTATCGGCCTGGCGGGGTCCACGGGACGTTCCACGGGTCCGCACCTGCATTACGAAATCCGGTACAAGGGTGTTCCATTTGATCCATCTAAATTTGTAAAGGAATAACAAAATGTTGGCATTTACAAACGCAAAGGAAAAGCAATCACCGACCATCATTGGGGCGGGGTGTAAATTGACGGGTGATATGAAAACCGATCACACGGTTCAAATCCACGGCCAGGTTTTCGGCAACATCACGGCCGAAACCGTCGTCATTGGACGCGGGGGCAAGGTCATCGGAAAAATCAACGCCACCAATTTATTTTTGCATGGTTCTTTGGACGGTCCGGCAACAGTCAACACAGCAAATATTTTCAGCAACGCCCAAATGACGGGCACATTGTCATACTTTACATTAAATATCACGGGAAATACGGGCCTGGAATGCAAATTGGCCAAACGAAAGGATAAAAAGAATGAATAAAACGATATCCAAAGTATATATTGCCGCCGACCATCGTGGTGTTGGGGTAAAATTGTACTTGATTGAAATGCTGTCTGCAATTGGGTACAGCGTTATAAACCTGGGCACAGACGACATAAAAACCCCGGTTGACTTCCCAGACGTTGCAAAAACATTGGCCGACGCAATGCAATCTGATGAAAAATCACGTGGTATTTTGATTTGTGGTACCGGCGCGGGAATGCAGATTGCGGCGAACCGTTATCGCCACATTCGTGCATCACGTTGCGAACGCCCGGACCAAGCCCGCGATGACCGCTTTCACGACGACATAAACGTGTTGGCATTGGCCGCAGACGATATTGATATAGAAGTATCATTTCTGGTCGCGCGTGCATTTCTGGAAAGTCCGTTTGATGAATGTGAACGTCGCGTTCGCCGAATACAGAAAATATCATAAAAAAGTAAACGCCCGTCTGGGCGTTTTTTTATTTGTATTCACGAAATCTATTTTATATAATGAACATTGTCGATGGGTGTTCCATCGGCGGGGTGTAACGACCCGGCATAGGCGTCTGAATATAATCTGGTGGCGCATAGAAAATGCGTCCATTTTGTTATTACGACGAAAAACAACTCCTGACTTTGGACCAGGAGGGTTGCGGAATATCAAATACGCAACACAATTCCTATGATTGTCGTTAACCTCCTGGCCACCAAATTTTGGTGGTTTTTGTTTCAACAAAAGAAATCAGGAGTTTAAGTGATGAAAACAACAAAACTAATACCAATATTTGCATTACTTGCATGCGGTCCGGCATTTGGCGCATCATTCTGTCAACGCGAATCCAGCTGTTCATCCCCCAGTGGATGCACCCAGGTGACATTTCCACAAAACTGTGCGTCAATATCAACATTTTATTACGGTGCCAACAAAGTTGCGGAATGCCGTACTTGTATGTCGGGCTATAAAAGCGAATTCGTCGGTCCAATCAGTTTTTCTGACTGTACCAATACAATTTCATATCAAACATGCCCGACAAAATGCGCCGGCTGTACAAACTGCGTCAGTGATTCAAACTTTTCTTCTTATTCCACCGGATATCAAAGAAAGGCCACCAGAACGTGTGATTGTGAAACGTGTCGCACCACATATTCATACCGTTGTGCGGCGGGATATTATGGTTCTTCGTCAAACGGTACATCCGGGTGCAGCCCATGCCCCAGTGGTGGCACATCATCCGCGGGCACAACATCGGCAACGGGTTGCTATATCCCATCGGGAACCACGGGTTCTGATGCCACGGGTACGTACAAATATACATCTAATTGCTATTGGAAATAATCACAGTTTGTGTTCTGTTTCCCCCATTGAAAACAGCACAAAAAACGCCCAATTGGGCGTTTTTTTTCTATTTCTTTACAACGAAATTTATCAACTTGTTCGGTACAACAATTGTTTTAATTATTTGCATACCGTCCAATTTTTTCGCCACCGCATCACGTGCCATATTCACCAAATCGGATTCAGATATTTCGACCGGCGCGGTAAATTCATTTGCACGTTTGCCGTTCACAGACACAACGATTACCATCGTTGATTTTTTCAACTTGGTCGCATCATACGTCGGCCATGGCTGGAACACCAACATATTGTCGTGCCCCAAACGTTGCCAAATTTCTTCGGTCAAATGTGGCGCAAATGGATTTAACATTTGAATCAACACTTCATACGCAGGGCGGGGCATATTGCCATCAAATTGATTAATAAATTCCATCATCGCAGAAATAGCGGTATTAAATCGCATATTTTCCAAACGTTCGGTCATATCCGCAATTAATTGATTGACCAGACGTTCTTGTTCGGCCGTCATGGCATCATCCGTCAATTTATCGGCCATATTTTCCACGCGTTTCAAGAATCTTTGCACACCGGCCAACGCACCATCAGACCAGTTCACATTCGTATCCCACGGCCCCAGCGATAACACCGTCGTACGTGCGGCGTCCGCCCCCACACGTGCCACCATTTCATCAACTTGGAACCCATTGCCGGCGGATTTAGACATCTTTTTTCCGTCTGACCCCATCAGCAATCCATTCGTGGTACGTTTTTTATACGGTTCGTCGGTATTCACAAACCCCAAATCGTATAAAGCCTTGTGCCAGAAACGCGAATAAATCAAATGACGCGTATTGTGTTCGTTCCCACCGTTATAGTGATTAACCGGCATCCAGCGTTCCATCTGTTCACGCGAACAAAACGCATCATCATTATGTGGGTCCAGATACCGCATATAGTACCACGACGACCCCGCCCACTGTGGCATAGTATCCGTTTCACGGCGCGCCGGCGCGCCACACTTTGGACACGTGGTATTTACCCAATCCGTCGCACGGGCCAAGGGACTTTCACCATCTTCGGTCGGACGATAGTCTTCCATATACGGTTGCATCAATGGCAATTCAGATTCTGGCACCGGCACCCAACCACATTTTTCGCAATACACCAACGGTATTGGTTCGCCCCAATACATCTGGCGCGAAAAACCCCAATCGGTCATTTTGAATCGCGTTTTCGGGCGCGCGAATCCGTGTTCTTCGCCATACTTAATCGCGACGGCAATGGCATCGGCCTTGTTCATACCATCCAAAAATCCTGAATTAATGTGCACGCCATCCCCGGTCCAGACTTTGTCTGGTTCACCGCCATCGATAACCGGAATGATTTTCAAATCAAACTTTTTCGCAAAATCCCAGTCGCGTTCATCATGCGCCGGCACCGCCATAATCGTACCATGGGCATAATTCACCAATACATAGTCCGCCACAAACACCGGAATTTCATCCCCGGTATATGGATTACGCGCCATTATGCCATCCAGACGCACACCTGTTTTTTCTTTTGTTGCATCCGTACGATCAAATTCGGATTTTTCCGCAGACTGTTTTATATACGCACGCACCGCGTCCGCATTTTTGATACGCCCATCCGCCAGCCATTTTGCAACCAACTTATGCTCTGGCGCAATCGCACAGAATGTCGCACCGAATATGGTATCAACGCGGGTGGTGTACACGGTCATCACATCATCACCAACCATAAAATCAACATCCGCACCTGTGGATTTGCCAATCCAGTTTATCTGGTCGCGCTTTACGCGTTCTGGATAATCCACCGCACTTAACCCATCTAACAAACGCTGGGCATATTTAGTAATCGCCAGATTCCACTGCATTTTTTCACGAATTTCAACCGGTCCATGACAACGATTGCATTTACCATCTTCCAATTCTTCATTGGTCAATGTGGTGCGACAATTCGGGCACCAGTTCATCGGCAACATAGACTTGTACGCCAACCCCGCATTAAAGAACTGAATAAACATCCACTGGGTCCATTTGATGTATTCTGGGTCCGATGTCGCAATCTGCGATTTCAAATCAATCGACCAACCCATATCCACCATGTTTTTAGTGAATTTTTTTATCAAATCGCGTACGACTTCTGATGGGTGTTTTCCAATTTTTGTGGCATAGTTTTCCGCCGAAATCCCCAATGAATCAAACCCCAACGGAAACAGAACATCATAACCCTGCATACGGCGAAAACGCGCCATAACATCACACCCGGTATAATTCAACATATGGCCACCATGCAACCCCGTTCCTGATGGGAACGGAAATTCCGCCAACATATAAAACGGTTGCTTTGAACCATCATTTTTTGGTGTGAATACGCCGGCGTCCGCCCAACGGCGTTGCCATTTTTCTTCACGTTCATGAATTTTTGTAATATCGTCTGCCATTTTCTTATTCCGTTTGTTAAAAAGTTCTGAAAAATTTTATACATAAAAGCCACTGAATTCAAGGGAATTCGATACATTATTGCGCCATACGGCGCAAGTACGCCAAATATTCCACATTACCACTGCCACCACGAATGGGCGATTCAATAATACCCATTTGTTTATAGCCAACTTTTTCAAAGTTTTGAATTACATTTTGCACGGCATTTTGTCGGTCGGCCACGCTTTTTATCACGCCGTGATTACGCGCCGCGACGGCACGCGGAACCTCGAACTGTGGCTTAATCAGCGCGATAATCTGGGGCGCACGCCACGCGGACAGGGCATCCATAATATTACACAGCGATATAAAAGATACATCAACAACAATCAAATCAACCGCACACATTGGCGACAAATTACGAATATCTGTTTGTTCCAACGCGACAACACGATTATCGTTTTTTATGGCTGAAATCAATTGACTGGTACCAACATCAACCGCAATTACGCGCGATGCGCCATGCGATAATAAAACCTCGGTAAAACCACCGGTACTGGCCCCCACATCTAAACACACATAACCCGCGGGATTTACGTCAAATTTTTCCAATGCGGCGATTAATTTCAAACTGCCACGACCAGACGAATATGGCAACGCACCACCAACAATATTATCATCATCAGAAACGTCTTGACTGGGTTTTTGGGCCACCACACCATTTACAGACACCAATCCCGCCCGAATTGCCGCCACGGCCTTGGCGCGGGTGGGGTATAAATTACGAAAAACAAGTGCCTGGTCTAATCTCATAACACGAAAATCTTAGCGCACAAAACAATCAAAATCAACGACACTTTTTTCATCACCAACGACATAACGAACCGCATCCGGTAAAAAGGCGGTATTTTGCAACGTAAAAATATCGTATAAACTACTTCAAAAATGCATATTATTATTTTGTTAAAAAATAATTTTTATAATTTTATATAAACATAAAAACAACTGCATTTTCCAGCAAAAACACCCGTAAATTTCGCCCAATTGTAAAAACCAATAAAAATACACCACATACCACAGTAAAAACAATATAATAAACACAAACGTTAACACATTATTTTAACCAAAAGCCAACAACCGCAGAAATCCGCCACTTTTTAAGACACTTTGGCACCACAACAGG
>CALXMA010000010.1 GCA_944389345.1 uncultured Alphaproteobacteria bacterium | reverse complement strand
TTCGGATAAAATAAAAAATCACCCCGATTGGGGTGCTTTTTTACAGAATTCTGAATATTGCGCAATTATGCCATTTTGGCCATACGTTTTGTTAAACGAGAAACCTTGCGCGCGGCACGCTTTTTCGGCAGAATTTTACCGACAGCCTTCATAATTTTGCTTTCCGCGTTGCGGACGGCGGTTGTCGCCGTGGCACGGTCGCCAGATTCAATCGCAACCAACGCCTTTTTCGTCGCGGTTTTTACCGCACTGCGACGCGAATTGTTAACGGAATTTTTCTTTTCCGTAACCAGAATTCTTTTTTTAGATGACTTATGATTTGCCACTTTATTTTCCTTTTATTTAATCAGGTTTTCTGCTATTTTATAGAAAACAAACATAAAATCAAGGAAAAATAAAATGATATCCGTTAATTTGGGCATAGTTGCCGTCGTTGCGTTGATTATTTCTTATCTGTTGGGATCGATTCCCATGGGGTTGTTGTTGACTAAATTTATGGGCAAGGGCGATTTGCGCAAGGTTGGCAGTGGTAATATCGGGGCGACTAATGTGTTGCGTGTCGGCGGATTGCGTATGGCCGCATTGGTGTGGTTGTTAGATATGGCCAAGGCAATCGGGGCCGTGTTAATCGGTCATGCCGTTGGTGGTGCGGTGTTCGGCGCATGGTGCGGGTTTGTTGCAATTGTCGGACACTGTTGGCCCGTGTGGTTGCGTTTTCATGGGGGCAAGGGAATTTCGTCTATGTTTGGTGTATTGTTGGCGACCAGTCCGTTCGCGTTCGTTGTGTGTGGTGTTGAATGGTTAATCGTGGCGTTAACGTCGGGGTATTCTTCGTTGGGTGCGGTTATTGCGTTCTGTGTGATGCCGGTTTTGGGGTTTGCAATTTCATATCAGATGGGGTGGCCATTTTTGGCAATTGCGTTGGTTGCGCTGTGGCGACATCGTGAAAATATACGTCGGTTAATCAGTGGTACCGAATCCAAGATAGAATGGAAGTGGAAAAAATAAGTTTATGCGCCACACGTTTGTGTGGCGTTCGTTTTTATGTATTTAGTCTTTATTTTTATGCGGTTTTGTGGTATAATACACGGGAATAATAACAGGGATAGAGAGATGAAAAAATTTGTTTCATGGTTTGCAATTTGTTTGTTGGCAATGCCGGCATTCGCCACGGAACCCGCGGGCCAGGCGCGTCGTTCTATGTCGGCCCAGATGGTCGCACCCGCCGCACGCGCGGTGGCGTCAACCAATCAAATTAACATGATGGCAAATTATAGTGGCGCAACGACCAATAAATCCAGCGTGCGCGTCCCGCCCCAGATGCCAGGTGATGAAACGGTCAGTGATAGTGGGGATACATCAACCGATGTGCCAGATGATGACACTGATGACGATAAACTGGCGGAAATAGAACGTCAAAAGCAGGCGTGTCTGGGTAATAACATCGGTGTTGGGAATACGTTTGTTTGGGCGTCGCGGTACAGTAATACGTCAAATTATTCTTCTATGGTCGAAGACGTTGAACATCCTGAAAATAATATTTGCTTTGTTTTGGTGGAAATTAAATCGAATGACCCCAGAATTAATGTGTCTGATGTGCCGTCTAAGTATTTCCAGATGGGCCAGAATATTACGTGCGGTTCGTGGGGTGATGAGGGTGTGTTGCGTCAAAGAATTTTGGATGCCAAACGCAGTGGCCGTACATGGTGGACCGTTGGTGGTGCGGTTGTTGGGGCCGGCGCCGGTGTTGGTGCGATGGAATTGTTTGGAAATCGTTTGATTGGTGGCGCGGTCGAAGGACAAAAGGCACGTTCTTTGTCAGAAGACGAACGGTTGTTGATGCAATTGCGCGCGTTGCGTAATGACAGCCCCAGTGAATTTAATGACTATATGGACGCGTTAGAGATATTAAAAGACGAATGCGAAAATTGGACCGGGGATAACAGACCTGATGAATGTGATGATGTTAACTATGAATATTTGTTGAACGCCAGGGGCAGATAAGTTTATTTTCTGTCGCTGGAACATGGTGCGTCCCAAATCTCTGTGGGGCGCACTTTTTATAAAAAAAGTGCTTTTATTATATATGTATTCTTTCTTATAGTCATGAATATGAATGATAATGATTTATTTAATCGGTTGCTGATTCTGCGGTCGCCGAATATTGGGCCGGTGCGATATAATGCGCTGGTGGCGCAGTTTGGTGGAATTGATATGGCCGCACGTGCCATAAATGCAGATGATGGTGTGCGTGATTGTGTCGCGCGCGAAATGGAAATGGCACGTAAGTTAAATATTACATATATATGTGATGATATGGATGTGTATCCAAAAAATCTGAAAATGATAAAAAATCATCCGCCAGTATTAAGTGTTCGTGGAAATGTCGCGACGTTGACCCGACGCGCGGTCGGAATTGTCGGGACACGTCATGCGACGGTGGCGGGAATGAATATTGTCGCAGATATTGCAGAAAAATTTGCGTCGCATGGCGTGGCGGTTGTGTCTGGGATGGCAATGGGTACAGATGCCGCCGCACATCGTGGCGCGTTGCGTGCGCGTGGCGCGGAAAATACCGTGGCGGTTGTGGCCGGCGGGGTGGATTATATATGGCCGGTTGAAAACGAATCGTTGTACTGGGACATTGTTGAACGGGGGGCGGTCGTCAGTGAAATGCCCGTCGGATTCGTGCCCCAGGGCCAGAATTTTGTTATGCGAAATCGTTGGATTGCAGGAATCGGGGATTTTTTAATACTGGGCGAGGCCGATTTGAAATCGGGCAGTATGAAAACAGCGCATTTTGCACACGAATCGAATCGGAAAATTTTTGCGATTCCGTCGCATCCGTCGGATTCCCGGGCGATGGGACCAAATTCGTTGATAAAATCGGGTGTCGCAGAACTGTGTAATGGGGCATCTGATTTCTTTGATGATGAAAAAAATGAAAAAAAATTGAAAAAAAATGAACAAAAAAATGCATCTGAAAATTCTTTGTTGGATGCAATAGGAACAATTCCAGTGTCAGAATCTGTATTGTCAGAAATTGTCAAAAAAACAGTTTCGGAAATAAAAAGCGATTTGGTTATTCTGGAATTGCAGGGTTTAGTGCGAAAAGTTGACGGCGGTTATGTCCGCGCATAAAAAAATATATGTATATACATTGTATATACAACGCGCAGAAATCTGGTAAAAAAACGAATCGTTGTCAAAAAAGAAATGTGATTTATTCGGTTAACAATTGGTTGCAAAACGGTATTTATATTCTAACTTAATTGACGTATCCAAAACGATTGAGAGTTAACTCAATCCAAACAAAAGCGAGAGAGAAAAGTAGGGCCAAACATAAACACTAAATTTTTACGAAACATGCGGATTTACGCAGAAAATGGTAAATTTTTACGCATGGCACAGTAAAATTTAGCGTTTATGTGCAGGTGATTTTTATACTCAATTCGCACGACGGGATTGGAACTCTTTGAAGGGAAGGAAAGGAGGAACAATATGATGCAGACGGCGGTAAAACAAATGATGGTTGACTTGGAACAAATCAAGGGGGCCATCGCCGCAAAAATGGATGTCGCGTCATATACTTCTTGGATTGCCCCATTACAGTTTGATGTTTGTGATGGCGTTTTGGTGTTGGGGGCGCAAAATCAATTTTCGGCCGATTTTATCGGTTCGGTTCATTCCGGTGTTTTATCAGATGTTGCACACGCGTTTGGTTTAGAAGTTAAGGTTGTTGTGCGTGGTGTGGCCACGGCAAGTGTCGCAAATGACAATGCGGTTCGTGCATTCGTTCCAGAAACAACCGTTGCAACAACGCACGTGGCGTCATCAAACGCGTTCGACGCATTTGTTTGCTGTGATGAAAATGCGTTCGTTTTATCTGCTTGTAAAAAAATATCAGCGGGTACGGTTTCTTTTTCCCCGCTGTTTATTTATGGTCCGGCGGGTTGTGGGAAATCTTTGTTGGCGGATTGTATCGAAAATGCGTCTGCGGGTCGTGTAATCAAAATGACGGGCGGACAATTCGTTTCCGAATTCACGCGCAGTTTGCATGACAAAACAGTATTTGCGTTCAAAGATTTTTGTCGCAACTGTGATACGTTTATCTTGGATGATGTTCAGGCATTAATTGGCAAGCGTGCAACATGCGAAGAATTTGCAGAATTGGTGGTGGCGTTGCGTAATGCCGGGAAAAATATCGTTATAACCGCAAACGTGGCACCGGGTAATTTGGTTGGAATGGATCGTCGGATTCAGTCGTTGTTGGCGTCCGGATTGGTGGCGGATGTTGTTGCACCGACCACAAATGTAAAACGGGTTATGTTGATGCGTGCGGGCGTTGCGGCCGATGTTGCAGATGCGATTGTTGGACGTATTGCGGGTGATGGTCATTTGGTTGGTGGCGTTGCAATGAAAATTAAAACATATACCGAACTGATGGGCACAACTGTTAATTTGGATGTTGCAACACGTCTGTTGGCGGACAGTCTGCAAAAGTCCAAGACACCGATTGCGATGGTGAAATCTATGTGTGAAAAATTGGGTGTTGCGTATGATGCGGTTTGTGGCAAGGGACGCAGTCGCGCGGTTGTTATGGCGCGTCAGATGATGATGGCGGTATTAAAGAATGTGACAGATTTGTCTTTGACGGAAATTGGACGCGTGTGTGGTGATCGTGATCATGCAACGGTTGTGTATTCTGTGAACCAGATTGAAAAATTGAAAAAGCAAGATTTGATGTTGGCCGCGCAAATGGACCAGTTGATTGCAGAATGCAGATAAAAAAATCGCCACGCATGTGGCAATTTTTTATTAAACGCATAAATTCATAGTTGGAAATACAGGGATTTTATGATAAAATTATAGCAATAATTGTATGGGTGTGCCCATATTAGGAGAGAAGATATGAAAAGGTTTTTATTTGTGTTAATGGCGTGTGTTGTGGGATGTCCAGTTGGGGCGTTCGCCGATGATGGTTCGGGTTTCGCAATGGCCCAGATACAAATGCAGGAATTGAAATCACAAAGACAATCTGGCGCGTTGTGTGGTGAATCGTCTGTTTCGTTTAAGGGTACCCAAACGCCGTCCGATGATGAATTTTTGTATACAACCGTGACGGCGTATAATTCTGCCAGGGGCAGAACGGACAATGCCACGATTAGTGGTGGGTTGGTTTACGAGTGCGATAATGATCATTGTCAGCATAATCATGTAGTAGATATGCCGGCGGGGCACGTTTTCAAAGGTAAGAGGGTGGATTCTGCAAGAAAATATCGTTGTGATGTTGGGGTGTTTATGGATAACTGGGTCCCGTTGAATGAGGGATGTATGTATAAAGGCACGTTCTTTAATAAAAGCAGTTATTATACGAAGAATGGAAACAGGGCAAAACTGACACGTGCCGATTGTACACAGATACGCGCAAGATATGACGCAGAACGCAGTAATGAATTCTGGCTGTATTGTGATGCAAATGGTCAATTGCAATGTGTGTCAACGGGTGCACCGGCCCCAGAGGAACCACCAGCAGACCCAGAACCAAATCCAAATCCGGGGTCTGGTTCACAACCGGCACCGGTGCGTCCGACCCCGACATCGTCATGTGTTGATCGTTGCAAGGGTATGACGGGTACCAGATACGCGGAATGTACAACTTGTTGCTTGGTGCCGGCATCGTATGCCGATTGGAATGGGTCTGAATGTGTGTGTTCAGATTCCACGTTGGATTTTAACGTGCTGACCCAAAAGTGTGAACCGGCAACCGTGGCGCAACCTGTGACGCCGGTACAGCCGGTTGAACCAGCGTATGAATGTGATCCGGAAAAAATTGCGACTTTGCGTCAGTGGCAGGTGCGTTATGGTTCTGATTTAGAGGTTGCACAACGTATTCGTGTTATATTGGAATATTGTGAAGGCGAACCAATGGAAAGCGTGTTTATCACTATGTTCAATGAACTGGAAAGTTGGTTGATGCAACGCGTCCAAGATTTAGAAAGCGCCCAAGAATTATCCCAGGCCCAGGCACGTGCGCGTACGCGTATCGCAGATGCGGTAAGGGATATGCGTGATATTGAATCTGGGTTAAAGTTGACCGTGTGGCGCGACGAAGATGGTAATTTTAATACTTCGCGGTTGTTGTCGGATTCTATTGCGGGTGTAGTGTTGGGAACCGCAGGTGGGTTAATAACCAGTAATGTTGTTAAAAAGAACAATATTGAAAATGGTTTCGAAGATATCCAATGCACTGTCGGTGGCCAGGTGGTTGCCGGGTGGGGTGATGAGTTCCGCGTCGGTATCCAATAGTAAGATGGGGAAAACAATAACACCGAATGGTTTATCCGTTCGGTGTTTGTTTTTTTGTATCTAATATATAATATGGGCGCGTAAATAACGCGCCCCATATAATCCATGTTATGCGATTATTTTTGTTTGCTTTCCATAATCTGGCGCAGGATACGATCGCGGATTTTCATCTGGCGATACAAATCTTGGCGTGATGCGTGATTCATGCGCTGGGTAAAGTCTGGCAAATCATCGCGACACATAATTTCGTTCGTCGGGAACAACATGGCAACCGGTTCGGATGTGTCCTTGTCCAGGTATTCGATAATTGTGGACGCCATCTTTTCGCCCATAATTGGGTGTAATTCTGGGAATGCGCTGATCATGTGGGCCGCACCAGGATTTGGAAACTGGTTGCATTGCATCCATGTGCCAGCGTTTTGAACAGGTTTGCCGTTCAATGTAACGACCGCCAATGGTGTTTTTTCGCATAATTCAAATGCGTTCAGGTCGGCCATTACGTCCTTTAATTTAACGACGTATGTGTTCTTTCTTTTCTTGGTTGCGCGGGCCACAGGCATATTGGTTTTGCCGTTTTCCTGCGCGTTATCTTTGGTGTTCTGGTTGAACATTTTTAACATGTTTTTACCCTTTGGTTTTCTAATTAACGTATATAATATAATACAAAAAATATAATTGTCAAGTTTTTATGTGCGCAATTTTGTCTGTATGTATTCCCAGGAATGGCGTCCGTGGTGGTTTTACACAAACAGGTCTTTGACAAATTGGGCGTGTTCGGTGATAAAGCGGAATCGGAATTCCGGTTTTTTGCCCATCAGTTCTGATACAATTGTGCGCGTTTTTTCGGTATCTTCGGCGCCGTCGTCCGTCCGCGGGGGCAGGTCGACACGTATCAACCGACGGGTCTTGGGCGACATGGTCGTTTCCTTTAACTGGTTAGGCATCATTTCGCCCAATCCCTTGAATCGGGAAATTTCAATCTTTTTGTTTTTGTACTTGGTTGCCTTTAACTGTTCCAGTTCTTCGTCCGTGTCAACGTAAACAGATTCTGTTCCGCATGTTAATTTATACAGTGGCGGACATGACAGGTACAGGTGCCCACCATAAATCAATTGGGGCATTACCTGGTAAAAGAATGCCATCAATAATGACGCAATATGACTGCCGTCGACGTCGGCATCGGTCATAACTATTATTTTTTCGTACCGTAATTTGGATTCGTCCCAATCACGTGCCGTGCCCGCGCCGATAATGTCGATTAATTCATTTAATTCTTTGTTTGCACTGAAACGTTCGTCGGAATTTGAAACGACGTTTAACACCTTGCCACGCAGGGGCATAATCGCCTGGGTCGCGCGGTCGCGTGCCTGTTTCGCGGTGCCACCCGCGGATTCACCTTCGACAATAAACAGTTCTGTACCTTCGACGCCGTGTTTAGAACAGTCCGCCAATTTCGCCGGCATACGGATACGCTTTGTCGGGGTTTTACGGGCAATTTCCTTTACCTGTTTGGTTTTTATGCGCGCATTGGCCAGGTTGACCACAAATTCCAATATCGCGTTTGCGGTTTTGGGGTCAGACGCCAAGAATATTTCCCATGGATCGCGCAGGGCATTTTCTGTATAACGCGCAATTTCAGGGTTGGATAATTTTTCCTTGGTCTGGCCCAGAAACTGGGGCGTTTTGTAAAACACCGATACAATTGCCGCAACAGAATCAAATACGTCGTCGCTGATAATCGATTGGGCGGATTTATTATTAACCTTGTCCCCGTATGCCTTTATCCCGCGGGTGATGGCCGATTTGAAGCCACTTTCGTGGGTGCCACCATCAATGGTCGCAATTGTATTACAGTATGATGCAAAAAATCCATCGTCCGATGCGGCGCCATTTTCATCTGTTAAAAATGTTAACGCCCATTCCACGCGTCCGGAATCGTCCGGGAAATCAACGGCGCCACTGAAAATTTTTGGTAAAATACGTGGCTTGTCACGTGTTTTTTCGTCCAAGAAATCCGCAACGCCGTTCGGATAATAAAATTCCGTCTGGGCCGGGATATTCATATCGTCCGTCAGTAATTCGGGATTACATATCCAATCCACACGAACGCCACGCGATAAAAATGATTTTGCGCGCGCCATACGATAAATCTTGACCGGTTTGAATACCGCGTTTGTGCCAAAGATTTCATCGTCAATGGTGAATCTGATTTTTGTGCCATGGTTCTTGGTCGCATCACCGCGGGTCATTGGTGATGTAGGCTTGCCCCGCGAAAATGTTTGACGCCATTCATAGCCATCACGCGAAATAGTCACAATCATTTCCGATGACAGGGCGTTTACAACCGAACTGCCCACGCCATGCAGACCGCCACTGGTTTTATATACATTATTATTAAATTTTCCGCCAGAATGCAGGGTGGTTAATATAACCTCAAGCGCGGATTTTCCCGGAAATTTCGGATGTTCGGCGACCGGAATACCGCGACCGTCGTCGGTTATTTCAATTGTCTTGGAATCAATTAAATTTACAGTGATTTTCTTAGCAAAGCCGGCAACCGCTTCGTCAATGGAATTATCCATAATTTCCACCGGCAGATGATGCCATGCCTTTTCATCTGTGCCACCAATGTACATGCCAGGACGCAGGCGTACGGGTTCCAAACCTTCCAGTACCTGAATATCGGCGGCATCATAAGAATGATTAACTGTATCTGTCATAGCGTTATATTATTAGTATATTTTAGCCTTTTATGCAAGCGAAAGAATTTTTTTATATCTTTTTTCCCATGGGCTATGGCTTGATTTTTTTGCGAATTTACTTATATACTTTTGGAAAAGTTAATAATGGAACCTGGTTATGAATAAAAATCCGTATGAAGTTTTAGGTGTCGCACGAACGGCGTCTGATGATGAAATTAAAAAGGCGTATCACAAGTTGGTGATGAAATACCACCCAGACAGAAATCCGGGGGACAAAAACGCCGAAGAAAAATTCAAAGAAATCAATAATGCGTTCGATGTGTTAAAAGATCCGCAAAAACGCGCCGCGTATGACCGGTATGGCGATGCAATGTTCGCAGGTGGTAATGCGTCGGGGGCAAATCCATTCGGGGCGGGCGGAAATCCGTTCGGTAATGGTGCATTCCACTTTAATATGGGCGGCGGCGGTATGGATGATATCCTGCGCGAGGCCATGCGTGGATTTGGATTTGATATGGGGGGCGGACGTGCGGCCCAGTCGCAACGCGGTGGACGCGATTTGCTGGACGAAGTTGTCATAGATTTGCGTGATGCGTATTTTGGAACAACGCATACGGTGAAATTTACAACAAACGTTGAATGTGATAAATGTCATGGGTTTGGTACCGCCGATGGTAAAGAGGCACCCGTGTGTTCGCGCTGTAATGGGACCGGGTATGTCCGTGCGTCGCGTGGGTTCTTTGCAATGGAAACGCCGTGTCCGGAATGCAATGGCACGGGGCATAAAATTGATAAAAAGTGCAGTCAATGTGATGGGGCGGGGACCGTGCGCAAAACCCGTACGTTGGATGTTAAAATACCGGCGGGTGTCGAAGATGGAACACGTCTGCGTTTGGCGGGCCAGGGCGAGGCCGGACAAAACGGTGCGCCCGCAGGGGATTTCTATTTAGACGTGCATGTTCGTCCAGATAAGCGGTTCGTGCGCGACGGGGCGGATTTAATTACGCGTGTCGATGTTCCTTTTACTACATTGGCGTTGGGTGGTGAAATCGAAGTCGATACAATTGATGATAAACAACTGTCGGTCAAGGTTCCCGCAGGAACCCAGGTTGGCGAAAAATTGCGTGTACGCGGACACGGAATGCCGGGGCGTCGTGCGGGCACGTTTGGTGATTTGTATATAGAAATAAATATGCCTGTGCCAACAAAATTAACCGAAAAGCAAAAGAAATTATTGGCCGAATTTGCAGGCACCAAGGGGACAAAAAAGGGCTGGTTTTAATACATTGTAAAAAACGCGCTGTGTGCACGAAATCATGCACATAGCGCATTTTTTTATATAAGAAAAACCGCCAATGTTCTTGGCGGTTTTATTGTGTTATTTTTTTATTTGTTTTAATTTCTGGACGAATGTAAATGTGTATTGGGTTGCAGACCATACAGATGCCAGTAATGCCAACCATATACCCCACATGCCAATCACCGGCAAGATTTCTATTAATTTTACAATCGTCGTGCCATCTGTGCTGATGTCAACAGATGAACCAACCGCCAACAGCATTAAAAACGCAACGATTGCTATCATTTGCAGGGTTGTTTTAATCTTGCCCATTGAAAAACGTGCCTTGGGTACGGGCATTTCTATTTTCTGGGTGCCCAGGAATTCGCGCAGGCCACTGATGTACAATTCGCGCGCAATCATTATTATTACCGGTACAACGACAAACCATACGGGCATTAATACAACCAGCATAATTAATGTGTTTACCACCAATAACTTGTCACCAATGTGGTCCATCACACCGCCCAGTTTTGTACACACATTGTATTTGCGCGCCAAAAATCCGTCAAACCAATCGGACAGGGCGCCCAGCAAGAACAGTATGAATGTTGTCCAATACATACCGAACATTAATGTTGGGATAATCGCAAATGCCGCCGCAATGCGAAAAGCAGATAGAAAGTTTACAAAGAATTTCATAATTATACTCCTTGGGTTAATATGAATTATCTATCAATGCCAGTATTATATCACGTCAGAATGAAAATAGGCATATATTTTTTCGGCCGCTGATTTTCCCAGTCCCGGTACCCGACGCAGTGCGTCCAATGATGCGTCCGCAATCGCACGAACAGAACCGAAATGGGTTAACAGGGCGCGTTTGCGGGTTGGGCCAATGCCGTCTATGTCGTCCAATACGGATGATGTCATTTGCTTTGCGCGGACGGTGCGGTGAAATGTTATGACGAAACGGTGTGCTTCGTCCCGGACGGCGCGCAACAATAAAAACAGGCGCGAATCTTTGGGTATGTCGCGACATATTGTGCCGTCTGGTAATATAAAATGTTCGTCGCCGTTGCGGACAACGCCTTTGGTTACACCGAATGTCGGAATGTTCGGCGCGGTTTCGTGGGCGATGTTCCATTGGGCAACACCACCGTCAACGATGATTAAATCCAGTTTAGGGCCACGCGTGGTGGCGCGCGATACAAATTCCGCCATCATGGCAATGTCGTTGCCGGCACGTGCAGAATCACGCAGTTTGAAATGTCTGTATCCGGTTTTTATAAATCCATCGGGACCAAATGTTATCATCGCACCGACGGGATTTTTACCAAACAGGTGTGAGTTATCAAACACGCCCGCGCATTCTATTTTGAAACCCAATAATGATTCCAAGTCTGATACCGCACCGTGCCAGTCAAAATTCGCGCTGTGTGCATGATTTGTGCGTATACCACGTGTTGACGTTTGGGTCAGTGCCGTGATTTTATCGCGACAATCCGCCGCGGATTCATAATCCATTGCGTCGGAATATTTTTTCATCTGTTTTGTTAAATCTGCGATAATTGGTTCGCTGTCCCCGGTCAGAATTCTGCGCGCCAATGCGACGTTTTCAGAATAACTGGTTTGTGGGATTGTGCACGGCGCACTGCATCGGCCAATTTGGTACAACAGGCATGGTCGTGTGCGGTTGCGCATAAATGTATCTGTGCATGTGCGCAGACGACAGACCTTTTGTATCGTTTTGATTGTATCGTTCAGTGCCGTAACAGATGGATATGGACCGTATACATCGCGACGCTGGGATATTTTGCCACGAAATTTTAACAGGCGTGGATATTGGGAGTTGGTCAGCGCAATCATCGGGTACATTTTCCCATCGGTCAGCATAATGTTATATTTCGGCTTTAACGTTTTTATCAGTTTTTGTTCCAGCAATAATGCATCTGATTCTGTTGCCGTGATATCCCAATCAACACGCGTAACCAGACTGCGCATGACCTGTTTATGGGGTTCCAGTTTCGATATGTCCACGTACTGTTTTAATCGGTTGGATAAATTTTTAGCCTTGCCAACGTACAGCAAGGTGCCGTCTGCGTCGTACATTTTGTATATGCCCGGCGCATTAGGAGCATTTTCAATCAAATCAGAAAATTGAATATTCATACTGAATATGATAGAATATAAAAAAATAAATATCAAATAGGGGTTGTAAAATGATTCAAGAATCTGGTCGTTCTATGATTGAAATGATGGGCGTGTTGGCCATTATGGGGGTTATCACCGTTGGGGCCGTTGCCGCCATATCCAGTGCGATGAATATTCAAAAGCGTAACGAGGTTAATGACGAAGTATTGCAGATGGTAACCCAGGTACGCCAATTGTTTAATGAATATGATGATTTTTCTAATATAAACAATGCGACCATATTCGGGGCAATCGGGATGTCCAATAAAAATCCGTATGGTGGTGTGTATGAAATCAGTGTAAACCCGTCTAATCCGCGCCAGTTTGTGGTGTCTATTACCGGTTTGTCGCAATCTGATTGCGAAGCATTGGTGGTCAAGGCATGGACGGATTCGGTCGGGTATGAAATGTCTGGGCGTACGGAAAGTGGGGCCGTGGGCGCGTGTACGGGGCCCAATGGTCAGAATGTTGTCCAGATAACGTATGGCGAATAATTGTCTGGGCGTTCGGGGGTAATGGCTGTATGGCGGAAATGGTGGAGGTTTCCAAGGTCGAAGATGGGGTGCGGTTGTTGCGCTGGTTCTTGCGTCGGTACCCGGCCATGCCACAACGCGAATTTTACAAGTTATGTCGTGGTGGACAAATTCGTGTGAATTCTGGGCGTGCACGGGGCCAAGAAATTTTGCGCACGGGCGATGTTGTGCGTGTGCCGCCAACGTTGGCCAGTTATGCCCAGTTGCCAGAAAAGAAAACAGAAAGCGGGGCTAATTTTTCTTTGGCGGATTTGGAAAGTCTGCGCCAGTGTATTATCCACAACGATGAAGATATTGTTGTATTTAACAAACCGGCGGGTTTGGCGGTACAGGGTGGAACCGGTATTCGCAAGTCTGTGGATAAAATGGCGGCCGCGCTGTTCCCGTACGACAAGGTCGCGTTGGTACATCGTTTGGACAGGGAAACCAGTGGTGTTCTGGTCGTTGCAAAAAATCAACGGTCTGCCCAGGTGTTGGCAAATGAATTTCAAAACAAGACTGCACACAAAGAATATTTGGCGCTGTTGAATGGTGATGTGCGTCCACCACATGGTGTCATAGATAACTATATGGTAAAGGGCCAGGTATTTGATTCTGCCACGCGTATTAATAATGGCACGGGTCAGCGTCCCCAGCGGGCAATTACAAAGTATGATGTGTTGTCCCAGGCAGGTGGGCATTTGTCGTGGGTTTTGTTTTCGCCACAGACCGGGCGTACGCATCAATTACGTGTGCACAGTGCGATGTGTTTGAATGCACCGATTGTCGGCGATGATTTATATGGACGGAATAAAAAGTTGGACGGGGCGTTGCAATCAATGTTGGCAACAAATAACTTGTTTTTGCTGGCATATAGGTTAACATTCCGGCATCCGACCACGGGAAAAACAATGACGCTGTGTGCGACAGTCCCAGAATTTATGAAACCTGTGATTAAGTTCTTGGAATTCAAATTACCGTGATATAATGGCGACGAAATGACCAAAAAAGCAACAAAAACAATAAAAAAAAAGAAAACAAGCGCATTTTTTAAGATAATGCGCGTGTTGGTGTTGTTTATAATGGGGCTGGTGGTGGCGGTTGTTGTCGCAATCAGTCAGATTAATTTAGAGGCTTTGCGTGGTGATGTGTTGGCTATCTTGCGCAGTGCGACGGGGTTGCCAATCGAAATTGACGGGGCGGTGTCGTGGAATTTGTCTTTGCGACCCGAAATAGAGTTAAATCAGGTGCGGGTGCCGAATGCGTCTTGGGCCAAGAATAAAGATGCGTTGGTTGCGGAACGCGTCGATGTTACATTGGATTTGATTTCTTTGTTCCAAGACAGGCCCACAATTCAAAATATCAAGGTTTATAATGCGGTTGTACGTATAGAACAAAACGAAAATGGCGATATGTCTGTTATGTCCGGATTACGCAACACGGTTGCTACAGACACGCCCCCGGCAGAACAGCAGGGCGCGGTTGCAAGTGAACCGGACGAATATCCGTTTGTTGACCCGGGACTGGGTGGGTTAGAGGTACAAAATCTGGACGTGGATATTTTGGGCGCCAAATACAATGTCAAGGGTTTCCAGGTTCGATATATTCCGCGGTCTGACACACGGGAATACAGCGGTTGGATTCGTACACAGAATGATGTGTATCCGTTTATTGCGTCTTATTCTAAATATAATGCGGAACGCAAAGTTTATCCTGTGCGTTTTGCGTTCGCGACCGGTGGGGATGCACTGATTGCGAATATTGCACTGGAAGGTACCAGCAAGGCGCCAATAGATTTTATTATAAAGGGCGATATACCAGATATTGCCGCACTGGGCGAGATATTTAATTTGAATCTGGAACCGATGCCCGCGATGAAGGTGGATATTTCGGGGGGCTATGATTGGCAAAAATTGACATTGCGTAATTCTGCGATAACGGTGCGCGGAACCAAGTTGGCGTTTTCTGGGATGGTTGATTGGTCTGGGCGGGTGCCGGTTATAAATGCAACCATAGAATCACCGTCTGTGAATTTATCTGAATTGTTCCCAGATTTGTATGGCAAAAAGTGGGTGCGACCAGACAGACCGTTAAATGTGTTCCAAGATATTCCATTGTTTGGAACCGAATTGTTAAAGTTTAATTCAGAATTACATGTAATACTGAATAACTTTATCGTTTATCGTGATTTGAATTTGAAAGATTTAGATGTGGTCGTTAATTTGAAAGACGGGCGCGCGCATGTGGACGCATCTGTGGTTATCGCAGATGGCAATGTTCATGCCGTTGGCGATGCCGATATTGATACAGATGGGCGGATTTACGTCAATGTCGGTGGCGCGGGGCGCGGGATTGTTATTGGAAATCTGTTGAATCAGATTCATGTGGATAATTTTATTTCCGAATTGCCGGTTAATTTTGATATGTATGTTATGGCAAATGGGTCCACGTTATCCGAATGGATGCAGACAATCACGGGACCTGTCCAGGTTTATTCTGTGGCATCTGGATATGCGCATTCGGCGTTGGTGGCCAATATGTACGGAACAGATTTCTTGACCACGTTGCGACACAGTATCCAAGATTTGTTCCGCAGTGAAAAAAAGTATAACCAGATGAAAATATCCTGTGCGACGGTTAATTTGAAACTGCGCAATGGGGTTGCCGAAACAGAACAGGGGGTGGCCGTCGAAACAAATGCGATAAATGTGCGATTGGCCGGGAATTTGGACTTAGGAAATGAAACTTTGCAATTGTCTTTGACAACGGTGCCTGTTCGTGGAATAAAGTTATCATTGACGGGTAATGTTGTTAATTCTATGGAAATTACAGACAGTTTGGCGGAACCAACCATTCGTATCAGTGGGGCCGCCGTCGCAGGCAAGGTTGCATCTGCAACTGGGATTGGTTTGTTGCTGGCACCGTTTACCGGTGGAATCGGTTTGGTTGCCGGTGCAGGGGTTGGATTATTGGCGGGCGATTTGTTGGAAAACTGGTTGGCCGATGATAATCCGTGTGAAACGGCACTGGAACGCGGTGCACCGTCCAGACGCGGGGATCCGGAATGGATGCGAATCCCGGTCGCGGATTTGGTGAACGATGTTCTGGGAAATGAAAATAATAGTAAGGGGGACTTATAAAATGTTTAATTGGGTGAATTTGGCGCAAATTTTGGCGATAGTTATAATTTTATTGTTGTTCTATCGCGGGTTTATAAAAAATACGGCATCAGAACGATTGGTGCGTGGATTGTTCGGATTGGCGCTGTTGTGGGCGTTAAGTTTCGTGCTGTTGTGGGCGCATCTGGATTTGTTGGGCACATTCTTTCATTGGGCGGCGTTGTTCTTGTCCATCAGTTTGATTGTTGTGTTTCAACCAGAACTGCGCAAGTTTATGGCGCTGATGGGAAATGTTGGCGGTTGGCGTCGTATATTTCGTATACCGGCCAGCGATCGGCGTGATACCAGTGCGCTGGATGCGATTGTGTCTTCGGTTGAATATATGTCTGCCAAGCATACGGGGGCGCTGATTGTGTTTTCCAGTTCGCTGGACGAAAGCGTAATTGATAAACCGGGCGTTGTGGTTGATGCGCGTATTTCCAGTGAATTGCTGTTGACCATATTCTTTAACAAAACACCGTTGCACGATGGTGCGGTTATCATAGAAAAAAATCGTATCGCATATGCGGGGGCGATTTTGCCGTTGTCCAAGAATAATTTGAATTGGAAATATGGTACACGTCATCGCGCCGCGTTGGGTTTCAGCGAGGTTTCCAGTTCTATCGTTTTGGTTGTGTCCGAAGAAAGCGGTGATATTTCAATCGCAGAAAAGGGCAAGTTTACCAAATATGATGATATGAAGAAATTGCGCGCGAAATTGGAACGCGTTTTGTACAAAGACTGATTATGTGTATATGTTCATTATTCGCCACCATGTTTGGTGGCGTTTTTATTTGAATAATGTTTGTATGTGGACAATTTTTTCGATAAGTCTTGCACCGAATCGGCATTTTTTGGTAAACTGGGCCTGATAGGATGTAGGACGAAAAGATTTAACAGGAGCGTATAATGGAATTTTCAGTATTTCGTCAGGTTTTAATTCGTGCGCTGGGGCATATGCAATCGATTGTGGAAAAACGTGCAACGTTGCCTATCTTGGTGAATGTAAAGATAGAAGTTGCGGATAATCTGGTGCTGTCGGCGACGAATGTTGATTTGGAATTGGTCGAACACGTTTCTGCGGATATTACCTTGGGTGGCAAGACAACGGTGCCAGTACAGATGTTGTATGATATTGTTCGTAAATTGCCCGAAGATGCAGAAATATCGTTTAAGCAAGAAGCGGACCAGTTGGTCGTGTCCAGTGGTCGCGCCGTATTTCGTTTGCCAACGTTGCCGGCGGAAAATTTCCCGGCCATGGCGGGCAGTAATCTGACCACCAAGTTCCAGATGACAACGGGGGATTTGGCGCACTTGATTAATCAGACCAAGTTTGCAATCCCGACCGATGATGTGCGTTATCACTTGGGCGGTATATTTTTCCACATTTCCGAAGAGGGCAAGGAAAAAATGTTGACCGCGGTTGCCACCGATGCCCAGCGTATGGCCCTGTGCGCCATGCCGGCACCAGAAGGCAGTGTGGAAATGCCGTCGGTTATTTTACCGCGTCGTGTGATTGGCGAATTGTCCAAGTTGTTAGAAGACGCGACCGTTGATGACGTTATGGTTGAATTGTCTGATACCAAGGCGCGTTTTACCGTTGGACCCGCAACATTGACCAGCAAGTTGGTTGATGCACAATATCCGAACTATCGCGTCGTTATTCCAAAGGGCAATGATAAAATTGCAATTTTGGACAGAAAGCAATTCTTGAACGCGGTGGATTTGGTATCTGTGGCCAGTGTGGATAAAACTAAATCTGTGCAGTTAACGTTTTCTATGAATAAATTGGTCGTTAACGCGTCCAGTCCAGATGCCGGTACCGCAACACAGGAATTGGATGTTGAATACAATGGCGACAGTTCGTTTACAGTTGTGTTTAATGTAAAGTTCTTGATGGATGTCGCCGGCCAGGTAGAAGGCGAAAAATTCCAGATGGAAATGCAAGATCCGTTGTCGCCGACAATTATCAAGTCTACGGATAAAAATACAGACGCGTTGTTTGTTTTGATGCCGATGCGGATGTAGTTTTACATGGGTCGTATAAATTAATGCCCCAATCGGGGCATTTTTTTGATAAAAAATTGCAAATTGAAAAATTTATGATAACATTGCGCGAAAAATAAAAAGGGTTTTTATTATGACAATAGAAGAAATCGCACCAGGCAAAGAACCGCCAAAAAAGATGAATGCGATAATCGAAGTGCCTGAAAACGGGCATGTTAAATATGAAATTGACAAGGCAACGGGATTGCCACGTGTGGACAGAATTTTACATACGCCAATGGCGTATCCGGCAAATTATGGATATTTTCCGGGCACTTTGGGCGACGACGGCGACCCGTTGGATTGTGTCGTTGTATGTAATTCGCCATTGCGCCCCGGCGTGTTGATTGAAGTTCGACCAATCGGTGCGCTGTTGATGGAAGACCAGGCCGGTGGTGATGAAAAAATTATTTGTGTCCCGCGCGACAATATTGATCCGTACTATACCAATACGGAATTCGTCGAACAATTGCCGGAAATTTTGCGTTCCAAGATAGAATACTTTTTCCAGCATTATAAAGATTTGCAACCGAATTCTTGGTCCAAGGTCAAAGGTTGGGCGGACCGTGCGCAGGCCGACAAATTAATAATGGACAGTATTGACAGATACTGGGAACACAAACGTCGGTTGGGGCAATAATTGTCCCGGGCGACCACATAAAATAAATCCAAAAAACCAAGGGGTAAATATTATGGCGTCTTATATTGCAAATGATATGCGTGTGGGTTGGGTGATTTCATATAACGGTAAACGTTATTCCGTTATGTCTATTACCAAGGTAAAACCGGGCAAGGGTGGCGCGTTCGTCCAGGCTGATTTGCGCGATATTGAT
Source organism: uncultured Alphaproteobacteria bacterium (assembly GCA_944389345.1). Taxonomy (GTDB): domain Bacteria; phylum Pseudomonadota; class Alphaproteobacteria; order Rs-D84; family Rs-D84; genus Enterousia. Next base: position 5,006 of record CALXMA010000010.1, on the reverse strand, counting down.
TCAGGAAACAAGGATAATAATCGTTGGCGTGCCGAAGATAAGGTCGAAAAATTAATGGTTGAAGATACGGAATGTCAATTCTTGTATTCTGATGGCGTCGATGCATATTTTATGAATTTGTCCAATTACGAACAGTTTACTGTATCCGTTGAATCTTTGGGCGAACAGATGAAATTCTTGGCCCCAGAAATGAACGTAAAGGTTAATTTTGTCGAAGGCCAACCTGTATCCGTTTCTTTGCCCAAAACAGTGGTTGCCACCGTCGAAGAAACCGAACCAGCCTTAAAGGGTCAGACCGTATCCAGCAGTGGTGGTAAGCCCGCAATCTTGGACAATGGCGTTCGCGTTCAAGTACCATTGTTTATTGAACAAGGCGAAAAAATCGTCGTAAATACTGAAACCCTGGAATATGTTGAAAGGGCTAAATAAATTATAATAACACATCTGTGCGGAAACGGGGGTGCTGATGTAGCGTTTGTACACTGCGCACCCCCGTTTTCACACATCTATGTCATTCTAATTTATTTCTAATTTGCTGTGTGTATCTGCGTGTAAACGGGGTGCTCATGTAGCGTTTGTACACTGCGCACCCCCGTTTTCACACATCTATGTCATTCTAATTTATTTCTAATTTGGTGTGTATCTGCGTGTAAACGGGGTGCTCATGTAGCGTTTGTACACCGCGCATCCCCGTTTCCACACATCTATGTCATTCTAAAAATTTTCATTATTTTTTTATTGTGTTGCGCCGTGTTTGGTGTGTTTTTTATTTTAACCCTTGCGTCGGGCGGGCGGGTGCGATAACATTCTGGTGTCGGCGGGTGTTCCGCTGATGGGGTGTGGAAACCTCTTCAATTGCGTCGCAGGTTGCGATGATAAGTAAAAAATCCCTGATTTTTGGTCAGGGGGGTCGTGAATATACGAATAAACGACACAACTCAATTGATTGTTTCCAACCTCCTGGCCACCAAGATTTTGGTGGTTTTTGTTTAACAAAAAACAGGGGTTAGAAAATGAAAAAAATATTTGTTCCAGCGTTATTGCTGGGGGTGATTGTGCCCAATGCTGTATATGGTGCGACGGTGCCACCCGTTGCAGATGAAGAAAATGCCTATGTTGGTGGAATGAATGGTTTTGTCGTGTGCAAGTTATGTATGGAAACTGCAATGAACTTGCGAGAATGGATACTGGCCATGGGGTTTGTGAGTAATCAATGTGATGGCGAGATGTTATCCAATTCAAGTTATATAGAATTTACAGACGCGTTGCGTGAAAACCTTATTTATGACGCGGATATTTTAGGGGTGCCGGATGCGGCCGAGTTGGTGAATAGTTATATGGATATTTTGGGCGAAGAGATGTGTAGAGGTGTTCCGCCGGCAAATTCGTGTATGTTTAACAGTATGTGTATATGTGCGGCGAATTATTATCCAAATATTGGTTATTATGGCGAGGATCCGTATGGTTCGTTAGACTGTATGGCGTGTCCCGGTGGTGGAAAATCCGCCGAAAATTCGCAACACGGTATTACAGATTGTTATATTCCGGCCGGAACGATGGGGTCTGATGAAACAGGAACATTTACGTATTCGGCCAATTGTCATTATACACCAGACTAAGCAAATCCCCCGACTAGTGAAAATCCCCCGGTCGGGGGATTTTTATATTTTGTTATCAGAACCCATTATATTTTTTATTTCATCCACGCAATTGTCATAGATGTTTTGTTTCCCAATCCCCAGGTAATCACGTGGATTAAAATTTTCGGGATGGGTTGCCAATTGTTCGCGCACACCGGCGGTGAATGCCAATCTGGAATCACTGTCTACGTTGATTTTGCATATATTCATTTCCACCGCGTGGCGTAATTGTTGTGGGGAAATTCCACGGGCGTTTTTCATTGCACCGCCGAATTTATTTATTGTTTCGATAAAGTGTTCGGGAATGCTGGATGCGCCATGCAGTACCAGTGGAAATTCAGGTAATTGTTTTGCGACCGCGTCCAAAATGTCAAAGCGTAATTCTTCATCTGGGGATTTACGTTTGTATGCGCCATGACTGGTTCCGATGGCGATGGCCAAAGAATCTGCATTTGTTGCGTTTACAAAATTTACGACGTCGTCGGGGTTAGTATAACTGGATGTGGCGGATTGGGTGTTTTCGTCTTCGATTCCAGATAATGTACCCAGTTCGGCTTCGACCGTGACATCGTATTTGTGGGCAAAATCGGCGACCGTGCGTGTCAGTTCCACATTTGCATCAAATGGCAATTTAGATCCGTCTATCATTACAGACGAAAAGCCCAATTTAATTGCGTGTACGCACGATTCAAATGACGACCCATGGTCCAGGTGCAGGGCAACATTATCAGAATCGTGCAGGTTTAATCCCCAAATCATTCCCATCAGTAAATTGTCGCCCATGTATTTCAGTGCGGATTCTGATACCGCCAAAATAACCGGACTGTGCGTGTCGCGGGCGGCGGAAATTATTGCCGATAATGTTTCCATATTGTAAAAATTAAACGCCGGAATTGCATAGTGTCCCGTTAATGCGTTCGCAAACATATTTTTTGTGTTTACCAGACCAAAATCTTTGTAATCCATCATGACCCCCATAAATCACATGTGATTATAGCATGGAATTGCGCGCGCGCCCAGTTAAAACATTGGGAATCTTTTGGTGTGGAATATTAGTAATTTCTTGACAACAGACGATTTTGTGCAACAATTAAAGTACGAATCGGGGAGACGGTCAGAGAACACAGAGTTTAACGTATAAGGATACGAAAGATGAAAAAAGTACTGGTTTCTGCGATTGCGTTGACGTCCTTGGTCGGTTGTGGTGCGTACTATGATTATTACAAGGGCGATGTGAAATATACCCAAGATGGCCCAGATTGTATTTACTATGTCGGTGAACATGGTCGCAATTATTCTCGTTATGTTGGCGGGCTGGATTCTGGCAAGAAAATCGTGTATCGCAATACACGTTGCGAAGATTTGTATGCCATTGATAATTTTGGCCAGGAACCACGTCACGATCGTCAAATCTTGACACCGGCGGCGCGTGTTGTGCCATGCGATTCTTGTGGTGTGGAACAGGTTTCTTGTGATTCTTGTTCTTGTGGCAAAAGCCAACCAGTTTTGAAACGCAGATATATCATCATGCCGGCGATGTAATGCGTTGCATTGTGAAAAAATAGTGGTGGTGCCAAAGTGGTGCCACCATTTTTTATGGCTGATGTTGCTTGAAAATGGTGCCTGTTTATGATAGAATTATGGAAAAGGATAAAAGGGGATTCATATGAAAAAGTTAATGAAAAAGTTGGGTTTTGCCGGTGTTGCAACAATTGCGGGGACCGCGGTTGCCATGGCGGCCCAGGCACCCGCCGGGGCCGGTGTTAATACGTCTGGGCTGTGTGCGTTGATTGGACAGATGTATGGTGTGTTCCAAATTTTGCGTACGTTGGCATTTGTTGGTGCCGCGTTTATTATCGCCGGTTGGGCGTGGGGATACATTTCCAAGGGTGAAGTAAAACTGGATGATTTGCAAAAGAAGGGCACCGGAATGCTGGTTGGGTTTGTGTTGTTGTTCGGTATTGGTGTTGTGTTGCAGTTCTTCTTGTCTTCAACGGGGTTGGGAATGATAGGTTGTTCCGACCTGATAACGTCATGGGGAAGGATGTAAGATTGTATAAAAATCGGCGACCGTTTGGTCGCCGGTTTTTTTGTTTTGTATTTTTTATATTCTGATTTTTTGAAATGCGAATTTGTTTATGAATTCGCGTTCTATTTTGCGCAGTTCGCCAGATATTTGCGAAATCGGAATGTTTGAAAAATCTTGTTCGGGTGCGCGTCCCGTTTTTTGTATCATCTTGGAACGCTGGGTCGTTAATTCTTGACGCAGAATGGATACAAATTGGCTGAATTGCATTTGGGGGCATGTGTCCCATTTGCGAATTGCGTTCGATAATGCAATGCGACGGGCCAGCATAGAATTGGAACCCATATAGTCCAACATTGTCCCAGAAATGTCGTATCTGGATTTCAGTGATTCAAAATCAAATGCCTGGAAAAACGCCTGGTGCATTGTGTGATTGAATTGACGCATGTTGGCGCGATTGCGAAATGCAATGCCGTTGGCCATTTTTTCATATCTGGATAATTCGGTGCGATTATGAATTCTGGCAAATTTATATGCGTGATTACACAGGTCTTGGAATCGTGTGTGGGGCATCATAAAATATAGTTGCGCAAATATCAGTTTGGGATGTCTGTGCACCAGTTTCCAACATGCATATCGGCTGAGTTGTGCGTTAATCCCGTCGTGTTGTTCGATTGTTTGGGTTGGGGTTATGATTTCGTAATTTGACGTGATTGTTGTTATATGGTTTTTGTAAAACTCATAGAAATTTTCAGGACGTTTGATTTTGTCGCGGTTTTGTTTTGGTAATTTGTTGAAATCTGATTCTGTTATCGTGTGGCGCATAGTGTCGGGGATGTTTTCGTGCGTCCCGACATAGTTTTGACCAAACAGGTTATATAAGTCCGAAAACAACCAATATTCTGCATCCCGAATGGGTGGCGAAAATAATGTCGCGTTGTCGTTATGTGTGTGGCGAACTTTTCTTTGCAGGATATTAAATGTTTCAGATGGTGTTTTCATTTTTTTGTATGTGTTTTTATTGTTGGGGTGCGCCGGCGGCGTCCACGTTTACCAAAGAATACAGAACGGACGATATTAATAACTGGTACGGGACGTGTTGGTCTTCGGCCAGTTTTTTGATGCGTTCCAAAATCTGGTGTGGAATGCGCATGTTTATAACGCTGTCGGATTTATTAAACGCGCGGTATGCGGCGTATTCTTTTAATAACGCCTCTATATTCATAATGAATAATTGTTGCATTACGTTTGGCATACACAATCTCCTATACGGGTGGCAATACTGCCGTACTTACAACTGACTATATCACTGTATTGACGCTTGTCAATACATTTGTAAA
>CALXMA010000009.1 GCA_944389345.1 uncultured Alphaproteobacteria bacterium | reverse complement strand
GGCAGGCAATTTTTATTATATGAACGCGATTGATTATGTAATGCGGTTGATTATATAAACGTGATAGTGTGATTTATTAATCTAAATAAATAACCCCGGGGTTGCCCGGGGTATTATTTTATCAAAAACGGTTATTTGCGTTTTTCGTATTCTTCCTGTTCGTCAACGGTCATTGTGGCCAATGGACGTGCCAACATGCGCGACAGACCGATTTCTTCGCCGGAAACAACGCTGTATCCGAATGTTCCGTTTTCAATACGTTCCAGTGCGCTGTTGATTTTTTTCAACAGGTTGTTATCGCGTTCGGACATACGCAGATTCATGGTGATTTCTTGTTCAAATGTTGCGTTATCCGAATCGTCGCCAACGCCCGCGGTATCATTCTTTTCCGCGGTACGTACCGCGTTTAATGTTGCCGCAGAATCGTGCAATAATTCTTCTTTTTGTGCGGTCAGCAACTGGTAAAAATACGCCAGTTGTTGTGGGCACATATATGGTTCCGATTTTTTCGGTGTGTATTTTGGTGGTAATTCCAGTGTCTTGTAATTTTCTGCCATATCAGGATCCTTTTAATTCACGTATCCAGGTTGCAAGTGTGTCTTCGTCCATCAGGCCGGTTCGTGCCTCTATCAATTCGCCATCACGAAAGGCCAATACGCATGGAATACTGCGTATGCCGAATTTAGCCGGTGTACGTCGATTTGATTCATTAATTTCAAATTTTACAAAGCGTACGTCAGATGTCTGGTCGGATACCGATTCAAAAATTGGGCCGAACATACGGCATGGCCCACACCACGGTGCCCAGAAATCGACCAGTGTTATCCCATTCCCAACGAATGTGTCAAACGTCGCGTCTGATGCATGTTCTACTGCCATGGCATACTCCTTCCTTGTTGATATTTGCCAGGAGTGTATTATAATCGCTGTAAAATGCAAGAGAAATCATAATATGGATAATGTCTTATATTTTGATGCCGCCGCCAGTGCGTTGAAACCCGAAACAGTTATTCGGGCAGAAGTTGATTTTTTGCAGAACGCCTATGCCAATGCGGGGCGGGGAATTTGCCCGCGGGCCGCCGTGGTTGATGATATGATTGCGCGTGCGCGCGGGGATGTGGCGCGTTTTATAAATGCACGACCAGACCAGATTGTGTTTACGTCTGGGACAACAGATGGTATGAACAGAATTGTGAATATAATAAATGATCGCGTCTGTGGGGCGGGGATAAAAAATAAAACGGTGATGGTGTCTGATTTGGATCATCACAGTGCACGGTTGCCGTTTGAATTATTATATGATTCTGATTCGTGTAAAATTGTCCTGTGCCCGATGGACAAAGAGTATAATTTGGTGTGTTCTGATTTACCCCGCGCGGATGTGTTTGTTATAACAGCAATGTCAAATGTCATGGGGTGCGCGCAAGATGTTGCCGGTCTGGTTGCAACGGCGCGTAAAAAAAATCCAGATGTTATAACGGTTGTTGATGCGGCGCAATATGTTGTGCATAACGAAATTGATGTTCAAAAATGGGACTGTGATTTTATGTGTTTTTCGGCCCATAAAATTGGTGCGGATACGGGTTTGGGAATTATGTATATAAAAAATCCCGAACGGTGGATATCGCCAGATAAGTTTGGTGGCGGAATGATTGCAAAAATAACAGGCAGTGCCGTTGAGCATAATGTCGCGTTTCAATGGGAAAATGCGCCGGCTAAATTTGAAGCGGGTACATTGCCATTAACGCAAATTATCGGGTTGCCGGTGGCCATAGATTATTTGTCTGCGAATCGGCCCAATTTGGATTTAATAAAATATTTATACGACAGATTGTCAAAAAATCCGCGTATTCGGATTATAACACCGCGTGATTCGGCGTTGCTTACTTTTTATATTCCAGATATGCACGTGTTGGATTTTGGTGCGCTGGTTGGGGCGCGTGGGTTGTGTTTGCGTGTTGGAAATATGTGCGCCAGTTGGATTCACAAGGCGTTGGGAATAGACGGTACCGCGCGGTTGTCTGTCGGTTGGTGGAACAGTATCGATGACGCCAGTCGGGCATGTGATATAATCGAGGATGTTATAAAATGACCGCGTTAAGCAAGGAAACGGTTATAGAGGCATTAAAGACAGTATATGACCCAGAAATTCCGGTTAATATATGGGATTTGGGGTTGGTGTATGACATTGCCATTAGTGATGGTGATGTGGTAATTACCATGACCTTTACCAGTCCAACGTGTCCGATGATGGAAGAATTGGTTTCCCAGGTACATGAACGCGTCATTGCCATATCGGGTGGGCGCGATGTGCATGTCGAACTGGTTTGGGACCCACCGTGGGATTTGTCGCGTATGTCAGAATCCGCGCGAATAGACCTGGATTTAACCGAAATGGGTTGGTGATTGCGATGATGGATTATGACGATATAAAAAAACTGTTGTTGGGCGCGGATGGTGATGCCCAGCGTCTGGAAATCGTTATGGATTTAGGTAAAGATTTGGCGCCCGTGCCCGGTGATGCACAATGTACGGAAATTGTTGGATGCGCGTCGTTTGTTCAGATTTGTCGCAGGGGAAATAATTTTTACGGGCGCGCCGATTCGGCGTTGGTGCGGGGGATTGTCGCCATATTACTGGCAATGGTAGATGGGCGGGATGCCACGCAGATAAAAAATATGGATTTATATGGGGAATTTATGTCGCTGGGGCTGAAATTGGGAACAGGGCGATTGGGTGGTGTAAATTCTATGATTCGTTTTTTGCAGAATTTGTGATAAAATTACCAGGATAGGACGTGGCGGGGGAATATGAACGAAGACAAAAAAATGTTTCATATTGGATTGTGGGCGTGGTTGCTGGTGTTTATGCTGACCGTGATATTGCAGGTGTGTTATCGTACCCAGAATAATGCACTGAATCGTGTACGCCGTGAAACCGTCCAAACACAACAAGATATTGCCGTTGCCCAGGCGAATTTTGCGTCCTATGTGCGGCCGGAAATTTTACGCAACTTGGTGTACAGTGTTTACCCAAAGGCCGAAGCAATCAGTTTTCATAAGTTAGTATCTGTTTATGATTTACCTGTTCGTGCGGAACCAAAACAATAGATGTTCGAAGTTGGCAAAGATATTTTTAAGCATGGGGTTTTTAATGCGTCGTCTGATCGCATGGGACGTCGTCGTATGCGCATCGTGTATTATGTCTTTGTCATGGCGTTCGTCGTGTTCGCGGGACGGACGTTGTGGTTGGGAATCGAAGGCACAGACCGTTCACGGCGCAGTGGATCGTCCGGTGAATGGGTCGCAGAACGCGCGGATATCGTTGACAGAAATGGCGACATATTGGCCAAGAATATCGCGTCGGGGCATATTATTTTGCGTACCCAGGCGGTCGAAGATGTTGATGCCGTGGCAAATGCCATACACCAGGCGATGCCGTACAAGTATTCTTTGAACCAGGCGTTTGAATTGTTGAATTCTGGGCGCCGATTCGTTTATTTGGAAAAGTATGCGTCTGATGCGCAACGGGAAATTGTCCAAAATGCAAAGCAAATAGGTCTGGAAATCGAAGATATACAAAAACGACGCTATCCTAAGCGCAGGTTGTTTTCTCATGCGGTTGGATTCGTTGGGTCAAATGGACATGGGTTGGACGGTGCAGAACGTACGTACGATGATTATCTGAATGAAAATATGGACCCGTTGCAGTTGTCGTTGGATTCCAGAATTCAGGCGGTCTTTTACGACCAATTAAGCATTGCAATGCAAAAGTACCAGGCTAAATCCGCGATGGGGATGCTGATTAATTCGCGTACGGGCGAAATGATTGCGATGGTGTCTTTGCCAGATTATGACCCAGAAAACATTGGTTTGGATCCCGTGTCTAATCGTATGTTTTTGCCCATGCGCGGTGTGTATGAAATGGGGTCTACGTTCAAGATATTCAATACCGCAATGGCGATGGAAAATGGTATTGATAAAGAATACTATGTCGCAGAACCGTATGCGGTGCGAAACAAAAACGGGCGCATCGTGGATTATATTACTGATATCAGAAGTTTTAAGCCACCGCGTCCAAATCTGACCATAGAAGAAATTATGTTGCATTCTTGCAATGTGGGCAGTGCACAAATTGCCCTGGATTTGCCAGAGGGCACACAACAAGAATTTTTCCATCGTTTGCATTTGGACGAACCACTGGAATTAGAATTTGGACGTACAGAACGACCGCTGATGCCAAGACAGTGGGGGCCCGTGGAACGCGCGACTTTATCATTTGGACATGGGATTTCTGTGACACCGATGCATTTGTTGTTGGCGGTTAATGCCGTGACGAATGGTGGAATTTATATCTATCCAACGTTGTTAAAGCGGGGTGTCGGACCGATTCGTGGCGAACGTGTGTTGGATGCCGATATATCTGCGCGGATACGTAATGTTATGTTCCAGGTCGCCGAAGAAACCAGTGGACGACAGGCACGTGTCGCAGGTATTCAAATTGGTGGTAAAACCGCCACCGCAGAAAAATATGAAAATGGCAAGGTCGCACACAAGAAAAATTTAACCGCGTTTGTGGGAATCTTTCCGGTGTCGGCACCACAATATACTATACTGATAATCTTGGATGAACCGCACGGAACCAAGGAATCTTTTGGATGGCGTACCGCCGCGTGGAATGCCGTGCCCACAGCGGGAAAAATTCTGGACAGCATACTGCCGTTGCTATTTGAATAAATTTTCAGTATAATCGTTCTGATAAGAAAAAAGAGCATAGAGTGAGAAAAGTAGTAGATAAGTCCATACTGGGCCGAGTATGGACGGTGGCGACGTATCCAGGTGAAGATGATGGGCCATGCCCAACGGATAATTTATTGCAAAAAATTTTAATCAGTCGGGGCATTACCGATATGGCCGGAATGGAAAAATTCTTGAACCCGTCGGTCAAAGAATATATGCCAAATCCGTCTGTGTTGCGTGATATGGACGTTGGGGCGTCTGTTATCGCAGATGCCGTATTGGCGGGCGATAAAATCGCGGTTTATGGCGATTATGATGTTGATGGAATTACGTCTACGGCCATTTTTGTAAAGTATTTGCGTGCGCTGGGGTGTGATGTTATATGGCATTTGCCAACCCGCGAAGGCGAAGGATATGGACTGAACATAAATGCGATTGACGAAATTGCGCACAGTGGGGCGCGGTTGCTGATTACGGTTGATTGCGGTATCAGTTGTGTGGAAGAAGTTGAATACGCCAAATCCCTGGGGGTGCGTGTTGTTGTAACAGACCATCATTCGCCAGATTCTATATTGCCGGTGGCGGATGCGGTTATAAATCCTAAACGCGTTGATGATACGTCTGGGTTGTCGTATCTGGCCGGGGTTGGGGTTGCGTTTTTAACACTGGTGGCGTTGCGACGCGAGTTGAAAATGCGTGATGTCGGCGCCGATATGGCACGGCGCATCGCAGATACAAATCTGATGAACTATTTGGATTTGGTCGCGTTGGGAACAATTTGCGATACTATGCCGTTGATAGAATTAAATCGTGCGTTCGTGGCAACGGGGTTAAAGGTTCTGGAACTGCGAAATAATCTGGGGTTGCGCACGCTGATGGATGTGGCGGAAATTAAAAAGCCGTCGGTTTATTCGGTGGGATTTGTTATTGGACCACGGTTGAATGCCGCCGGGCGATTAGATTCTGCATCGCCGGCGTTGGATTTATTGCTGACGGATAATCCACTGATTGCGAATGATTTGGCGCATAAACTGCATCAAATGAATCATGACCGTATCGACATACAAAATGCGATTATGTTGGTCGCAACAGATATGGCAGAACAATATCGTAATGCTGGACGATGCAGTTTGTTCGTCTGTGGCGATAACTGGCACGGCGGGGTTATGGGTATTATTGCCGGGCGGTTGAAAGATAAATACAATTTACCATCGTGTGTGGCAACCCGTGCAGATGGTGTGATTAATGGGTCTGGGCGGTCTGTGACCGGTGTTGATTTGGGCAAGATAATTCATGATGCGTTGGCCGCTGGTATTATTTCCGAAGGTGGCGGGCATGCCGCGGCCGCGGGGTTTTCTTTGCCCGCAGAAAACGAGGCGTTGTTCTGTGATTTCTTGGAAAATGCCGTGCGGGCGCAATTAAATGGTGTTGTCCCGCACATAGAATACTGTGCCGATGCAGAAATAGATGCCGGTGGCGCAACATTAAAACTGGTGCATAAATTAGATGCGTTGGAACCATTCGGCCAGGGAAATCCAGAACCGTTGTTGATTCTGCGTGGGGCGACGTTGCGGTATGCCAGTGTGACCGGACATGGAATGCATTTGCGGGGCAGTGTGACAACCAGTTCGGGCGCGCAATTGGCCTTTGTCGGGTTTAATTTGGTTGGGACGCCTGTGGGTGATTTTTTACTGGACGGTGCAAACACAAACACTAAAATAATGATGTTAGGTAAATTAAAAGAAAATGACTTTAACGGTCGTGTCAGTGCGCAGTTCTTTTTAGAAGATATTGCGGTATAGGTATGGTATGAAGCAAAGTGAATTGAATATTTTGGTCGACAAAATTAAATCGGCCCAGACGATTGCAATCGCAGGACATAAAAATCCAGATGGGGATTCGTTGTGTTCTGTGCTGGCGTTGGCGCGGTTAATTCATTTGAATTTTGACAAAGACCCGATTTGTATTTATGATGGAAATATCCCAGATATGCTGGATTTGATGCCTGGGCGACGGGATATGCAGTATTGTGGGCGCGTCGCGCCAGATACGCGGTTCGATTTGGTGTTTATATTGGATTGTGGTAATGTCGAACATTTGGGCGGAATGGATGTGTTCGTAAAATCTGCGGGGTATGTGATTTCTGTGGACCATCATGTCGATGGCGCAAAAATTGGAAATTTGTGTCTGGATGATGTTGACGCGTCGTCTGTTGGACAGATATTATTCGAAATTGCCGGACAATTACAGTGGTCGCGTGATGACGTTGTGAATGATTTGATTGCCGTGTCTGTGTTGACGGATACGGGGTATTTTAAGTTTGCACGCATTGGGGCGCCGTTGCGAATAATGGCGGATTTGGTTGATGCCGGCGTGGATATAGAACATTTATCTGATTTGATGAATAACAAACCACGCAAAACAATTTTAACCGAAGCAAGTGTTGTTTCGCGTGCCGAATTTTTCTGTCATGGTCGGGTGGCATTGGCCGTGGTGGATGCACATGATTATAAAAATCTGGATGGGCGGGGCGAATTGATTTTGTCTTTGCTGGGGCAGATAAAGGGTGTCGAATATGTTGTGTTGTTAAAGCAACAGAAAGAAAACCAGACGGGCGTTTCTTTGCGCAGTCGAAGCCAGCCCGTAAATGAAATCGCGGTGCAGTTGGGGGGTGGCGGGCATGCGTATGCCGCCGGTGCCGTTGTTCATGATTCTTTGGAAAATGTGCGGGCGAAAATATTAAAAATCTTTAAGGGGGCAAAATGAAAAAGGTCATTGTTGCACTGGGGATGATGGTGTTGTGCGGTGGCGCATGGGCCGGTGTTGATTCCGCCTTGGTTGCCAGTGCGGAAAATTATTTGAATTCTATTACGGGGTTGTCGGGAACATTTGTTCAGACCGCAAATGGAAACCAAGAACGGGGCATTTTTTCTATGTTGCGACCCGGACGGGTTCGATTGGATTATGATAATATGCCGGTGCAATTGATTTCTGATGGACAAGATTTGTATTTCTTTGACAGGTCTTTGGATCAAATTACGACGGTGCCGTTGACCAGTACGCCCGCGGGGATTTTAATTCGTCCGAATATAGACCTGAGAAATGCGGACATAAATGTTATGGAAACCGCAGATGCGGGAAAAACGTTTTCGTTAAAGATGAATTTGCGTGGCCAAGAAGGTTTGGGAAATATGACGGTCGTTTTTGACAAGTCGCCCGTAAAACTGAATTCTTGGACCGTAATTGATGCCACGGGCGCACAGACGGATGTTGCGTTCTATGGATTGGAACCACAGACGAATTTTGCGTCTGATTATTTCCAAATCCAGCGCCACAGAACCGTCAGTACCAGTGGCGGCGATGATTTCTATGATTAAAAATGTTCGGAATCAGTTGGGCGGAATTTTTAGTGATTTTATTGGTGGGCGTATTGGTGATTCCGTCGCGCATGTGGCCCGATGTTGCAAAGTTTTTGGCCAATGCGATTACATTTGTGCGACGGCTGATATGGAAAATCACAGATGCATCCGAACAAATTAAGCAACAAATTGATTTGGAAAAGCCCATAGACGACATTATTAAATCAACAACAACAGATATGTTGGACGGGATTTCCGAACCGTTAAAGAATATAAAAAAGCAGGTGCGTGCTGGGCCAGGGCGTCTGGTCAGTAAAACTGTTGCGCCGAATAAACGTCGAGGGGCGAAAAAATGACCGCACGGCGTATGACTTTGGGACAACATTTTGCAGAACTGCGTCGCCGAATTTTATGGACGTTGGCCGTATTTATTGTTGCGTTGATATGCGGGTGGTATGTTTCACCGTTTTTGCAAGAAATTATTACGGCGCCGTTGTTTGATATATGGCCAGATGGTGAATTGTTGTATACCGGGTTGACCGATGGGCTGATGATACGGTTTTCGCTGGCTGTGTTGTTTGCAATGTTTATAACAACGCCGTTTGCAATGTGGCAGATTTGGGCCTTTGTTGCGCCCGGGTTGCATCGGCGCGAACGCGGAATTGTTTGGCCAATTTTAATTGCGTCGCCGATATTGTTTTTGATGGGGGCGGTGTTTGCGTTTTATATATTGTTCCCGTTTGTGTTCGGATTCTTTTTGGAATTGAATATGGCGTCGCCCGTGCCGTCAGTTGTGTTGCCCGCCGCGACAGATTATTTATCTTTTTCAATCGGAATGTTAAAGGTGTTTGGTATCGCGTTCCAGTTGCCGTTGTTGTTGGTGATACTGAACAGGGTTGGAATCTTGTCGCGTGCACGTGCCGTTAAAATGCGTCGCTATGCAATCGTTTTAATTGTAATTGTTGCCGCGGTATTGACGCCACCGGATGTGGTGTCGCAGATTTTATTGGCGTTGCCAATGTGGGGATTGTTCGAATTAAGTCTGTTGTTTATGCGCGATGATGTACAAAAAATAGAATAAGATTTGTTTGATTTTTTGTGATATAATTAGCGTGTGAAAAAATTTAATTCTTGTTTTTTTGGATTGTTGGCGCTGGGGGTTGTGGCGTGTGATTTGCAACCCAAGATTCTGTCTTTGCCAGATACCGTTGGGGAATTTATTTCGCAACGTTATCCGGCGTTGTTGGCAGACCCAGAAACCCAACCGGAAATATATAATTCTGCGGCGATTGACTATGGTGTGTATGCATCGCCAAATTTATACGGTTCGGTGGATAATGCAGAATATGTTGAATACGCCAGTGTCGATGATTACATAGTGCCACCGGCCGATGGTGCCGTGTATGGTGGTGATGCGTCAGGGGCAGATGTCGGTGCGCCAATTGTCGCGGATGGGTCTGTATACGGTGGGGGCCAAGACGAATATTTGCGTGTGCCGATGTATGGTGGAATTCAGACCGTGCAGAAAAATCTGGAAATAACGGTTGCGGCCGGTGATACGCTGTATTCCCTGGCACAGCGGTATAATACGACGGTTGATGCGCTGGCGGGGGCGAATAATTTGTCTGTGCCGTATTCTTTGTATGTTGGGCAAAAATTGGTTGTGCCGACCGTACAGGAAACGCCGATGGCGCAAACGATTGTTGTACCGAATCGGGTCGCCACGGGGACAAAAACAACAACGCGGGTTCAGTTGTCCGAAATAACCGTTGCACCAGGCGATACATTGTATTCTTTGTCGCGTCGGTATTCTGTGCCGGTTAACGATTTGGCCGTTATGAATAATCTGACGGCACCGTTTACGCTGTCGGTGGGACAAAAGTTAAAAGTGCCTAATTTGGATTCTGCACCGATTCGTTCGTCGACAACGACCGTGGCGACAACATCTGGTGGGACTGTTGCGGGGACGACGGCAACAACAGGACAAACCACGACGAAAACAACAGATGCCAAGCCAAAAGAAAAAATATCTTCGGACCCGACAAAAAAATTGCCGACAATCAGTGCACGGTCGTCGTCTAAGTTTTCTTGGCCAGTTCAAGGAAAAATACTGTCGCATTATGGCGCAAAAGGGGACGGACTGTTTAATGATGGTATTAATATTTCTGCATCGCGCGGTACCGCGGTCAAGGCCGCAGAAAACGGCGTTGTTGCGTATGCGGGTAATGAAGTAAAGGGTATGGGCAATTTGATAATTGTTCAGCATTCTGGGGGGTGGATGACGGTTTATGCACATTTGGATACAATGACCGTACGTCGTGGAGCCAAGGTATCTGTGGGGCAAAAAATAGGAACCGTTGGTCGAACAGGCAAGGTTGATGAACCGCAATTGCACTTTGAAATTCGCAAGGGGACCAAGGCGTATAATCCATCAACTTATTTGAAATAAGGTGTGTTTTTTTGGGGGGTATAAAAATGCTGTATGTGCACGAATTTGTGCATATACAGCGTTTTTTTTGTGTAATAAAAAAGCCACACGGTGCGTCGGGCTTTGTGTGGAAATTTTTGATTTCGTGCAGTAATAAAAAGCCACACTTCGCGCAAGGCTTTGTGTGGCACTAAAATTTCTTAAACTCACTGCGTTCGTTAACGAAATTTTGTGGTGGGCGCGCAGGGACTCGAACCCTGGACCCACTGATTAAGAGTCAGTTGCTCTACCAACTGAGCTACGCACCCGGGTCCGTTATATTATGTATGTCTGTATTGTTCAGACTTCGGTGATTATATCCCTTTTTTTGTCAAATGCAAGGGTATTTATTGTTTTGTGTGTTTGTGCGCATCGGATATGGGTATCCATACCTATGCAAAGTCGCGTTTTTGTTTGATACAATTTATAACGTTGACATGAAATCTGTTATACAAAAAAACTAACAAAGGAGAGAGAAATGAAAAAAATAGTTATATCAACACTGGCGGTGTTGGTGGCATGTCCTGCATTTGCAGCCGGGCGTAATCCGTACGACAGCAGTTGGCAATTGTTCGGACTGGATCCGTATATCGGTTTGCATGGTGGGGCCGGGTACACCAATCTGAACTATAATTTTAATAACGTTAAAGAAACTTTGTCCGATATGACATTCCAGGGTCGGGTCGCGTTAGGTTTGGAAGTTTGTGATACCGTGCGTTCCGAAATCGAATGGTCTATTTACAGCAAGGCCAAAGACAGCGCCAGATTTGAAACGCCGGCCGATATCAAGATTGATACCAAGTTGCAGACGTTGATGTGGAATACGTATTGGGAATTAGGCGGATATCATGTTGTTCGTCCGTTCATCGGATTGGGCGGCGGTGTCGCGTTCGCAGATGTTAAACGTGAAATTCCGAATATCGGTGATCACAGCGAAAGCAAAACACGCTTTACCGCGATGGGGTCTTTGGGTGTGACGTTCGATATGGAACGCTTTGCCGTGGATATTGCCGCACGTTATAACTATGTCGATATTCAATCGGGGTTGCATAACTTTGGTGGCGATGTCGGTATCAGATTTATGTTCTGATGATGTGTGTCGTCGTCGCAGTTTAATGCGCGACGACACCATATAACACCGCGTAAAAAATATGTTATAAAAAACGCGCTATGTGCACGTTTTCCTGGGGTTTATAAAATTAATGTGGAGAATAAAAATGAAAAAATTACTGAAACAAATGTTGGTTTTGTCGTCCATGTTGGGCGTGGTTGTATTGTTGTCTGGGTGTGCCGGATGCGGAAATAAACAGCGCACGGCACCAAAGCCCGCACCACAACAAACAACGTCTGAAACGGTTGTGTTTTATCAAACTTATGAAGAATCAGATGTAAATCATGTACACGCCAAAATGTACACCCACAGCAGTCATGGTGGCGAATCCAGAATGGGGTATATTAAGTTCTGGGAAACGGATGCGGGATTAAAAATGGAGGTCGATTTGAAAGACCTGCGCCCGGGTAAGGTATATACCGTTCGTATCCACCAGTGTGGCAGTTGCAACAACAACAGTATGTGTTGCGATAAATCGCCAATGCCGGTGAATTTACCGACATTAAGTTCACAAAGTGGCGGTAAACTGAAAGAATCGTTCATCATTCGTGGACTGACCGCGGAACAGTTGAATAATGCGAAAATTTATCTGGAACGCGATGGCGGTTACAAGGCCGGTTGGGGTACACTGGAAAAAGGTATGACCCTGTAATCGGTAGTCTATGTGTTTGCTTGCTGAAAAAAATACCCCCGTTTATCGGGGGTGTTTTAATAAAGTACTTTATGAAAAATATCATATATGTTATCGTTTGACATTATGGTTAAACAGGGGATTGTTTTTCTGGGATTTGTTCTGGGGTTGGTTAATGGCGCACTGGCCGATTGTGGCGGTGGTGTGTGCTATATAAATTCTGATTTCTATGTTGATTCCATAGATTTTGCCGGTGATGTGGTTGTTGGTCAGAACGCCGTGTTGGATTCTGGTAGTATAAATTTTGTTTCGTCTGGGACCATTAATGTCGAAGAAGGTGCCGTTATAGACGGTGTGGTTAATGTTTGTGATAACTGTGTGGTCTATGTCAAAAACAACGGACAAATTAATGCGTCGTATAATTTGGGGACGGGTGCGTCGGTGGTTCAGATTGTTGATTCTGTGGACAGTGTACAACCAATTGGAACGCTGGAAAATTATGATGTGGTGATTAACAGCGACACAACAATTTCTTTGGATACGGTGTGCGGTAAAATACCACTGGCCGGGCGTATCATTATTGATAATACGGATATTGTGTTGTCTGATGCGGATGTGAAAGATTTGGGAATGAATCTGGAATTGCGCGGGGACGTTAATGTTTATTTGCGTGGTGGGTTTACAGATAACAGATTGCCGATATTGTCCAATGTTTCTGGGGATGCCGTTGTACGTGTTGTTGGTGCAGATGTGGATCCGATGTTTCGTGCACAGGCTGTTGTGCGTGATAATGCGCTGTATCTGGATTTGGTGCGCAATACCGATTACGAACAAATATTCCCAGATTCTGATTTGGGCGTGCTTATAAATAGTTTGCGTCAAGACGGCAGTGCGTCTGATTTGATTAATGCGTTAGATCGGGCGACAACATTTGATGAACTGCAAGATATTATGTCTGAATCTGTGCGGTTTAATCCAGTGGATATGATGGTGCCAGTACGCAATATAAATTATATGGTGTTGGGACAGATGGGAACGTTTAAGCCCGGAATTGGAATACGGCCGATTGCGTTGTTTTCGGGTGATTATGATGCGTATGGTGCGATGATTGATGTTGCAGGGCGTGTGAATGATTTTAGTTTTTCTTTGTCTGTATATGCGGGCAGTATGAATGTTGCATCAGAAATGGATGTGTATGAATCGGCGCTGTATGGCGGAAATGTGCACATAGGATATAATTATGAACATTTGTTTGCGCGTGCAATTTTTGGTATGACGTTGGCACGTTTTGATATTGGCGATGTATATGATGGTGGTGATATAGTAAATAATCCAACGGGGTTTTCGATATATTCCGCCGCGGATTTAGGTGCGCGTTTTGATTTCAGCAATAATTTCTATGTGGCGCCATTTGTTCGTGCGGGATATGAATGGTATCAGGTTGGTGAAGAAAATGATTCGGATGCGCTGTTTGGAATGGGGTTGGATTTTATGCGTACAGATGATGATTATGACGTGCAGTATGAATACGGTGCCCGTGTCAGTGCAACATTAAATGGAATATTTGACGCGACCGCGCGTATCAGTTTTGTGTTTGAACCAGATGGTACCGCCGGACACATAGGCGCCGGTGTAATCTATGATGAATATATTGGCACCATCGGTTTCGTGGCCGATATAGGTGGTAATATTCGTTTCTGAAAAAATACGTCGACTATATCAATATTTTTCCACGTAATGCCGCCTTGGACGCAGATGTTATTTCTATGTTTGCCAATGTTGGCGGTGTGGTGTTATCGGGTTTGTCCACAATGCATGGTTGCATATATGGCGTGCGATACACCAGGCGTAATCCGGTTTTGTCCGGACCTTCTAGCATGCAAGACAACGTTTTCCCAATGCACGATTCGTTAAATTCGCGTTGCAGGTTGTTTAACAATTCGTCCAGTTTATAAAGCCGTTGTGATTTTATAACCTCTGGGATTTGGTTTGGCATTGTTGCCGCCACGGTGTGCGGGCGCGGTGAATATTTGAACGAAAATGAATTTATATATCTGATGCGTTGTGCAATGTCCATTGTTTGTTCAAAATCAGAATCTGTTTCACCGGGAAAGCCGACGATAAAATCACTGGATATCTGTATGTCCGGGCGGGCAGAACGTAATTTGTCAACTATATCTATATATAGATCCAGTGTGTATGGACGGTTCATCTTTGTCAATACATCGGGCGACCCACTTTGTATAGGCATGTTCAAAAAAGGCAACAATTTCGGTTCGGTGCGAAACATGTCTATTAAATCGTCGGTCATTTCTGTTGGATAACTGGATGTGAAGCGTATGCGTTGAATGTTGTCCAATTTCGCCGTGGCGCGGATTAAATCCGACAGACGATATTGCGTGCCGTCTGGGGCGGTGTATTTATATCCATTCACATTTTGGCCCAAAAAACATATTTCCACGGCACCGGTGTTTGCCACGTGCATAACATCGTGCATAACGTCGTTAAAAGGACGCGAAATTTCGCGACCGCGTGTGTATGGGACGATGCAGTATGTACAGCAATGATTACAACCTTCTTGGATTGGAATATAGGCCAGGGCAGGTGATTTGTCTGATTGTGGCAATTCATCGAATTTTTCCAGACCGCCTAAATCGATGTTTAACAGACGCATGTCCGGATTTTCCAAAATTTCCGGTAATTTATGATAACTTTGTGGCCCCAGTACGAAATTTAATTCTGGGACGCGACGAAACGCATCCGCACCGGATTCACGCGCAACACACCCGACAATCCCCATCAGGGCGTCGGGCTTTTTTTGTTCGCGAATGCGTCCCAGTGCACTGTAAACTTTGTCAGTGGCCTTGGCGCGGACGGCGCATGTATTCAAAATAATAATGTCGGCATCGGCGATGCTGTCTGTTTGGGTCATTCCGCGCGATTGCAATAATGTGGCAATACGCTGGCCATCATAGACATTCATTTGACAGCCGAATGTGTGAATGAAAAATTTTTTCATAGTTTACTTGTTCTTTTGCTTTTCTGCACGAATACGCGCAATGCGTGCGGTGCGTGATGCCATAACACGATTGTAATCGTATGACGGGTAATTGTGTTGTACAATCGTCGGGGTTTCAGGAATTTCTTTGACGCCGTATCTAACACCCGTAATGCAATCGTTTTCAACAATAGTTACTATTTTCATATTTTCAGCCCTTTTTGTGGATTATGATAATTTTTTACGCAGTATTTCGTTTACAACCGCGGGATTCGCCTGGCCACCGGTTGATTTCATAACCGCACCAACAAAGAAGCCGAGCAATCCTGTTTTTCCAGATTTGTATTGTTCAACCTGGGGCGCGTTTTTGGCAATTACATCGTCCACGACCGATTCGATTGCGGATGTGTCAGTTATTTGTTTCATTCCAAATTTATCCGCGATTTCGCGTGGGGTTCCCGTTTCACCGTCCAGCATTTTTATAAATATTTCCTTGGCCTGTTTCCCGTTGATTTCATTTGCGCCAATCATATCGACCAATTCGGCCAAATCAGACGGGGTGATAATTCGCGCTGTGCCTTGGTCCGGTGTATCCAGCGCGTTTTTTGCATCCCAATTTTCGGGGTGTGCAAACAGTTCGGAAATCATCCAGTTCGCGATGGATTTTGCGCGTTTTGGGTTGTCGCCAACCGCCGTGTCAAACCATTTTGATATGTCCGTTGATTCTGTTAAACGCGTGGCATCATATTCGGACAGCCCGAAATCATGCACATAGCGCGCACGGGTTGCCGCCGGCAATTCGGGCATTGTGCGACGAATTCTGTCAATCATTTCGTCGGATATTTCCAGTGGTAATAAATCGGGATCCGGGAAATAGCGGTAATCCAGTGCGTCTTCTTTGCTACGCATTACCGACGTTGTGCCATCGGCCTGGGAATAACGCATGGTGTCCTGGGATACGGTGCCACCGTTTTCGTATATTTCGATTTGACGGCGGGCCTCGTATTCAATGGCGGATTTAATAAATTTGAATGATACCATGTTTTTCGTTTCGGTACGTGTGCGGAATTCTTTGGAACCGACGGGACGCACAGAAACATTTACGTCCGCACGCATGGAACCTTCTTCCATATTTGCCTTGGACACGCCCAGGGCGCGTGCAATTTCACGAATTTCGCGCAGATAGCGTTCTGCTTCATCTGGGGACGAAATATATGAATTATTTTCTGGGTCTTTGGTGTCCAGGAATGTGACAATTTCCAACAGTGCAACACCGGTTCTGTTATAGTCAGCAAATGATTTTGTTGGGTGCACATCGTGTTTTAATTTACCCGCGTCCTGTTCCAGGTGTGCGCGTTCAATTAAAATCTTTTTTGGATTGCCATCATCACCCATAATTTCAACCCAGCCACGTCCAACGATTGGCGGTTCTTCGGCCGGTTGGGAAATCTGGTATCCCTGGGGCAGGTCGGGGTAAAAATATTGTTTACGGGCAAATTTACTGCGACGGGATATTTCCGCGTTCAGGCCCAGTCCCATTTTTATCGCCTGTTCAACGCAGTATTCGTTTAATACCGGCAACATACCCGGCATGGCGACGTCAACCATAGAAACCTGGGTGTTGGGGGATATGGTCGGGTTATAGTTCGCGGATGCGCCACTGAACAGTTTACTGTTGGACAGAACTTCTATATGTGTTTCCAGCCCGATGACCAGTTCCCAATCTGTTGTTTTACCCTTTATTGTAAACATTTTTATTTTTCCTTGCTTTTTGTGTTTCGGTATCTTATTATTGCGTTTGCGTTGGCCAGATAGCTCAGTTGGTAGAGCAAGGGACTGAAAATCCCTCTGTCAGTGGTTCGATTCCGCTTCTGGCCACCATTTTTATTTTTGCGACGTTTGTCGCATTTTTTTATTCCCCCATTATCTTTGTTGGACGATTATCAATGTTTGCAAACTGTTCTATGTGTTTTGCCAATTGCAACACACGCGCATCGTCAAATCTGCGACCGACAACCTGGACCCCCAGGGGCAGGCCGTTTTCCGCGGTTCCCGCCGGAACACTGCACGCCGGAATGCCGGCCAGATTCATCGCAACCGTGAATAAATCCAATGCATAATATTCCAGTGGTGTCAGGTCGGAATCCAATGGCATTGCGGTTCCCGCGCTGGACGGGCACAGTATTAAATCACACTGGTCAAATGCGGTGGCAAAACTGTTGGAAATCATACGACGAACACGGGCCGCCTGCATAAAATAGACCTCGTACGATTCGCTGGATAACACGGCCGTGCCGATAATCATACGACGTTGAACTTCGGTTCCAAATCCGGCCGCACGTGTTTTTTTGTATGTATCAATCAAGTCTGTGCCGTCCACGCGCAGGCCATAGCGCATACCATCATATCGCGCCAGGTTTGATGATGCCTCGGCCGGGGCGATGATATAATATGCCGCCAATGCATCCAATATATTCGGAATAGATATTTCAACAATTTCCGCGCCCAGTGATTTTAAGTCTGCGATACGTGCATCAAACAGGCGTTTCATATCCTGGGAAATTTCAACATTATTAAATTCGCGAATTACGCCGATGCGCAATTTTTTGCCGTCCCCCAAAATGGGTTCCAGTGGTGTATGTGCATGAAATCCGGCATCCGCACTGGTTGAATCTTTGGCATCATGGCCCGCCATCGCAGACAATAACAATGCAACATCGTCGACCGTACGTGCAATCGGGCCGGGGGTGTCCAAACTGGATGCGAATGCAACACAGCCCCAGCGACTGCACAGGCCATACGTCGGTTTCATCCCAACCAGGCCCGTTATCGCGGATGGAAAACGAATCGAACCGCCCGTGTCTGTGCCCGTGCCGGCCATGGCCAGTCCAGATGCAACCGCACTGGTCGTGCCACCAGATGAACCGCCCGCCGTTAATTTGCGTTCCAATTGCCATGGGTTAACGGGGGCACCAAAATAACTGGTCTTGCTGAATGTGCCCATTGCAAATTCGTCCAGGTTTGTTTTTCCCAGTAATACCGTGCCAGCATCAATGAATTTTTGCGAAACAGTCGATTCGTATTCGGGAACAAAATTTTCCAGCATGTGCGATGCCGCCGTCGTGCGTATGCCACGGGTCGCAAATAAATCTTTCATTCCAATTGGTATCCCGTCCAATGGCAATGGCGCGCCAGACGCATAGCGGGCATCAGATGCCGCCGCATCCGCCAGGGCACGTTCCGGGGTAATGGTTATATAGCAATTTAATTTTGTGCCATATTTTTCAATTCTGTCCAGATACGCGCGTGTCAGTTCTGTCGCGCTGATTTCACGTGATTTTAATTTTTCCAATGCCTGGGATACTGTTAAGTCAATCATTTTTGTTTCGCTTTCTGTGGTTGTTTTTATCTGGTCTTGGCGTTGTATTTATCTGCAAAGAATACTTTGCCAATGTTTTCAATTACAAATTTGTCGCGACATTTCCCAGATGCGATGTTCTGGATACAATACAGTTTGTCGCACTTTACCGTTGCGTCGTTCAAATTTGCGCGGATGTTCATGTGCAATGTTTTTGTGTTTGTCATGTGTGGTATTGTACGCCAAGATAATGGACGAAATGTATACATGGAATAGTGGCGGTTCACATACAGGTCGGCAAACAAATCGTACAGGCACGAATCGTCTGGGATGGCCATCGCCGACAATTTACGCAAATGATTAATTGCATCGTTTAATTCGATTGCATCGCAACATATACTGTTTGTTGCAGAAGAATCTGTCAATTTTTGGGCCACTGTGAAAAATGGCGTGACATGTGTTTCTGGGTTGTGTTTCATGGTAATTTTTCCTTGGTGCAATAGTTTTCCAATCAATAATAATTTTATTATTCATCCATAACCTTGGGCACGGCGAAATAGCCACGTGATACGCCCGCCGTATCTGGATCATTTGCCAAAACCGCGTCGCGGATGTTGCCGTCCGTTACAATGTCGGCACGACGGGGCAATTTGTGTTCCGCCGGATTCAGCATCGGTTCAACACCAGTGGTGTCAATTTTTTGTAATTTGTCCAACCATTCAATAACAGAATCTATGTTCATTTGTTCCAGTTTGTCGTCTGGAATTTCAATCCGTATCAGATCGGCAAATTTTTTTAATTGTTGCTTGCTAAACGCCATTTTGAATCCTATTCTGTTTATATAACGTAAAAAGCCAAGGGAAATTATACAATGATTTTGCCGAATTTCAACGATTTTCCGCGCAGTGGGCCCGTCATGGGAATAGATTGGGGGGCACGTCGCACGGGTGTGGCGGTGTCTGATGGAACGCGCGATTTTGTGTTTGCGCGTCCCGTGGTTGTTGCGGAACGCGGTGCGTCATCCGTGGCCCGGCAAATTGCGGAATTGGCACGCACAGAAAATGTGGTTGGAATTGTTATTGGATTACCATTGCGTATGGATGGAACAGAATCAGATACAACCGATATGGTTCGGCGCTTTGCCACGGAATTGTGCACATACACCGATTTGCCAATTGTGTTTATAGATGAAACGTTGACCAGTGCATCGGCCCAAGAAAGCATGGGGCGGGTGCGGGTTTCTGATATAAAACGCGGGCTGGATTCAGAATCGGCGCGTGTTATATTGGAAAATGCAATTGCCGTTATAAACAGATTAAATAAATAAAAAATACCGGAAATCATGCATATAGCGCGATTTCCGGTTGTTATTATTCTTCGTTTTTATCCGGGATTTTTCCGTCCGCCGACAGCAGAATTGCAATCCAACGCGTTGAATCAAATTGCGCCGTAATAATGAATATGGCCACCAGCAGGGGAACACTGAAAAACATACCAGCGATGCCCCATATCATACCCCAAAATACCAGGTTTATTAATATTGCCAGTGTTGACAGGTTTAATGTTTTCCCCGTGAATTTTGGTTCCAATATATTGCCAAACACTATCTGTAATGTAATCAGACCGATTGCCGTTAATATTGGCTGTTGCAGTGATGGCGCCATTACCAGTGAATACAGTATCGGCAGGGCGCATGCCACAATCGCGCCAATTGTTGGGATATAACTGGTTATGAAAACTATGAATGCCCAGATTCCCGCAAATTCTACGCCAATCATTTGCAACCAGAAATATGACAGCACGCCCGTAATTCCCGACAGTACCGTTTTCATAAATAAATATTTTTTCATATTTTCGTCGATGCTGTCGATGATATATCTGGCCTTTTTATATTTTGATTTGTTTGGAATCAATGCGGTGATTTTTTTGTTAAATGTACTTTGTTCAATGAACATAAATATCATGTATACCAAAATCATTCCCGTAGATGTCAGTATGTTCGCAACAGATGCGCCAATTCCAGTCGCGATGTTCGCAATATTTGGAATCATCGATGCGTCAAATCGTATGCCCAATGATTCAGACAGGTAATGTGAAAACTGGACAAAGCGGTGTTGCAGTTCGGGTAATGCGACCAATAATTCACGGAACATAGGTTGAATCTGGGTTGCGAAAAAGTATATTAATCCGCACATCGCCAATACCGATAAAATATTAGATATCCAATCAAATGTGCGTGATGCAATTGGGCGGGCAATTCGCAGTCTGTCCGAGTTATATGGAAATACTTTGCGTACGTATGTTGCCGTTGCATTTATCAGGTACCACAAAAACGTTGCCACCAGTAACGGAATCAGGATAGAACGTCCCAACCACAAAAACATTATTAATGCAATAAAAATTACTATTCCATTCATTTGCAAAATCCTTTGTATATGGCGGATATGTGTATCCAGCGCGTTTTTAAGGCTGGGGCACCGGTGGTACATCCGTTATGTTAATTTGTGTCATGTTTAATGACGATATTGTGTCGTATGCCATTATGCCCAATACGACAATCAATGTGATGTTTATCGCAATTGCGGTATATGCGTATGCGCGGGTTTGATGTTGGCGGAAACTGGACAGGCCGGCAAACCGAAACCACAGCATATATATTAACGCAGATGATAATGTTATAACTATGTGTAATGTTCCATAGAAATATCTGGAAAACAGTGTTAACAGTGCGAAAACCAATGTTGTATAAATTGGATTGGAAATTATTAAATTTGTCAGTTTTGTATACCATCTGGTATTAACGGATACGGCGGGCGTTGTGTTGCGGGTGTTGTCTGGCAACATATATCCGGGTATCCATATCAAAGAAAATCCAAACGGCATGGATAAAATAATATGCCATGGCGACATGCCCATTTCACGACAACGGCGGTATTTGGCGTACAGGTTTGTTAATACCATACTGAATACAAATATATAGCCCACCAGTGCCAGTATTTGTATGGTTTGATTCGGGTACGTAAATAATGCAAGTCCAAACACAATTGACAATATCGGTATCACCAGCATTTGTGCGTTATTTAATGCGACAAAGCCGTGGTTGTCCATGTTTTGACGTGGCATACAGGAAAATATTATGAATCCCGCACAAATCATTGATAAAACCGTTGCGAATAATGATACCTGTATCCAACTTAGTTCTGATAATGTGTCCGGCAATATTGCGTTTATCCCCAGCATAAGTACCGCCGTCAATGCAAGTGTCAAAAACATTATTTGCAGTGGGTACCACAACAACCATGATATCAAAGATGCAGTTTTTTTGTATGTCATAAATTCCCCCATAATGGTTTTATTTTATCACAATTTTCCCATTCGACAAAGTTGTTATGTCTGTGGGGTTGACCAAACTGGTGAAGTTTTTTTGATGGCTGATGAATAAAAAAGTTGTGTCGTGCATGTCGTTAATTATGTCCACAATTTGTTTTTGGACGGTGGCGTCCGCACCAGAATCTGGTTCGTCCAATATGGCAAAGCGTGGCGCGGTCAGCACCAGGCGTAACAGCATCAGACGCTTGCGTTCACCGCCAGAAAAACCGACGTTGATACTGCGATTCAGCCATTCTTTGGGAATGTCCAGGCGTTCGCGTGCATTTTCCAGGCGTGATAAAAATTCGCCCATAGACATATCGCGACCTGTTTGAAAGTGTGCGTGTGCGGTCAAAGAATGTTTCAGAAAACTAAGCACCGTTAAACCCGGAATTTCGGGCACGTTTTGTGCGCCCAAGAATATTCCCATCAATGCACGTGTTGTTGTATTTTCGTTTGTTATGTCGCGCCCATTAAATATAATTTTTCCCGTATCAATTGTATATTCTGGGTTGCCGGCGATAACCGATACCAATGTTGTTTTCCCAGAACCATTATGGCCCGCCAACAGATGGCGCGCGCCATCGGCGACGTCCATGTTGATGTCTGTCAATAATCTTTTGCCGTCCAGTGATACAGATAAATTTTCTAGTTTCAGCATTTTTTATCCATTTTTTATTTTCGTGATAATGCCATTTGGATTAATTGTTTTGATTCAACCAAAAATTCCATGGGCAGGCGTGATATAATAGGGGATGCCGTGGCGCCAATTATCATTGCGGTTGCGGTGTCTGGGTCAATTCCAGATTGCATTAAAAATAATAATTGATTTTTGTCGATGGCGCCTGTGGTGGCCTCGTGGCTTTGTGTATTGTCGGCGTTCGCAAGAATAATTGTTGGTAATGTATTCGCGGTTGCGGTATCGCCAACCAGGCGTGTATCACATTTTGATGCGTTCTTGCCACCGTGGCCCGTAAAAGAAACCAGACTGCGAAATGTTTGACGTGATGTGTCCAATGCAATGCCATAGGATACTATATTAGACACCGTATTGTCGCCAATATGAATCATCTTGGTGCCGGTGTCGGCCTGTTGTGCGCCACGCGTTATGGCCAGAGAATAAAAATCACTGTGCGCGCCGTCGCCCGCCAAAATGGTTGACGGATATTTCCATGTCAGGGCAGAACCGATTTCAACCTGGGTCCAATCCAGACGGGCATTTTTTTCACATTTCCCGCGTTTGGTTACAAAATTTAATATCCCGCCAGTGTTTTTATTTTCGTGTTGTGAAAAATCACCCGCGTACCAATTCTGGACCGTGGCATAGCGGACAGTCGCATTATCGTGGGCGATGATTTCTACGACGCCACTGTGCAATTGGTGGTTTGGGCGACGCGGGGCAGAGCAACCCTCCATATAACTAAGTTCGGCGCCGGTGTCTGCGATTATCAGTGTTCGTTCAAATTGGCCAATCTTGGCGGTTTCAATTCTGAAATAACTGGCCAAATCGATGGGGCATTTGGTGTTTGGCGGGATATAGACAAATGTTCCGTCGGAAAATACCGCAGAATTCAGACATGCAAAGAAATTGTCTGACATCGGTACAACCGATCCCAAATATTTTTTTACTAAATCGGGGTGTTGTTTAACCGCGTCCGAAAACGGTAAAAATATTATCCCCAGTTTTTCCAGTTCGGCGGTGTATGATGTGTGGACGGAACGGCTGTCTATGACCGTGTCGGTCGCCATGCCCAGTAATGCGTTTTGTTCTGATTCCGGCAGGCCCATCTGTTCATACGTTGCGCGTAAATCAGAATTATCGATTGGCTTTGGTTCGTTATAATAATTCAAAGAATCATAATCAATCGGTGGCCAGTCCAGTTCCGCCCAGTGTGGTTCGGACATTTGTTGCCAGGTCCGTAACGCGTCCAGGCGCCATTTTAACAGCCAGTCTGGTTCTTGGCGCAGTGCCGATATTTCGCGTACAAGATCTTCTGATAATTTTGGCATTTTTTATTCATCGCTTTGTGCGGCCAATTGTTTCGCCTGGGCAAAAAATGTCAAAGACTGTCCCAACAGGCCGTCTGTAAACGTCGTAGCCAGTATTCCGTCTGGGTCGGTCGTTGTCAAGTGGTGCAGAAAACTGTCTGCGCGGTTCATATAGTTGTCGACACTGCGTGCAACTTCGGCATCAAGTTTTATACAGCGACGTAATTTTTCCAATGCAAATGGATTTTTTGCATATTCGTCCATTATTCCGCCAACCGCACGCCACAGTGGGTGTTCAGACGTGTTGCGGGGCATAACATCAATTGCCGCCATTATGGGAATTAAATTTTGCAACAGGTCTTGGTAAATTAATTCGGCCGTTTCCGCAACCGCGTTCGTTGCGGACTTGTTCCGCAATGTCGCCTGAATCTTTACAATCAGGTTATACTGATGCGTCAATGTTTTGTTGGTGTTTTTTATGTGCAACAGTATGTTATATATGCCGTATCCAATCACGCACAGCATGACAAAAACTATTGCAATTCCAATCAAAATCAGTGTGTCGTACATCAATTTCCCCCGTAAATATCATTTGTTCACGTCAGTATAACATCTTTTGCCGATTCGTGCGATTTTATCTTTGTTGACGGGATTTTTTTGCCCAGGGTGATGTGCGTTTTAGTCTTGCACAGATTCGGTCAACTTGTTATAATAATATGTAATAAATATAATGTGAACGTTCAGGAAAGGAAGTTTTTATGTTCCGCAAATTGTTGATTGTTGCAATGTTTGCCACGGCCGCAGGCTATTGTTTTGCCGCGGAAAATTTGCCCCAGGTGGTCACGTCAGAGGTTTATTATTCCCAGGAATCTGACGTCGTGGAAAATACAGATGTTCAGACGGATGTTAACGCCCAGGCCACCATCCCGGTGTGGCCGTTGGTCGGGTCTGATGCCGATGTAGAGGTTGCCTGTGAGGGTGGGGCATGTTCTAAATCCAAGAACGACGACAATATTCGTATCGTTTCTAAGATTGGTGCCGATTTAGTCGTGGAAAATAATTTTAATCTGGCGGGCGCAACGGATGGTGATTTTAACGGATGGTCGGGTGGTGCAAATATGTTGCATGGAACCCAGGTGCCGGCCGGTTTTGATGATCCATGTAAAACCGGGGCGGAAATGCCACTGTTGGGACGTGAAATGCTGGAAGATGACGGGGGTACCGTTTTGGCGGTTGCGCGCAGTGGTCGTAATGATTGCACGGAATACCGTGATGGGTACGAAGCGTTTGTTGCCAAATATGGTATGAGTGAAGAAGAAATTAAACGTGCAAACGAAGAAGTTGAGGCGTTAGATGCAGAAATTGCGGTTGATGTGTCCGCCGATGCCGAGGCACCAATTATCCTGATGGACCAGGTGCGTTCTTGGGTTGTGGCGAATGGCCAGACATTGCGTGAAGTTTTACAAGATTGGTGCAACAAAGAAGGTTGGGATTTGGTGTGGGCCACATCGCGCGAATATCCGATTGAGGCCAGCGCCGTGTTCAAAGGACGCTTTGTTGATGTGGCGTCTGCGCTGGTGCGGAATTTTGCACGTGCGACACCAATTCCGTATGCTAAGTTCTATAAGGGAAATCGTGTTTTGGTGATTTCTACAACAGAAGAATAATTGCCGGTTGTTCGTGCAACCCGTAGGAGAAATGAATATGGCAAAGTCGATAAAGTTTTTTGTTCTGTGCAGTATATTGGGGGCGATGGTCGCGGGGTGTGCAACCAAAGAATCGGCCAAGGTCGCCGCGTCTGTGGACCAAGATTTTATCAATGCGTATGATGCGTTCGAAATGTCTAAAAATCCGCCCGCCAAGGTTGCCAGTGGTGATACGGTTTCTATGTCCGAAGGGGTGTGGTTGGGGGCGTCGTCTACGTTATTGGAACACAGAAATAATTTGCCGTCGCAATTCGAAACGGATACCGGGGTTACAATTCTGTTGGATGAACCCGTCAGTTTGCCTATGTTGGCGAACAATATAACATCTATTACTGGGATTCCGGTGAAGATAGATAACCAGATTAATTCCGAAAAATTAAAAAAGACCATTAATATTGCCTATACGGGCAGTTTGTCGGGGCTGTTGTCCCAGGTGGCGACGGATTTAGACCTGTTGTGGTATTACGACAAATCCGCAATTGTGTTCTATGAAACAGAAACAAAAACATTTACGCTGTATGCGTTGGGAACGGATGTTTCATACCAGACCGCGGTGGAAACAGATGACGGGAATGCCGTGTCGTTGGAATCCACACTGAAAGAATGGGATGAAATAGAAAACGCGTTGGATACCATTATTGGTGATACAGAAAACGCGACGTTCACCGTGTCGCGCAGTTTGGGAACTATTACCGTAACCGCACCGCCGTCCACATTGGCGCGTGTTGGTGATTATATCGAACGCCAGAATAAACGTTTGTCGCAACTGGTTACCATTGATGTCAAGGTTTTGCAGGTGTCGGTGTCTAATGATTCTGCGTTTGGGTTGAATTTGGCGGCCGCGATTAATTCGGCATCTGGGTTGAATATTGTCGCCAATCCAAAGAATAACTTGACCAGTACCGAGGCCAGTTCTATGAATATCGCGGTGTTGTCTAATGCGGTGTCGGCGGCGACGGGGGCAACACATCTGGAAAATGGGACCGAGGTTGCCGGTGCATATACCCAAGACCAGATTCAAAATGGTTCTTTGGCCGGGTTGGCGGGAACTGATGCGTTGATTCAGGCGTTGGCCAAACAGGGCAAGGTGTCGTTGGTTACAAACGTTGGGGTGACAACACGTAATAATCGTGTGGCGCCTGTGAATAATACGCGGACAACGGGATATATTAAACGGTTTGAATCACGTAATTTCACAACTGTGGAATCCAGTACCGTTGACCAGGACGATTTGGAAACAGGTTTTTCGATGCAGTTGTTGCCGAACGTTTTGGAAAATGGCAAGATTTTGTTGCTGTTCAGAATGTCGGTGCGTGAATTGTTGCGTATGTCAACCCAAACCATAGGCGAGGTTACATTACAATTGCCCGAGGTTGAAGAGCGCAGTTTCATGCAAGAAGTTATTATGGAATCGGGCCAGATGTTGGTTGTATCTGGGTTCGAAAAGCAAGAAAATAACGATACGCGTTATGGTTTGGGCGATCCGGACTTTATGGCGCTGTCGGGGTCGCGTGAAACGTCGGCGACACGTGATGTGTTGGTCGTGATTTTAACACCCCAGGTTTTGGTCAGCCCGATGGATGCAGAACGCAGTATCCAACAACATTGGGGGGCACCATTGAACTAGTTTCGATGTGCAAGATTAAAATCCCGTGCGAATGCGCGGGATTTTTTGTTGTTCTGATGAGATAGCCCGTGCGCGGGTGGGGTCGATGGTTCGATGAATAGTTTTATCATATCCGTCAAAAAAATGTGTGGGGGCAAAAAATCTTTTGTTTTATTTTTTGTTGTGTTGGTATTTGTGCTGATGATGGTGGTGGGAATGGGTGGGGCACAATGCCAAAAATAGATTGAATATCGGCAAAATGCGGGTGATGCGACCAAGAATTGTATGGTGGTCAAATGTTCGTGGGTGGGTTCCAGATGGATATGCATATCGCAAATTTTTTTATTTTTACAAATTTGCGGTATTTCGTTTCAAAATTTTGGATTTGAAAATATATATCACGTGTGTATAGAAATTGTGTTGCGAATATAAATTTTTTCATATTGCATTTCAAAAATTCGATTTCATAAATATGTTTTTTCAAATATGCGTGTAAAGATTTCATCTTGTATGATATTTTTCTGATTGTTTTGTTGGTTTGTATATACAAAAATGGGGCGTTTTTGTAAAAATTACTTTTTGATAAAAGTGTCTAAAAGTGGCAGAAATCCACCGTTTTTTTTTTTTTTTTTTTTTAATTTTTTTTCAAACCGATTCTCTTTTTTGTTTGTGTTGTATATATATTTTTTTCTTATATGTAAGTTTTTA
>CALXMA010000008.1 GCA_944389345.1 uncultured Alphaproteobacteria bacterium | reverse complement strand
TCGCGCAGTCAAATCGTCACGGTTTCCCCACAGCCGGCGCACCGCGCCGTGCGAGGGAATTGAGTGCGCCCCAACCACCCTTCGCGTCTGTGACGATGCGCTGGCAAGCCAAAGCGGAACAGTTCACGCGAAGGAGTGCCACACGAAGTTTTAACGAAGTGTGGCAGACGCATTTAATATTCAACATTATTAAAACGCCCCTGTGGCGTTTTTATTTTTGGTTCGTGGCCACAGTTCGCAATCTGCAACCAACGGTTGCCGGTTCGAAAACAAAAAGACTTTACTTTGTGGCGTAAATGGTTCATTGTATAACACGGTATGGTATTAGTGCCCAAGATTTTATACAGTGCAAATAAACAAAAACTGGCCGTGGGGGATATGTTGCGGGTCCGCGATGCAATCAGTTCTGAACGAAATGCAAACGGACAAACCCAGGTGGCTATATTCGCAACGTCCGTGTTTTCGTATGCATTACAATATCATATTTTCCCGCATCTGCACGCGGGCCAGGTTCGCGACGATTATAAACTGGACGGGTTGTATATCCTGACCCGGCGACCAAACACAGAACAATACGACCGGACGTTCATCGCGTACAGTATGAATCCTGTCAGTTATGTGTACCAGGTGTGTCCCACCAACTTTGAACAGCGCAGATTGCACGAATACGACGCCGGCGTACGCGACGAATATGTGAACTTTGACGATGTGCGGATTCTGGCCCGGATTGATATCACGCCCGATATTATAAAGGCAGACGGCGTTGATGTTTATATTCCAAAAAATGTATTTGCACGCAAACTGATACAATCTGTATTCGGGCGCAGATTGGTGATAACCGATAAATCTATTCAATCTATTCAATCATTGCTGAAATTAACACGACAGTACTGATTCCATTCAACGATTTTTAGATTTGCAAAACAGTAAATAATTGATAATATTGTCGCGTTGGTCCCATCGTCTAGCGGTTAGGACATCGGATTCTCATTCCGGTAACACGGGTTCGATTCCCGTTGGGACTGCCATAATTTGTATTTGTTGAGGTATCGATAAGCCTGATTAATTCTTTAACAATTCACGCGCACGGTTCAGCAAAGATATCGCCAATTCAACCTGTTTAGTGTCAACGTGTGGCGCGGATTGAATTTGTACAAATGTTGATACAGATTCCCGGGGTGATGTTTGTTGCATCGGTTGCGCGGGTTGCGATGCATTTCCACCGTCTGATACAGATGCAATAAATTCATCCGCAGACGACGGGAAATTTCCATCGTGCAACAGTTTTTTGACCCCCGCAATGGTCAAGCCGTGTTTATACAACAAATCACGAATTACGACCAATTTATCCACCATATCGGCACGATAATAACGCCGACCACCCGCCCCCGTTGTTGGACGTATAATCAATGGGAACTGTTTTTCCCAATAACGCAGGGTATGTGCCGGTACAGACAAACGCTTTGATACGTCATTTATTGATGCAAAATATTCGTTTTCCATAACGGCACCCCCCACGGTCTTAATTATTTTCTGTGTTTGCAAGTTCAGATTCCACTTCGGATTCTTCGCCTTCGTCGCTGAGTATCGATATTGCAGACACAACACGTTCATTTTCGGCGGTACGGAACAATGTCACGCCCGCGGTACTGCGTCCCGCAATACGAACATCACGCACAGGTGTACGAATTATCTTGCCACCATCGGTTACCATGATAATGTCATTATCATCGGCAACCGGGAAAGAACCCGCCACCGCCGTATTTTTACCGCCCAGTTTAATGTTTGTGAAACCACCACCACCACGGTGTGTCGTGCGGTATTCATACGAACTGGTACGTTTACCAAATCCGTTTTCTGACACAGTCAAAATAAACTGTTCTGCGGCGGCCATACGTGCCATTTGTTCGTCGGTTAATGTCAGTGTTGTTGCGTCTTCTTCGTCATCGCCAGCATCTTCTTCGATGCCGGTGGTGGCGCGACGCAATGCGCGACTTTGTTTGATATACGCACCACGTATGGCGGCGTCAGATTCACCATGCGTCAACATTGCCATACCAATAATCTTATCGTCCGCACCCAACGTCATTCCGCGCACACCCGTCGAATTGCGTCCCGCAAACACACGGATTTCTGATACAGGGAATCGTATGCAACGACCGCGGTATGTCGCCAAGAACACATCTTGGTCTTCGGTACATGGCAGGACGGAAATCAAACTGTCCCCGTCGTCCAATTTCATCGCAATTTTACCGTTTGCACGAATTGAATCGAAATCAGATGTGCGATTGCGACGCACCGTTCCGGACGCCGTTGCAAACATCAGATAATGTTCTTTGCCAGATTCACGCGCGTTGGCCACATCTTCTTCGGGAACGGGCAATATTGCCGTAATCGTTTCACCGTTTTCCAATGGCAACAGGTTTACCAGTGGACGACCCTTGGCCGCGGCGGCCGCTTCGGGTAATTTATAGGTCTTTAATTTATAGCACAGACCGCGCGAACTGAAAAACAGCAGTGGCGTATGAGTATTTGCCACAAACACCTGGACCACATAATCATCGTCTTTGGTCGCCATGGCATTACGGCCCTTGCCCCCGCGTTTTTGCGCACGGTATGTATCCAATGCAACGCGTTTGATATAGCCCGTATTAGATACCGTGATAACCATATCTTCGCGGGCAATCAAATCTTCGACATCGATATCTATTTCCGCATCGGAAATTTCGGTACGACGATCACTGGCCCAATTGTCGCGGACCATCGTTGTTTCGTCGCGAATAATTTGAATGATGCGCGCATGACTGCCCAAAATGTCCAACAGGTCTTTGATTTGCGCCCCCAGTTCAACCAAATCAGCATGCAATTTTTCACGTTCCAAACCAGTCAGACGATGCAATTGCAATTCCAAAATCGCACGCGCCTGGTCTTCGGACATATAGAACATACCGTCTTTGTATTCTGTGTTCGGGTCATCGATTAACTGGATATAGTTTTCTATATCCGACGCACGCCAACCACGCGACACCAACGCCTGGCGCGCGGAATCCGGGTTTTCACTGGATTTAATCAATTCAATTACTTCGTCCAGATTGCCAACCGCCACCGACAGCCCCAGCAATGTATGCGCACGATTACGCGCACGATTCAAATCAAATATCGTACGACGACGTATAACTTCGCATCGGAAATCTATGAACGCGTCCAATACGCCACGAATGTTAAACAGCATCGGACGACCACGATTCAACGCCATCATGTTCACAGGAAAATTAGTCTGCATTTCTGTGTACTGGAACAAATGATTCAGTACAACGTCTGGAATCGCATCACGCTTTAATTCAATAACGATACGCAGACCTTCCTTGGACGATTCATCGCGAATTTCGGATATTCCCTCAATCCGTTTTTCTTTGCTTAATTCAGCAATTTTTATAATCAGTTGCGATTTGTTTACCTGGTACGGGATTTCGTCCACAACAATCGCAGGATGGTCGTGGAACGTTTCCATGTGCGTTTTGGCCCGAACAATAATAGAACCACGCCCGGTGGTGTGCGCCTTGTACGCGCCGGCCCGTCCCATAATAATTGCGCCTGTGGGGAAATCTGGCCCCGGGATTATGCCGAACAATTCATCATCTGACAAATTCGGATTGTCCAATATCGCCAAGATACCATTGCAAATTTCGCCCAAATTATACGTCGGCACATTCGTTGCCATACCAACCGCAATCCCAGAACCACCGTTCACCAAGAAATTCGGGAACTTGGTCGGTAAAACAACCGGTTCTTGTAATGTACCGTCAAAGTTCGGTTGCCAATCAACCGTATCTTTGTCCAGGTCGTCCATCATAGACGCGCCCAGTTTGGAAAGTCTGGCCTCGGTATAACGCATGGCCGCGGCCTTGTCCCCGTCGCGCGAACCAAAATTACCCTGGCCCTGGACCAACATTTCACCCATAGAGAAATCTTGGCCCATACGTACCATAGCCTCGTATATAGAACTGTCGCCGTGGGGATGGTATTTACCCATAACATCACCCACAATACGTGCGGATTTTACCGTTGGTTTCGTCGCAGGCGCAACATCATTCATAACGTACAAAATACGACGATGCACCGGTTTACATCCATCACGAACGTCCGGCAACGCACGGTCAACAATAACCGACATCGCATAGTCCAAAAAACTGGTACGCATTTCGTGTTCCAGGGACGATTGCGGAATTTTTATTTCGTTAATTTCGTTGTTATTATTTGTTTCTGACATACTGGAATTTCCCTTGCTTTTAACAAATCAAGAATAGCAAATTTTTGCGGTTTCGGTCAAGACATAAACCCTAAAAAAACGCTTGACAAAACAAACATTTGTAATACAATACTCACCACTATGACAACGATAAGAGAAACATTAGAAGAAACATATAATTTAACGTCGGAAATGTTGAAAAACTGCGACAAACGCGACATTATTACACGCGCCCAACTGACTGTTATGGTGGGCAACCTGCAACGTCTGCGCAATATACTGGACAGACGCGACGCATTTTTGGCCAACAGACGCGCACGCAAAAGATAAGGGAACAGGTTATGTTTTTACCAGTTTGGCGATTATTTGTCGCGCTGTTTATATACTATATGACCCTGGAAGGAATGAAAAAACTGGGGTTGGTAAAATCTAAATAAAAATGTTGCGTTTTTACAAAACGTATGATTAAATAGGGGCACAAAAGGATTTTATTATGGCAACTAAACGTACATATCAGCCGTCTAAGACACGTCGCGTTCGTACCCATGGGTTCCGTGAACGTATGTCAACACGTGCCGGTCGCGATGTTCTGAATCGTCGTCGTGCAACGGGCCGTAAAAGATTGGCTGTTAGCGCAATTAATTAAGAAACCGCCGGTGGCGGTTTTTTAATTGTGCGAAAAATTTTGTATATTAAAAAACCGCGCACTGTTCCGTGCGCGGTTAAGTATTTATAAATCTGTCCATGTACAAACAACAATTGCGTGTTCCGTATCGTCTGTACGAATCTTGTGACGACTGGTCAAACCATCAATCGCGACATCAACCTGAATCTGGGGGGTGTCGGGACTGATTTCTTTTTGAAAGTTTAATTCAATCCGCTTTAACTTATGCTGGTTCCGATAAACATAACCAACACTTTCCGTCGCCCATACCGCATAGACCGCATTATTAATATGCTGGTTCACGTCAATGTCATCAAAACGACATTTCATAACATGGGTCTTGGCCGGGGTGAAATCTGGGAATTTTTCAAACGGCATATCCCACGCACGCTGGGGGATGATTTCCCAATATGGCAGATTTTCATCCAAACGCAACGGACGGCGACGCGCCATATCGATTAATATCCATTGGGACGTGGCGCGCACCAACAGACGATTGTCGGCACCACGAACCTCAAAATCACGGGTGGCACGCAGACCACTGTGCGCAGATGGCCACGTGATAAACGATAATTCTTCGCCTTCGCGTGGGTCTTCGATGATATCAACCAGGTAATGCGTCACAACCCACGCCATATTGTGTTCCAACAAGTATGTGCGACCGCACCCCAAACGTTCCGCATGCGTGTCGGCAACACCCTGTAATTCATTCATCAATATCAATGGACGAACATAACCGTAACGATCACACTGATACGCCTGTAATACGCGTTTTTCGATTAATTTTTCTGTCATGATTTCACCACTATTTTGCAATTGCCGGCGCAACAACAAAATCAACCGTATCACCCAAAACTATTTCATTCGCACGTGCGGCCGATTTTATCACCCCATGCAACGCCGTTGGTGTTGCAGACGGAATCGTCAACGTTTCCAATTTTGCACCATTGCCAACCTTGCGTTCTGTACGCAAACCACGCACAGTATGCAATATATCCAGCGCAACCTGCATATCTGACACATCTGTGTCACGCGCAACGTCTGTGGCGGGGTACGCCGTCAGATGCAACGTTTCACCACCTTCGTACGGTTTGTAAATCTGTTGCCATAATTCTTCGGTCAAGAACGGTATAAACGGCGCATACAACCCGATTACCGCACGCAACACTTCGTACAAAGTCCATTGCGCCGATAATTTAGATTGTGCACTGTATTTTTCTGGGGACCAGAATCTGTCCTTGATAAATTCCAAATACTGGTCGCAAAAGATTTCATAGAAAAATGTGTCTATCGCCGCACGAGAATTATAATTGTCGTACTTGTCCAAATGACGACGGACGTCCGCAATCGATTTATTCAATTCAGACAACACCCATCTGTCTTCGATAAAGCGGTCAGATACCGCAACCGCCGGCGCCGTATCTGGTTCAAAATCAGACAAATTCATCAATACGTACTTTGACGCATTCCACAACTTGGTCAATAATTTAGAACCACGTTTAACCTCGTCATCACTGTATCTGATGTCCGTGCCAATCGGCGCCGTTGCCACCCAATAGCGCAATGCGTCTGCGCCAAATTTTTCAACCGTCGTTAATGGATCGGTACCATTGCCCTTGGTCTTGGACATTTTTTGACCGCGCGAATCACGAACCAAACCGTGGAAATTCACCGTTCTGAATGGAACATCGCCCATGACGTACATTCCCATCATTATCATTCGCGCAACCCAAAAGAATATTATGTCCGCCCCAGTGTACAATAAATCTGTGGGATAATATTTCTTTAATTCAGGGGTTTCATCGGGCCAACCCAATGTCGAAAACGGCCACAGTGCCGACGAAAACCATGTATCCAGCACGTCGTTATCACGCGTTAATTCTTTGCCACCGGATTGTTTTA
This sequence comes from uncultured Alphaproteobacteria bacterium, assembly GCA_944389345.1. Taxonomy (GTDB): domain Bacteria; phylum Pseudomonadota; class Alphaproteobacteria; order Rs-D84; family Rs-D84; genus Enterousia. The sequence continues at coordinate 28,267 of CALXMA010000008.1, read as the reverse complement.
TGGCGTCCGCTTCGGTTTCTGCGACATAGACATTTCCGTCCGCGTCATACCATGCAGGAATTCTGTGTCCCCACCACAACTGGCGCGAAATGGGCCATTGGCGTATATCGCGCATCCAAGACATATACAAATTATAACGATGTTCTGGCATAAATTTAATTTTACCAGATTCAACCGCGTCTATGGCCGGGCCAACCAGTTTGGTCGTATCCACAAACCACTGGTCCGTCAAATACGGTTCAACGACAACACCACCGCGTTCTGAATACGGGGTCGGAATAACCTTGTCTTCAACCTTGACCAACAGACCCGCCGCATCAATATCCGCAACAACCGCCGCACGCGCGGTAAACCGGTCCATGCCACGATATTTTTCCGGGACAACCGTTGCATCATTCAACCGCGCATCAGGCGTCAGAATATTCACCGGCGTCAGGTTGTGGCGTAATCCAACTTCCCAGTCGTCAAAGTCATGCGCGGGCGTAATTTTCACGGCCCCGGTACCCTTGTCCGGATCGGCATGTTCATCGCCAATAATAGGAATTTCTATATCGGTCAGTGGAATAATCGCACGACGCCCAATCAAATGATTTAATTTCGCATTGTCTGGGTGAACGGCAATCGCCTGGTCCCCGAATAATGTTTCTGGGCGCGTTGTTGCAATTTCAACAAAACCGCCACCAACCAAAGGATAATTGAAATAATAGAATTTGCCGTGTTCTTCGCGGGTTTCAACTTCTAGATCCGAAACAGATGTCTGTTGTTTAGGACACCAATTCACCAGGCGTTTTGCACGATAGATTATCCCCGCATTGTACATCTTAACAAACAATTTCACAACCGCACGGGACAATCCGTCGTCCATGGTAAAGCGTTCGCGTTTCCACACAGGCGTCACACCCAATGTATGTAACTGGGCTATGATTTGTCCGCCCTTTTCCGCCTTCCACGACCAGGCGGTTTTCAATAATTCTTCTTTGGTCAAAGAACGCGGGTTTATTCCACGCTTGGACAAATCGCGTTCCACCAATAACTGGGTGGCGATTGACGCGTGGTCCGTACCAGGTTGCCACAATACATCATAACCACACATACGCTTATAACGGCATATTATATCCGTCAATACATTGTCCAGTGCATGCCCCATGTGCAGGTTGCCCGTCACATTTGGTGGTGGCATCATAACACAAAACGGCGTCTTGTCAGACGCAGTATCGTTATCCCAAAAATTGTTAGAATCCCAGAATGCCTGGATTTTTGTTTCTATTTCACGTGCGTTTATGTTTTTTCCCAGTTCAATTTTCATCTGTGTATCCCATAAATTCAATATGTTGAAAATCGTACCAGATAAAAAATAAATTTCAAGCACAGTTAAACCACACATAAAATAAAAATACATATATATAATTGACAAAATAAAATTATGTGTTATATTTCCTGTATATAAAACCGAGGAGTTTATTATGAACGATATCGTCAAGAAAACGATTATTGACACAATCAACACAAATAATATTAATCTGAAACGCATGCCGGGGACAGACGAATACACCGTTATCAACAAAACAGGACAACCCGTACTGAACGTCGTCAACGGTTGGGATTATGGTATTTACAGCGTAAAAGTTGGTGGTATCGTGGTTTCGTATATTGAATGCAATCCAGACGCCCCGAACAAAACACCCGAACAGATTGCAACCCTGCAAATTGTTGATGCGTGTTGCAAAAGACATTCGGAAATTGCAAAGCAACGGATGCTGATGGAAAAATTAACCCAGAAAGACAAAGATATTCTGAATATCTTGAACAACACAGGGGCTGTAAAACAACGCTGATATAAAACAAGGTATTTGGCCCAGGTTGTAAAAACACCTGGGACCATTTTTTTCAAGTATGAGCAACGGTAATACTATTTTTTTCTATGCTTTGTATATGGGGCTGAAAGACAGTTTTGTGTCTGTTCATAATACCCCGTTTGTTACAACATATTCTTTTACACTGGTTGACACGGCGCAAAATCCGCCACAGCAAACCATTGTGGAACTGGAAATTTCTTATTCATATACCGATCATAAAAATTCATACGCAAAATTTGAACTGTATATGGACGGGGATTTTGTATTGTCTGGAATCAGACCCGTGTTCGCCAAGACCGCGAATAAAACCATAGACAAAATGTCAACCGCAGAACAATTAGAACTGTTGGCACGCAAATGTTCTGAAAAAGTTATTCTGCAAGAAATCGATGCGCAATCGCGCCATATGCTGAAAACATTTATCAACAACACCAATATAAAAATCCACTGATTCAAAAAACTATATCGCGTGCACAACACGACAGAATGTGGCGCCGTATACCGCACGTGCACCCGCACGCTTTAACACACGCGCCAATTCGTTAAGTGTCGCGCCCGTTGTCATAACATCATCAATCAACAATATACTGCGTCCGCGAATCTTGTCCGGGGCAACAACACTGAACACACCACGGATATTTTCTGAACGTTGGGACGCGGTTTTATGCCCCATATCCGGGCGATAGCGACGACGCACAGATGTCAAATCCATCCGGACACCTAATGCGCGTGCAATTGGACGCGCCAGTAATGTTGCCTGGTTGTATCCACGGTGAAATAACCTGCGCCACGCCAGTGGCACAGGCATTACTAAATCCGGGTATTCTGGGATATCGCGCATTGCCCACATTATCGCACGCGACATAAAACGCGCATACTGAATCCGACCACCATGTTTGAACGGCAACATCGCAGACCGCGACACGTCGTCGTACACACATGCACACCGTATCCATTTCAAACGCGATGGCATTTGATAACAATGCGGACAAATCGGATGTGTTCCCAGGTCCAGATTCGCCGGGAACGGATAACCGCAAACAGAACACTTTGGATTACCAATCCAATTAAATCCAACCCAACAATCCGCACACAATTCACCATCGGTCGAAACACGCGCACCACACAACGGACAAGATGATGGGAATAAAAATTCTGCTGTGAAATGCGCCGGAATCGAAATCAATCGTCCGGCGCGTAATATCAGATTCTTTACCAAGACATACTTCTGTACGTTTTCTTGCTGACCGTGTCGCCGAAAATATCACGCTGGCGCTTGGTCAATGTTTCATATTGGTCCAGTGATATCATACGCAAAACTAATCCTTCTTCGTCGCGTTGGGACAGCACCGGTAAAATACGCTGTTCCGATATGCCGTTATCACGCAAAACCTGTTCCACTATGGCCAAACGGCGCGCCACCAATTTACGGTCATCGGCATTTTCGGTCGCACTTTGCGGAATAGACACCTGGACCGCGCGGGTTGGATTGCTTAACACTATGCCCGCGTATTCGGTCAACAAATTGTAATTGTCGCGCGACAGGGCGGAATCAGAATTGCGGAATTTTATCTTGATTTCCAATGGACGAATTCCACCAGATTCTGATAAGTCCGGCTGTGCGGTGAATCCCTGGGCGTTGGCGGTCATATCACTGGCCACGTCAAATCTGTCGTCAATCTGGAACGTGGACAGGTGTTTGTTTTCCGACAAAAACGTTTTGCGAAATGCGCGACGCAATTCACTGGGCGTCATTTGTGTCATATCATTTCGCACAGATACAATGCGTGGCGAAGTGGAACGTTCCACCGCACGAACAACAACATCGTCATCCATCGGAACAACCATCTGGGACAAATGCACGTCGGAATCATTACCAGAAACATTACGTTGCGATGCAACCGGTTCCGCCATTGCAACCATTGATGATGCATCATTACGCGACGCCGCAATATTTGTTGGCGCAACCGCCGTACGGGTTGCGGTATCACGCATAACAGCCGGGCGTGCAACAACACCACGCGACACAACGCGCGGGGTGGTCGCCGGCGCAACCGCAACACGTGGCGCGGGTGCCGGATGCGACACCGGATCAATATCAACCGCATCCATAATATCATTATTCACACTGGCATCGGCACGACGTTGTAATTCGTTCAAGCGTGCAATCTGGGCATCCAATTCAGACATAGGTTCCGCAACCGGTGCGCTTTCCACAGATTTGCGCGCAACGGCCGGGGCCGGCACAGATACATTTGCCGACGCAACACGCGTCTGGGCAGATGCGGAATCCAAAGATTCTTCGGGTAATGCGGAATCGGAACGAATTACAGAAAATTCGTCGGGCGATGGTAAACGTAATGGCACAATTTGCGATTCGCCACGATTGTTATATGCCCATAAATCCGAACTGGGCCGGCGTGGTGCCAACACATCCGCAGACGCAACAATATTGGCGCCCGCATCAACGTGCGTCGGCGTGGTAGAAACCGTTTCTGTTGCAACGGTTGCACGCGCAACCGTATTTGTTTCACGCGTCACATCCCCAGATGCAATCGGCGCGGGTTCTGATTTTTTTGAAATATTTGATGCGACGTTTTTTACCTGTGATACAGGCGCCGGTGTATTTTTAACCGGTGCAACAATTGGTTCACCAAACGCGGCACGTGCGGAAATTCCGCCACTGGCCAAGTTAACCACCGGCAAACGCACGTCTGCAAATGCCGGCAACGCAATAAACAGCGATAACACAGAAACTGCAATATGTCGCATTTTCCTTTCCTTCCTTAATCCATCATAGAACAAATGACGAATCGCAAGCAAGCAGAAAAATGCAATTTATGTTATTTTATTACTTCATCCGCAATTATTTTTACTGCGTTATTCGGAACCAACGCTTTTTTTGCCATCTTGTCCAGACGCGACGGATTTTCAAATAATTCCGTCAATGTCGCAGACAACCATTTCGGTGTAAATTTATCTTGGGGAATATTAAATCCACCGCCCAAGTTCGCAAAACTGGTCGCGTTCGCATTTTGATCTGGGTTTATTCCCAATGGAACCAATATCGCAGGACGACCAATTGTTTCCAGTTCTACGACCGTGCTGGCACCACTGCGACCGATTATTAAATCTGAATCCGCAATCGCAGACGCCATATCATGAACGAACGACAAAACATTCGCACGAATTTTATTTTCTGCGTATAATTTTTGCAGGCGCGCAACATTTTCAGGACGTGTTTGATGCGTTATAAAAATCTTTTTATTTTTCATCTGTAATATCGCGGTTGGAACAACATCATCCAAAATCTGGGCCCCCAATGAACCGCCCGTGATTAACAATTTGGATGCATGTGGTAATGATGCACCCGCCAAATCCAAAAATTCACGGCGCACCGGCAGACCCGTATACACAACACGTGCAGACGTATTTTCTGGGATGCCATCAACGGTTGGAAAACTGGTCATCAATGTACGAACCCACCGCATAGAAAACTTGTTCGCGCGACCAATCACCGCGTTCTGTTCATGCAAAAATGTCGGTATATGCCATATGTGCGCCGCAAACACCGCCGGCACAGATGCGTATCCACCAAACGCAACCATACGATCAGGACGCGAAAACACAAAACGCAACACCAACCACATCGCGGACAGGCCAATCTTGGACAATGCCAAAACCTGGTGCATTTTACTTTTGGCGCCAACCCCAGATGCCCACACAGACACAATACGTGCACCGGCCGGCGCACCGTCGGCAACCATTTTCTTGACCCGACCATCACGCGATATTATAACCCTGTGTCCGCGCGATGTTAATTCTTGGGCAACACTGAGTGCGGGAAAGACATGTCCCCCGGTGCCACCTGTTGCAATCCATATTTTCATATTTTTATCCCCTTTGTCTTATGACCATTTATCTTCGCGGACAATTGCCAAAATCATTCCAAACAATATACAGTATGATAACAGCGAACTGCCCCCGTACGATATGAACGGTAATGTCATACCCTTGGGCGCGAACAGGTGCAATGTCGACATCAAATTAATGCACACCTGGGCACCAAACAACGCCACCGTGCCACCCGCCGCATAGAAAACAAATCTGTCGCGCGCATTTGTCGCATCAACAACCAAGCGCTTTAACACCAACAGCAATAATACCAGCAACAGACACGCCACTATGGCCCCCGCATCTTCGGCAATTGCCGCGAATATAAAGTCTGTGTGCGCGTCGGGCAAAGACTGTTTCACGAATGCGTCATCGCCACTGCCCAACAGGCCACCATGCTGAATAGATTGGATAGACTGGGTCACCTGGTACGTGTCGCCCGTACCGGTAAAAAATGAAATTATACGGTCGTGCACGTGGCCAAACGCAAAAAACGCCACCGCCAACATACCAATTAAAACACCGCCCAAAACAGGTATGACCGACATTGGTAAACCCGCAATAAACAACATCGCCCCCAGCACAGCCAAATACAAGATAGACGTCCCCAAATCCGGGTGTTGGAATATTATCGCCAATGAAATCGCAAACGTTATCAAATATGGCCACCAAGACAACCACTTGAACTGCCACGCGGATTTATTAAAGAATATATCGGCCCCGTACGTTTCGCGCATCTTGGACAAAAACCACGCAGTTATTATGATAAACCCGGGCTTCATTATATCCGACGGCATCAGGTTCACAAACCCCAGTGATACAAATCGGTCCGAACCATTTATCGGATGTGGCAATATAAACGTTATCAATAATAACAGCAATCCCAACGCGATGTCCGCGATTGACGCCAACATAACAATCCGACGATTGACCATACTGAACCCCAGTAATGCCAATATCCCCAAAAAGTAAAACGGTATCGCTTTGACTATAAAGAAATTCCACGGTTGGCCGATGCGTTCCGCCGCAACCGATCCCGCCGATATCATGAACACAACGCTGACAAAAATCATAAATAACACATAGCCCAACAAACGCCGGTCTATTTCAAAATACCAACTGGTCAGTTTACTTTCTTCGGTTCGTCTTATCATTTCAATGGAATTATATCATCTTTTTCAAGAAAATGTACTGGTGAAAATATTTTTATAAAAACCCCCGAAAGTTCGGGGTTTTTGTGCATATATTTATGCAAATTTTAATAAAACCAATGCCAATCCAGAAAACAGTATCGACATTATAAAAAATCTGTCGACAATTTTTGTTTCTGGCCATCCCAATTCTTCGAAATGGTGGTGCAACGGCGCACGTAAAAACACACGACGCCCCGTGCCCGTGATTTTGCGTGTGGCCTTGAAATACATCGTCTGGATAAAAGACGACAGCAATATCAAAACCATCATACCCGCAGATATTGCCATTATTATTTCAGACTTTAACAGCATCGCAACCGTACCCATAAATCCGCCCAACGCCAACGAACCAACATCGCCCATAAATATCGACGCCGGACGCGCATTAAACCACAAGAACCCCAGCACGGCACCAAACGCCGCCCCCAATGGCGCATACAGGCCACTGGCCGTCGGCAAGAACATAACCGTGTCCATAAATCCAATACGGGTCGCCCCGTACAACGCAACAACCAATACGACCAACACAGGCATATATATCTTGGCCAACATACCGTCCAAACCATCTGTGATGTTTGTGGCGTTCGCACTGCCCGCGATGACAAAATACGCAAATACGTAATAGAATATACCCAATGGTAAAATGATTCCAAACGGCAACGCCAACGATAATTCCGGAATGTACAGCGGTATCGTCTGGTTAATCAAATACGCCAAAATGATTACACATATCGCTTCTAGCCCCAGGCGCAACATCGGCGACAAACCATTAGACGCCTTTTTGGATTGGGATACGACCTTTTTATAATCATCAAAGAATCCAATCGCACCAAACATCACCAGTGCCAATAACGCAATCCAACCCGTCGGATTTAATATGGGCATAAATAAAATACTGGGGATAATAATGGCGACATTCACCAACAGTCCGCCCATTGTCGGGGTACCGGCCTTGGCCCGATGGGATTGGGGGACATTTTCACTGATTGGTTGGCCCCGTTTTTGAATGCGGTGCATGGCGTTAATAAACGGACGCCCGAATAACAAAACTATTAAAAATGCCAGACCAAACGCCAACGCAAACTGGGTCCATCCACTGGCAAAGAAAGAAACACCACGTTCCAAAAACAAAGATGTCAGCATAAAAAATCTCCTTCTTATGCTGACATTCTATCACATAAATATTATAAAACAAAAGTTATTTGCTGGTGCATTCTATTGGTGCGTCATCGTTCAAAAACATCGTCCAATCGTTGCCCTGGTTCCACAACGTTACAATCGTGTCATTCAATTCACCAACATAACGCGCCCCAGATGCAGATATCGCGTGCGTCAAGACCATTTCGTCGCCATTGATATTCGCATTCAACGTTTCGCCATCTTGGGACATGGTAATTTCAACGGAATATCCACCACACTGGATGACCGGATTTTCAGATTCACATCCGCCAACAATTAACCCCAAACATAAAATCGCAAATAATTTCTTCATCTTGCCCCCCATCAGAAAAACCTTTGCCCATATTATACCACAATTTATTAAAATACGCCACCAACAACCGGCCCCGTTGTAGTTGCCTTGGTCGCAGGCGCCGGATTTGGATGCTGGCCCGGCTTAAACGCCTCGGTAATAATGGTGCCGTTTGGATCTTCGGTGGCGGCCGCCCCGGACATTCTGTTAACACGAACAAATGTCAATCCGTCCGGAATGGAAAATGCCTGGTCTTTTTCATTGGCCAATGCGGTCTTCATAAAATCCGCAAATACGCGCGCGGCCATATGACTGCCCGCGCCGGTGCCCAACGGACGTGGCATATCAAAGCCCAAATAAACGCCGGCAATCAGATTCTTGGAAAATCCGACAAACCATATATCTTTGACATCATTCGTCGTGCCCGTTTTACCAGCAATTGTATGCCCCGGAACACGTGCCTGTTTCCCGGTACCACGTTCAACAACGCCCTGTAAAATAGACACCATTTGATACAGACTTTGTGGGTCAGACAACGGTTCGTTTTCATCAACGCGTTCCGGTGGCAACATATCTGGTTGCCATTCGATTAATTCCGTTTCTGGGCCATTTATGACACGACCATATCTGTCTTCGATATAATCAACCAATTTAGGTTGAACCACGTGGCCACCGTTTACAAACGCCGAATAACCCAACACCAAACGTTCCAGTGTCGTTTCACCAGACCCCAGTGCCAAAGACAAATTTACATTTTTCAAATCTGGCGGATATACACCAAAGCGTTGTGCAACCTCTATGGCGTTTTCAACGCCCAACTGTTGCACCAATCGGACCGCGGGAACATTACGCGATGTTTCCAGTGCATAACGCAACGGAATATCACCCAAGAATTTTTTGTCGTAATTTTCAGGTTTCCACAAAGAATTATCTTCGCGCCAACCAACAATCGGTGCATCCAATATTAATGCCTGGGGCGACATTCCGCGTTCCAGCGCCGCCAGATACACAAATGGTTTTATCGTACTGCCGATTTGACGCATGGCCTGGGTCGCGCGATTAAACGAACTGTCCGCGAATGAACGCCCCCCAGACATCGCGACAATACGCCCAGTGTGCGGATTCATCGCAATAATCGCGCCCTGTAATTTCGGTTCGTTTTCACCGCGAACAGAATTATATCTGTCCAGTTCTTTGTTTAACGCAGAACTGGCCGCGTGCTGTAATTCCGGGACAATGGTCGTTTTTATGTACAGACCCTGGTTATACAGTGTATCGCGCCCCAATGTTTCTAATAATTGACGACGGACATCTTCGGCAAAGTATTGAAAATCTGCATCCATTTGGGCGGTAAAACCACTGTTGATATTTAATGGTTCCGCCATCGCCGTGGTCGCATCGGATTGGGTTATATATCCTTCGTCCACCATACGGTTCAAAACATAATTACGACGTTCTATGGCATGGTCGCGGTTATTTGGCGCCTTGGGCAAAGCGGCCAAAAATGCGCATTCAGACAGCGTTAATTCAGATACAGGTTTATTAAAATACATCAATGCCGCCGAACCAACACCATACGCACGCGCCCCCAAATATATTTGATTCAGGTACAGTGTCAAAATATGTTCTTTGGAAAATGTACGTTCCAGACGCATGGCCAATATAGCCTCTTTTATCTTGCGCGAAATCGTGCGTTCAGACGTTAAAAAGAAATTCTTGGCCACCTGTTGCGTGATTGTGGACGCACCAGAAAAACGCGCGTCAAAGCCCAACATACGCAACCCATTATTTACCGCCGCGCGGGTTATACCCTGGATATCAATGCCGGGATGTGTCCAGAAATTTTGATCTTCGGCCGCAATGAACGCATTTACCAACTGGGGCGGTAAATCGTCAAAGTCAATAAATACACGGCGTTCTTCGGCGTATTCGATTAACAAACTGCCATCAGATGCGTACAGACGCGTCGCAACCGGTGGTGCATATGTCGCCAATTTTTTATAATCTGGTAAATCGTTCCCGTAAATTAACAGTAATATCGCCAATGCCGCGATACCAAACGTGAATCCCCAGAACAAGATGTTCAAAAAAATACGTAAAAATTTCTTGAATTTCATAACTTTTGAATCTTAGGATATTTATTTTATCTTTGCAAGTTTTGTGTAAATCATCGTAAATACGATTTTGATAAATTTTTATGGAATCGCAAAAAAATATATGATATAATACCCACGTTGTAGGGAGAGTTCAGTATTATATTGACCCGGCGGGTCGGCAGTGTTTCTCTCTCCTGAAAAACACATTTGATTTATTGCCGGGTCACCAAGATTAAAACCGCCAAAATGGCGGTTTTTTTATTATCTGTTTCAACAATTTTATCCGAAACAAAAACGGGTAATTTTTTTTATAATTCTATGCAACCATTTGACGCAACCAAGTCCGCGTCCATTTGAATTTTTCCGCCCGCTTCGCGGACCAGCAAATCGCCCGCCGCAATTTCCGCAAAATCCAGCGGATCAGATACATACGCATCAAATTTACCCGCCGCAACCCACGCCAAATCCAATGCGGGACATCCGGTACGGCGCACATCACCAATCGTGGCACGCGCATCAGATGTATTATATGCAACCGTTACATCCGATGGTTCTGATAAATTGGACACGCGTATGCGCGCAGAATGGTATGCGGAAAACACATACGCACCACGTTCAGATTCTGCGTAATACAGGCGTTCGTCAATCGGGGAATACACCAGTGCAATTTTCGTTTCATCATTAGAACGCAATGCCAACGAAATCGCAAAATGCGGATTACCACGGACAAAGTTCCCCGCGCCCGACAACGCCAAAACAAATTCATCACGCCCATCGCCATCATGCGTGACATTCGGCGTTAACAATCCCGCCGACGGACGCACCAACAACAAATCCGACAGGATGCTTTCTTCGATTCTGGCAGATGCACGCGCAACGAAATCACGGGCACCACGCAGGGACTGTTGCAGGTTTTCAACTTCTCCAAAATCGTGGCGCAAACCGGACGCGGTCCGTTGCAACGCCATAAACATTTTGTTTAATTCGGTTGAACCCTTAATCAGCAGTTCCATCTGTTCGTCCCAATGTTTTCAGCAATGTTTTTAGAATTTGAACCCAGCAAATTTACTTTTGAATTCGGCGGCACGTTTGCCCTTTTCGCCGGCGTTAGTACGCTGGCCCGTCCAGGCCGAATGATTCAAGTTATCTGTGGATAATACCAAATCCTTTTTAACAGAAGAATACATCTTGACCGTGTTGCCGTCCGTCATCGTGACGTTAATTTCATAGTATTCTGGATGAATGCCTTTTTTCATCTTTTGACCCTTTTATTATTTCCATAAGCCCGGAAATTATACAATTATTTTTCCAGAAATCAAGCAATATTAACACATTAGTATCGGCCAATACAGCCCAAATACGAATTGCCCGTAGATTCCAAAATATTTATGAATTGTGTCTGGCTTTTCCCGGTGAACAACGCCAATATCGTGCCCGCATCCGTCGCCAACATATCAGAAACCGTCGCAATCCCAGAATTCATTTTCTTGAAAAAACCGCTGGTCGGGCGAATTTCCGCCGCCAACAGTTGATTTTTTCCACTGCGTGCCGATTTCGTCGCAGTGCGTTCGGATTCAATAACCATTAATTGACATTCTGGTGATATAATCATCTTGTCAATTACAATCGCATCGCCACCCAATAATTCGCCCCACCAACCCGTAGATTCACAAAACACGGGATAATATACCGTCGCATTCGGATTCGCAGATAATATACCCATCAAATCCAAATCACCCGTCAAAACGTCCGGCATTACACCCGTCGCACTGTTTATAACCTTGCGCGCCAATTGATAGTCGGTATCAGCGGTTGTTTTTCGTGGCCAATAAAGAATCGGAAACTGCTTCATTGATATGAATTATATCAGATTCGGATTGTCTAAAAAAGGGGGTGCGGTTAAATAAAGCACTTGATTTTTTATTTTTTTAATGTGGCGTACCATTTTTTCAGGTTTTTCCACATAATGTCCAGATTTTTACGTGTCGATTCGTAAAATGATGTGGGAATTTCAACCTGGGCGAACAACGTCTTGACCAGCGCGGGTATCATTGTCATAAACATCGCAATAAATATTCCCATCAACAGAATCGTTATAATACTGTCGTTGCGCATCATCAGGCCGTCCATCAATATCGTCGCATCGTTTTCAGACAATGCCAACGCCAATCTGTCCGCACCGTCCCAACGACCAAATACCGCATTCAAAAACATAACAGCAAATGTTATAAACACGCCAACCATGGCAATACCGGCCGTTGCGCGCACCACATCGTTTATCATGTTCTTGATATTACGTCCCCCATTGGGGAATATGCCCCATCCCTTGAACAGCCATGACATCAGCATAAATGGCAACATTATCAAATCCATGGACAGTTTTATAAATACCTCTAAAAAATACAACGGGACCGGCAACAGTGCGAAAAAGAACAGCACCAATATCAACAAACCCGCAAAGAAAATCGGAACGTTCGGGAAAATCGGTATGTCCCACATCATTTTATGCATATATTCTTCGTTAAACGCCATATTCAACATCGTCCATCCAACCGTCATCCCCAATCCCGTCATTTGATGAACGTTTGCAACCTCGCACGAAAGATTATGACGCAGACGTGGCGAAAACGCCCCGGCGGACGCGGATTCAACACTGGCCACCGTGGGATCGGCAATGGCCGTCGCAACCACACATTTTGCAAATTCGTCGTTGCCGGCAACCGCCCTGTTCAGCGACAATCCAACATTAAATACCGGTTCTATGACCACAGATGTCAACAGGCGGGGCAACGGTATCATCAACAGCGCACCAACAAAGGCCAATTTTAATACCTTGGTTCCAAAATCACTGGTCAATGACCATGGTTCTTCTATCTTGGAATTAATAAACCCAGAAAATATTTTCCACGCAAACCATATCGCCAACAGTCCCGCAGAAAATGGCAATATCACAGACCCCAGCGCATCGTACACACGCGGTACCAAACCAGACATCGTCGCCATTATATCTGAAAACATCTGGCACGACCAACAACTGGTAAAGAAATTCAACGCGTCCGCCATATTAACGGGCGCAACCGTCCTGTATATAGAAAAACCCGCGATAACACCCACGCCCGCAATCGCACCAACCACAAACGGCGCAACCGCCCCCGCGGAAAATGGCAGGAAAGACAAAAAAACTATCCAGAACTTTTTTAGTCTATTCATTGCTTTTAAGTATATCATATTTTGCATTAAATGTGATATAATTGAAAAGATAAATTAATAAAGAGAGAATGTTTCTGAAATCGTCCAGATTTTTTTCATACGCGTTTCGCGCAATGGCGGTGGTGTTCGCGATGGCCGTGCTGATGCCGTGTGATGCGATGGCGGCGACACAGTATGGTTTGGTGGACGCATTAAACCTGAGCCCGATTATACCGGTAATTTTGGACGCGTTGTTGGCGGTGGCAACCGGTGGATACGAATTTTTTGTCGGAAATGGCGACGGGATTATATACATATTGGTGTGGGGATTCTTGGCCGTATCTATGGCATTGTACCTGTTGAAAATGTATTTCCCAAAAGTATGGGTTTCGTTCTTTGGTTTTTCGGGCGGCGGCGAAATGGCCGGTGGGGTCAGCGGGATGACAATCGCAACAAACCTGTTGAAACCCGGAATTCGCGCAATCATTGCCGCGACCGTTTTGTTGCAATTAAAACCCGTGTATCTGACCGAATGGTTAATTAATCCGTTTCTGCAATTCGGGGCACTGTATACAGAAAGCATAACAAAATCCATTAACGACGCGGGAATGCACGCCCCAGACGTAGAATGTCCCCCATCGATAATTCAACAGGGATGGATTTCCCAGGAAAGTTGCGAATTCTTGGTGCAACCCGTATCTGATATTTCCCATGCAAACAACCAGATTGTAAAGCGCGGTTTTGATTTCCTGAACCGCGGGTTGCGTGGTTTGATAACACTGATACCGCATGGCGGGGAAGATTTCTTGAACGTTATAACTGGGATATTTTTAATATTTACCTTTGTGGCCAGTAATTTGTTTATGGCGATGCTGATTATCCAGGCGATTTTCCAATTCGGAATGTCATTAGTTCTGTACCCGTTCCAAGTGTTGGCGTACGTCGTTAAGCCGAATGATAAATGGTTCGATATATGGCCCGCATTCAGCGGAATTACCAAGGCATTACAAAAAGTTGTTATTACTATGATTGCCTGTGCGTTCATATTGTGCGTAAATCTGGCGATTGTTAAATCTTTGTTCCAATGGAATTCATCTGTGTTTGTTGTCGCCGCCGGTGGCAGTGCGTCGTCAAATGTGCCCCAGGTCGCAAATTCTGCGTTGGGATTTGGCGAACATTCTATACTGTGGCTGTCGTCTATATTGACATTCTATTTGATGTTCAAAATATTTGATATGACACGCCAGCAACTGGATTCTTATGTCGGCAAGGGTATGGACAATCTGTATAAACAGGTCAAAGGCGATGCGACAAAAACACTGGGGAATGCGAAAAAAATTGGTACAACACTGGGCAAGGCGTTTGGGTGGATTAAAAAGAAATGAACGGATTTATGAATTCTTTGGTTGATTCGTCCGTGCAATGTTGGGGTTGCCCGGTGTTCGATCGTCTGTTCCAGGTCGTATCTGATGCGGCCGGGGCGGTGTACGGACAATTCGTTATTTTCTGTGGGATATTGTTCTGTGTGCTGATGGCGTTCTATATCATCAACGCTGTTTGGCAAAATATGAAAAGCAATATCAGCGATCCGTGGTACCAGAAATCTTTGCGACCCGTGTTGATAAATTCTTTGGTGTCGTTGGCGTTTTTGAGTATGGGCGTTGTTCTGCCACGTTTTATTACATCTGTTACGTTTGAACCTGTTGCAAATATCGCGTTGGTGTACACGCAAAACATGTTGCAAATGGACACAGATACTATTAACGAACAAGTTACCTATGTACCATCAGAAATGTCCGATGATGGATTTTATCGGCCACAACTGCGCGATACGATTATAATGTTGATGAAAACAACCATTACCCAATTTCAATCCTATATGAAATTAGGCATCGCCGTTATGGACCGCGCGTTTTCTTTGGATGCATTGCTGGGTATCGGGTCGCTGATTAAACATATTATTTTATTTTTTATTGGGCTGTATCTGTTTTATGGATTCTTTAAGTTATTCGTGCGGTTTTGTTTCTATTTCGCGGATATAATCGTGGCGATGGCGTTTTTTGCGTTTTTCTTTCCGTTGTCATTAATGCTGGTCGGGTTCAAGGGTGGAAATGCGCCCGCGTGGTTATCAGGACTGGGCAAGACGGTTGGCGTTGGACAATTCAAAAAACTGATTAATGCGATTATTGCGTTGGTGTCGGCGGTGTTGACATACACCGTTATAATGACGATTATTGCGAAATTCTTTTCAGAACCGGGACAATCCAGTGCGGATTTAATGCAATTGATTACCAGTGGCAATGTATTTGCCGGCGATTTATCCACCGATAATCTGGGGGCTATGACATTGGGTGGATGCATTATATTGGTGTATGTGTTAAACTTTATATACAGCCAGATTCCACAGGTTACATCCATGGTACTGGATTCGTTCGGCACATCCACAGAAAACAGTCTGAGTGAACAGTTGGCCGATGACGCAATGAAATTAACCACTAATGTGGTAGAGGCAACAAAAAAACTGGGCAAGGTTATACTGTCTGGCGGTGAAGGTGGCGAAAAAGGTAAAAAGTGAAAGCACGACTGATTATGTTTGCCATCCAATTGATTATGGGCGCAATTGCGTTGGGGGTCGGCGTTTGGTATTTGTCTTCGTCCATCAGTGGTACCGCCATCACATATACCAGTATGGGAAACTTTATGACCGCAATCGGTGCAACCGATGGGAACGTCGCAAATGTAAATGGATGTTTCTTGTGCCGTTATGTCCAAGAATTATTCGCGGTTATTGGTGATGCAACCAAATTGTTCTGGGACGCGATGGTCGATAATATATGGATTTTGGTGGCCGTCGGGTTCGGGGTGTTCTTGTTCGTATATACCGCAAAATATATTTATGACGCGTCCAAAGAAAATGCAAAACTGGATACATCGGAAAAGAAAATCGCATTGGGGCCGTGGTTTGATAAAGTATGGCGTCAAGGCGCACGTGTTTTAATCGTTGGCGCATTAATGGGCGCGTTAGGAATGGGTGGCACCAGTGCGTTGCGAACGGTCGCAGATATTACCATTACACCCGTTTTATTTGTCGGTGCAGAACTGTCTATGGCCGCAACGGGCGTAAATGAAGCGTCGCAGTGCGCCGGCGCAACAATCACAGATAACGACGACATATTAAATCCGATACTGCAACCGTTTATGTGCGTTATGGGCAATATCAACAGTGTTATGTTGGCCGGGGCCGCGGGCGGTTTTTCACTGATGAACTATGCATGGTTGGGAATGGGTGGCGGTGTTCTGACATGGATTGCGGGACTGGCGCTGGTGTTAATGTTCTTGGTCATTGGATTTGATTTGGCGTTCCAGATTTTATCTGTGGTATTCAAATTAGTGTTTTTAATTATCTTTTTGCCTTTGATTCTGGCCGCGGCCGCGTTCGAACAGACGTGGGCATTGGCCGGGGGCGTGGTAAAAAATGCGATTAATATGCTGGTAAAATCCGCGGTACAAATTGTTGGAATCAGTCTGACCGTTATTATCACGTATGCAATTGTGTCTTATTCTGCGGATTCGTTTTTCCCGGGACCCGTTGACGGGTACAGTGCGGTATTACCGCCCATGATGGGAATGGCACCACAAAATCCAGACGCCCAGGTAATGTCTGTGATGAATGTGTTTGCAACATGTGAACAGGTATCCATCGTCGATGGCGAAATGGACGGTGGCAAGTTCCGCGAATGCTTTAACACGCAACGGGATGTGGTCGAAGCGCAATACCCGGGCGCATTTGATTTTATGCGCGACGGATGGGATTTCTTGGTCATGATGATTGGGTTGTTCTTGATGTATTTCTGGGTTATAAAGCCAAAGGTTATGGGCATATTAACCGTCGGGGGCAAAGAACAATTCGACTTTGGTCAGTGGGCCAAGGGACTGGGTAAAAAAATATGGTCCGCACCAACACAAATATTTTCAAGTATATCCAAGGCGTTTGGTAAAAAGTAGATGATTAAAATAAAAAAAATCTTGGCCAAAATTTTTATCGCTGTGTTCATCGGCGTTGGTGTCATGCCAAATGCAATTGGCGCCGCCAGTAATGTTCCGTATACCGAAATCAGTGATTATGGTGATTGGCTGACCCCGCAAAACATGGTCGAATTTAATGATTCTTTGCGCGGGGATATGACCGAATTCCAATCAGAATTCCAGCGCGCACAACTGGTGCCGGATTATGTCCCGATTGAGGCTAAAATCGGGATGGCAATGATAAACGCGTTGTCATATCTGGCCGATGTGTTGGATTCTTCGTTGGTGCGATTTGCAATCATATTTATGATTCTGGCGTACATATTGTGGACCATGTTCGAAGCGTACAATATGATGACCAAGGGTTCCAGTGCATTAGATTTAGGTGTGAACCTGGTCAAAAAAGGCGCCGTCGTCGCAATATGGTCTATCATCCTGGTCCAGGGGCCGGCCCAAGTTTTTATGTGGGTTATGGGACCAATTATCAGCGTCGCAACGTATATGTCTGATTTGATATTGAATTCCGTGGTCGGATTGGTCGGGGCACAATTGCCTGATACGTGTACCGCAATACGCGAATACGCCATGGCAAATACGTCGGCAAATGCAATCATAGACGCGAACGCGGTTGCAAACATGCTGTGTGTGCCGACACGTCTGTCGGGATTCTTTACAACCGCGGTTGCCGCCGGATGGAAATGGATGATTGCCGGAATCGGGGTCAGCGCGTTTACAATGCTGGTCGGGGCGGTGTTTGTCGTACTGTTCCTGTATAACGCGTTCAAGTTCGCGTTGATGGGACTGGGGGTGATTATGGATTTGTTCTTGGGCGTGTTTATGTTGCCGTTTACCGCAATCGCAGAAACCATAAACAAAACATCGTACAAGGGTATTGTCGGCGATATATTTAACGGATTTTTGGGGCTGTTCAAACCAGAATCATTATCTAATCAGATTCAGCGCTTTGTGAACGCCGCCATTTATTTCGTATCGCTGTCGATTCTGGTTGCGCTGTGCATGGCGTTAATGTCGTGGACGGTGGATGCAAACCTGGCAACGGCGGTGCCGACGCTGGAATCAGATAACTATATCACGACATTGCTGATGGGATTGTTGGTCGCATATCTGGCCAATCGCACAAGTGAAATTGCCAAGAATCTGGGGGGCAGTATCAACGACAGTTTTGGCAAAGAATTCGGTGGCGATGTAAAGAAACTGTGGAACAAGTTTTCGGGGTACGGAAAATCTGTCGTTGGATTTTTTCGTAAAAAATAAATTCTGATTAGTCTATGATTTTTACGTATTGACGGGCAACACGCTTTATACCGCGCGACTTGAATGCGACGGTCAGTATTTCTTCGTTTTCTTCGATAACAACGCCACGTCCCATTTCCGGGTGTTCCACCAGCATGCCAACCAAAGATTTTTCCGGGGTTGTACGCGGACGATGTCGGGGCGCACCAGACGATTGGCCACGTGTGCGAAATGAATTATCACCATACGATGTGCGTGGGGCCGATGGCGCACCACCGCCCTGGAAATCCAAATAACGATTATCCATTTCTGTTATAAATCGACTGGGCGAATTATACTGGCGTTGACCAAACACCATTCGTGACATCGCATTCAATATTATCGCACGGTGGCGCGCGCGCGTTATCGCAACGTATGCCAGACGACGTTCTTCTTCCAGACCACCAGATTGGACCGCTTTATCACTGGGGAAAATGCCTTCTTCCCATGCGGGTAAAAACACAGTATCAAATTCCAAACCCTTGGCCGCGTGAATGGTCATAATGCTGACCGCGTCAAATGTTGGCGACGCATCATCAGAATCATTATCGTCCGTCATCATTAACGATGCGTGTTCCAAAAATTCTGGCAATGTATCGTATTTCGCAATTACGTTTGTTATCAGTTCGCGGATGTTATCCAACCTGTCCGGGGCATCGACATCCTTGGATTCTTGCCACATTTTTATGTACCCAGATGCGTTTAATAATTTCTGGGCCGTATCCGCAGGCGACATAGACATCCAATCAAAATCAAACGCAGATAAAAATTCATCGGCCATGGCGCGCTGTTTCCCGGTCAGTTGGGCCGTACGCAGTCCATCCATCAAAGACCCACCCATTGCACGTAATTTCGCAATCGCAGACGGCCCAAAACCACGACGCGGTTTACCAATAACGCGCATAAACGATATATCATCAAATGGCGACGTTAACAGGCGCAAATATGCAATCGCATCGCGAATTTCTGCGCGGTCATAGAACTTGGTCGCACCAATCAATTTGTACGGTATACCACGCGATGTAAAATCTTCTTCGAACAGACGCGACAAACTGCCCGCGCGAATTAAAATCGCATAATTACTGTACGCGTCCGTGGAATCACGTCGCATTATTATGTCTGAAACCAAGTGCGCTTCGTCAAAATCCGTCGGCACCGTTAAAACATACACGGGTTCGCCCGCCGGTGTGTTCGGCGCCGTGTGTAAATCTTTGCCCAGGCGTCCCGTATTATGGCGTATCAACGAATTCGCCGCACCCAAAATATTTGGTGTACTGCGATAGTTTGTTTCCAAACGAATTATTTTCGCGTTTGGAAATGTTTTTTCAAAATTCAAAATATTTTTGATTTCTGCGCCACGCCATGAATATATAGACTGGTCATCATCACCAACACAGCATATATTCGGAAAATCATTGCCACGGGTCAGCATTTGTAAAAATTGCATCTGGGCAATGTTAGTGTCTTGGAATTCATCAACCAAAATATACTTAAACTGACGCTGGTACCGGGCCAAAATGTCGGGCATCGCATCAAACAACTGTAATGTTTTTAATATAATATCACCAAAATCAACCGCACCCAAACGCGCCAATTCCGCGTTATATGCGTCCAGTATCTTTATCGCCGTCGGCGAAGTGTGTTCCGATGAATTCAGTCCCCTGTCCTTTATCGCGGATATGCGTTCAATCCAATCGCCGGGGTTAAAATCTTTGATGTCCAGCCCCATACCAGCCAACACATTTTTCAACACCGTTTTTTGTTCGTCTTCGCCATATATCAAAAAATCACGACGCAATCCAATCGCGGGTGCATTCGTACGCAATATGCGCAGGCACATAGAATGAAATGTTCCACACCATACATCTGGGGCATACCACCCCGCCCCATCCGCAGAAAACGCCATCAAACGATTCTTCATTTCATTTGCGGCCTTGTTCGTGAATGTCAGGGCCAAAACCTGCCACGGGGCGGCCAAACCGCAATCCAGTATATATGCAATACGCGTCGTTAACACGCGCGTCTTGCCCGTTCCCGCCCCAGACAGCACCAACAACGGCCCGTCTGTTGTGGTCACAGCCAATTTTTGTTCCGGATTAAGATTTTCTAGCATTAAATTCACCAGCACATTATAATACACAAAACGTAGTTATCAAAAAGTTATTTTATGGGGATGGGAAATGAAGCGTGTAATTTGTTTTGATATCGAAACGACGGGACTGGAATACACACGGGGCGACAGGTGTATCGAAATCGGGGCCGTCGAAATGATAGATGACAAAATTACAGACAACTGTTTCCACGAATATATTAATCCAGATGGTAAAATCATCCCGCCCGATTCATATATGGTGCATAAAATATCTAACGCATTTTTGGAAGACAAACCCAAAATGGCCGAAGTTGCACCACGTTTCTTGGCCTTTATCGGCGACAGCCCCATCGTCGCGCATAACGGCGCGGATTTTGACTTTCCGTTTATCAATCACGAATTGCAAATGCTGGGGTTGCCCCAGATTCCACGTGAACAACAACTGGATTCTATTGTAATTGCCCGTAATCGCGTTTTTGGACCCAAAAGTTATTCTTTGGACGCGTTGGCAAAATGGTATGGAATATCACTGACGGCACGTGCGGACGCACACGGTGCGTTGATTGACGCGAAAATTCTGGCCAAGGTATATAAAGAACTGGAAAACACCGCACCCGCACCAGATGTAAATGACATAATCGCGCAACAGCATCAGGCGTTCTTGGCACACCCCAAGGTTGGTGCCGGATTCCCACACAGGGAATTTCCCCCACATCCCGAAGAACTGGATGCACACAATCAATTTATGGAAAAATTAATGGCATAAAAAACGGCGGTGTAAATTAATACCGCCGTTTTTTATCCGGGCACGCAAACCACGGTGCGCGAATTAATCACCTTCGCTGTCGGATACGCATACACCATTGCGCATCGTGTATCCCGTGTTGCAAGTACATGTACCATACGAATTTCTGCGGGAATTGTCCGGACAATCCGCCAAGCACTGGGCACCCCAACGTTCATATTCGGACAAACATCTGCAACGTTCGTTCACACAGGTGGACGCGTCTGAATTATATTCGTTCAGGCAAGTTTCATCGTACACAGAATTATCCGGGCACAACAATGACTGATAGAACATTTCAGAAATACTTTCGATGCATGTATCATCCGCACCAACGGGACAACTGGTTGTATCTTGGTCAAACACGGCGTATGCACACGTTAACGCAACGTTTCGGCACGCACCACGCATAACCTTGTATATGCTTTCCACGCTGGCATTCGAAGACCATGCGTTAACCTGGGTCACCTGTTGGTTATAGCAATTGGCAATATCCAACATACAATTAGACGCATAGTCGGATATAATTTGACGCTGTTCCGCCTGGATATTAACCATTGCACGTTGGACATAATTTACAACGATATCATTGTACGGCATATAGCGACCACGTGTATCGTATGTGTATGCCTGGCATTTATCCAAAACAGGACGACATAAACCTTCGGCGGTACTGTCTTCTTTGGTGCCGATTTTCTGCAACAGATACTTTACAACACAACGCCCATCATTACCTTCGCCGGCGCAATAGTCTTCGTTAAAGTACGTTTCACTGCCGTATGAATCAGACAAGAAGTCCGAATTAATATTTGCATTATTATACCCCGCCATAAAATCACGAATATTCGTAATATCTTGGCCCAGTACAACATCACCATTTTCATCAATATAACGCTTGGTTGGGTCCAGACACTTGGAATAATCCGAACCACATACCATTTCGTCCGCCATACATGCGTCCAGCGCACCAATACAGCCCTTGGCATCGTATTGGTTTTTATTCTGTAAAACCGCCAGTCGCGCCTTTTGCAACATTAAATTCGCACTGCGCACATTGGACACCAGGGTTTCGTTCATTTTGTTCAAACCCTGTTCGTACGCAATACAATCGCGATCAATCGCCAAATCATAGTTCGCCGTAATCTGGTCAATGTTGGCACCGGCCTGTTCACACTGTTCCAAAACGACATTGCAACGGTTCTTGGCCGCGCGATACAGTTCAGACCCACGCAGGTTTGAAAAACTGGTCGTGCCGGTGTTCAAGAAATCCAAACTGAACAAATCCGCAATGTTCGTCGTAAAGTCTATGTCCATGTCCAGACCAAAACCATCATAGGTGCCGGAATACGATGTAGAACTGCTGGGGTCGCGAATCAAAGCCTCAATCTCGTCCAGCATATTGCGCGTTTCCGTCGTATCGCGCGCACCAGACAATGCCTCTTCGGCCTCGGTCTCGCTCATAATAGCACGGATTTCATCCGCGGACAGGCCGACATAGCGGATACGTTGTGCAACCTCGTTCAATTGGTTATTGGCATCGGTTACGGCCTCTTCCACGCGGGAATAACTGGACAAATTCGCAGAACATGAACAACGGCCCTGGTTCGCATCGATAACATCACAGAACTGGTCCATGCAATCGTTATACTGTTGCTGGCACGAAGCATTCAAATCAGACGTTAAATCCATACGTTCTTTGGTCTGGCTGATGGATTCATTCGTAATCGTGGCCCCAGATATCCCAGATGTACCCGTCGATACCGTCGTTGTTGTGGCGCGTGCCTGGACCGTGCGGGCCGTGCCGTCTGTGTTCAAATTAGATCCCGTCTGGATATCTGTGCCGGCAATTGTGGCACGACCGCCAACCTCGGCCGTGGATGGACGTAATGTCAGTCCCGCACGACGAATGGCCGGATTATTGTTTATACTGGATGCCTCTACCCGGGCATTGCGACCAACCGTGTTAACCGTCGCATCCAGATTTTCACGCGCCGTACGCGGGGCAGATACCTGGACCGAACGGGATACCGTTGTCGTACGAACATCATTAGAACCACGGGGCGAAGATGTCGCGGTGTCATCATCATTCAATGTCAAAACACGCGCACCAACACGCACAACCCCGGAATTATCACCATTTTTCGTCGTGGCAGATGTTGTCGTTGTCGCAGTGCGCCCAACAACAGAACGATTGTTCGTTGTGGTGGATGCGTCTGTTTCAGAATCTTCATCGGTTGTCGCGGTCGGTGTCGATTGTACAACCGTTGGCCCAGACGCCGTCGTACGCGATGCACTGGCACGGGTGGCAACGGTCGCATTACGCGCAATCTGGGTTGCGGCCGATGTATTAGTATTTGTACCAGTCGTTGGAATCACGCGCGATATGGTCGACGCGGTACCGTCCGCAAATGCAAACGGCGCACCAAACGCAATCAAGAAAAAACATACAGGCAGTCTTTTCATCATTAACTTGTTCCCATTATTATATCACAACATAGACATACAGAAAAGACTAAAATGCGTTTTATGCGCCATATGCAACAAAAAAACCGTCCATCGGACGGTTTCTTTATTCTGTACCGGCAAAGTTATTTTGCATCGGATTCTGGGATAACAGAAACAGTCTTTCTGTCGCCCAAACCACGTTTGAATGTAACAATGCCCGCGATTTTCGCAAACAGTGTGTGGTCCTTGCCCATACCGACGTTCAGGCCGGGATGCACAGATGTGCCACGCTGGCGAATGATGATGTTGCCAGGAATGACACGGCTGCCGCCGGATTTTTTAACACCCAAACGACGTCCCGCGGAATCGCGTCCGTTGGTGGTTGCCGAACCTGCTTTCTTGTGTGCCATAATTAAACTCCTTCATATCCGGGGATTAACCCTTGATTTCTGTAATTTTCAACACGGTGATATACTGACGATGACCGTGCGTGCGACGATAGTTCTGACGACGCTTTTTCTTGAACACCAAAATTTTCGGTGTGCGCTTTTGTTCAACAACCTGGGCAATAACCTTGGCCCCGTCAACGAATGGGGTGCCAACCTTGTCGTCCAGCATCAAAACCTGGTCAAATTCGACCGTACCGTCGGCGTTCAGTTTTTCAACCTTTACAAAATCGCCCGCCTTGACGCGATATTGTTTGCCACCGGTTTGAAAGATTGCAACGTTGCTCATATTCTTTCTCTTTTATGTTGTTCTTGTTCGTTTTGTTCAAAGTTTTCTACAAAATTATCATTTTTTTATTAAAAGTCAAGCGTTTTGCATAATTTTTTCAACAAAATATATTTTTATCGGTGTATTGGGCGCACCACCCGGGTCCACGCCCAGGCGCCACGTCGGGGCAATAAAAAACCGCCCAAATGGGCGGTTTGATTTTATGGTTCATCGCGTAATGGTACCCAATCACGGATTTCTTCGACACCATTCTGTATCAAGCACTGTTCACGCAAATCTGCGGAATTGCACTTGCTGGCAGTTTCGCCGATGCACAAGTTCTCATCAATGTCGCTGACCGTGGCACCATTTACGCCGTTCAAGATTTCGTTCAATGTCACGATGTTACGGCATGTGTTTTCTTCCTTGTTCTGGGAATTATTGCATGTCACACTGTCTTGTTCATCGATAACCGCGCGGAATTGGGCCGTGGACGGATTGCAAATCATTTCTTCATAGCAATGCGGAACATTCGCAATCTGGGCACAATATGTTTTGATACGTGCCTGGGTCCAGTTCGGTTCCGAATCCGCCTGGGTTTCATAGCAATCCAGAATTTCACTGATACATTCATTGAAATTCGTACCCGCGGCGGTCGCATCAGCCAAAATCGTTTCTTCTTCTTCTTGATAGAATTCCAAACGTTTTTGTTGCAGTGCCTGTTGTGCGGCAACCTTTTGATATCCGATGTTTTGTGCGGTGGCACTTAACTGTTCACCGTACGCATCGCAATCGGCATTCGCATCCAGTGCATATTTCTGCATAATACTGCGACGTGCATCTGCCACCGGGCCACGCAGGTCTGCATACGGATCGCCCGATGCCGTGGAATAACCAAAGCATGTCGCCGAATTAGATGCCGTATACCCCGTGTTCGGTTCGATAAAGTTCAATTCATACGTACCCGTGTTAGATACGGAAATATAACTGTTATAGTTATACGGGCATTGTGATTTGCCATTGCCACACTTGCGTCCGCTGGACGGTGGGGCACCACAGGCTTCGTATATTCCGTTAAAGCAGGAATCCAGCACGCGGTTGCACACGTTATTATGCGCGTATTCAAACAATTCATATCCCCATGTTTCGGCCAAAGAATCTTTCAATTCATCCGAAGTGGACAAAGATCCCTCAATCCCGGCCAGGTTGCCGACAACATTGGTTAATTCTTCGAACGCGGATGTCAGGCTGTCCGTGTCATCCGTTAAAATGGTCAGTGTATTTTCTTTGGCATCGGCCCAAGATTGCAAGGACGCCAAAATATCACTGCTGGAACCGTCGATATTGTCGACATTGAATCCAAAGTTATTACCACTTTCTTCGCAGTATGACGGTTTGTTACACGGGCTGGCGCCGTTGCCTTTGCCGTCAAACAGGCCATGGACATAGCACCATTCTTGTGCTTCTTCTGAATTCGCACCATATTTGTCGGTTGTTTCTTTCCATGATACACAGTTCATAACCTTTTCAGCGTCTGTTAACTGGAACGCTTCGCTGATGTCTTTGCCCTTGGTCGCGATTAACAGTGCCAATTCACCAGAAACCTTAATCAATTCTTCGTTTGCCTGTTCCAGGGCGGCTTCGGCCTCGGCAAAAGCCTTGACACGACCCGCGCACGCACAACGACGCTGGGCCGCGTTACGCGCCGTACAAATTTCGTCCATACATGTGTAATATGATTCCAGACAGTTATTATACGCCTCGGCAGAAATCAGACCAGTCGTAGAATCAATAATATTCGAATAATTACCCGTGTATAAACGGTTGGACAAATACGTATACGTATTGGAATTTACTGCGGCCTTGCTGCCACGTATTGCACTGCCCTGTAAAGAAATGCGCGACGGCGTTGTTGTTGTGCGGGCACGAACCGTACGTGATGTGTTGGACGCGGTTGCACGCGATGCGTTTGTTGTGGCCACGCGTGACACCACATTACGTGATGCAACACCACGCGATGTCGCCGTACGCGACGCGGTCGCTGTTGTTCCGCGCGACGCAGTTGTTGTCGGACGTCCCGATGCAACAGTCGCACGCGATGCAGTATTTGTTGTCGCGGTACGTGATGCGGTTGGCGTGGTTGTCGCACGCGCCGTCGATGTACGCGACGAAACGCCACGGGAAACAACATTCGTTGTTGTTCCACCGCGACTGACGATGTTTGCAGAATCACCACGCGATGTCGCCGGACGCGAAGAACGCGACGTTGTCGCACCTGCACGTGGCGACTGGGGCACCGCCACAGTCGTTGTAGATGCTGGCGCAATTGGATCTGCGAAAACGGCACGCATCGACACCAATGTCGAACAAACAAAAAACGCCCCCGCCAACAGGAACACTGTTCCCATCGCATTTTTACAATGTTCTGCGAAATTACGGCTTTTCATAAATACTCTCCTGTATTCCGGAAACGCCCGGAAAACCCGATGTTTGACGATGTGATTGTATGCAAATCACACGTCTATTTTGTATAATTATAACATTTTTGGTCCATTCTGTAAATAAGAAAACCGGGCATTTACAATGTGCAAAAATTACTATTGGGTTATTTGGCGAAATGATGTATAATACCACGCACAATGAAACGGTGTTTTGTAATTTTATCATTGCTGGTTACGTTGCCCGCGTTTGCGGAAAGTGGCGACGTAAACCCTATGTTCGGGGCCGACAACGAAAATTCTATCGCGTTGTATGTTGGCCAGGGAACCGGGCCGGGGTCGCTGTTCAAATTGGTTGATCCATTTTTATGGGAATTTGAACCAATGACAAATTTAATGTTGCAATACAGCCAACCGGTATCTGTGTTTCGTTTACCATCACGTATAAACGCAACGTTTGTGCAAAACCTGGGGTATGGACACGACAGCGGGTTGTCTTTTATGGCCATTGGGGTTTCTTGGGATGTTGCGTTTTTACAATGGCGCGGATTCTATATTGGCGCGGGAATCGGACCATATATGCGCGATTCACGCGACAGATATGTGGAAAGTCGCCTGGTATTCGGCGAACGTGTGTTCATCGGTAAAAATATCGGCAATGATTGGCACATAGAATTCTTTACACAACATTTTTCCAATGGCGATTTTACAGAAATAAATCGCGGGTTTAACTTTACCGGCCTGTCCGTCAGTTATAGTTTTTAATCAATTTATAC
>CALXMA010000007.1 GCA_944389345.1 uncultured Alphaproteobacteria bacterium | reverse complement strand
TACCGGCATTCTGACCATTACGAATACGGGTCAGCATATCTCCGATTGGGTGTGATAATGACATCTATTTACTCCTTCTAAGAAACGGGTTTCCCCGAACCTATCCCAGTTGCATTGTCCACAACTGGGGATTAAAAATTACCAACTGGACTTACGCACGCCCGGCAATTTACCTTCGGACGCCATTGTACGTACCTGTTGACGGCACAGACCGAACAAGCGGAAATAACCACGTGCACGTCCTGTGACAGAACAACGATTATGCAGACGTGTTGGGTTTGCATTACGTGGCAACTTGGCCAGTTTTTTCATCGCCTCCATACGTTCATCTGGCGTGGCATTCACAGACATTTTCGCCTTGATTGCTTCGCGCTTTTTGGCATATTGGGCGACCAATTTTTCACGTCTTTTTTGTTTATTTATCAACGCTAATTTTGCCATATTTTTCTACCTTTTATTATTTCAATACCAACGGCAGGCCGATTTTAGTCAGCAATGCACGTGCTTCATCATCAGTTTTTGCCGTTGTGGCGATGACGATATCCATTCCGCGAATCGCATCAATTTTATCAACGGAAATTTCTGGGAAAATCAAATGTTCCTTGATACCGAACGCATAATTTCCACGACCATCAAACTTAGATTTTGACAGACCACGAAAATCCTTGACACGTGGCAACGCGACCGTAATTAATTTATCCAAGAAATCATACATTCTTTTACCGCGCAATGTAACCTTGGTCCCGATGGGCTGACCTTCACGCAAACGGTATGTCGCAATAGATTTCTTTGCCCGTGTAATAACGGATTTCTGTGCGGCAATAGCGGTCAAATCAGCCACCGCAGAATCCAATTTCTTTTTATCGGCAACGGCTTCGCCAACGCCCATATTCAAAACAATTTTGGACAGTTTTGGCACAGCCAATTGATTTGTGTACCCGAATTCTTTGACCAATTCAGGAACAATTTGTTTTTCATAAATTTCACGCAATCTGCTTTGCATTTTTTATTCCTTAACGTTTTGTCCCCGTAACAGCGGGAACCAGTTTTTACAATTCGACACCAGACTTTTTTGCAATGCGAACTTTCTTATCACCTTCGACTTTGAAACCAACGCGTGTCGGCTTTTTAGTTTTCGGATCGACCAATGCGACATTAGAAACGTGTATTGGTGCTTCGCGGTCAACAATATGTCCTGGCTGTTCTTGTGTTGGTTTAACATGCCATTTATGGCGGTTAACACCTTCGACAACGACACGGGATTCAGACGGGCGCGCTTCCAGCACTTTGCCTTTGACACCCTTGTACTTTCCCGAAATAACTACGACTTCATCGCCTTTTCTGATTTTCATTTTACTCGCCTTTTGTCTGTTGCATGCCCAGTATTATATAACTTCGGGTGCCAAAGAAACAATTTTCTGAACGTCATACTTGCGACGCACTTCACGCGCAATAGGCCCAAAGATACGTGTACCAATTGGTTCGAAACTGTTTTTGTTAATCAATACCACGGCATTATCGTCAAAGCGGATAATAGATCCATCTGGACGTTTAACCGGGAATTTAGTACGAACGATAATCGCGCGTTGCACGGTACCCTTTTGTACCTTACCACGTGGAATCGCCTCTTTGATGGCGACAACAATTTTATCACCAACGGTCGCATAACGGCGATGAGATCCGCCCAGAACCTTGATGCACATAGCCTTGCGCGCACCAGAATTATCTGCGACTGTCATAACGGTTTCATTTTGAATCATAACACTTCACCTTTTTACCTGCGTGCGGGGCAATCCCCCACCGCTTTGTTATAGGTCCCGACTGTCTGCATAATGATGCAAACCTCAAAGAACCTGTTGTGATTTATTCAGCAACATCCACAGATTCGTCTTTGGAAACACCAACGCGTCCCTTTACGACCCAAGATTTAGTCTTGGAAATCGGACGATGCTCTTCTATGGCAACGATATCACCAACCTTGTACTGGTTGTTTTCATCATGTGCCTTGTACTTTTTATTCTGCTTAACGAACTTGCCATACAGCGGATGACGGAAACGACGTTCCACTTCTACAACGACGGTTTTGTCGCTTGCTGTACTTTTCACTGTTCCTTGCAGTATACGTCTTGGCATAACTCTTGTCCCTTACATTTATAATTCACACAAAAAACTTGTATGAACACACCTATTTTTTACCCGATTTCGCAATATGATAACTAAAAATTTAGAAATCTCAACAAAAATCGGCAATTTTTTTATTTTTTCGCCGCCCGCAACTGTGTTTTCACACGCGCAATTTCGCGACGGGTCTGACGCATAACATGCGTCTTGGTCATCTGACCACCGGCATGCTGGAACCGCTGGTTCATCTGTTCCTGTTTCAGATTTTCCAGTTTGCTCTGCAACGCTTCGGTTGTCAAAGATTCTTTTTCGACTTTCTTTTCTGCCATTTTTTTACCTTTTTGCCCTGTTCCATTAAATATGGTACGCAATTATTACCTTAGTTGACCTTACGTTCAACAACTTTTGTTTTAACCGGCAATTTGGCCGCGGCCAGTGCAAAGGCTTCGTATGCAACTTCTGGCTTTACACCGTCTAATTCGAACAAGATACGGCCCGGTTTTACACGGCAAATCCAGTATTCAACCGCCCCTTTACCTTTACCCATACGGACTTCGGCGGGCTTTTTAGTTACTGGAACATCTGGGAAAACACGAATCCACAATTTACCCATACGGCGCATGTGGCGTGTTATTGCGCGACGTGCGGCCTCAATCTGGCGCGCTGTGACGCGTTCTGGACTCATCGCTTTCAGACCGAACGAACCGAATGCCAATTCACTGCCACCTTTGGCGACACCATGGATACGGCCCTTGTGCTGTTTGCGAAATTTAGTTTTATTTGGCATTAACATAATAACAACCTTTTAATTTCTGTGTTTAATTTTTGATTTATCGGCACCATATAGATGACGTCAAAAATTATTTACCTTTTCTTTCGCTAGTACCGGCGTATTCAGTTGGCCGTGCCATTTCCGACGCCAGTTTTTCTTTATTAACCACATCACCGGTGTAAATCCAAACCTTTACGCCGATAACGCCGTACGTGGTTTTTGCCTGAATTGACGCATAGTCAATATCGGCGCGCAACGTGTGCAGTGGGATACGACCTTCGCGGATTTGTTCACTGCGGGCGATTTCTGCGCCGTTCAGACGACCAGAACACATAACTTTGATACCCTGGGCGCCGGCCTTGACAGCGTTTTGAACCGCTTTTTTCATTGCGCGTTTGAAGGAAACACGACCTTCGATTTGTTGTGCAATATTCTGCGCAACCAATTGGGCATTCAAATCCGGACGACGCACTTCATAGATATTAACAACGACCTGGTCATTTTTGACCAACTTTTTAATATCATTGCGCAACGCTTCGATATCGGCACCATTTTTACCGATAATCATACCCGGACGCGATGTGTGGATTGTAACCACAACCTTTTTGGCAAAGCGTTCGATAACGACCTTGGCCAAGCCCGCTTTTTTCAATTTACGTTCGATAAAGTTGCGGATTTTAATATCTTCGGCCAGCAAATTTGCATAGTCTTTTTTACCCGCAATCCAGCGCGAATCCGTAAACTTGTTAATAAATTCGCGCAACGAGATAGGTGATACTTTCTGTCCCATTTTATTTTTCCTTAGTGTTTTTATGGCAAATGTTCTTGAAGATTTGGCAAGAATCTTTATTCAGGGCACCCCCATACCATTTGCCATATTTATTATTTAGCCTTTTCTGCCTTTGCTTTTTTAGTTTTCTTGGATGGTGCAACACCAGATTCCAGCACAATTGTCAGATTTGAAAACGGTTTCAAAATCGGACGTGCACTGCCACGTGGCCCCGGCATAACGCGCTTCATCGTCAACGCCTTGCCACACCAAATCTCTTTGACGTACAGGCTTTCCACCGGCAGATTTTTATTATGTTCTGCATTTGCGATGGCAGACAACAAAGTCTTTAACACTTCGCCAGACACACGCTTTTTCGAAAACTTCAAGACATCTATTGCACGATCAACCGGCAAACCACGCACCAAATCGCACACCAAGTTCAACTTTTGATGGCTGATGCGGATCAGTTTATTGAACGCACGTACTTGATTATCTTTTATACCATATCTTGTTGTTGTCATAACTGCTTCCTATTTATTTCTATCACAGTTTGATACCGTGGGTTTATTTCTTTGCGGCGGCCGCCTTTTTATTGGCCGCATGCCCTTTGAACGTACGCGTCGGCGCAAATTCACCCAGTTTATGCCCAATCATATCTTCGACAATAGACACCGGGATAAATTTATTACCATTGTGCACTTCGAACGTCAAACCAACCATCGGCGGTACAATTGTACTGCCACGGGACCAAGTCTTGATAGGTTTGTGGTCATTTTTTTCATTTGCCACCGCAACCTTTTTCAAGATCGAAGGGTGAACATAGGGCCCTTTCCATACTGAACGAGACATCAATTACTCCGTTTTTCTAAATTATTTTTTCTTTGCCAAATGTCTGCTACGGATAATCATCTTAGCAGTACGTTTATTGCTACGGGTACGATATCCCTTGGCTGGAATACCTGTACGTGATACTGGTTCGTGGCCCTTGGAATGACCATTACCACCACCCATCGGGTGATCAACCGGGTTCTGGGCCATACCACGAACTGATGGGCGGATACCCAACCAGCGTGCACGACCGGCCTTGCCCAGGTTAACATTGCGTTGGTCAGGATTAGAAACACTGCCAACTGTCGCCATACATTCGGAATGAACTTTGCGCAACTCACCACTGTTCATTTTAATCTGGGCATAGACACCGTCTTTACCCATCAACTGTGCATAGCAACCTGCACTGCGCGCCAACTGGCCACCTGCGCCCGGTTTCAATTCAACGTTATGCACAATTGTACCGATTGGCATATTTTTCAAAGGCATCGCATTACCCGGTTTAATATCTTCACGATCACCGGAAATAACAACATCGCCAACTTTCAAATCACGTGGTGCCAAGATATAAGAACGTGCACCATCTGTGTATTCTACCAACGCGATAAACGCGGTACGGTTTGGATCGTATTCCAAGCGAACAACTGTCGCTGGCACGCCTTTTTTCTTGCGTGCAAAGTCAATTAAACGATATTTACGTTTGTGCCCGCCACCCTGATGCATAACGGTGACATGACCAAAATTATTACGTCCACCTTTGGACTTCAAACCAACAGTCAATGCCTTTTCTGGGGCACCACGATGCAGTTCACTGCGGTCGACCTGGGTCAAACCACGATTACCTGGTGTTGTTGGCTTATAATGCTTTAATGCCATTTTTTCTTACCTTTGTTTATGCCAGAACACTAACATCCATATATCTGGGTTCTCTGCCCTGGCGCCATTTTTCTTATTGTGCGTTTGCGGCTAAATCCAATTTTGCGTCTGCCGGCAAAGATACATACGCCTTTTTCACAGTGCGTTGTACACCGGAACCACGCCCACGGAAAGTTTTTTCTTTTCCCTTTACGACAACGATATTAACCTTGACCGGCTTAACATCGTAAATCGCCTGGATAGCACGCGCGACATCGGCCTTGGTTGCATTTGTTGCAACTTCGAACGCGACACCGTTGCTTTCGGACAACTTCGCCGATTTTTCCGAGATTATCGGGCGACGCAGTATATCATACATACCCGCGGTGCGCACGACTTTTTTCTCTGTATTAGCTTTTTTTTCTGCCATTTTCTTATACCTTTTCGTCTTGCATGACCGACGTCATTATGCCAATCTTGCCTCTACAGCCTTGACCGCATCAGCCGTCAAAACCAGTTTGTCGTGATTCAAAATATCCAACACGTTCAAACCGATTGTCGGCAACGCATCGATATTAGGAATATTCGCAACAGATTTACGGAAATTTTCATCCAAATCAGTTGCCCCAACAAACAACGCAGAATCCAAATTCAGTTTTTTCAACTGCTTTGCAACCGCGCCCGTTTTCACAGATGCCAATTTTTCAGAATCAATAACAATCAAATTGCCATCTTTGACCTTGGACGACAGTGCCATTTTCAGGCCCAAACTGCGAATTTTCTTTGGCAAGTCAATGGAATGGTCGCGAACAACCGGTCCATGAACGACGCCACCACCACGCATGTGAACATTGTATTTTTCACCCTGGCGTGCGTTACCTGTTTTTTTCTGCTTAAAGGCTTTTTTGCCACTGCCCGCGACATCAGAAACGGTTTTCACCGCATGAGTACCTGCGCGCGATTTTGCACGTTGCCACGTCACAACGCGATGCAGAATATCTGCGCGAGCATCTAACCCGAAAATCTGGTCAGCCAAATCAACTTTGCCAACCGATTTACCATCAAAATTAATAACATCTACTTGCATTTTTTCCACCTTGCTGTATCAGTTGCACCGCCTTAGATTATTCCGCCACAGTTTGTGTTTCTGCGTCTGCCACTGGCTGATCACCAGAATCTGCTGTTTCGGTTGCCCCAGATTTCATCTGTGTTGGGACCGGCAAATCTTTCTGTTCTTTCTTCACTGCGTCCGTAACCAAAACAAAGGTTCCATTTGCACCTGGGACGGCGCCTTCGACAAAGATTAAATTTTCGGCTTCATCTATGCCAAAAACTTTCAAATTCTGAACAGTCACGGTTTCATTACCCATCTGACCGGCCATTTTCTTACCTTTCAAAACACGACCTGGCCATTCACGCATACCCGTACCACCGATGGAACGATGCGCTTTCAGAACACCGTGGGACGCTTCTTTACCGCCAAAGTTATGACGTTTCATTGCGCCTTGGAAACCTTTACCCTTGCTGGTTGCTTGGACATCAACGAATTGCCCAGCAATAAAATGAGACGCCACCAATTGCGTACCGGCCGGAATAACACAGTCATCAGACACCCGGAATTCCACGACCTTGCGATATGGTTTGACACCTGCCTTTTCTGCGGCGACGGCCTGGGGTTTTGCCACGTGTTTAGCCTTGGCTTCACGCATACCCAAAATATTTGCGACATAACCGTTTTTATCCATTGTACGATTGCCAATAACCGTGCAATCACCGACGGACAAAACTGTCACTGGATGTGCCACGCCACCGTCGTCATACAGGCGTGTCATACCTATTTTTGTTGTTATTAAACCGCTACGTTTCATTTTATTTGCCTTTATCAGTTAGTAGGTTGGTTGGCTGTACACACCACGTATCGGGCCACCCAACACAAACACATTACCATTACAATTTAATTTTAACATCTACACCGGACGCCAAATCCAACTTCATCAAAGCATCTACTGTTTGCGGTGTTGGGTTTACGATATCCACGACCGCCTTGTGATTGCGAATTTCGAACTGTTCACGCGATTTTTTATTAACGTGTGGCGAACGGTTCACAGTAAATTTCTTAATCAATGTCGGCAAGCGAACGGGTCCAACTACATCTGCGCCAGTGCGCTTAGCAGTTTTGACGATCTCTTCCACAGATTCCATTAAAACCCTGTGGTCAAACGCTGTCAATTTGATGCGAATTTTAGATGCTGGTACCATTTGCTCGTTATCCTTATCGTTATCGGGGCCGGTAATCTCTGGAAACCATTGTCCAGATACACCGACCCACGACAGTTAGTTATTATTTAATAATTTTCGATACAACGCCTGCGCCAACTGTGCGTCCGCCTTCACGGATAGCAAAGCGACGGCCTTCGTCCATAGCAATAGGTGCAATCAGTTGCACGCTGATACGAACGTTATCACCCGGCAACACCATTTCTTTATCTGCCGGCAGTGTAATTGTACCTGTTACGTCTGTTGTGCTGAAATAGAACTGAGGACGATAGTTTGTAAAGAACGGTGTGTGACGGCCGCCTTCATCTTTGTTCAAGATATAAACTTCGGCTTCAAATTCTGTGTGCGGTGTAATAGAACCCGGTTTGCAGATAATCTGACCACGTTCTACATCTTCTTTCTTGGTACCGCGCAACAGCAAACCTACGTTATCACCGGCTTCACCCTGATCCAGCAATTTGCGGAACATTTCAACACCGGTAACAGTTGTTTTCTGTGTTGGACGCAAACCAACGATTTCACATTCATCACCAACCTTGACAGTACCGGATTCGATACGACCCGTAACCACTGTACCACGGCCTGTGATAGAGAACACGTCTTCGATTGGCATCAAGAACGGCTTATCAACTGGACGTTCTGGCAATGGGATATATTCATCACACGCCGCCAACAACGCGTCAATAGATTCTTTGCCCAAACCATCGTTCTTGCCTTCCAATGCGGAAACAGCGGAACCACGGATAATAGGTGCCTTGTCGCCGTCAAAATCGTTCGCAGACAACAATTCACGAACTTCCATTTCGACCAATTCCAACAATTCAGGATCGTTAACCAAATCGCACTTGTTCAGATAAACAACGATTTTTGGAATACCCACCTGACGTGCCAACAAGATGTGTTCACGTGTCTGTGGCATCGGACCGTCTGTCGCGGCCACAACCAAGATAGCACCGTCCATCTGCGCGGCACCGGTAATCATGTTTTTAACATAGTCCGCGTGTCCCGGGCAGTCAACGTGCGCGTAATGGCGGTTGGCTGTTTCGTATTCAACGTGTGCCGTGTTAATTGTAATACCACGTGCACGTTCTTCTGGGGCGTTATCGATTTGATCGACACCCTTGGCCTGGTCTGCACCAACGCCATAGTAATGAACGATTGCGGCCGTCAATGTTGTTTTACCGTGGTCAACGTGACCAATGGTACCAATATTAACGTGTGGCTTGGTTCTTACATATTTTTCTTTTGCCATAGTTTTCTCCTTAGGCTTGGCTTGTTAATTTGATTTCTGAAATCTGATTTCCGATTCATTGGATTTCTACCAAATCATAAACCAGAAATCAAAAATCACAATCTTTTTTTATTTTTTTATTTTGTCAGCTTTTTGATAATCTCATCTGCGACATTCTGCGGAACTTCGGCATAGTGCGACAATTCCATATACGGATTTGCGCGACCCTGTGACAAAGAACGCAAAGTCTTGACATATCCGAACAGGTTTGCCAATGGAACGAATGCTGAAATCAACTGATTCCCGAACTGGGTTTCAATTCCGTTGATTTGTCCACGACGACTGTTCAAGTCCCCAATGATGTCCCCGACATATTCTTCCGGCGTATTGACCGAAAGTTTCATAATCGGTTCCAACAACTTTGGCGACGCCTTCTTCATCGCTTCGCGGAAGCAGGCACGCGCCGCTATTTCAAAGCACAATACATTCGAATCGACTTCGTGATACTTACCGTCTATCAATGTCGCCTTGAAATCCACTGTTGGATAGCCAATCAGAACACCCGTCTGTTGTGCTATCTTCAAACCCTTTTCTACACCGGGGATGTATTCTTTTGGAATAGCCCCACCGACAATCTTGTTTTCGAATTCATATCCCGCACCTGGTTCACGCGGTTCAAACGTGATTTTAACCTGGGCGTACTGACCGGAACCACCAGACTGTTTTTTATGAGTATATTCTTCGGTTACGGCCTTGCTGAATGTTTCACGATACGCGATACGCGGTTCACCGACATTCACATCAACTTTGAATTCGCGGGACAAACGGTCCACCAAGATTTCCAAGTGCAATTCACCAACACCGGCCAAAATCGTCTGACCAGATTCTTCGTCGACCGAAACACGGAACGACGGATCTTCCTTGGCCAATGCCTGTAACCCCAGGGACATTTTTTCAATATCCGCCTTGGTTTTGGGTTCCACCGCGATACTCATAACCGGATCTGGAACATGGATGTTTTCCAAGATAATTGGATTGGATTCATCACACAGCGTATCACCAGTAATGGTTTCTTTCATACCAACCAGTGTGATAATATCACCTGCGGACGCTTCTTTGATTTCTTCACGTTGATTAGAATGCATCAACAACATACGTCCAACACGTTCACGCTTGTCACGGTTAGAATTATAGATATAAGACCCAGATGTCAGTTTACCAGAATAAATACGAATAAACATCAGGTTTCCAACGAACGGGTCATTTGCGACCTTGAACGCCAGCGCACTGAACGGTTCTTTTGGATCGGCATGACGTTCGATAACAGTTTTACCGTCCATGGCCGTACCCTTAATCGCCGGAATGTCCAACGGGCTGGGCAGATAGTCAACAATCGCGTCCAACAACGGCTGAACACCCTTGTTCTTGAACGCAGTACCGCACAGAACCGGATTAAAGTTCTGGGCAATTGTACCCTTGCGGATTAATTTTTTAATAGTTGCGACATCTGGAACATTACCTTCCATATAGGCTTCCATAATATCATCATCCAACGTCACAACTTCTTCGACCAACTTGTTGTGCAGTTCTTCTGCTTTTTCTTTCAAGTCATCTGGAATTTCGATGATGTGCGGATCTTTGCCCAAATCATCTTCCCAAACAATTCCGCGCATTTCGATAACATCAACAACACCGCGGAAATCAGATTCTGCACCGATTGGGAAATTCACGACCAACGGATTGGCCCCCAAACGTTCACGAATCATATCGACACAGCGGAAAAAGTTTCCACCGATACGATCCATTTTAT
This sequence comes from uncultured Alphaproteobacteria bacterium, assembly GCA_944389345.1. Taxonomy (GTDB): domain Bacteria; phylum Pseudomonadota; class Alphaproteobacteria; order Rs-D84; family Rs-D84; genus Enterousia. Next base: position 28,211 of record CALXMA010000007.1, on the reverse strand, counting down.
TCACAAAGCAAATACGTGGCACATTATAACGATCGGCCTGGCGCCACACTGTTTCGGTCTGTGGTTGCACCCCAGACACAGATTCAAACACGGCGACGGCACCGTCCAAAACACGCAAAGAACGTTCCACTTCCATGGTAAAGTCCACGTGCCCCGGTGTATCGATTAAGTTAATACGATGATCGCGCCAGAAACATGTTGTCGCGGCAGATGTAATGGTAATACCACGTTCTTGTTCCTGTTCCATCCAGTCCATAGTGGCGCCACCATCGTGCACTTCACCGATTTTATACGTTTTACCAGTATAGAAAAGAATACGTTCCGATGTAGTGGTTTTACCGGCGTCAATATGCGCCATAATACCGATATTGCGGTACATATCCAAAGGTGCTGTTTTTCCAACTGACATATTATTCTTTCCCTTATTGTTGCAAGTTGTCTGTATAATTTATTTTTTCCACGATTACCAACGGAAATGAGCAAACGCCTTATTGGCTTCTGCCATTTTATGCGTATCAACTTTTTTCTTGAACGCGCCACCCTGGCCGTTCAACGCATCACGCAGTTCGCCAAACAATCTGTCTTCCATAGAACGTTCGCCACGTTTGCGTGCAAACATAATCAACCAACGCAATGCCAACGTTTGCTGACGCGCGGGTCTAACTTCGACCGGCACCTGGTACGTTGCACCACCAACACGACGTCCCTTAACTTCTACGGACGGTTTCAGCGCATCCACGGCCTCCAAGAAAGCGGTCAATTCATCACCGTCCTTGGCAATTTTTTTCAGTTTATCCAATGCACCATAAACAATATTTTCGGCAACTTCTTTCTTGCCGTCCCACATAACAACATTTATGCACTTGGCAACGACCAGATTGTTATACTTAGAATCTGGCAAAATTTCACGTTTTGTTGCGCTTTTACGTCTTGACATATTTTACATTCCTTTTTATTTCTTCATCTGGGCAACGCCCAAATTACTCACACAGTAAAACTGCGTGCATTATTATTTACCAGCCTTGGCGCCGTACAGGGAACGTCCCTGCTTTCTGCTTTCTACGCCCTTGGTATCCAAAACACCACGGATAATATGGTATTTAACACCTGGCAAGTCCTTTACACGCCCACCACGAATCATAACAACGCTGTGTTCCTGTAAATTATGACCTTCGCCTGGGATATAGGCCGTAACTTCGCGACCATTGGCCAATTTAACACGTGCAACCTTACGTTGCGCGGAATTAGGTTTTTTTGGCGTGGTTGTGTACACACGTGTGCAAACACCACGTTTCTGCGGCGCTTCCATCATATCCGGTGCCGTAGACTTTACGACAACCTTCTTACGTGGCTTCCGAATCAGTTGGTTTACTGTTGGCATTCAAAATCTCTTTGTTTTTTGTACTTTTTTATCTGCATAAAACAACCCACCAGACTTATTTCAACGGTAAAACCGTGATTATAAATCTGTCAGAATATGCAGAATTCTGTGTTTTTTTCTTTCCTTGTTTACACGGAAAGCGAATACACTATAACCACGAACCTGCATATTGTCAAGAAATTTCTGGGACTTTTCGCCAAAAAAACCGCTGGAAATTGGCAAAAATCCGCGACGTATAAAAATCATAAAAATGACAATATTTTTATTAGTACAACACCGCAAAAAAATTGATTACTTATCACCCATCATTTGACATACATAATTATTTTTGAAACCCGCCCAACAGCCACGCACACATATTCTGTACATAAAAAAGGACGGGACAAATGCCCCGCCCTTTTATTCTGTTGGATATTAGAATTCCACACCGAACTTTACGCCATACGCAAAGCCATCTTCGATATTCCATTCGCCACCATTGACCGCATCATGGTTCATTTCTTTACCGATATATGCACCAATGAACTTGGCATCATCGATATTATAGTTTACACCAATTTTTCCTAACCATGTACCACGGTTATCACCGTCCCACATATCGGCCATATCATCAATCTGATATTCCGCGCCCAATACCAAAGACCATTGCATATTCATTGCAAAGAACGCATCGGCACCTACACGCAAAGAATGAACACCATCGTCACCCCAGTTGAATGATTCAGAATTCAAATAATCAAACGCGATATGTCCAGCAAAGGCCCATGAAGACGTTTCATAGCCAACCTTGGCCCCAACAGTCCATACATACACTGTATTTTCTTCGCCCAGGAATGTTTCGCCATACGGCCAAACACCACCAAATCCATAAGATCCAAACACATCGGCCTTCCAATTAATACCGTCCAATACACGATAGTTCAAACCGATACCAAAAGCATCCCAAGAATTTTCAGCGAACCAATCGGATGTTGACGCAGATGTTTCCAACCCAATTGCCAATCTGTCTGTAACACCATAACCAAACGCCTCACCCAGTGTATATGCGTTCGTTGTCCGCGAAGAAGATTCCAATGACGTTACACTGTAAAAACGGCCCTGGTCTGGACGATACAACGGATTATCGTTGATTGCCGCGTTTGCACCCGTGGTTGCGAAAACTGCTAATAAAGATGTCAATATTAATTTCTTCATAATATATCCTTATGGTTCAGTTAAGAAAACTAGATTTATCTACCTAGCTAGGAATATTGTACCGCACCAAACAAACCCCATACAAGACAAAAGATTTTTGCATTTATCCCTAAAATATGCTATGCTTGGCGGGTGCCGAATCGACATACGTCGGTAAAAACATACCAAAAAACGCCCGAATTTCGGGCGTTTTACAATTTTATCAATCTGGAATTCAAAAATCACAATTTATTAAACTTTTTAATGAATTACGCGATTTTATTTTTCATTTTGAATTTTTTTTATCGCGCGCCAGTCAGCATGATTTTTTGTATGCTCGGCATATGTGCGTGCAAACTTATGTCCGCCACGTCCATCTGCAACAAAAAACAGATAATTTGTGTCGGCCGGCGATAACACGGCATGAATTGCATCAACACCAACATTGGCAATCGGCGCCGGTGGTAAACCATGGTTTGTATAAGTATTGTACGGACTGTCTATTTTCAGATGACTGCGCAATAACGGCGCGCCACGCATATCGCCCAATCCGTGCGTCAACGCATAGACAACGGTTGGGTCCGCTTGCAGGCGCATATTGTCGCGCAACCTGTTCAGATAAACACTGGCCACGATTGGCATTTCAGATACTTTGGACGTTTCTTTTTGCACTATGGACGCCAACGTCACAATATCGTTCCATGTCTTTAACGGTTTCGGTGCAACACGCCCGGCCCGTTCCCAATTTTGTTCCATTTCAACCATTTTTTTGCGCATTAAATCCAGCAACGCCAACCGCGACGTTCCCCGCGCCACACGATATGTGTCTGGGAATAAATCACCGTCATGCAAATTGCATACCGGTAAATCCGTACCGATACCGCATTCCACACCACCGGTCAAAGACTCGTCCGCCAACAATAACTCTTTGATTTGCTGAACGGTTAATCCTTCGGGTACAACAACGGTTGTTGTCGCAATATTACCATGCGCAAACATACTGGCGATGCGCCAAACACTGGTCCCGCGCGGGATATCGTATTGCCCGGACTGAACCGCCCCGCCGTTGCCACGCACCGCAATTTTGAACAGCGGAACCGAATCGATTAATCCCCGCGCCTGTAATTGTTCTGCAACGTCAGACACAGACGCCCCACGCGTTACATTAAAAACGACACTTTGTTCTACAACAGATCGGATGCCCAAGATATAAACCAGTGCAATGACAATAACCACCACCAAAGCACAAACAATATTGACCCACGTCTTGCCGGGTAAAAATTTTCGTTTCTTCATAGTGAACAATTATACAGATAAAAATCGAACTTGCAAAAATAAAATAAAACCGCCGAAACGGCGGTTTTTTGACACAATCAGTAATGGCAATCTGACGTTATTATAAATGTCCCCGTTGAATCAGACCCCGTCGTCCCCGCCGGGATATAGCAATCAGACACACTAGTACTGCCCTGTGGCGAATTTCCCGCAACCCCATACGCCGACGGACAAGATTGACAATTGATGCCATCGCCATAGCAATTTGCCGCACACACGGTGGAACCCTCAACAGGTACAGTCTTTCTTTTACAACCACACGTGGTAAAATCCAATGTCCACGTATAACACGCAAAAACACAATTTTCTGCAAGACATACCGCATCCATATCCATACATCTTTGCATGTCTTCGACCGAACATTGACCAATTATCGCATACGCCGGTTCCGACCCGGCAAAAATCAAGGCCACCCCAACAGCCCCCAAAAATATTTTTTTCATTTCTTATTCCCCTTGTTTTTTGATTAAACAAAAACCGCCAAAGGAATCTGGCGGTCGGGGAGTTAAGAAAATCATAGAATATAATGACCCCATCGGTTTTCAGAATAAATCCTGTTGTATAACCGACGGCTCCCCGACTTAATACGGGGAATACCACCGCATACCAAACGTATGCGATGCAAGGATTACGACACGACAACAATCGCGCCGATATTCTATGGGATTTCTTAAGTCCCTGAACCCACACCCCTGTGAATTCACATCAGATTATAGTTAATAAAAAACACAAAGGCAAACAAATAAAACCGCCGAAACGGCGGTTTGCTTTACTTTTCTTTATCTTCGTCCTTGCCCAGGCCAATCACGTTTTTCACAGGTTCTATGATTGTATCCTTGGCACTGTCCAGCGTACGTATCAACGCACGACGAATTTTCCCAGATATCGTCATTGGTAAACTGTCAACAAATTCGATTACACGCGGATACTTGTACGATGCGGTACGACTGCGCACATGATCCTGTAATTGACGCACCAAAACGTCCGTACCCTGGAAATACTTGTTCAAAACAATCGTTGCCTTGACCGCCATTCCACGGGATGCATCCGGAATTCCGGTAACGGCAACTTCGCGCACGGCGGGATGTTCCAGTAAAACACTTTCCACTTCGAACGGACTGACGCGATACCCAGATGTTTTAATCAAGTCATCATTACGACCCACGAACCAGTAATACCCATCGTTATCACGATACGCCACATCGCCCGTATGATAAAAACCATCACGGAACACCTTGGCGGTTAATTTTTCATTCTTGTGATATCCCTGGAACAAACCAACCGGCCGACCATTCTTTAATGAAACACAGATTTCCCCAACCGTACCATTTGGAACGGGCCGTCCACCTTCGTCCAGCAATTGCACATCCCAACCGGCGGCCGGCATACCCATACTGCCGGGCTTGGGTTCTATCCATTGATTAGTAAACATCATTACACATGTTTCCGTCTGGCCGAACCCTTCGTGCAATTTAATACCCGTCCCATTCTGGAAACGTTCAAATACTTCTGGATTTAACGCCTCGCCCGCAACGTCCGCCTTGACCAGCGCAGACAAATCATACTTGCTGAAATCTGCATGTATCAACATTTTATACACGGTCGGTGGCGCACAGAACGATGTTATATGATTGTCCGCCATGGCATGCAACAAATCATGTGCGGTCGCGATTCCCGCGAAATCATAGACAAACACGGTCGCACCTGCCAACCATTGCCCGTACATTTTTCCCCAAGAACATTTTGCCCATCCCGATTCGGACAACGTAAAATGAACATCACCATCACGCAACCGTTGCCAGAACACCGCGGTGTTTATATGTCCCAACGGATACGCAAAATTATGCGCCACCATTTTCGGCAAATCTGTGGTACCACTGGTAAAGTAAATAACCATAGTATCCGTGTTTTCGTTTGGCACACGTTCAAAGACATCCGATTCGGTATCGATGGCATTCGCCACCGCCACATTAGAAATCAGTTGAATATTTTTATCCCCGATGGCGCTTTTTATTTCGCCGATAATATGCCCATCATCAAACGCGATGATTGCCCGGGCTTCGGCCTGCTCTATACGATATTCTATATCTTCGGCCTTTAATTGATTAGTTGACGGGATTGGGATAATTCCGGCCTTGTGCATGGCCATCATTAAAATCCAGTATTCCCACCGCCGACGCATAAATAATAAAACAGTATCCCCCCGACGCAACCCACGCCCAACCAAGAAATTAGCAACCTGGGACGACATGCGGGACAAATCACGAAACGTAAAAGTCTTTTTAATACCACTGTCATCCGTCCACAGCAACGCCACGCCATCTGGGTTTTCATTGGCCAACACATCAATTACATCGTATGCAAAGTTAAAATGTTCTGGGACAACGGGCGCCCCGTTTTGAATATAATCATCATAACTGTCAAATTTAGTTTTCTTCAAGAATCTGATTGCGAACATCGCAAAACCTTTTTTTTGCTATCGTGGGAAAGTATTGCAAATAAATTTACGAAGTAAAAGAAAAATAACAAATAAAAAATATTGATTTTTGATATAAAAGGTTGCATAATCCAGCCTGTTTAACACAGTTATCGGAGTGTAGCTCAGCCTGGTAGAGCGCTACGTTCGGGACGTAGAGGTCGCTGGTTCGAACCCAGTCACTCCGACCACAAAATTAAAACCACCCAAACGGGTGGTTTTTGTTTTGTGCCCATGGTGGGTTCGAACCAGCGAAACAAGCTGTTCGAACCGCCGGCGAGAGGCAGACGGCAGTATGCCGGTGCGCCACAATGCGCACGAGCCCAGGTGACGAAGTAGCCCAGTCACTCCGACCACAAAATTAAAACCACCCAAACGGGTGGTTTTTGTTTTGTGCCCATGGTGGGTTCGAACCAGCGGACACACACAGATAAACATATAAACAAAAACGTCCCATGCGGGACGTTCTTTTATTTTTCAAAACGTTTTATAACCAACGATGCATTAGTTCCACCAAATCCAAACGAATTACTTAATGCAACGTCAACCTTGCGCTGTTTTGCAACATTCGGCACCAGGTCGAAATCACCAACTTCGTCTTCTGGATTTTCCAAATTAATTGTTGGCGGTACGATACCATCGCGAATCGCCAGAACACAGAATATCGCCTCTACGGCGCCGGCGGCACCCAACAGATGCCCCGTCATAGATTTCGTGGACGACATAGAAACATCTGTCCCGGCAAACAAATTTTTCACCGCGCTTAATTCACCCAAATCGCCCAATCCCGTTGACGTACCATGTGCATTGATATAGTCAACATCTGCTGGTGCGATACCCGCATCTTTTAATGCGGCCTGCATTGCGCGCAAACCACCTTCGCCACCTGGGGCCGGTGCGGTAATATGATACGCATCACCCGACAACCCGTATCCTGCGACTTCGGCATAGATTTTTGCACCACGTGCGACGGCATGTTCATATTCTTCCAGAACCAATATCCCAGAACCTTCGGCCATAACGAATCCGTCGCGATCCTTGTCCCACGGACGCGATGCCTTGGTCGGTTCATCATTACGCGTAGACAGCGCCTTCATTGCACAGAACCCCGCGACGCCAATTTTACCAACCGCACCTTCGGCGCCACCGGCCACCATAACATCCGCATCCCCATGTTGAATCAAACGCACTGCTTCGCCAATAGAATGGGCGGCAGACGCACACGCGGTCACCACGGATAAATTCGGTCCCTTTAACCCATATTTAATAGACACATGCCCCGCGGTCATATTGATAATAACCTTTGGGATAAAGAACGGACTGATATGACGTGGTCCATTCGCATACAGTTCGACACAGTTATCATATATTGTGTTCAAACCACCGATACCCGCGCCAATAGATACACCCATACGTGTTTTATCGCCATCGTATTCGGCCAATCCCGCATCACGCATTGCTTCATCTGCGGCGACCATGCCATAAACAATAGACTTGTCCATTTTACGTTGTTCACGTGCATCCACGACGGCATCTGGGTTGTATTGTCCCGGTTCTGTTCCGATAACCGGCAACCCCGCGATTTGCGACGTCAAATCAGACGCATCAAAAGTATCGATTTTGCGCACCCCGGACACACCGTCCAAGATATTTTTCCACGCATATTCGATTCCTGTACCGACCGGCGACACAATTCCCATACCGGTAATAACAACTCTTTTCATACTTAAATATCCTTTGTTCAGTATCAAATCAACCACAGATATAATAAACCGTTTCTGTGCGCACGTACAGAAAAAAATCCGCCATCTACCAACAGGCACTATGACGGATTTATTTCAAATCTGGTAATACCCCCAGATATTATTTTTTGTGTGCTTCGATATATTTCACAGCATCACCAACCGTGGTCAGTTTTGCGGCTTCTTCATCTGGGATAGTAATATCGAATTCTTTTTCAACTTCCATAACGAATTCAACAACGTCCAAAGAATCCGCACCCAAATCATTCACAAAAGAGGATGTTTCTTCGATTTTCGCCTCTTGCACACCCAATTTTTCTGCTACGATTTTTCTTACTTTTTCAAAAGTTGTCATTTTTTGTCCTTTGTTTCAGTTAATTTTGTGGCCCATCTTTGGGCGTCATTACTTAAAACTATCATTTTATGCAAACAGTGTCAAGGAATTATAACAAATTATAACAAACGCTTGACAAAGACATATTTTTATGTTCTGTCCATAACATTTTCCAGCAACACGTTCATATTTTCGCGGAAATCTTCACGGTCAGACGCCCACACCAACTGTCGCATCAAGAATTTATGAACATCATCCATGGTCAAATCTGGTATACCCGCATCGCGCACAACCCGTCGCCACGCCAACCGCGGATCGGTCAGATGCCCCCGCCCCCGTCCCGGGAATACCCAACGTGAATCTTGGGGCAAATCTTGTAATAACACAACCGCCATATCAGATAACGGTCTGTCGCACCATGTATAATGATTGAAATCCAAATCGCGCCATTGCATAGAAAACACCTGGGACTTTGGCGCAAACCCATACACCAACATTAAAAACGCGGCCCGCAGGTTCGGCGATTCTTCGCGATTAATCGCATCTATCAACCGATGAAATCCCGATTTGTTCAGTGGACGCACACGACGATTTTGTTGTACCTTGGGCACGGCCAGCACGGGATTTTCCCGCAAATATCCCGTATCGATGGCATACTTAAACACGCTTTGCAATAATTCTTGCATACGCCCGGCGATTGCGCGTCCAGATATATTTTTAATAACATCTGCGACATCGTTTGATGTTATGTCAGATATATTTTTATCCATCAAAGGCTTCAAATGCCGACCGATTGCGCGTTCCAGTTTATAGCGCGAATAACTGTTTCTGCGAATCCGATTCGCCATGTAAATATCCAAGAACTTTCCCAACGTAATTTTTTTACGATGAACCTTTGGCTTTTGCATTGCCTGTGCCAGTATTTCTGGCACCGCCCCGCGTGCGGTTTCGATATCAATGGCCGGATAGTTTCCAATAATTATCCGCTTGTCCCGACCATGCACACGTTTGCGCACAAAGAACGTTTTTATTCCCCGACTGGTGATATACATTCGCAACCGTGGTTCGGACAAATCCTGGACAACATCGAACCCGGTTGCCGGCGCCGGCAGATTATCCAAAATGAACGGATTAAAAAAGAACTGATGCGCCATGTTTATACCCCCTGATATATTTTTGTCTTAGCCTTGACGCTGGAAAACATCAGACCAATAATTATCCCGAATTATTTTCGCATTCAGATATTGCCGACGCACGACAAAGTACTGATTATTAACACTGCGACGCGCACATGCGACATTTCCACATGGTCGATTTCTGTGAAAATATGCGCACGACGTTTCATAATACTGTGGCACAGGATCACCAAAACCATAAATCGGACAGCGCAAATCACACCCCATACTGGCATGTACCACATTGCGTTCTATTTGTTCTGGTTCTTCTACATCTACAATAACCTGTCGACGCGTTTGACGATATATGCGCCGTAAATTCCTGTATATGCGCGACAAAACGACATATTCTTCGACATCGTTCTTAATCGTCTTCAAAGGTGTTTTAATAACATACCTGATTACACCAACATTCATAACAACACTACCTTTGTCTTATTTTTGTGATACGATTTCTCCAAAAGATTTTTCTTTCCCTGTTTAACCTCTCGTATTCATTTTTTGCATCAACATAATCCTTGTTGGGTCCAAAGAACGGACAGTCATTAACAGGACACCCAAAATGTTTATCGAAATTATCACATGCCATAGAATACATATACGGCACCATTTCGCTGGTTGTGGGATCGACCCGGTAAACAACCGTCCGTTTAACACATCCCAACACCTTGTCTAAATCCTTAGCCTTATCGACAAAATGAACCCTTTTGACCAGTGCAGATTCTGCGCATTCAAATCTTCTGTACGCCACAGAACATTGCTTATTCAACCATTGATATTCTTCTATATCCGCAGAAATCGCTTTCCACGGTGTTTTCATCAAATAATGTATAACGCTTTTCAACATAATACTTCCGTCTTACTTACCTAAATTAACATCCGACCAACAAACATCAGTCGCCAACCTTTAACGCATTTATAAACGCAGACTGTGGAATTTCTACATTTCCAAATGTGCGCATACGTTTTTTCCCCTCCTTTTGCTTCTCCAACAATTTTCTTTTTCGCGTGATATCCCCGCCATAGCACTTGGCCGTAACATCTTTGCGATATGCAGAAATAGTTTCACGCGCGATAATTTTTCCCCCGATTGCGGCCTGCAACGGAATCTTGAATTGATGACGCGGTATTAAATCTTTCAGGCGTTCAACAATCTGGCGTCCACGTTTTTCTGCGGCACTGCGATGGCACATAAACGACAAAGGTTCCACATTTTCATCATTAACCAAAATAGAAACCTTGACCAAATCAGATGGCCGATACCCCTGTACCACATAGTCAAATGACGCATACCCCGACGACAAAGATTTCACCCGATCGTAAAAATCAAATACAATTTCCGCCAACGGTAATTCGTACACCAACACCGCCCGATTTCCAACGTATGAAATATTTTCTTGAATTCCGCGCCGTTCCGCACACAGCGACATAATCGCCCCCATATACTTATCAGGCATCATAATCGTCGCGCGCACCCACGGTTCTTCGATTGACGCGATACGCGTTGGATCTGGCATATCTGCGGGATTTTCCAAATCAATCACACTGCCATCGCGCAGGTATACCTTGTACAGCACACTGGGCACGGTATTAATCAAATTCAGATTAAATTCGCGACGCAACCGTTCGCTGATGATTTCCATGTGCAACAGCCCCAAAAATCCGCACCGCAACCCGAACCCCAGCGCGGATGATTTTTCCACCGTAAACACAAACGACGCATCATTCAACGCCAATTTTTCCGCACTGTCGCGCAGGTTTGGATAATCGTCCGATTCCACCGGGAAAAACGACGCGAACACCACCGGCACAGACGGCTTAAACCCGGGCAATGCATCACAACCATCACCCGCCTTGGCATCAACAATCGTATCCCCTACTTTGCAATCGTGAATTGTTTTCATCCCAGTTATGATAAATCCAATTTCACCGGTTTCCAGCGCATCAACATCGACCATTTTCGGGGTAAAATATCCTATTTTTTCAACAGAATATTCTGCACCTGTCGCCATAAAGCGTATTTTCTGGCCACGACACAACCGCCCATCTACAACACGAACCAGAATAACGACCCCCAGATAAGAATCATACCAAGAATCCACCAACAGCGCCCGTGCAGGCGCATTTTCATTACCATGTGGCGCTGGCAACCGCTTTACAATCTCTTCCAACAATTCCGGTACACCGGCCCCCGTTTTACCAGAAACACAAATCGCATCCTGGGCATCCAGTCCGATAACATCTGCAATTTGTGCACGCGCGCCATCAACATCACTGGACGGCAAATCAATCTTGTTCAGCACGGGCAACATTTCCAAATCATTGTCCAACGCCAAATACGCATTAGCCAACGTCTGGGCCTGGACCCCTTGGGTTGCATCGACCAGAATCAGTGCGCCTTCACATGCAGACAAACTGCGTGATACTTCGTACGAGAAATCCACATGTCCGGGTGTATCCATCAAGTTCAATTGGTAAACTTGTCCATCATTTGCGTGATACGTCAACCGTACGGTCTGTGCCTTAATCGTGATACCGCGTTCGCGTTCTATGTCCATAGAATCCAACACCTGGTCTTTCATTTCGCGCGATTGCAAACCACCCGTATATTCGATTAACCTATCCGACAGCGTAGATTTTCCGTGGTCTATGTGTGCCACAATTGCAAAGTTTCTGATATTTTTTTGATTCATACAAACACACCCCGGAATTAACAGATTAATAAAAGTATGCGGCAATAATACACCAGTATATATAAACTTTCAATCTGTTTTTAACGTGTATTTGAATTTAATATTTTGCCCATCATGTAATTACCGGCAATATTGACATACCCATGTCTGGAATAAAAACGCAGGGCCTGAATTGTTGGAACCCGCTGTAAAATAATTGCCCCAACCCCATGTTCCCGACAATAATTTTCATACGCCCGCAACAGTGCCCCACCAATACCAGACCGCTGATGCCACTTGTCCACGAACAGATAATCGACCTTGGCCTGAATCAAATCCCCAGACCACTTTTGAAACATTGGCCGACGCAATGTATACCCCTTGATAAAACCCAACGGTCGCCAATTACCATTATACAAGAACAAAGAATGTCCCCGCCGTTGAACATCATCACGCAACGTACCCTGTAAACCAATGGCCACAGACGGTCTTGTTTGGTCTGTGATACAATACAGACTATCTTCCAAAGATTTACTTACACTAAAAACTTGCTGTATTCCCCGCGCCACACTATTCACCTAAATTATCCAACAACTTATCAATGCGTTCGGCACGGTCCAGGGTATCATCATATTCGAACCGAATATCTGGGACATATTTCTGATTCATACGCGCGGCCAATTCATATCGCACAGTCTTGGTAATTTCGTCCAAGCGCTTTTGCACGGTTGCAACATCTGGGTTCCGCGAATAATAAAACAACCGCACGAATTGCAGACCACCATGGGCCACCGCCCCAACCAGCGATACCCCCGCCACGATTTTATCATCACCAAAATCATCGCGCAGAATTTCCGCGACCAACGTTTGTACCTTGCTGGCGACGCGTTCTGGACGACTAGAATTATTTTGCCGTTTCATGTTTATAATCCGATTACAATATGATTGTAAAATATAAAATAATAAATTACAATCAAGTAAATTTTTTGCCAAAACGAAAGGAAAACCGCACATGAAATTCGCAGAATATATACTCAGTAAATCTGAATCTCGTACATATTCATGGATTGTATTTATTCTGACAATATGCGAATCGATATTTCTGTTTATTCCACCCGAAGTATTTATGACCCCGCCGATTATCGCGAACAAGAAACGCGCGGTTCCAATTACAATTGCGGCATCATTGGGGTCTATTGTTGGTGGCGCGATTGCATATATGATAGGTGCCTGGTTGTGGGATTCCGTGGGCCTGTGGCTGATAAACACATTTTCCAACCCAGATTTAATAGAAAACGCGATAAAGCCGATGTTTTCAAAATACGGTATATTGATAATCGTATTGACGGCGGTTACGCCAATTCCATATAAATTATTGGCACTGTGGCTGGGCTTTATCGGTTATCCGATATGGATATTCTTGGGGGTATCCGCGATATTCCGCACGGGCAGATTTGCAACAATTGCAACATTGCTGTATTTTTTCCAAGAACGTGCAAACGCGATAGTAAAAAAATATTTCTGGCCATTAACAATCGGCGCAATCATCGCGGCGGGCCTGGGGGTTGGATTAATCGCACTGTTTTAGTCTTGATGCACCCGCATTAATAACACACACGATGCATGGCACCCCATAAAAATATGGGCCACCCCGTTGACACGCTTACCCAACCCACAATATATTACAAATTACATAAACAACATTCTGAAAAAATCAAAGTGAAACCGGGTGATAAACTACAAGATAAAAGGGAATCTGCCCCGCACCTTTAATCACTGCATTTCGCCACTACTAAAATCTGCCACACACAACAACATTACGCCCCAGATAAATTTTTTGAAATTATCACCCACGCCACCGCGCCCCCAAACACAAACGACCCCAAACAAATTACAAACCGCAATCAACCGGCCTTATTCGGGTATTTATTCCACCATTACACGACATCCACCACAGCAATCCCGAACCAGATTTTTCACAAAAAAGAATCGCCCCGCCATAACGGCGGGGACGCGGTGCTTCTCTCTCCTTGAAAAGCCAATAAATTGTAAAACCTACAACCTATTGAACCCATATCGTTGCATACGACGTGGCATTTTCACCACCCACAGGAATCTTTACATTCCCCTTGGTCACAGACACCTTACCATCGGTCTGTGATACCGCCGTAACCACGGCCCCTGTTCCGGTGGACGAACTGTCCAACGCCGTTATCTGGGACTTGGTCGCATAAGTATTGACGATATTATTACCCGACGCATCGGCGGTCGCACGCGCGGCGGTTCCCGTGGTGGACAACTTGCCCGCCAACGCAGTATTAATAACCTTGTTCTGAACCGGGTTCGTACTGGTCGAACTTAATGCAGAATCCACGGTAATCTGTTTCGGAATTGTCGGCTTGTCGGCCAAATCGTTATAAGACCCCGTTGTTGCAACTTCGGCCAAATCATCCGGCTGTACCGCGGTCCCGGCACTGGTCAACGCAGACTGAACCGCCGTGGCCAATTTTCCGGACGTAATAGTACCGTTTGCGATATCATTTGCCGTAATCGTGCCATCTGCAATTTTCGCCGACGTCACGGCACCATCTGCAATCATCCCCGACGCAATAGTACCCGTTGTGATATTACCACTGGCATTAGTAACGACGGCCTTGTTCGCATTACCAGATCCCTGGGCGGTGGCAACACGTGCATTCACCTGGGTTGTTGTTGCAAAACCACTGTCATTAGACAATTCACTGGTCTTGGTCGGCACAGTTATATTAATTGTCTTATTCGCAGACGCATTTGCGGTAAACGTGTCAACCTGGGTTCCATTGCGCTGAATTGTCAACGTTGCATTATTAACGGTCGGAATCGTTGGTTTATTTGCCAAATCATCATAAGACCCCGTTGTCGCAACTTCGGCCAAATCTGCGGTGTTCGCCTTGGCACCTAATTCCGTTTTGGTTGCATACGTATCCGTAATAACATTGCCATCCGCGTCCTGGGTCGCCTTGGTCGCGTTTGTGGCGTTCGTAGCATTCGTTGCGTTTGTCGCATTTGTCGCAGTATCAGCGGTATCCGCATGGTCAGCGTTTGTAGCGTTTGTCGCATTTGTTGCGTTTGTTGCGCTGTCGGCACTGGTCGCATGATCGGCATTTGTCGCACTGTTTACGGTAACGGCACCATCTGCGGCAACGGTAATATCAGCACCCGACTTAACACCACCAACGGCACTGCCTGTGGCAACCGGCATATTGCCCGGCTGAACGGCACTGCCCGCCTGTTCTAATGCGGCCTGGACATCTTCGCCCAACTTGGCCGATGTCACGGCGCCATTTGCGATATCGTTTGTACCCACAGAACTTTTTGTTGCCAAAGACCCCAATCCCGAAACCTTGGACGATGGAATCGTTGGGATATCATTCGCGGTCAAATCCGTCCCCGCGGTCACCAACCCCTTGGAATCATAGGTAATTTTGGTATGCGTTGCCCCGGTTATTCCGGCATTTGCGGTAACCTTAGTATTTGCGGTCGTCTGGGCATTCTCTGCGGCCTCTTTCGCGGCATCTGCGGTATCTTGTGCCGTTGTCACACGTCCACTGACCGCATTCAATTCAGTGGTTTTTGCATATCCACTCAGCGCGGACGCATCGGCCTTGGTCTCTAATTTCTCGTCGACATAGCCCTTGGATGCAATCTCGGCCATTGCCGGCCCAACGGCCAACATAGCCAAAAAAGAAACCGCTAAAATACCTTTTGCTCTCATCATATCGCACTACCTAAACTAAAAATGTTCTTTGTGTACCAGTCTAATTCTTTGCGTCGTTCTGTCCCAAAATTCTGTTCCGTGTGGTGTGCGCGGATTATCCCACACACCACACGAATTCCTGTATCACACGCATATATTATTCTTCTGTTGCACGTGCAATATCTTCCCAAGAATACGATGTTCCGTTATACACCAACACGCATGTTGCACCGGGTTCTGCACAACTGCCCGCCGGTTTTGGGATGGCCGCATTCGCGGTTGCCTGGGCGGCATCCGCGGCACTTTGTGCGGCGGCTGCCTTGCTGTCTGCGGCGGCGGCGGCGGTGGCGGCGTTATCTGCATTGGTATTCACCTCATTGATTGCACCAACCAGATTAGTCTTTTCCTCCGTCTGCAAATTGCCTAATGTACCAATTGTTGTATTTGTCGGCATTTGTGCCAAATCAGACTGGATTCCACTAACACTGGATTCAACGGCGTCAATTGCGGTATGCGCGGCGGCCAAACCTGTTGTTTCATTGTTCACCACGGCTTCTAATGCATCCACTTCACCCTGTGCAGTGGTCGCGGCCTGTTGTGCGTCATCCACTTCATCTGCAACTTCGGCAATTGCGGTTACAACCGTGCTGGCCGTTGTATGCATATTTTCCGCAGAAACGACACCAACCTGACCTTCTAATGTCTTAACAGCATACGCGGCATCTGCCTGGGTCTTGGTCTGATAATCCGACAAAGCCCCCTGCTGTAACGCGGTGTCTGCCTTGCCCAAAGATGTGACGATTCCATCGGCCAATTTTTCTGTTGTGACGGCCTTGGCATCGATGTCCGCTGTGCCAACCGTATTCTTTTTCGCCAACGCGCCCAAATCTGAGGTGTTCGCCTTGCTTGCGACAGTTGACTGCAACGCATCAATTTCACCTTCGGCGGTATCAACACGACCTTCGACTTCATTGATTGCACCAACAACTTCCTTGGACGTTGTTGCCAAAGATTCTGTATTACCGATATCTGTACCCAAACCTTCTACTTCTGTACCCAAATCGGCAACATCTTTGACCAATCCACCTTCGGCATCACCAACAACATCAACCAATCCAGTACCTGGTGTGGTAATTTCTGCAACTTGTTCTGTTACCTGTGTAACCTGTTGTGTAACGTTGGTAACATTTTCCTGAACTTCGGTCACGGTTGCTTCTACCGCGCCAACTTCTTGGTCAACATAGGCCTGGGACGCGATTTTTGCGTTCGCATCACCCGCCGAAACAACGGCCAATAATGTTGCAAAAATACCTGCTGTTAATTTTTTCATTCTCTCTTTCCTTCCCTTGTATTTTTTTCGTTAATCGTTTTTTATTCCAACGGGCTTGTTACACTAACCCACGCCAGATTCCCCGTTTCGTTCACAGACAATACACACAGGTTTGAATCAGAAACGCAATCTGCGGTTGGTCTGGGCAACCCCAGTTCCTTGATTTTGTCTTCTGTTTCTGTTTTTGTGTACGTCTCATCTTTGGCATAGACATTTTCGGCGTCTGCCTTGCCAGCGATTTCTGCACTCAGTTCTTCACCAAGTTTATCCCCTGTTACCGCACCATCGGCGATTTGTTCTGTTCCAACCGCACCGGCCGCAATCTTGTCCGCCGTTACGGCATCCGCGGCAATCTTGTCGGTCGTGATGGCACCACTTTCCAATTTTGATCCCGGCAAAATCCCATCTTCCATCAAATCTGGATTCGGTGGCAATTCAGACAACCCAGAAATTTCTTGGGCCGTCCATTCGGTAATTGCACCAATTGTCGGGAATAAAGTGGCCGAACTCTCGTTTTCTTCGGTAATCTTTGCGGTCTTGTTCGCGGTATCTTCTTTTAATGCCAACCCAGATGTCAGTGCAGACTGATCTGCCTTGCCTGCAACAGTTCCCTGCAACGCATCAATTTCACCTTCGGCGGTATCAACCGCGGTTCCCAAATCGGCAACATCCTTAACCAATCCAGATGTTTCATCACCAACAACCGTGTCTAGTTCTCCAACCGTGTTGCCCAATTCTTCAACCTTGGCCGATGCATCATTGGCGGTTTCAACCGCACCCGCAACGTCGGCAACCAATCCAGATTCCGCATTACCAACGGTTCCCTGTAAATCGGCAACGTCTTTGACCAATCCACCTTCGGCATCACCAACAACATCAACCAATCCAGTACCTGGTGTGGTAATTTCTTGGAATGTCTGTTCAATCTCTGTTATATTATTTGTGATATTTGCAACCTCGGACGCATCGGCCTTGTCCGCCAAAGCCGTACGAACCGCAACCGCCGACGGATATTGATCGGCCGTAGATTCCGCGGTAATTTCCTGAATCTTGTTTAATTTATCTTCTTTATTGGTCAAATCGGCATCGATTTCGTTAATTGCACCAACAACTTCCTTGGACGTTGTCGCCAAAGATTCTGTATTACCGATATCTGCACCCAAACCATCTACTTCTGTACCCAAATCGGCAACATCTTTGACCAATCCGGATTCCGCATCACCAACGGTTGTTTCCAACGCCCCAACAGACGTTTCTAATTCACCCACCGTCGTTTGCATTCCATCAACCTTGGTCGATGCCTCGCCCGCGGTGGCAACCGCATCATCAACCTTGCTGGCCAAACCACTGTCCGGGTCATTCACAACCGTTTCCAATTCACCAACCGTATTCGCCAAACCGGTATCAGGATTATTGATTGCATCATCCAAACTGTCTACTTTACCCGCCAAACCAGTTTCTTGGTTATTAATCGCATCATCCAACGCGCTGACAGATTCTTTGGTGGCGTAATTTTGTTCCAGATTGGTTGTAATTTCGGCATCTTTTCTGTCGACATAGCCCTGGCTGGCAATCACAGTCGCGGCATTCGCGGCCCCGGCCCCCATCAAAATGGTTGCCATAATTCCAGAAAAAACGATATTACTTTTCTTCATACTTTCCTACCTTTCCTTTCTGAATGTTCACCGCGTCTTATTCTGCGATTGCATACCAAACTTTTTCACCGCTGGCGCCTGTCCCCAGAACACTGTTCGGTGTGGCCCCTGTCATGCTGACCGCATTGGCCGCATTATCCAACGCCACCTGGACATCTTCGGCTAACTTGCTCTTGGCGATGGCCGCGTTATCCGCAACATCCGCATCAGCAATCTGATTTTTCTTGGCCAACGCACCTAATTCAGATTCATCAACCTTGCCATCCAATGCCGTCTGGACATCTTGACCTAACTTGTCAGTCGTTACCGCACCATCGGCAATCTGTTCATTGCCAACCGCATCGGGCGCAATCTGGTCCGCCGTTACGGCATCATCTTTGATTTGATCGGTACCAACCGCGCCATCGGCAATCTTGTCTTCGGTAACCGCATCGGGCGCCAATTTATCGTTATTGATTGCACCACTGCCAATACTGTCTGGATTCACTGGTAAACCAGTGTCAGACAATTCGTTAATCTTTTCATTGGTCCAATTAACGATTGCGCCAACAGACGGATAGTTTGTTTCCGATGCCTGGTTTTCTGCCGTAATGGCCGTCGCACGATTTGCAGAATCTTCTGGTACAAAACCCAATGCATCTTGCTTGCCTTCCAATCCGGCGACCGCCTCTTCGGCGGCTTCTTGGGCCGCCGTCGCCGCCGCATTCGCATCAGCAACATCTTTGACCAAGCCGGAATTTTCATCGCCAACGGTTGTTTCCAACGCCCCAACAGACGTTTCTAATTCACCCACCGTCGTTTGCATTCCATCAACCTTGGCCGATGCATCATTGGCGGTTTCAACCGCACCCGCAACGTCGGCAACCAATCCAGATTCTTCGTCGCCAACAACCATTTCCAATCCGCCCACGGCCGTACCCAATTCGCCAACGGTCGCCTGCATTTCATCAACCTTGGTCGACGCCTCGCCTGCGGTGGCAACCGCATCGTCAACCTTGCTGGCCAGACCCGTTTCCGGATTTGTTATTTCTGTAACCTGATTAGTAATATTTGTTACATTCGTTGTAACATTTTCTACACTTTCTTGAACGGTTGTAATATTTTGCTGAACATCTGTGATATCCTGTTGAACATCGGTAACATCTTGCTGAATATTGGTAACATTCTGTTCAATTTGTTCAACCGTCGTGCTGTCCGCCTTGGCATCTAATGCCGTACGAACCGCAACAGCGGACGGATATTGATCGGCCGTAGATTCCGCGGTAATTTCCTGAATCTTGTTTGATTTATCTTCTTTACCAACCAATGCACCTTCTACGTCGCCCGCGACCAAGTCTTCAACCATACCATCGACTTCGCCCTTGTTATAAACTTCGTCTTTGGTGTACGCATCGGTAATCCCATACCCCTGCAAAGTTTTCGCCTTGTCCGCCTTGCCCTCCAGACCACGTGCAACCCAATCTTGCATTTGTGTGGTGGTCGGATAATTTGTCAGGTCCGCATCAGACACATACCCCGCCAATTCTTCCTTGGTCGCCAACTCGGACAAATCCGTTTTGCTGGCCAAATCAGCGGTTGCCGTTTCAATTGCGGTCTGTACCGCAACATTCGTCGCATACGGCGCCAATTTAGTTTCCAGTTCTTCCGTGGTAACCAGACCTTCGACCGCGGCATCAATAACCTCGTTCATTTCGGCCATAATTTCATCAATATTGGCCGCCTGGCCCGGTTCACCCTGTGGCCCCTGGGGTCCGGTAATTTCATCCTTGGAAATCAAGATATTCCAAGAACCATCCCCAACATAGCGCCACAACAAATTATCATTATCGGAACCCAATTCAACTTCGCGTCCATCTTCGCCCGCGACACTCTCAATAGTTTCCGCCAACGCATCAACATCAACAAAGATTTCATTATTGTCGTCTATGATAATATAGCCATCGGCCGCCGGATATAACAAATCCTGTTTGGTTTTCATCTGGTCCGCCAGATTCGTATCCGCATCATACAACGATTCCACATCACGTTGCAGATCATCAATAGAATCCATTATTGCCCCGCTAACCCCTGGATCCATTCCACCAGACGAAGAACCACCGGTCGAAGAACCGCCCGACGTACCCGGGTTTTGCGGACGCAACGAACTGCCCCCGCTGACGGATGTACCGCCACCCAAATAATGACCAATTGATAAACGCGGCGTTGTCGCAACACGACCACTGGTTGTCGTACCCGCATTAATTGTTGTACCCGTCCCAGAAACACCAGAAGACGGCGTCACACGCAACGAACCGCCACGCACAGACGTATTTGATGTATCATTCGCAGTTGTCGCACTGGCCGCACTGGTGTACGTACCACTGCCCCCCAATGCACGAACCGAAGAAGCACCATACGCCCCAGATACCGCCGTACACAAGACACAAACTATCGCCAGTCTTGAAATTTTCAAATTGTTTTTCATCAATTCTCTCTACCTACAGTCAATACTATCACATTTCTGCGAATCGGGTCAACAGTTTTTATGCACTAAAATTCATATCTGATACCAATCGATATTGAATTGTCCAAAACGAAATCAATTTCGTTTTCAAACCAGTGTGTTTCTGCGCCTGACGTCAAATCATCAATACGATGATGCAACCCCGTCATACCAGACAAACGATAACGTAAATCCAGTACCAAATTATTGTCTAATTCATACGAATATCCCAACATTACACCCGCCATTGGTGCAAACCCATATTGGGTACGATTACTGCCATCGGTATATCCCGGCATATCAATCGTTTCGATTGGCATTGCAACACCAACACCCAACCCCAGATACACACCATTTGACATGTCATAGTATCCGTTCAGCATTAAATATGGGATTTGCAGTTCATACTGCGCCATTGCATCTTGGTCTTCGAAATAGCCCATATATCCCGCTTCTAATTCCGCGCGCCAATAATACGCAAAGCGGAATCCGCCAAACAGACTGCCACCAAAGACAGGTTCAAACGAATAATCGTCTTCGTTATATTCTTCGGCTGCCGCAAAATTATCCGACGCATGATATTTATTTTTCCATGTCCAGAAATTCAAATCTGCACGTGCACCGACATACCAACCAGTTTTAGCCTTGTCCGTATAATCATACGTTACACGATAACCGCCATTTTCATCGCGTGTCAAATAACTGGGCGCCGCGACCGCGGGGGCCGTCAATCCCAACAATACAGCCAAAGAGACTAATTTTTTCATGAGTACTTTTCCTCCATTTTTTTTACAAGTATACCACAAACCGACATTCTTTCCCAAGCATAAAAATCACATATTGACAACTTTTTAGAAAATTTGCTAAATTTATAGATGTAAAAATTACAAAAAGGGAAAAAGATGAAAAAATTTTTACTGTGTTTAATCGCATTCGGTCTGGCGGCATGCAACGGTGGCCCCAGCAATATCAACGATGACAAGGTTTTCTTTGCATTTGATTCCGCGGTAATTTCTGACGACGCGCGCGATTCGCTGGAAGAACAGTCTTTGTATATGAAACAAAACCCAGATATCAATGTTATCTTAGAAGGTCATTGTGACGAACGCGGTTCCACAGAATACAACCTGGCATTGGGCGCATTGCGTGCGGGTAACGCGGCACACGTCCTGATTTCAGAGGGAATTGAACCAGAACGTATTAAAACAATTTCCTATGGCAAAGAACGCCCACAATACCCGGGCACTGGCGAAGAAGTTTGGGCCAAGAACAGAAACGCCACGACCAAGGTTGTTGACTAATCACAGGTTAAAAATAAAAAGTGCGCCGATTGGCGCATTTTTTATTTCTTGCACACTTGACCATAACGCGTTTTTTTAATATGATTTTTGACATGGAAGATAATACCGCCATTTCTTTTGCAAATGTTGGCGCGCGATATGATGATAACGCACGCGAAGTACTCTCGGACGTATCTTTTAATATCAGTTCTGGGGCGTTTTATTTCCTGTCTGGGGCGTCTGGCGCGGGAAAAACAACGCTGTTGCGACTGATATATCAATTACATCGACCGTGTCGTGGTCAAATAAAGTTATTCGGGCGCATCACGAACGAAATGTCGCGCGATGAAATCGCCAAACTGCGCCATAAAATGGCGATTGTATTCCAAGAATATTCCCTGTTATCACACATGTCGGTATTTGACAACGTCGCATTACCATTACGCGTACGTGGGATTTCTGAATCAAAAATAAAAAAACTGGTGTCCAAGACATTGGAATGGGTGGGTTTGGCGAAATATGCGGACGCAAACCCCAAAACATTATCCGGGGGCCAGCAACAGCGTGTATCCGTCGCCCGCGCAATTATTATCCAGCCGGCAATCTTGCTGGCCGACGAACCGACGGGCAACCTGGACGACGAAAACGCGTCGCGCCTGATGGAATTGTTTATCCAGATGAACAAAACATTTGGCACAACCATTATATTGGCAACACACAGTACCAAGTTAATGGAAACGTACAAATTCCCGGTAATACACGTTGAAAATCATCGGGTCAGTTTTATGAATAACCGCGCCACCACACCGCGTCAAACAACAACAAATACAAACACCGCCACCACTCAGGCCAAGGTATGGCGTGGCCCAAAACCACAAAATTATTTTGCAGAATTATCCAAACAATTCGATGATATTGGAAATACGTGATGAAGAAAAGACCGATTGTTTTTTCACTGGTTCATGACCAATCTGTGTTTATGACGGCAATTATGTCATTGCTGACATTTCTGGCGGTGGTTGCGTTTGGGATATGCCTGGCGATTGGTACGGGTGTTACGCGCTGGAATGCCCAGTGGGACCTGTTCGCCACGGTCCAGATTATGGATTCCGACAACAACGACCGGGTTAAAAAGATTCTGGACGAAAACGCCGACAAAATCGCCAAAACGACCGAAATATCTGCCGAAGAAATGCGTGATTTACTGGGGCCATGGATGTCTGGCGGTGGCAACGCATTGGAACGCTATCTGCCGAAAATGTATGAATTACAGTTTAATACAACGGCGGACTTGGAACATGTCGGCGAACAAATTTCCCCACACGCGCGTTTCTTGACCCACGCCCAGGCGTTAAAGACATCTACGTCGGCCGGATGGAAAATGATTGCGATTGCATCATTCATACTGGTTTTAGCATTGGGGACAATCGGAATATGTATATCATACATTGCGCGCAACACCGCAATGTTGCATAAACGTGAACTGGAAATATTAAACCAGATTGGTGCGACCGACGGCTATATCACCAATCAAATGCAAATCATTATTGCCAAGATTTGCACTGTTGCGGGTGGTGCCGGCTTTATTGTGGCGACACCGGTACTGTTAATGATACTGTGGGCGGCGCACAGTGCACGTGTTGGTCTGATGGCGATGCTGGACATATCTGGTGGCGGTTGGATTGCACTGATATTGTTGCCGGTGGCCATTGTGGTATTTGCGATATGGATAACCCGTCGCACAACATTGGACATTTTGAAAAACAGCCAGATATGAAATTATTAACCCCGTCTTTATTGATTATCAGTTGTTTTCTTATTGGCGGAATGATATTCAAATCCATGGCCCCCCGCCATTGTGCAACTATATTGCCCGATGATACAATATTTGTACTGACGGGCGACATGCGTCGTATACCGTTTGCAATGCGTCAATTGCGCAAAAATCCGGGCGCAGATTTGTACATAATTGGCGCCGGCACGGATGGTTCATTTGAAATGGCACGCCGTGTGACAATTGAATCAGATTCTAAATCGACATATCAAAACGCACTGGCAATACGAAAAATTGTGGAACGTGCGGGATTGGACCGAATTGTTTTGATAACAACCGAAGACCATATGAACCGCGCCAAATATTTAATAGAACACGAATTACCGTACATAGAGGTTGCCACCTGCCCTGTTCCACTGACAGATATGCCCGCAACAAAAAGACTTGAACGATGGGGTATAGAATATATAAAATATATCGCCACACTGTTCGGCATCAAAGAAGGTTAAAATATAACAAAGGGAAAAAATAAAAAATGATAAGAACAATTGCTTTCAAGGTTTTACTGGCGCTGTATTTTATTTTATGGGCACCGATATTGTTGGTTGGCCTGGTGTCAAAGCGTATAAACAGATTTTTTGTATTAACATGTGCATCTGGCGTATTGGGTGTGGCGCGCCTGGTTGGTGGGATAAAATATACGATACACTATCCCCCACACGAAGAAAACGGCATCCCCGTTGCCCCGAATGGCAATATCAGACTGGACGGGAAATCCATCATCGCGGCCAAGCATATGTCAATATTGGAAATTGCGGTATTATCGACCCACATTCCGAATTCATTTTTTATTATAAAGCGTGAATTACTGTGGATACCGATTTACGGTTGGGCATTTTGGCGTATGGGTCTGCAACCGGTAAACCGTGCACGTGGCGCCACCAATATGCAGAAATTAACCAATGCGGTTGCAAAAAAAATTATGGACGGCATGGTGCTGATAATCTTTCCCGAAGGCACACGTGCAAAACCCGGCCAGAAAGTTAAATTAAAACGTGGTCTGCTGTTTTTGGCGCACCAGTTAAAATTACCTATATTGCCGGTTGGCACAGACGCGGGTCTGTACTGGCCAAAGCACGGTCGCATTCGTCCGGGCACTGCGAACGTATGGTTCGAACCAATGTTGCCATGCAACGCATCATTGGATGAAATCAGCGATGCAATCAACCGCCACAGTGCATAATCAACATCCCGCAATTGCGGGATTTTTTTTTACTTTTACAGAAAAAATCGGCATATCATCAGAATAATTATTCGCACCAAGATGTACGTCGCCCGCCATCATACGGTCGCCCAAAACCACCATCTAATAAAACCCGAACCACATCACGCCCATCTGCATTATAAACGCGCGCATCAATTCGCCCCAGATATTTATCATCTTTGACGTCGCGCAGTTCGACGACACTGCCAATCGGCAACAATTCCGCCAATCTGTCGCGCGCCCGCACGGCCATATCAATTTCTTTATCGCAATTACCACTCAGTTCTGGTGTATCAATCCCCATCAATCTGACACGCACGGTTATCTGAATATCATCATCCAGATTCACCCGACCGGCAAACGTATCGCCGTCCACAATATAATCCACAACCGCGGGCACCGCGCCGGCATCACCGGCGCAAATTCCGCACACAACTAAAAACATTAAATTAAACAGTTTCACAGAATCACGGCAACTTTGGCGACCACGTTGGTTCTACCCCGTATATGCCATCAGGCAACGGAATATCATACAAATTTTGCCCGGTGATATCGACACTGCGAATATGACTCATACGTTCGATACCATCCAACGCCTTTTCTGTTTCATAGTACACAACACGACGCGACCCGGGTGCCCACGACGGCGCCTCCATATACCATCCGCCGGCCAATATTTTTTCATTACGCCCATTTGGCGACATTATTCCGATATAGAACGTATCATCTGCAATTTTAGTAAACGCGATAAACTGGCCGTCTGGGGACCACGCCGGCGTGGCATAACGCCCCGCCCCATACGTAATACGTTCCACCTCCCCCGATTCCAGGTCCAACACATAAATCTGTTGATTACCACTGCGATCAGAATTAAACGCCAATTTTTTACCGTCTGGGGAATAAGACGGACTGGTATTCAGCGAATATCCGAACGTCAACTGCTTTAACGCCTTGGTTTCGATATCATATTCATATATATGTGTAATACCATCTTTGACCAGCGACAGCGCAATTTTCGACCCATCTGGTGAAAATCGCGGTGCAAAGTTCATTCCGCCAAATTGTCCCAAACGACGCTGTTCCCCGGTTTCCAAATCCAACGTCCACACCATTGGGTCATCGTCACGGAACGACAAAAACACAATAGTCTGCATATTGGGCGAAAAATGTGGCGACATAACAAAGGTATCTTTGTCAGACAAATACCGCATACCATGCCCATCTTGATCCATAATAGCCATACGTTTAATCCGCTGGTCCACGGGGCCGGTTTCGGCAATAAATACGATTTGTGTATCAAAATATCCAACTTCGCCCGTCAACCGTTCATAAATCGCATCGGCCATAATGTGCGCCAACCGACGTGCAGATTTCTTAGACGCGACCAAACTTTGCGCCTCTATCTGTTCTTTGCCATTAACATCCCAAACATAGAATTCCAGATTATACCGCCCACCTGATTCTGCGGATAACTTTGCCTGAACCAACACATCGGCCTTTACCGCGGACCACAACGTAAAATCAGGCAACTTTCCCATTTCGACAAATTCCGGCAACGCATCACGGGCAACAATACGAAACAACCCCGTTGATTTCAGATCCGCATCCACAACATCGCGTATCATTTTTGCGTCGTCCCCAGACACATTTCCAACAGTTTCGATTTTTTGCACCGCAACCGATATAGGTTCGGCCGCGCCAGCAATAATATCAACCTTGATTTCGGCACACGCCCCAGACACAAACGTCACACACGCCACCAGTGCCAATAAAAACTTTTTCAACATACGAATATCCTTTCCGTCATTTACGGATAATTCTATATGTATATTCTGCAAAAAGCAAGAAAACCCGCCACATAATTCACAAATAATAACGCCAAAACAACACGCAAAGACCCCCGCAAAAACAACAGCCAAAGCCCCCCCCGAAAAGACAAGTAAACAACACCCCCAAAGAAACACACAAAAGCACCCCAAAAAAACACACAAAAACAACACGCCACAGAAACAGTAAAAAAAACGCCCGAAAGCACATGAAAACAATATAAAAAAACAACAATGCCCGAAGAAACAGCCGAAAACCCCCAAAAAACACAAAAAAACCGAAAACAGCACACGCAAAAACAACAACACCCAAAGAAACAGCCAAAAAAAAACACAAAAGACACACGAAAACAACGCACAAAAAAACAACCCCTCAAAAAAAATACAAAAACACGAAAACAATATAAAAAACACACTCCAAACAAATTCTGGCACCACCAACACAACATACAACACACCCGCCACTACAACTGTAATCACACTGGTATTGATACCCATGTTTACAAATGTATTGACAAGCGTCAATACAGTGATATAGTCAGTTGTAAGTACGGCAGTATTGCCACCCGTATAGGA
>CALXMA010000006.1 GCA_944389345.1 uncultured Alphaproteobacteria bacterium | reverse complement strand
CTTCACCCGTTCGACTTGCATGCCTAAGACCTGCCGCCAGCGTTCGTTCTGAGCCAGGATCAAACTCTCAAGTTTTAGAAAAACTTGTAGTTAAGCCCTGTGCATAAACAAACCTGACATTAATATTCAGTTCGTCTTTACATGATAATTATTCGCAAGACAAGTTTTTTAACGAGGTTTAATATGTAAACCTACTACCTGTCTAGGATATGCACATTGACTTAGTCAAAGTTTGGATAATTCCAAATTCAACTGTCTGCATATCTCTTCTTGAACAGATTTTGAAAGAATCAAAATCTTTTGATGAGCTGCTTTTATTCACAATGTTTGCGTGTTTAACAAGAACCCCGTTTCATCAGTCGTTCCGTTAACCGCAGAAATTTCAGGGGTTGAGATTCTTTTTTGATTTCGTCTCAACTTGAAAGCCCGCATAGTATGCGCACATTTTTTCCAAAAGTCAAGCGATTTATCCAAAATAATTTTGAAAAAATTTGCCGAAACCGAACAATTCGGAAAAAATCCCCAGAAATCCGCCGTTTTTTATTTTTTAATTTTTTCTGTATTTTTTTGTTTTTTTCAATTTTTTTCGTTTTTTACGATTCGTACCGGGCATTTTTCCGAATCATCGGAAACAAAAAACCGCCGATTCGGCGGTCTGATTTATCAGAATCGGTACATAAAACCGATTTTTACCATCGGATAGAATGTTAATTTGTCCAATTCTTCTTGGGCATCGGCCAATGCCTGGTCCCGAATATTATAAAATTCGTCCACTAATGAGCCATCAACCGGGGTCCACGCGCCATTTTCCATAACCATCAAGTTATTCAACGGCAAATCCAGTCCCAATTGGGCCGCCCGATTCGTAAACACCACGCCCGCATCAAAATAAATCTTTAATCCGGCGAACAATCCTAAATCAAAGCCAGCCCCCAGGTATGGTCCATTATAATCCCAATTCAGTTCCGCCGTACCAGATACATCGTTACCGGTGTACATATACATAGTATCATACAATTCGAACGTATGGCCACCGGCGGGCGCCCCGTCCAATTCGCCAACAATATTTGCAGACGCGTTCAAGCGACCCCAGTAATAACCGCCTGTGATTCTGATACCACCCAAGAACCACGTGTCACCAAACGGATAAAAGTCCACCAAGGCGGCAAAGTGTTGTGCGTCTAAATCCAGATTATCCACAGACAATCCGTCACCCAGTTCCAGGCCGTCGCCAACAATTGAATCCAAGCCAGAATTAATCGCAGATTTCAGTGGCGCGGTTGTTGCAAAATTCAGACGAAGACCAAAACGCTTTAACCAAAATGAATCAAAGTTCTTGTTCGCATATCCTACAAACCAATCCATACCACCTGTTGCAGACACGCCCAAGCCCAATTGCAGGCCGTGCGGAAATTTAATATCTGGATTGGTGTAATCCGCATCTGATGTTTCCGAAATTGTTGCAACCGTCGTTTCCGCAGTTGATGTTTCCGATGCCGTGTCATTCGTGGCAATAACTTCTTCGGCCAGGGCGTTTTCCGTTTCCGTGGCATACGCCGGCAATATCAACAATGATACGGCAAGTACTGCATATATCTTTCTCATGCGAAAATCCTTTCCTTGTGTTTTTTTGAATATAGCAAAGTGCGGAATATTATCTCAACAAAAAAAGTCTGTTTAACGCAAATTTGTATTCAAAAGAATTCATTTTTGTGATATTATTCAAGGTATGAAAAGCAGAACTTTTATTTTTTCGTCCATACTGTGTTTATGTGGGACGGGTCCCGTTGTGGCGTCTGAATGCGTCGGTGGCGGGTGTTATAACATTTCAATGGTTAATGCCCCCGTGGCAGAACAGCCGATGGTTTTAAGTATGGGGCCCGCGTACAGCGCACCAGAATCTATGCGCGCGCAAATGCCAAACTATATTTATCCAGAACCGGAACCAGAAACGGCCCAGGTTAAGTTGTTATCTATTAAGTCTGTGCCGGCGGATTCACGTGAACCCGTTTGGGATGGAACGGTTGGAAATTATGACCCGCGTGGATATGACAAAACCGTGGACTGGCGCGATGGCGTGCCAATCTGGGACGATTCTGTTTCCAGTTATAAGTACAAAGATTACACGGATTGGTTTTTACAGCCGATGCCGGAATTGTACATCCGTGAATCAGACGGCCCGACCCAGCCTGTGGCAACCGTTGTTGCGGACAATCCGATGAATCCTGAAGAAATCAGCATCGTTGATTTATATCGCCAAAATATGGCCGATGCCGCCGCGACACGCGCACGCGTCGAAGAACTGTTACGGCCGAAAAAGCCAACCGAAAACCTGTGGGTCAACGACACAACAGTTACACAAGATGTCGTGGTCCAAGATACGGTCAGCACGGATAACGTCGTCGCAGACGCAACAGTGGTTGATGACACAACCATTGTGGCCGACGAAACATCGGTTGATGTGCCCGTGGTGGCCGATACGCCATCTGTGGTCGAAAGTGCGGTTGCGGTATCACCGGCGGCAACACTGATTGCACAAAATGCAAATCGTGGCCCGGTTACAACCACAACACACACTGTATACAATGCAACGATTGACCGTGTTCCGGATAATCGGTTCGGATTCCCGGCAATGCGTCCAGAATACGTGGCCCAGGATTTAAGCCATTTGGTGTCTGTTACATTTGGTCGCGCAGACGGTTGCCCATTTGATTCCGACACAGAATGCGAAATATGGCGCAGAAAACCGATAATTCGTGAAACCGTATCCCCGCGCAGTCCGCGTATACGCGAAGACAAAATGGCCGAATTTATCAGTGCCGCGCGCGTTAACAAAAACATTATGGCCAACGAACCTGTGGCGGCGCCGTTGCTGGAACGGTATAAAATGTTAATGAATTCTGCCCAGGCATGTTGCACAGACGGTATGGCGTACAACCTGAAACAGGCGGGCGCGTCAGATGGTCTGATTTACAAATTCTTGGCCGATGATGCGAATTTCTATCAGTTCGGTGCACGTTGTTTAATGACAACAGACGCAGAACTGGATGCGAAATATCCGAACACCGCAACGGCCGCCGTGGTCGCAGACGTACGAAATGGTTGCCTGTGCCGTGGCCGTCAATGGTTCCAGGCTATGTTGGCACCGTTCCAACAAGCGTATCAGGATTTCCCAGAATTTGCGGATTACAAATTTAACTATACATACACCGATGGCTTGCAACGCGAAATTACGGTGTCTGTGAATAACGACGTTCAAAACGTGTTAAACCAATTGGCTTTGTGTCCGTAAAACAGACACAGGAGAGAGAGCATACCGCGTATGCGATATGTACAGGAAAGCCAACAAAACGCCCCGATTCAACCCCGGGGCGTTTTTTATATACGTTTTTTCACATACGTTCTGTGCAGGAAACAGCGGGCCGTTTCTTATAAAAACATGGACATCGGGTGGGATGGTCGGGTTATGGACGGGGGTACAGCGATAAAGAACCGTTTTCTTCATCCGGCCAGAATACAAACAAATCGCCCACCGTGCATAATAATAATTATATAACGGCATTATCCAGAAACCATTGTAAAACCGTTATATACGGCGTGTATGCGAAATTTTATCTGGAACGTATAGATTGAACGCGTGCAATAAAAATCGCCCATATGGGCGATTTTATCTGTTTTGTGGCATATTGTTATTATTGCGCTGATTCTGATTATTACGCGTTTCTATCGCGCGCATAATCGCGATATTTAATTCATACGCACAACTGTTTACAGTATCACGATGGGCACGCAGGTCCGCACACGACGCAGGCGCAGTGTATTTTTGACTGTTTGCGTCATACGTCACACCCGTCACACCGTACGCACGCGCGAATTCCAAATCTTTTTGTAATTGACGGTACGCTTCGCCAATGTTGCCGGAACTGACCGCCTGTAATACGACACGGACATTATTTTGGATACATGTCAATCCGTCGGATACCGTGGATTTTAACAGGCAATTTTCCGCGCCAATTAAAACAACGTTTCGGTCTGTGGACACAGACGTTCCACCCGATGACGACGAAGGCGATGCACCCGCCACCTGGAATTTAGACGTCAATATTTCGCGTTCTAGTTGCGTTTTCAGACGGTTTAATGTTGCCTCTAAGAATTCGTACTGTTTGTACATTTGTTGCATCATGACGGTGGATTTTAATGCCACAACGTCGCGCATTAATTGCTTGTCAGAATCAGTCGCCGGATTAGTTGGAAATCCAATATTGTATGCATGCGACGAACACAATGCCAAAACCGGAACAATGCGGTCATTTTCGGCGTCATCGCAACCGTTATCTGCCGCGAACGCGGGCACAACCATCATCATCAACGCCAGCGCAATGTGCGATATTTTTAGTTTATTAAAGATGTTATATGTCATTTTCATCTGTTAAACAAAACCCCACTAGACCGACATTAAACTCATATTAAAATCCATACAACTTTTCCATCTATCCGTCCCTGTGAGAGCCGAACAATCGCATCTTGACGTGCTGTAATCCCATGTGCCACCAAATGTGGTGCACATACTGATATTCGCCGACTGCACGGTATTCTGGAATTCTTGCAGTACGCCAAACGGATCAGAACTGTTAATTGTGTTTTGGGATTTCAACCAATTACCAGACTGAATTTCGCACACCTGTTTTTTGAGTGGATCAGACACCCCGGAACAATCGCAACTGGACGTCAGGTAATCCCATACACCACCATTATCATTACACAATTCGGATGCCGTTGTTGGCATGTCATCGTTATGGTATTTCTTGTCCGCTTCGGCATTGCCGTTTTCGTCAACGCACATTGCACGGTCATAGTCAAACGTGTTGTATTGACCGCCACCCACGCAACGACATTCGCCCGCACCGATTGCCACGGCATCTTTGTCGGTTGACGGTACCCATTGGGCATTATGGGTCGGACTGTTCCGGCACAGGCATTCCAGATACTGGTATCCCTGTAATGCACCACATTTAGAAATAACACTTAGTCCATCGGCCCCAGAATCCCCAGACCCAAGACGTCCTTCGTTCTGCAAAATGCTTTCCAGTTTAGAATCCGGCACGCAAACCGTTTCCGGCAAGCGTTTCAAACTGGCATATGTTTGTAAATCTTGAAGTGAATCTGTACCCACGGCACAATATTTTACGCCATCTGGGTCCGCAGATTTAGTCTTGCCAGAACGACTGTTGCCGAATACCGCCGGGGCATCTTGTTCAATCATACGTTCCAGAACCTCTATATCAATATCCGCCTGCTTTTTGCGATTACGGAACAATGTCGAATTATCCAAAATTTCAGACGCACATCCAACACGAACCTGGACCCCGCCTTCGCCGGTTTCGGGATACAACCAATTGCGTTGCACTTCTTCATCGCTGGCCAAAACCTTAATCAACTGGCACCCGCCGTCAGACATGGGAACAACCTGGCCCACGCGACACGTGGCGCCACCACGAACGGTACCATCGGCCGTCGCAACCGGCACAGAACGACCGTTTGGACAATTTGTTGAATTATAATGCATAACCTGGCCCGGGCCACACAAATACTGGCCCCATGCGTTACAGGTTCCGTTTAACATCATATAAATGTCCGTGATGTCGACACCAACCGATTGGGCCAAGATTAACGCATCGTAAATTTCATCCAATACATCATTGTATGGTTCAAAGAATTCCAGTGCCTTGCGCCTAAATGTTTCTACGCGTTTTGGTCCGGTACAATTACTGCCCGTGGAATCGCACCCCGCATAGTCGAACACGGTTTTCATAGCCGCCGCGGCCGTGCGCAAATCAACCTCAGCATCTTCTATTTTCGACAAAATCTGGCCAGAAATTTGTTCACGTGCCAACAAATCCGCAGATATACCAGATTCGGCCGCAACCTGTTGCGCGACGGTTAAATCCCCGCCCCCATCAGTTGCAGTTGACGCAGTGGCCGGTGCAGTGGTTGCCGTCGTCGTTGTTGCCGGCGCAGTTGTGGCAACAGGTTGTTGCGCGGTCGCCGCCGCAATCGCATCGGCGGTGGCCTGTTGCTGTTGTGCCAAGGCCGTTTCAATTTGGGCGGCGGTATTTGCACTTTGTTGTTGAATCTGTTGTTGCAACTGGGCCATTTGCTGTTGCATTTGGGCCATTTGTTGATTGCTCTGTTGGGCGGATGCCGCGGTCGCCGCCGCAGTGGCCGCCGCCGCCTGTTCGTTGGCGGATGCCTGGGAATCGGCAACCATTTGCGCGGACAAGAAATCTATTAATTCATTACCATATTGCTTGCACGCGGGATTTGATTCCACACACCCAGATACAATCGTTCGCGCAACATCCATAGACGTACATCCACCGCCCGCACACTTTGGCTGGGCACAGCGCAAAATTACCGAATTACAATTGCCGAAATCCGCCACAGGCGCGTTTGTTGCACTGTTTGACCGCGGATTCATATATGCGTTCCACATCGCATTATTCGTCGCACCCGAACCACCATTAAATGCGGTTAAATTACTGCCCAATGTGGTGGCAACCGGCGACGCAGAATACGCGTCCACAGATACCAACGCCAACGCGATAAATAAAAATCTGGATAGTGTCTTCATATTCTCTCTTGGCCTTAATTTTAACATATTTTTTTTGTACTGAAAAGATAAAAATCACCCGAAAATATAAAGATTGACAAAATATTATTTTTGTATACTATGTTGATATGAGTTTTTCTGGTGATTTTTTGAAATATACGGGCCACACAGACCACAACAGGTCAAACAAACCCATATTGCACTGTTTCGGTCGGGAATATACAGAACTGGCCCAGCGAAAAATCGGCGCGTACACCATCAGCAAACTGGAATACACGCACGATGACGACCGGTACAAAATAAGTTCCGAAGAGGTACGCATGTGGGCAATTCGTCGCGCCAGACACACATTTATCGGTCCCAACATTCATGATGCCGTACGCGCATGGCGCATATTCTTGTTATCACAGGCGTTTGAACGAAAAATATGGGAATATAAAATCAATCACCCAGACGCAAAAAATGCGCGTATTGATTGGGAAAATACTATGCGGGGCGCGATACATAAATCATTACACGATACGCGAAATAAACAACTGGGGACGCAGTACAGAAAAACCTTTTATGAATGGGTGCAAAACATACCACGATACGTTCGCGAAATTGTGGCCATATCAGATAAATACGGGCGCGCGGGGCAAAAACTGTACGAACTGGACGATATTACGATGGAACGGTTGGTCCAGACCATAGACAAAACATGGGCGCGTGGACGTGGTAAATTGAATACGTCGTGCACCAGATGGGTAAAACGCCGTCCTGTGTCCGCGCATGAAATGTTGGCTATTATACGTGCAGGATATAAAAATCCGGGCGCGTTTCCATATTCTTGGATTTCAAAAATTCCGCGCAGTTTGCGGGGGCGCGCAACACAAAAAATCCACAATATCCTGCGCGATGCATGCATAAAACTGTACAGTCCCGAAGACTATGTTGCAAATACAGATGAACTGAATACGGTGGCAGAAAAAATTTCACGCATTATCGGACAAAAAATAACAATAACATATATGGCGTCTGGGAACTTTGCCAAGGCATACATTATGCAAATTCCAGGCGACAAAAAATATGTGTGGAAAATATATCATTGCGACAGAACTAATCAGGCGCTGGAAACATGGTTGCACCATACGGAATTACAGAATTCTTTTCTGGTGTCGGGACGAAAATATTTCGGGAAATACAAGTTCAGAAAAATACTGACCGCCGGAATCAGTAATCAACGTGGCGAAATGTATCTGTTGTATCAGTATACCCCGCCCCAGGGCGAACAACACACAGAAATCAAATGGCCACAACATTATCTGGTCCAGAAATATTATCTGTTCGATACAAACAGATATAACCTGATTGGGAACACCATCATAGATATCGGGGCGTTAAACCTGAACCGGACACGGTGGCAAATGCCGTCATACGTGAACAAGATTATCAACACCGTGTTATATCAATCTTGGGATGCGTTGGGATTTTTGACAAACAACTATACAGACGCACAAATACAAATGGCACTGGATTTTATGGACGGGCGATTAACAACAAATGCGCCGAATTACACATTGCTGTGCAATAAAATAAATTTTTTGAAATCCAGAATGCGCACCCGATAGTATAAAAAACCCGCCGTTTGGCGGGTTTTATTTTAACAGCCGATGGTGTTAATCCATGCTGACACTGATAATGTCGCCGTATTCGCCGGCTTCGTCTGTGCCGATATAGCACTTTATATGACGACCGACATTGTCCATCCATTCTTTGTATGCGGCCTTTTCCGCATCGGACAGGTTGGACGCCTGGATATCACGCGTGGCCTTGTTCAGCAAGAATCCACCCAATGCACCCGTCGTAACCGCACCAATCGTCGGACCCAACCAAGACAGATTGTTATCCGAATTTTTGGCGTTTTGACATTCCGTGCGCAACAGATTCAATGCACTTACCGCCTTGGTCTTTTGGCTTTCGCGTGTTGCACTGTTGGTGTCTTTCTTTTTATCGGCTTCGCTTAAATTATTATAAGCGTTCTGGGCATTGTACCAATCATTCACCGCGGTTTCAGCACTGCTGATTGTGGTGTTGGAAACCTTTAAGTCCCCCGCCGCATTTTTCACCTGGGACATACGTGCGGTTATCATGGACGTTTCACCCGCATTTATTTCCTTTATCATTTGGTCAATATACTGCGTGGCGATGTCACGGCTGGACGTGGTTTTATCGCGTCCGGTCAAACCGCCCAATATAGAACCGTCTTGGATACCGGCCCCCAGGTATGCGCCACCGATACCGCCACCAACGACGCCCAGTAATGTTGTCCAGAATCTGGTACGACCCTGGCTGGACCGTTGATCGGCTGTTTCTTCGTGGGCGACCGCAGTTGCCAATTCTTCCAGTTCGTCGGATGGTATCCAACTGCCACAGGTGAATGTATCACCAACGGCAAAGTATGTTGTTGACCAATCCGCATCGCGCATCAGGTTTTGGATATCCGCATCATCGGATTGTATTTTAACCTGGACACTGCAAAACGAACCGTACAAATCATTGCTGGGGTTAAAGTCATTGCGTTCCAACCCGTTCACCGCGTAATCATCGGGGACGCGATTACTGCGCAGTTTAACCCACATAAATGAACCACCGGTATCGTCCTGGGTTATAATGCCACCCTGGTTCGCGGCCAGGCACATATTTTGTTCCTGGGTCAATTTGCTGTTGTAAATTGCCTGGGCTTCTTTTTCCAGGTCATAGACCAAATCGCGGAACAATGTGGACGCGGCCTGGGTCTGGACATACGTGGAATAAGATGTATAAACCGGTGTGTCATAAATTTGACCCGTGGCACTGACGGTATAGCAAACATCTTGGGTGCCATCGGCGGCACTGCACAATGGGTTGCCATTGCCATCGGTTGCCTGGATTCTGTCTTCGGCGACATTTGTCGCGGCACCGGCGTCTATCCATCCTTCGCGGACCGAAGATACGTTCGCACCCCACGAAGATGCAGACGTTTCAGAAATCTTGATTCTGTTTTGTTCAATGGCCAAGTGTTCCTGGCATACGTCGGCACTTTTCACCGTATCCAGACACAGTCCCAAAACAATCGTGTAATCCAGCACACCGCCCACACGGTTCATACTGCGATCGTACGATGCACTGCCGGTGGATGTCAAAGACGACACAACGTCCGTACGGTTGCGATAGCAGTTCTGGAAATCTTCGCCACACATAGAACGAACGCAACTTTTCGCGACAGATTCGCATTGTGTGCGCATCTGGGCGATGGCGGCGTCGCTGTAACTGGTGGCCAGGGATGCATTCAGCGATGCAATTACGCCAATTGGGTCACCACTGCGACTGCTGTATTCTGGGAACAGAACATCAAACGCATCGTTATTAACGTATGTATATGTGTATGGGCCGGTATCTGTTGGGTTGGCCGCCGCATATTTACAATATGGATCGGTGTTAACAATATCCTGGCACCCAGTTTTGATTTCGTTATAACTGGTCGTGTTGTTAATTGTTTTATCGGTTGCACCGAACACCTGGGAATAGCATGCCGCCCCAGAACCACCGCCACAAACACGCATTGCGCATGTTCTGATGGTGTCGGAACATTTCGATTTTGCTTCGGCATCAAATTCTTCGATTAAATCTTGGATTTTTGCACGCATGGACGAATTCATACGTGAAGAATACGCCTCGGCAAAGACGTCTTCTTGGTTATCGGCATCGCTTAACTGTGATGCGGTCGGCATTGCGCCGTTGCCCAAGAATGTCGCATAGCAATATTTGTTTGTACCAATCGTATCCAGGCACGAATTCTTGATATATGATTGGACATTAGAATTGCTGTTGACGTCGATATCCATGCTGGCGATGATTGTTTCAACATCTGCGCCAGAATTAATTGCATCAACCAAATCAATTGTACCAACACTGGATTCTGCGTTACATTTATAAGGATTCATTGCGCATGCATTCAATATGCATTGATCAACAACCTTGTAACATGTGGACACGGCATTCACCGCGGCCAAGGCGGCACCTTCGGAAATCATGATACCAACACGGCTGTCCGATGCGGGATTGCCCGTGACGGTCGCAGAACCAAACAGTTCGATTTTACCGTCCGCCTGGCACCGGGCCAATGTGGAATCACAGTAAACCATCTGTTTTCTGAATTCTGTGTTCGTTGTGCACAATTCAAAATCCGATCCGCAGACATTATCACGTTCCAAGCATGTCGTATAACGGCGTACGCAATCACTGGTATTATATGTATTTGAAATCGCGGCACCGGTTATCATCTGGCCCAGAACACTGCCATCTGTGGGGTATGTGTAGTCTGTAACTTCGTCATATTCATTGCGCGATGCAACATTAGACAGCGCCGTTGTAGACGATGTTCCGAACAATGCGTTTATGCCAGACGCCGTACACTGGGCCAATGTACCCAAGCATTTTGGCATTTGGGCATGGAACAAGACGTCCGTTGTACATTCTTCGAAATTCGGTCCGCACGCATCAGATGCACGTAAACATGCTGTATAAGCCTCGATACATTCGGAATTACTTAATAAACTGGACGACGAAGATGACGACGATGTTCCCGAACTGGTCGCGTATGCCGTCACAAACGGCAGGCGCATTGACGCCGTACCAATAACACTGGGGCGTGCCGTCAACGCGTATGCGGCCGGAACAATTGCCAAAACCGCCAGAAATCCAAATGTTTTATGCAGAAGATTCATTAGACTCACTCCATACTTATTGTTTAAGTATAACATAAAAACATATTCTGATAAAGAAAAAATATAAGAATTTCAATTCGTTCAATAAAAAATTTGGGGCAATATTTGCCCCGTTTTACCGTGTCATTCATTCACCATCATCCAGGCATGCCTGTAATTCATACATATCTGGTGGCATGGGGGCCTTGAACCGCATTTTTTTACCCGTCACAGGGTGGACAAATTCCAAAACATGGGCGTGTAACATCTGGCCGTGATGCGTCGATATGAATTCCAACAGGTCGGGATTTTTTATCTGGCCCAATCGGGCATTACCACGACCATATATCGGATCACACAGCACCGGCATACCGTGCGCCGACAAATGTACACGAATCTGGTGGGTGCGCCCCGTCGTCAGTGTACAAGACAACTGGGACACGCCATAACGTGGCCAAACGTTCATCACGCTGACCGCGGTATGTGCAGGCTTGCCCCCGGTTTTAACCATCGTCATTTTTTTACGATTCCGCGAAGACCGCATAATATTGCCGTATATATCCGCACTGTCCCAATTTGGAACACCCCACACAAATGCGATATATTTGCGGGTTAAATCATGTACAGAAAATATCTTTATCAAACCACGAAACGCCGTATCGGATTTCGCAAACACCATTACACCACTGGTATCTTTGTCCAGGCGATGAACAACACCCGGGCGAACCGCACCACCCAACGCAGACAGTTGCGTGTGCGCCAAAATATTCTGGACCAATGTTCCCGTCGTGTTCCCAGATGCCGGATAGACAACAACACCACGTGGCTTGTTCACAACAATTATATCATCGTCTTCGTATAGAATGTCTAAATCAAAATCAGACGAAATATTATCGTATGCTATTTCTGTCGTACGTGGCACGATTTCAACATCAATTCTGTCCCCGGGGCGCAGGCGCACAGAAAACTTGGCGGGCGCATCATTTACACGTACGGGGAAACGCTGAATCTCGCTGCGCGAAAATTCATTCAGCACGGATACCAAAAACCTGTCCAGGCGCACGCCGGCACTGTCTGGGTCAACAACAAAACTGCGAATATCTGACATAACTGTTAACTATTTATATTCTGTCCATTCGGGGCCCTGGTCGCATTCAGACAAATCTATGGTCAAATCACGCCCGTCGGATTCCACAGGACATGTTAAAATACCCGTACTGACGTCCTGGGTCGCGTCACGCGTCGCATTTCGCCATGTGAAATTAATCTGGGTCGGTGGATACAGGCACGCAATGCGCAATTCACCATCATGTTGATTGCGGGGACCAACCCAAACACGAACACCGTCCCCCAATCCATAGCACGGAAAACCATCCAGATAATACAGTACCATGCCACGACCAATAAAACTGGGGGATGATGTAAATTGACCGCGATATTCTGAAAAGCGCAGGCCGGTTAAACCCTCCCAATCTGTGCTGGTGGAAAAAATGCTGACCCTGGGTTGGGTGGCCGGGGCAG
This sequence comes from uncultured Alphaproteobacteria bacterium, assembly GCA_944389345.1. Taxonomy (GTDB): domain Bacteria; phylum Pseudomonadota; class Alphaproteobacteria; order Rs-D84; family Rs-D84; genus Enterousia. Next base: position 34,170 of record CALXMA010000006.1, on the reverse strand, counting down.
ACGGGGCGTCCGCACCCATCGTGGCAAGTGGTGTAATCAACATCATTCCAACCAGCGCAAACGTTATCTTTTTCATTTTATTCCCCCGTTCTTAATCCTAGGATTCCAGGTCCACAGATATTTTTTCAACGTTGTTTATAGGCACCGTTAAAATATGCATAAACCGGGTATCATCCCCAGGTTCCAACAATGTTGCCGTGGGCAAGAAACGCTGACGCTCTATAACATTACCGTCGGCGTCAAATGAACTGACCACCAAACTAGGGACACCATAGATTTGTTCAGAACGATTTACAACACGGCCACTGACCACATAGCGCATGACACCATTTTCATCAACATCCGTGGTAATGTCATTCAATTCTGCAACCAGTGGTTTTTCACGAATTTCTTTGACCTGGTTCATATACAAAACGGCCATTGCAAAAATTACCGCAGACAGTAATGCACACAATGCCGCAATGAATATCAATATAGAATTACGACGGGGCGGACGCTGGACCACCCAGGTATGACCACATACGGCGCACTTCACAGGTCCCATGGGCACCGCGTCCAAAGTATATTCTGTTTTACAAAAATCACATACTGTCTTCATCTGGTTTCTTTATACCACAAATTATTCTAAATTCAACATACGATATTTGGCGCGAACACGTGTGGCAATTTCATTTATCGCGTTCATATAATCAGACACTGTCGCATTGCCATTCGTCGCAACCGCACCAAATAAACGGCCAGAATCTGTGTCCGCACCATCACCCAATTCCAGTGCAATTGGCGCCATACGATTTAATTCTTGTAATGTTATGTCAAAAAAGTGCCCGACGCCCATGTTCACATCCCAAAAATAATCCGGGTTAACGGAATCTTTGATTTCATTATACACAACCAAGCGCGGTGTTATAGACCCCGCAAAACCAACCGTTACAAACATGGCGTCTATGTTCCCGCCCGTCATATCTATGGTTTTGTTTACGTCCAAAATCGCCGGACCAGAACCGTCGTCATAAATCGACAGTCCGCCCAATGTCATATTATTTACCCATAAATCCCCAGTGGTGAAATTCGTAAATTTTCCCGTATCAGACAAAGAAAATGTCTTGGCAACCTCCATCGTTCTGGAATCCGCAGACAGTACACCAGACACGGTTGCATTTTGAACCTCTAACACTTCGTCCAGTGTCGTACGATTTTGAAAAATCACGTCGTCCGCAACCGTTAATCCCGTTGTCAGGGTTTCGGCAAATTCTGTGGTGGATGCCTTGAAAAACGCAACGTTTGTTATGTCTTGGCCCCCCAGGTTTAATCCAGACAACATCATTGCGTCTGATGCATTGTCGGACGGAACACGGTACAGGTACAACGCATTGTCGCGATTGACAGACGTTGTTTCAACAATTCCATCAGATACATTCAGTCCCAAGTCCATCGTATCAACATGCCATGCGCCAAACGTACCGTATGCACGATTACCTTCGATAAAGCCCATCGTATCACCACCCAGTGCGACGATTTCACGCGTGCGCATCGGGGTAAATTCATCCGATGACCGCACAATTATTCCCTGTAATGTTGCACGATTTTGGATGTCGTTGGACTTTAATATTCGCAACTGGTATTCACCACTGGTATCCTGGGCCAAATCGGGGGCCAGACCATAGTCTGCCAAATCAGACAAATTTACACGCGTTATGTTTCGACCAACCGTTATCAATAATTCTTCGCGATGATCCAAGATATAGCGTTCCAGTGCACTTTGTATTTCGCCCATATCACGCGTAATCGCAATATTTTCTGCACGAACAACGACACTTTGTTGATACCGAAAAATAAACGGCATTATGATTGCACACAGGGCAACACTCATCAGCAATTCAACCAGCATGGACCCACGCTGGGTATTATCATCAGAAAAAATACGTTTCACTGACATCATTGCATAACCCCCGTGGGCATCGCATAGCGCCATTCAGATGACATTATTATATCGAATTCACCAGATGACGGCGCAACCGGAATTTGTGCCCTGTCCAATAATATATCTGTAAAACGTGGCGGTGTCAGCGACGGAAACACCCAAGAACCTATCTTTAACGGTGGCGTCGTGGACATCAATAATTCACCAGATATCGTTAAACCAAAATTATCATAGAAAATAATATCTTCGGTCGATATATATGATGTTAAAACCGTATGTGCCTGAATCCCGGTAAATCCACTGATGGTGCGCACGGAATCCGATTTTAATGTCAGCGTATTGCCAACATTCAAAGAATACAAAACAGTCGCACGGTCTGTAATAATACTGCCCGATGTGGTGTATCCTGTGTCGTTCATAACATCGGCGTAAATATTTCTGAACCCGGATATATCGCCCGTCACACGCATAGAATTAAACACCGCGCGTTCGCCATCCAAATTTGCCCCAGACGAAAAATACAATGTCCCCGCCCCCAAATTTGATGTACTGATAAACTGGGTCGATGCATTTTTAACATCGGCCGATTGCCCCAATATTCCACCCACATCGTACGCGCGATTGCCGTTCATATTCAAATCACGCAACATCATATTCAGATTTTCTTCACCTGTTTCTGTGCGATGCAAATATTTTGTTTTGTCTTCGCCATCCAAATCGCGCGAAATTCTGTATATCAAATCACCCGGGCGAAAATCCGCCGCGGATACAGCCCACGTGCGTCCATACGCAATTCCGTCCGTACCAACAATCGCACAATCAGAACCGATATGACGGGCAATTTGTGCAACGCGTAAATCTGTTTCATCCAAATCAAACCCCAGGTATACGTCCGTTATTGTCGCACCATTCACAACATATTTGTCTATGAATCCGGCCGTCGGCATGGTCGATATTTCGTCCAATTCCGCATCTGATAATTTTATCTGGGCGGACGCAGGCCAATCACCCTGGTTCAAGCGGACAAAATTTAACACAGGTTCGCGTAATTCTATTATCTTGTTCGCCATGGCGATATCGCGCAACGTGTTATTCGTGTCGGAAATTTGACTGTATAAAAACGGGGTCGCCATCGCAACAATCGCCATCGCCAGTAATACTTCCAGTATACTGGCACCACGTGCGGGATATGCAAAAATTTTCGATTTACATACAATCACTGCGACCATCCAATAAACACTGTTTTATATCTATGCGTTGTTCCAGACGTTGCCAAAATAAATACTGGCAAATAATGTACTGGGACAAAGATTTCTGGTTATAGCGCGCGTTCGCGTCCATATCCGTAATAATATTGCGACAATTTATTGTTTTTCCATCTTCGGCGGACGGCTTGTCAATTATACTGATTCCGTCGTTCGATATCGTATCCAGTAAAATATCCGGCAACACAGATGTTCCCGCCAAACGAATATCCAAAACAACCGCACCGGTTTCACCCTGGTTCAACGCGTCCGACGTCTGATCGCGCATAGTAATGTTCGATGCGGATATGGTGCCGGCCTCGATACCACTGCGCGAACTGTATTCCAAATCATCCGGGTCAACATATACGTCTTGGCCACGCGACGCGTCCAGGTATGATTCTATGTCCAAACGTTCCACACTGAAATTTATGTTTTCACTGATTACATCGCCGGCAACCGTCCAATTCATAGGACCAGAAAAACTGGTATGGCCCGCCGTCATTGCAAAATCGTATACGGATGCACTGTTGGACGTAAAACTGCCCGTGTCGCCAAACATAGAAACCGTGCGCGACGTTATATCACCAACATACAACGACCCACGCGTTAATGACAATGCAGATTCCCCAGATTGACTTTGGAATATCGCACGACTGGCCACCATGACATCAATCGTATTGCGGGTACGACGGCCGTCTTCGATACCGAACACAGACAATGTTCCAAACTGGCCCGTGTCAAATTCGCCACGACGCGCAAAAAAATCACCACCATTAATCAAACTGAACCCGCCCATGTCCAGGTCTGTTAAGAACGCACTGTTATCCAAATTAGTTTCATTACGACGAACAACGTCTGAATACGCGGTATCTAACGCCAAACCAACCAAAATATTTTCGCCCGACACAGACGCATAGTACCCAATTCTGCGCGCCAGTTCCGCCAACTGGACCGCCGACAGATTTCCGCCCGTTAATTCCAGGTATGCGTTCACCGCCATTGGCGTTTTATTTATGACCAATGATATATCCTGGCCCAGGGCGGTACGTGGCACAAACCCCAATGGCAGACCATACGATTCCAACAAATCTGCGAATGTATCACCCGATACAATCGTTGTGTTATATGGCAGGTTATTGATGTTTTCACGAACAAAAATTCGCGCCGATGTTTGTGCAACCTCTACCTTTTGTGTGGTGGCATACATCTGGGAATCCATATCGCGCGCCGCCAGACGACCGGCGAAAAACGGCATAAACGAAAATATCAGCGTTAATGCCAATAATGCCTGTAATAAAAAATTCCCGTTTTGGCGTTGCAAAAATACGTCCCCCCTACGCCCCAGATAGTAGCAATTGAAAAAAAAGATTGCAATCAGTTTTAAGATGAACTATTATTCAATTCGTCGAAATACGACGGCAGTAAAATGCCAAAATAATAACTATAAATTTCCTGCTTAGAAAGAAAACGAATATGCAAAGTAAAAAAAACCAATCGTCCGTAGGACTGATGATTCAGCGCTGTCATAAATGGCGTCAGAAAAGAAAACAATACATGGACATGGCACGCCAGACGGCCGATGAAATTGAACGCGAACGCTTGATGCAAACCGCCGAACACTATGGGCGTATCGTCAACGCAGAACAGGGAAAAATTGATTCTACGCGTGGGGTGTCCGCAACCGCGGTCGCAGATACGGAATCCGAAGTCGGCGAAAATTCTGATACATCTGATGCGTCTGAGGCAGACACAACAGACGACCCCGTTTTCCCAGATTTTATTACTGATGTAAAATAATTTTTATTGCACGAAATATAACTTTTCCTGCTTGAATTTTTACTGTTTTTTGCTATTCTGGCCACAAAAGGAAGTTATAGCATGGACAGTAATTACACAGTTTTAGCGCGCAAGTATCGCAGTCAGGATTTCAAATCTTTGATTGGCCAAGATGTGTTGGTAAAAACACTGACCACGGCGATTAATACCGGTCGTATCGCGCATGCGTACATCTTTACGGGAATTCGTGGTACCGGAAAAACCAGTACCGCACGTATATTGGCCAAGGCACTGAATTGTCTGTCGTCTGATGGCCCAACGGCAACGCCATGCGGTGTATGTGAAAACTGTCGCGCAATTGCCGCCGGACAGCACATAGACGTTATGGAAATCGACGCCGCATCGCATACGGGTGTTGACAATATGCGCGATATTATGGACGCCGCGCAATATCGACCAACAAATGGACGATACAAGGTATATATCATTGACGAAGTTCATATGCTGTCCACCAGTGCGTTTAATGCGTTGCTGAAAACACTGGAAGAACCACCCGCACACGTTATTTTCATTTTGGCAACAACCGAAATTCGCAAAGTCCCGGTTACGATTTTATCCCGGTGCCAGCGCTTTGACCTGGTGCGGGTGCCGATTGAAACATTGAAAAAGCACTTTGCGTGGATTGCAGAACAGGAACACGTCGAACTGTCCGACCAGGCGAACGAATTATTGGCGCGCGCGGCGGACGGGTCTGTGCGTGATGGATTGTCGTTATTGGACCAGGCCATTGCCCAAACCGGCGGGCACGTTGATGAACGCGCCGTTATGGATATGTTAAAACGTGCAGATCGTGGCGTTGTTGTTGACTTTATGGAAACATTGTTATCGGGCAATGTTGCAAATGCACTGGCCAAGGCCGACGAAATTTATACAAATGGCGCGGATTTGATTATGTTGTTGTCTGATATGATGGAATGGACACATTGGGCCACACGTATGCATCCGGCGTTACGGGCGGGTGAAATTGATTCTGCGCCGTACACCGCGGACCAACGCGACAAGATTAAAAAAATAGACACCAAAATTTCTTTGAACACCCTGTCGCGTATATGGCAGGTTATGGTCGCCGCAATGCCAGAAATGCAGGCCACAGGAAATCAAAAACAATGCTTTGATATGTTAATCGTGCGTCTGATGCATATCGCAGATATGCCGTCTGTGCCGGAAATATTGGCCAAGCAACAACAATCTGGTCCCGCACCGGTGTCTGGAAAACCTGGTGGGGCGACGATGTCTGGGCAAGAATCGGCAACGGGAAATGCCACGACCGGTGCACATCAGTCCAATGCTGTTTTGTCTATTACCAGTGCGAATGATTTGGCCAACGCATTACAGGCGTCCAAGGAAATATTACTGTTTTCATATTATACCAGCAATATAGAAGTCGTCGAAATCACAGACGGAAAAATTAAATACTTTGACCGTGGAACGGATGCCGAATTCACGCATAAACTGGCAACGTGGCTGGAACAAAAAACCGGGCGGGCATGGGTGATGGAACGCGTTATGGAATCGCAAAACACCCATACCGTTACAGAACAAAAAAAAGAAGAATTAGAGGCTGACCCACTGGTCGCCAGCGCAATGAGTTTGTTCGAAGACGCGGAAATCGTCGGAATAAAATAACCACAGGGGGGACATATGATTCAAGAACGGGGCGCATCTATTGTCGAAGTAATAGGTGTTTTGGCAATCGCCGGATTGATGAGTGCCGTTGGCATCAGTATGTACAACGTTATCCGCAATAATCAGGCACGAAAAATCGCATCTGTTGAAATGGAACAGATTGTAAAAAATGTCAATTTGTTAATGGGTATGCGTGGCGATTATACGGGACTGTCTGTGGAATATTTGGTATCGGCGGGCGCACTGGACAACACAAACGCGCCAATTGGTGGCGACGATTGGTCTGTAAATTCGGTTGATTCGGGCGCGGGATTTTCTATTACGTTAACCCAATTGTCGTCTGGGGAATGCCAATATTTTATGACAACACCACCCAAGTGGGCGACACGTGTACTGGTCAACGGTGCAGAATCTGGGGCGGATGGATGTTTTTCCACCAATACCAATCAAATAGAATTTATTACCACAGGACAAGTCTTTTAATATGAAATTTGGCGTCTTGGTTTTATTGTCGGTCTTGGTCGCGGGATGCGTACAGTATCACAGCCCCAATCGCACAACATGGCCGCAATACCTGCGCGGGGCCAGTTTCACAGATATGACCGAAATGTCCAGAATTGCAAAACGCCCCGTGTTCTTGGGTTCGGGCGGAAAGTTAATCAGTTCTGTGGATGCACCGGCGTCTATGGATTATGGCGACAAGGTTCAAAACGATACCGCCGTCAGTATAAATTATATGGCGAATTTGGAATATGAACTGTATGACGCATTACGCAAACCCGGAATTTCCGTGCAACGCGCCGGGACGGACGTCGTTGTCATATTGGTGCGTGATGCAATTATGGAACTGGATGTTGGGGATATTTCACCAGATGGGGCCGACACATTGAAAACCATATCGAAAATCTTGAAAAAATACGATGCGACATTCTTGGAAATCGCGGGCTATACCGATGCAATGGCCACGGGGGCGGCGAATGCGCTGTCGTTGGATATGGCGCAACGGGTTGGTGTTTATTTCGCCCAGCATGGCGTCAACACCGCACGTATGTTTATCGTTGGACGTGGGGCCGCCCGTCCCATCGCCGCCCAAGACGACATCGGCCGTTTGACCAATCGACGGGTTGAAATACGCCTGGTGCCGGCACGATAAAAATTGGGATAAGTTTCGCTTTCAATTTCAAAAAAATGTTGCTATACTGCCACCAGAACTACAAAAAAAGGATGGAAATTATGGCAAATAAAAATCAAAACAATCCTGCCGTTAAAAAGTATGTCAAAACCGGCATTATCGCGGCCATCGTTATTGCTGTGGCGGCGTTGGGCGTATGGGGCATTTCCGCAATCCGTGGCGGTGGCGCAACCGTTGAAGAAGCGTTGGAAACCGTATCCACAGACGCGGCGAATGCGGCCGATTTGCGTATCGCGGTTATCCGCATGGACGCAATCCAGACAGATGCGGCCGTGTTAAAAGATTTGGCCAAACAACGCGAAGCGTATGAACAAGAACTGCGCGACGAATTGGAAGCAAAACAGAAAGAATTAGAAGCGGAAAAGGCTGAAATCGAAAAGTCCCAGGATGTATTGTCCCGTGACGCATTGCAACGTCGTGTTGTTGACTATCAAAACCGTGTGACCGAATTGCAACGCGAACTGACAGAACGCGCACAAAGCGTCGAAATCGCATTCCAACAGGCGTTGAACAAAATCCAGAATGAACACCTGAATCCGATTATCGAAGGCATTATCGCAAAAAAGAATCTGTCGATGGTCATTGATGGACGCTTTACCCGTTTGGGCGCAAATGCAGGAAACTTGGACATAACAAACGAAGTTATTTCTGCATTGGATAAAAAAGTATCCAAAGTAAAAATGGATACCCCACAGGGTTTCTAAAAAAATCCCAGGGTTTACAAAAATACCGCCGTTGGCGGTATTTTTTTGCAAATATTATTTCTTTCAATTTTCAAAAAAACGGGTATAATCCCCGTATGTTAAACAAAATTAAGTCTTGGTTCTTGCCGGTGGCCACACAAAAAACAGCCGGCCAGTTGGCCGAAAAATTCGGTCTGGAATTACGTGGTAATCCAAACGTCGTTGTACGCGGGGTCGCCCCAATTGCGGATGCACGACCGGGACAGTTGGCGTTCTATTCCACAGAACAAAACAGTGCCGCATTCAAAATTTTACCTGTTGAGGTTCTGAAAAATACGCGTGCGTCTGTTATACTGGTTCAACCAGAACAGGCATGTAATGCGCCCCAGGGTGCAACATTACTGATTACGGATACACCACGCGGTAATATCGTTAAAATATTAGGTGAAATCTATGCCGAACCACCGCGTCGTGGTATCAGTCGGCGCGCGGTAATTGAACGCGGGGTATTTTTCCGGAAACGCGGTACCGTGTACGTTGGACAATATGCAACAATTGAACGCGGGGCTGTTATCGAAGAAAACGTGAAAATTTATCCCGGTGCATACATCGGACGAAATGTTAACATCGGTGCAAATACAATTATTCAAACCGGCGCACATATTGAAAATGCAACAATTGGGGCGGACTGTGTCATAAATGCGGGCGCCGTTATTGGCAAGGACGGTTTTGGTTATACCCGTCAAAACGGCCATAATGTTTTTATTCCGCATGTCGGACGTGTTGTTATTGGAAATCGCGTGTCCGTGGGCGCAAACACATGTATAGACCGTGGGGCAATGACAGATACACGAATTGGCGACGGGACAAAAATTGATAATCTGTGCCAGATTGCACACGGTGTTGTTGTCGGGTGCGAATGCTTCTTGGCGTCTGGGGTTGGTTTGGCCGGCGGTGTTGTTGTTGGTGATCGGGCACTGTTGGCGGGCCAGGTGGGCATCGCAAATGGCGTACATATTGGCAACGATGCAGAGGTTGGCGCGCACAGCGGTGTGTTCAGAAACATCCCGGATAAATCACGCCACATGGGATATCCCGCGGGCCCGGGCACGGAATTTATGCGCCACTATGCATGGTTGCGCAAACATGTCAAAGATTCTTAAAAAAACACACAGGAGAATAGAAAAATGGTAGATGCAAAAGGTATCGAAAAAGTTATTCCACATCGTGGCGATATGCGGTTGGTGGACGAAATTCGCGAATACAATGAAACCAGTGGTGTTGGCATTAAATATGTTCGCGATGATGAATTTTGGTGCGCGGGACATTTCCCAGGCAACCCGATTATGCCGGGCGTTCTGACAATCGAAGCATTGGCCCAGACGGCGTGCTTTATCGCGTTGGCACGTATGGGGGTGTCTGATGGGAAAACATTGGGGTATTTTACCACAATGGAAAAAATCAAATTTTCACACATGGTAAAACCTGGTGATATTCTGGAATTGCACGTGGAATTGGTTTCTTCGAAAATGCGTTTGTATAAATTCCATGGTATCGCAATGGTCAGCGGTAAAAAAGTATCCGAAGCAACATTTACCGCAATCATGGATTCCCACAATCCTATGGAAAAGAAAATACAATAAATCATCTGGATATATTCCAGATAATAAATCAAAAAAAATCCCGCGATTGCGGGATTTTTTGTTTCTGTCATAAATGGATGTTATTTGTTCATATCCGCCATCAAATTTTCAATTCTGTTCATACTGGCGCGGTCAGACAACGCCTGGGCAATGGTATAGGCAGATTCCAAATCACTGCGTGCCAAATCGCGATTCCCCAGTCCCACGTTTAACGCCGCAGATTTTTCAAAGTATGTCATGGCATTGCTGGACAAACTTTCGCGGTCGGCCGCGCTGGTGGCACCCTGTATCAATTCTGAAATAACGCGTATCGCGGATGCATAGTCATTTATCGCATCGGAAAAATTGCCCATTTGAGTGTACGCTTCGGCACGTTCGGCATAAACCGTCGGATTCACAACACCGTCCGGGCGCGCCAACGAATTCGTATAGTCGGCAACCGCACCCTGCCAATTTTTCAGCCACAAATTCAACTGGCCACGTTTGGCATACAAATCGCGCATATTCAATATTGCACTGGGGTTGGCCGTTTGTGCCGCCAATGCGTTATTGATATCAGATAACGCGGTATTATAATCTTCCAGGCGGATATTCAACAGTGCGCGGTCATAATACGCAACCGCGTTTACCGCATCCATATCTATGGCCGTATTGAAATCTGACAACGCACGACGATAATCCGCGGTTTGCATATACGCCTCGCCCCGCAGGATATACATATTAGCCGTTGCATTTCCCGCATCAATTGCCGTTGTTAAATCCGCAATTGCATCTGTGATATTACCTTCGACCAATTTCTGGCGTGCGGAATCGTAATAGTCGGATGGTTGTAATAACGCCTCTTCCGTGATTTCAACATTGTTTGTTGTCGGCGCAGGCGCGGTCCCATGACTGCGTCCCAGGATATAGAACGTTGCCGCAATAAAGAACAAAATTATAAACCAATAAACATAAATCGACAAAGACCATGGATGAAAACACGCCTGTTTATTTTCACCACCACGCGTTGCAACACGAACATCAGTGCGCGCCGTCGCAGAACGTGCGGTCTTTTTTGGTGTCTGATTTTTCTTAGAGGTATTTTTTTTCATACTAAAACTCCCTTCCCTGTGTTTAGATTTTAGAGAGTTTTTATCAACGCGTCAATCGTTTTCTGATTGATTTCACGAATTTGTCCCACAGACATTTTTCCCAGGTGTACCGGTCCAAATGATATACGGTGCAATTTTACAACCGGGCAACCACATGCACGTAAAACTATACGAACTTCGTTCTTTTTTCCTTCGGTTATTTTAACACGCAATTCTGTTTCAGATAATGCGTCTATGGTCATGGGACGGTACCGTATTCCGTCAACCGTTATGCCATGGCGCGCACGGTCCAGGCCGTGTTCATCAATACGCGAAACCGTCGCAATGTATTCACGTGGTATATGCGAAGACGGCAAAGTTAAACGACGCGCCAAATCACCATCATTCGTCATCAGCAACAATCCCGTTGTACGAAAATCCAAACGCCCGACATATTTCAAATTCTTGTACTGGGGTGGTAAACAATCGTATATAGTTCTGCGCCCCATGGGGTCACGGGTTGTAGTCATTGTGTTTATCGGTTTATAAAACGCGTACAGGCGGGTTGTTGTATTTGCGTGAACCGTTTTTCCATCAACCATAACAACATCTGAATCATTTACAAAAAACGCGGGCGTGTCCACAATCGCACCATTAACAGACACGCGTCCGTCGGCAATCATACGTTCGGCCACACGGCGCGATGCAACCCCGGAATTCGCAATAAATTTGGCAATTCGTGTCGTCATTTTTCCTGTAAAGTAATACGGCTGATTGCGACGGCGGCCGCCAATTCAGCGCGCAATATAGTTTTCCCCAGACTGATTCCAATCGCCCCAGAATTGTCCAGCGCAGAAAATTCCGCGGGGGAAAATCCGCCTTCGGGTCCGATTAAAATTTTTGTTGCACCGTGCGCGGTGGTTGGTAATTCCGTACCGTACGCACAACGTTCATCTGCGAATACAATATCCGACAAATCCATGTCCGAAAAGCGAACCGGTGGCATAATTTCCGGAACACTGTTGCGATTAGATTGTTCTGATGCCTCAATCACTATTTTTTGCATACGATTCCAATTTATGTGCGATGCGACGGTACGTTCCATAATCACAGGCACAAATGCGCGGACGCCCATTTGGGTCGCCATATTCAGTAAATCGTCCGTTCTTTTAATCGGCGAAAACATCAATGTAATATCGTTTGACGGATCATCGTGCGATGTACACGCCCCAACCACAATGTTTTTATTATCGTCTGATAATGTCGCGGTAAATTCATGGCCATTCGCAAACGTTAAAAAATCCCCACGGCGCATAACATGGCGCAGGTAATGGACCGCATCTGATGGCGCAGGTAAAATAATACCTGGGGCAATATCGTTGGATATAAATATTCGCGGGATATTTTTCATAAACTTTATAATTCCTGATTTATAATCGGGTAAAATTCTGATATAATCATAGCACAATGGTCGAAAAGTTCAAGATTTTATCCGCCGGCGGAAAATCCAAGGGTCTGAATATTTTTAAGTCCAGCGCATACAAAGAAACACTGCGCGGGCCGATGGCGTCGCTGTTTTGGTCGTTGCGGTGGGCGATTGGAATATGGCTGGTGTGTGCGGTGGCGTTCGGGCTGTCGTTCTGGATAGAACATATATGGCGGTACGGATGGTCGCCCGCAACCGCACATTGGTCGGGATTATATTTCTATAATATATTGACCAGTGGGGGTATGTCTGTACTGGCGGAAATTCCGGCGTGGTTTATGCGCACACTGTTGCATACGGATATCGCGTGCATAACACCGCTGTTGCCGATTATTGCGTATTTCTTTATGTCGGACAGCACATTGGTCAAAGAATTTAATCCGTACAGTGGGGATAAACTGGACGATAAATCATCCAACAAGGCGTCTAAGGAAGATATTGAAAAAATGGGCCTGTTGAACGGATTTATGATGGTGTTGGGATATTTCAAGAAAAAACCATTAATGATGAACGAATGTTTGTCCGCACTGTGTGTTGCGCCCCCGGGGACCGGTAAAACCCAGGGCGTTGTATTACCAACCATTTTTGAATGCAACAACGTATCAATGATTATCAACGACCCAAAGCCAGAATTGTATCAGCAATCATCCGCATATCGCGCAACGATTGGGCCGACGTTTGTTATGAACTGGGCCGGGCAAGACGACCCCGCACGCGGAATATATTACCCGTCTTGGAATCCGTTGTCGCCCGAACACGTGCCGTCCACCACGGAACAGCGTGATTTGTATATCGATTCTATGTGCAATGTTCTGATTTCGGATAAAGAGGCATCGTCCGCCGATCCGCACTGGACAATTTCTGGGCGTGCGGCATTGTCTGGGTTGGTGCAATTCATAGTATCCAAAGTTGAACGCGCCAAGGCCGACGATTATTTTTATGCACGGATAACATCTGGGACATTTGATGCCGAAGACGCAATCGTGTTGGGCGATTATTACCTGTCTATGATGAACGACCCGAATGCGTATGCGGCGTATGCACTGTTGCAAAAGGGTGAACTGAACGCGATGAACTATGTTCATATTGGAACATGGAAAAAAATCCCGGACGCGTGGCGTGGACGCGAAGCATCGATGTCTATGATTCTGGACTGGTTAAACAGCAGTCAGATTGCAATCGCCCAAGAAATGGAAGAACGTCGGCGCGCCGGCGACCAAATGGTGGCACTGGCCGATCCTTTGCACGATTTATTCATGGACGCGGTTGACGAAGCACGTCAATATTCATACGCGCATCGCGCCGTTTTGGAATTAACCCAACTGGCGAATACGCCCGATAAAGAACGCGGTTCTATTATTTCCACCGTTATGGAAGGTTTGTCTATATTCCGTAATGCCGCCGTGCGTAATCGTACCAGTCATTCTGATTTCCACTTTTCGGATTTGCGCGGTATGGTTGATCCACGTGATGGCAAGGTAAAACCCGTAACCGTGTATTTATCTATTAATATGGTTGATGCCCAGGCATTGAATCCTATTACGGGCATATTTATTGAACTGATGACGAATTTCTTGCTGTCTAATCCGCCAGAATCCGAACATAACGGACAAAAAATGGGACCGTATCCGGTGCTGTTCGTTCTGGACGAAATGCCAAAGATGCAAAAATTACAGGCCGTGATTCAGGGACCCGACCTGGGGCGTGGACAAAAGATTTCGTATCTGATTATTGGACAAGACCTGCATCAGATTGCGGAAAAATACGGAAACGATGCGGCGGCAACCATTATTTCCACCACCGCGGCCAAAATTGTTATGCGACAAAATGACCCTGATACCGCAAAGCGTTTTTCTGATATGATGGGAAATAAAATCAAACTGAAATCCGTCAAGGGGCCTGATGGTAAAGAAAAAGAAGAAAAATCCGAAGATTTATTGTACAGCCCCATGGACATTATGAAATTAGACGATAAAAAGCAACTGGTGATATTCCAAGGATGGTATCACAGACCGATTGAGGCCGATAAGCAATATGCGTTCAAAGACCCACGTCTGGCCGGATTTATGGCCATGGGCGCATGCAGTCCATTGCCAGAATTTTTGATTCCGTCGCATCACAGGGCACTGGGGTATTCGGGAAACCCGCGCGTATACATTCCGCAAAGCAAAGAAATCAAAGAACTGGAACCAGTGAAATAGTCTTTGTTTGACGACAAACAATGCTTGGTTTATACTGGCATCATGCGCAATTTAATTTTCGGTATTTTTGCGATATTTATACTGGGTGGATGTGGCGCAAATATGGTTGCCCGTCTGGACAACGTGCGCGCGGGGTATGTCGCCACAGACTATGCCGGGGCGGCCATCAATTTCGCCGGCGACACCGATTTTCAATCTATGGATAATCTGGAATTATTAATCACCGCCGACGCGTTATTTCACAATGATGATTTTTTGGCGTCTGATACGGCGTACGAAGAATTTAATCAACGCAACATAGAACTGACCGATGGCGATATCATGCGCGAGGCAACAACACTGTTGGCGGGAAATATGGCGAATGATTATCGCCCGTATATGATGGATGCGTTGTTTGTTTCGTACTATCAACTGTGGGACGCGTTGGCCATGGGCAATATGGATGATGCGCGCGTTATTATTAATCAATCGTACGCACGCCAGCAAAAAATGTCCCGGGAATATGCGGATTTAATATCTGAAATACAAAATCAATCTGTGGATAATCCGGCATTGGCCGTACAATTGCAAAATGAAAACGCACAATGGGGCGCATTTCGCGATATTATGAACCCGGCGTTAACATATCTGGCGGGAATATATTTTTTGAATATGGGCGATTTTGATAATGCTAAAACATATCTGCGTCGCGCAAACGGAATGATGCCAGATAATAAGTATATAGAACGCGATTTACGCGATGCAGATGCGGGACGCATTCCCACAGATACCGTTTGGGTCTTTGTCGAAGATGGATTTGCGCCGAAACTGGTCGAAGAACGGATGGATATGCCCGTGTTTATCGGAAACAGTACCAGTATTTTATCACTGGCGCTGTCGCGACCGATATTTTTACCGAACATCGTATCGATTGATGACGCAGAAATCGTCGCCGACGTTGACGCAATGTTTATGACCGAATATGGCCAATACCGCATTAACGAAGCCATACGCGCCATGGCGTCTGCAACCGCACGCGTGGCCATGCAATCGGCGTTTTACAATTCTAGTAATGATTATATGCCGTTGGTGGGGCTGTTCACGACCGCATATTCCATGGCATCCACAAATGCCGAGGTACGAACATGGGCGACATTGCCCAAGACAATATCTGTACTGCGGGTGGCGCGCGATAAATCTGGCTTGATAGAACTGAAATCTGGTGGTAATGTTATTGCACAGATTCCTGTTCAGGGCGATGGGAATTGGATGGTGTATATTCGTACGGGTGCAAACGCGTATGACGTAAAGCCAATACGAATAAAATAATAAATACCAAGGGGGAAAATATGAAACGCTGTTTACCAATTGCTTTGTGTTTGGCGTTGTGCGCATGTGGGGGCACACGTGTCGTTGACCTGGACAGTGAACGCGATGTCGCGTCTATGCAAAATGTTATGGAACTGGAATATCGCGACTGGACAGATACCGCAGAAAAAATGACAGAATCTATGCTGGCCAGTGGCGCGTTCGAAAAAATTAAAAATCCTGTTATCGCAATTGGAAATATCGAAAATGATACTATGCAACGTTTCGATACAGATATTCTGACCAAGAAAATACGTACAACACTGGTGAATTCTGGAACCGCCAAGGTTACCACCGCGTTCCAAAACAAACCGTCAACAGATGTTGGATATATCCCGGTCAGCGCAAATGTCAGTGGCGCCAGCGTCGGTCCATTCGGTGCCAGTGCCGTTAATGCGTCGGCCACCGGATATGCCAGTGTGGAATACGAACGCGATGTCGCCGAAGATGAAACAACACACCAGGTTCGCGAAACACGCGGTAATCCAGAATACGATGCGTCCACAATCGTGGAATCTGGGACGCTGGTCGCGCCGAATATGTCGCTGACGGGGAAAATGTTGCAACGTAATATAGGGCTGGAATCCGGGTGGTTTTCGTCTGTGGATACACGTGTAGAATATTATCTGCAATTAACACTGACAGATATTAAAACGGGACTGTCTGTGTGGGAAGATGAACAGCCGATTATCAAAGAAGGCGACCACGCACCAACATGGTAAAAAAAATAAAAATCCCCCAAATGGGGGATTTTTTATGTGCAATTTCATTAAAACGTCAGACGTAATCCCGCCGCCAAAAATGGCGTTTCTGTTGTTATGCCCAATGACACCCAACAATCTACATTTTCACTGTATTTATATCTGAACGATGCGATTGCCGTGTGGTCTATGTAATCATCAACGTCGTGGTTCCATACGCCCGTATCCGACAAAATATACGTTGCGGATATACTGTAATTCAAAATATCATAACTGACCCCCGTGCCAACGGCCAGACCGTCCGAAATCGGTCCAATTGGATTTTCATCGTATACCAGACGCGCCGTCAATCCCCACATCCAACTGTTGTACTGTAAATTCATTCCGCCAGAAACCTGGGCGCGCCAATCCGCATAGACGCGCGGTGTATATGCGTCTGTGCGATACCCATCTGGGCGCGACATAAATGATGCGCCAAACGAGTATGCGGTTTTAACCTTGCCCGATGGGCGACGAATTTTTAATCCCGCATCGACCGCATAGTCAAAATCGTCTGTTAGCCCAACCACAGACAGACCATATTGCGCCATGCCAATCGGCATTGTCGCCAAATTCATTCGCAAACCACCACGCCCCGTCGTCAGTGTCGTATCAGATATTACCGGACCCGATGGATGAATCTTTTTATAAAACAGTGGTTTATCATTTACGCGCAAACCGCCAACGTCTGGTAATCCAACCCCCAGTTTTCGCGCAATAGAATCCGTAAAACCGATTTCCATACGCCCCAGATTACGGTTTTGCCAGTACGCAAACGCTTCGCGCATCCATTTATCTTCGTCAATCGCGGACGCATCCAGCGCATAAACCAATCCCAATTTATTATCATCAGATGCGCGCACATCCATTTCACCACGCACACGCCAATCGCCGACGAAATCAGGTGTATTGAAATCTGGTTCCAGTATGCCGGCCGTGCCATACCCCGTCAATTTGAATCCAACCCGTCCGACATTGTAATCCAGCGCATACGCCCCGCATGGCGCCACAGCAATTGTCGCCAGTAATATTGTGTACACAGTTTTTTGTAAGTTCATAACATTAATCCTTGGTCAGCAAGGGGGATTTATTTTCGCCCGCATCATGTAAAACCGCATCGCGCAATTTTTTGTACGCACGTTCTTCTATCTGACGTACGCGTTCACGCGAAATACCATATTTCTGGGACAAAGATTCCAATGTCGCCACGGGGTCTGATAATCTGCGCGCGCGCAAAATTTCCCGGTCGCGTTCCGGCAACTTTTCCAGATTTTTCCGCAGTAATTCATACCCGCGACGGCGAAATTCCATTTGTTCTATGTCCGATTCCAGATTGTTTTTTTCGTCTGGCATATTTGACAGAATATCTTGGGCGTTGTCATCAGAACGCTGGGGCGCGTTCAATGATACGTCGCGCGCAGACATTCGGGTCGACATACGACGGACATCGTTTTCTGGCACATTCAGGTAATCGGCAATTTCTTGGGTCTGTTTATCCGTCAGTGTATTGCCCGATATACCCAACGCACGACGCGCACGCGCCAGATTAAAAAACACACGCTTTTGATTGGCAGATGTGCCAATTTTGACCAACGACCAATTGTTCAATATCGTGTCGTACATTTCCGCCTTGATCCAAAACATTGCGTATGTGGAAAAACGAAATCCCTTGTCCGGGTCAAATTTCTGGACCGCCTGCATCAGGCCCATATTACCACTGGCAATCAGTTCGCCCAGCGGGATGCCATACTGGCGAAATTTATGTGCAACAGACACAACCATGTTCAAATGACTGGCCACCAGTTTTTCCGCGGCCGCCATATCACCCGTTTCTGTCCACCGTTTGGCGTATTCATATTCTTCACTGGCCGTCAGCATAGGAATCTTTCTGACGTTTTGAATGTACTGGTCCAGACTGGTATCATCGTTGACCCCGCGGGCCGAAACCAGGCTCTGATTTTGTACAACCGGCAAAGCGTTCTTGATTTGCTTTTTCATAACTTTTATAGTATAGCAATAAATTAAGATTTATCAAGCCACCATAGCAATCACAGGAGATTTTTCAAATGGCGTCTATATTGGAAAGAAATAAAAAATTGCAACCACATAAAAAAACACGCGAAGAATACGCAGAAGACGCGCTGTACCGCGAAGTGTGGGAAGAAGTTAATAACGAAAAAACACAGGCTTTTATTAAAAAATACTCTCGCCAGATTATCGCAGGCGTGTTAATCGTGCTGATTGCGACAACCGCAATTATCATTGGGGTGCGGACACATCGTGCCAACAAATTGGCCATTGCGGAAAACTATGAAATGGCGGTACAAAAACTGGATGCGAATTTGTTGGCGTCTGTGGCCGCGAATACCAATGGCGCAACCGCGGATTTGGCCCTGTTCCAGGCGTATATGTTTGATAACGATATAGAAAAATTAGAACAACTGGCCAATGATGGCGAATCACGCGATTTTCGCGATTTGGCACGTCTGCATATCGTCGGGTTGCGCGGGGACGATATGACCGCGGACGAGGTTGCAGATTACCTGGAACCATTAAACACGAAAAAATCACCGTATTTTTATAACGCACAGTTATTGGTGGCGCAAAAGTATCTGGCCGATGGTAATCGCACCAAGGCGAATGAATATCTGGACGAAATTATAAATGATGCGGATGCACCTGCGGTCATTTCTGCCACCGCCCAGGCATTAAGATAACAACCCAAAGGGGGGGAATTAATTATGCGCAAGTTTGCCGTTATTACAACGTGTCTGCTGTTGTTAGGGGCGTGTTCAGAACATGACCCCATACTGCCGGGTGTGCGTGTGCCCGTGTTCGAAACAGGCGATGTAAGCATCATGGGGCGCGACATTGATAATCTGCCGGATGTGGCGTTCAGTATGCCCGATGTCGAATGCCCATATACCCGGGACAGTGCAAATGTTATATGGGACGGCGAACGCAAGATTTTCACAGGTTTTCCAACCAGTAATTCTGTGGCGGGGGGCGCAAATCCCGTGTGTCATAGTGGGTATGTATATGCCGGTCTGACCACGGGCGAAGTTGTCAAAGTTGCCCCTAGATCCCGTCAGGTGGCGTGGATTGCCGACGTGTTTCGCCCCAGTAATATGACCGGTGGGGCATCGGTCGTGGATATTGTGGCGCCATTGGTCATCAAAGACGGCGCCGTGTATGCCGGTGGTGTGGGCGATGCATTCTGTCGCATCAACGCCATCAGTGGTGAAAAGTCATGGTGTACAAAAATCGGCACGGCCATGCCGTTTATTATCGCGGGCGACGCGATATTCGTTGTTGCAACAGATGGATACCTGTATGCGTTACGCACATCTGATGGCGCGGTTTATTGGCGGACGGAAATCGAACAACAAAAATCGCCATCTTATGAAAATAAAATCATAACCGTTGGCAGGCAAAAAATTAACGCCGTGAACGGCGAAATAATCAAATAAAGAAACGTCCCAATTGGGACGTTTCATTTACATAAATCACAAATTTGTTTACAGCAAGCACTGTAATGTTGCACTGGTATTTTTCAACATAAACCATCCTATGCGGTAATCTGTGGCGTATACGGTTATCAAGAACAACGCCAATATCGCAATAACGATGATAACGTTGCCACGTTTACCACGCATACAATACAACGCAATGTTATAAAACAAGAACAACACATACGCGTCAACAATCAAACTGATAATCCACATAGACGTACAATTAAACGCCAACGCGTTCAGCGCCAACACAACCGGGTAAACAAAGAACACCGACGCCAATCCCTTGATAGCGATTTCCCAGTCGCGTTCACCGCCCGTAATTTCCGAAACCAGCATCATCAGACCGCCCATGACGAACAGCAATGCAACCGCCAGAACCGGAACGATTATCAGCGCCGTAAACACAGACCCTATGGTTATCGTCGCACCGCCAATCAGGCGCAACATCAATACCAAGCATCCGCCAATCAGACCATAGATAAAGGCCTTTAACATAGCCTCCTCCATATTTCCGTCGGCGACAATCTTTGTAAAATAACGCTTTGGATTAATTAACAGATCACGAATGTGTTTCAGACCTTTCTTTATTTTCTTCATCATAATTACACCCCATTTGATTATTTATATTTTTGCTTTATAATGAAAAAAAATCAATGGAAAAAGTTATGTTAAAACTGACAATCGCAGGTCGCCCAAATACGGGCAAATCGACACTGTTTAATGCCCTGACGGGGACACGTGATGCACTGGTACATGACAGACCGGGCGTGACGCGCGACACCGTTTCCGGGATGGTTAAGGGACGGCCGTGGGAAATATCTGATACGGCGGGTCTGGAAAACGCCAAATCTGGAATCGCGTTGGATTCTACGAATATGGCGTTGGACGCAATTGGGGCGTCTGATGCCGTGTTGTTCGTGGTGGATGGACGGGTGGGATTAACCCCGGCGGATATGGAATGGGCCCGAATGGTGCGCAGAAAAACACGCGCGCCGGTGTTGCTGTTGGTGAACAAGGCGGAATCTGGTCGTCGTTTGGGCGATGTTCATGAATTCTATAAATTGGGATTCGGGGCTCCTGTGATGATTTCCGCAGAACACAAATCTGGGTTCGATGCCATATTCGAATTCTTGGATAATATCGCCCCAGACGCGACAAATAATGTCGCGCCCACCACAACACCGCAAAAATTAAAAATCGCGATTATGGGGCAACCAAACGTTGGTAAATCGACGTTGGTAAATCGTGTATTGGGGACCCAGCGTCAGATTGTTATGGATGCACCCGGGATTACACGCGACACCGTAAAAATACCCACGCGTTTCTATGGACGCGATATTATTCTGATGGATACGGCCGGTCTGCGACGCAAGGCCGGTGTGCACGATGACGTGGAAACTTTGTCGGCATTAAAATCGCTGGACGCGATAGACAAGGCAGACGTGGTTATTTTGGTTGTGGACGGTACGGGTGATATCGAAAACCAGGCACTGGGGATTGCATCGCGTGTTTATGATGCGGGGAAAATATTGTGCGTGGCACTGAACAAATGGGATTTGGTCGCGCCAGAGGTTCGCGATGAAAAATTGTTAAAATTAAAACATCAATTTACTAATTCTTTTCATCAAATCATAAAGCCTATGATTTTGGCCATTTCGGCCCAGGTCGGAACAGGTGTACAAAATATGTTCAAGCGTGTGTATGAACAATGGGATTTGTCTAATACAGACGCACCAACCAGTTTGATTAATCGTATTGTTGAAAAACTGGTCGATGATCGCCAGCCACCTATGTCGCGCCTGAAACGCCCGATGAAGATAAAATTTGCGCGCCAGACGGGACGACATCCGATGAAAATCACCATTAATGTTGGTGGGGCGTCGGATATTCCAGAATCTTATACCAGATATTTACGGCGCGGTTTGGCGTCCGCATTGCATTGGGAACATTTACCGATTGTCATAGAATACAAAAAAGATGACAACCCATTCGATGACAAGCAAGATAAATAAAAAAAACACGCCGTGATAAAACACGGCGCGTTTTTTATGTTGCGCGCATTATAATTTCGCACGCACTTCTTCAACCTCGTAACATTCGACACGATCGCCTTCTTTCAGGTCGTTATATTTATCAAACGACATACCGAATTCGACACCCGCGCCAGATACTTCTTTGACTTCGTCTTTTTCACGGCGCAATTCACCAATTTTGCCGTCGTATATAACAACGTTATTACGCAACAGACGAACAAATGCATCTTTTTTAATTACGCCTTCGCTGACACGGCAACCGGCAACACGTGTGCCCTTGCCCACGGTGAACAATGCGATAACGTCCGCATATCCAATAAAGTTTTCTTTGCGTTCGGGCGCCAATTTACCCGCCAAGATTTCTTTGATTTCATCCGTAATACGATACACAACACTGTGATAACGAATGTCAACACCCGCGCCACGTGCCATATCACGGACCGTCGCATCGGCACGTACGTTAAACGCAATTATAATCGCACCAGACGCGGACGCCAAACGGATATCACCTTCGGTAATTTGGCCAACACCAGACGATAATATTTCCACAGACGCTTTATCTGTATTGATGTCTTTTAACATATCAGTGATGGCCTCTACACTGCCCTGGACATCGGCACGCAAAACAATCGGCAAGACCAATTTCTTGGTTTCGTCGCGTTTTGCAAACAGTTCTTGCAACGACGAACGTTTAACCGCATTCGCACGGTCTTTGGCCTTTTGCGCACGGTATTGGGCAACTTCGCGGGTTTGAGCCTCGGTTTCCATGACGTGCAATTCATCACCCGCACTGGGCACAGAATTTAACCCCAGCACAACCACAGGTTGACCCGGCTTAACGGACTTTACACGTTCGCCCGCAGAATTTATCAGACCACGAACACGACCGTATGTTTCACCAACAACAAACACATCGCCAATTTGCAATGTGCCCTGGCGCATTAATACGGTGGCCGTCGCGCCCAGTCCGCGTTCCATCTTGGCTTCGACCACGTATGCAACCGCGGGCATATCTGGGTCGGCACGCAAATCCATAATACCGGCCTGTAATAAAATGGCGTCTTCCAATTTATCCAAACCAATGTGTTTTGTTGCAGAAATTTCAACACACTGGATATCACCACCCATGTCTTCAACCTGGACCTCTTGTTGCAACAGGTCGTTTTTAACGCGCTGGGGGTTGGCTTCGGGTAAATCAATTTTGTTAATCGCGACGATAAACGGTACGTTGGCCGCGCGAATATGATTAATCGCTTCTATGGTCTGGGGCATAATAGAATCATTCGCCGCGACAACCAAAACAACGATGTCCGCCATTTGTGCACCACGCGCACGCATCGCGGTAAATGTTTCGTGTCCCGGTGTATCCAAGAACGTTATCATCGCACCAGATTTTGTTTTAACCTCGTACGCGGAAATATGCTGGGTTATTCCACCCGCTTCGCGGGCAACAACGTTCGCATGACGAAACGCGTCCAGCAATGATGTTTTACCATGGTCAACGTGGCCCACAACCGTCACCACCGGTGGACGCGGTTGCAAGTGTGCAGGATCCGGTTGGCGTTCCAACTGGTCAGCGTATGGTTTTACAACAACACGCTTTACCCGGGCGCCAAATTCACCAGCAATTAATTCCGCAGTGTCGGCGTCGATAGATTGATTCTGGGACACCATCATTCCCATTTCCATCAATTTTTTAATGACATTGCCGACCTTTTCCGCCATGGCATTTGCCAATTCTTTGACGGTGATTGTATCCCCCAGATTGACAACGTGTTCAACCTTTTGCGGGGCCGAAAATACGGCACGGGCCTTTTCCCGAAAACGTTTCAGCGATGCTTCGGACCGGCGACGGTTCGCGCCACGCAGACCGATTTCTTCATCGTCATCATCACCACCGATAACAATATCATGCAAAGATATTTTTCCGGTTTTTTTGAATTCTTTTTTACCATTGAATTTAGACGGACGCCCAGACATTGACGCATCTTCGTCATCATCTTTGTTATTCTGTCTGGAATGTCCGACCGGTGATTGGTGTGTTTTTTTCTGGGCCGGTGCGGTTTCATTTTCCACAGGCGCGGGTGCGTCTGTCTGGGCGGTTTCGGCGACAGTTTCACGGGCAGACAAACGTTCTTTGACCTGTTCGTATTCACGTGTTTCACGTTCGATTTCTGCCTCGCGTGCTTTGCGCTGGGCCTCTTCGGCGGCGGCGCGGGCCTTGCGTTCTTCTTCGCGGGCACGTGCGGCTTCAAGAACAGCGCGTAATTTTTCATCGGCCGCGTTGTGCGATTGTGCCGGCGCAACCGGTTCTTCGCGCAGTTCTTTGTTGCCAGGTGCAACAACACGACGGCGACGTTCAACAAATACGGCATCGCCTTTTTTACTTTGAACCGCGTCAATTGTTACAGATTTTCCCAGTGTTAATGTCGCCATAAAATACTCCGTTTATTTTTATTCTTCGCCCTGTGTTATGCCGTACGCCAATTCGCGTGCCTTCATAATAACACGGCCGGCCAGACGCGGACTCATCGTGTCTTCGCCCAGAATTTCAATCAATTCGTCCGTGGCCAAATCAGCCAACTCATTCAATGATTTGATACCTGCGTTGCCCAACTGCATTATAATCGGGCGTTTGATAAAATCAAAGTCTAACAAATCGTCCGTCATACCCAGTTTGTGGCCCTGGTCTTTGTATTCTTGTTCTTGTTTTTCCAGGTACGCCTTGGCCCGGTTTTGTAATTCTGTTGCCAATTCGGCGTTGAAACCTTCGATGCCTTCCAGTTCGCTGATGTCAACGAATGCAATTTCTTCGATTGTACGGAAACCTTCGGTAATCAGCAAATGCGCCAACATTTCATCCACGTCCAGCGCACCAATGAACAATTCTGTTTTTTCTTTGACTTCCTTGGCACGGCGTTCTTGTTCTTGGGCCTCGTTCATGACGTCGATTTTCCAGCCTGTTAACTGGGACGCCAAGCGAACATTCTGGCCACGACGACCAATTGCCAAAGACTGTTGATCTTCGTTAACGACAACATCGGCACTGCGCGTGTCTTCGTCGACGATAATCTTGGCAACCTTGGCCGGTTGCATGGCGTTAACAATAAACACCGCCGGGTCTTCGGAATACAGAATTACGTCAATCTTTTCACCATGGCATTCATTGATAACCGGCTGGATACGTGTACCTTTGATACCGACCGTCATACCAACCGCATCAATGGACGGATCCTGGGTTTCGACGGCAATTTTTGCATGACTGCCGGGATCGCGCGCCACAGATTTAATTTTAATAATTCCTTCGTAGATTTCCGGAACTTCTTGGACAAACAATTTTTCCATAAACATCGGATGTGTGCGGGTCAAAAATATCTGGGGACCAGAATTAGAACGCGCCACGTCCATAATCAATGCACGCACGCGGTCGCCAATGCCCAAGCGTTCACCCGGGATTAATTCTGTACCTTTGATATAACCTTCGGCCTTGCCATTGATGTCAACATAGACATTGCCAAACTCAATACGTTTAACAACACCACTGACGATGTCGCCAATATTGTCTTTGAATTCTTCGTACTGGCGGCCCTTTTCCGCGTCGCGAACACGCGCGGTCATAATCTGTTTAGCCGTCTGGAACGCCATACGTCCGAATTCTGGTTCTGGCAATGGGTCTTCGACCGTGTCGCCAACCTGGGGATTTTTGGCGTATTTTTTCGCCTGGTCCACGGTCAGCATCGTATTGCCATCATATTCTTCGCCCCGTGATTCTGGGGATTCTATGACTTCGAACAAACGCTTTACATGAATTGCCCCGGTTTTACGGTCTATTTCCGCCGTGATATTGAATTCTTCGCCATATTTATGCTTAGCTATTTTTGCAATGGCCGATTCCAGTGATTCAAACACAATTTCACGGTCAATTTGTTTTTCCTGGGCCAATGAATCTATGGATAACAATAAATCTTGGCGGGGCATAGAAACAAAAGACATTTTGTTTTTCTCCTTGTTTTATTATTTCATGTCCGTTTTTTACTGAAAGAGCGGGGTTTTTCAACCCCGCCCTTAAAAAAACTTTTAAGAACACGTATATTATTCACCCCGAATCGAAAAAATGCAAGAAAAATCTGGGGAATTATGCAATTTTTATCCGCACATTTCGTAAATATAATTTGACGGTATCGCTTTTGAGATTTATACTGCGAAATATGAAAATACTGAAACGATATTTCACGCGCCAATTGGTCGCTATTTTTGTCATGCTGTTGCTGGTACTGACCGGGTTGGCGTGGATGTTACAGATTATGTCCATGATGAAATTCTTGTTAAGTTATGGTGTCGATTTAACAAGTTTCTTGGGACTGACGGCGTTGATGATTCCGTTTATTGTTTCTATTATAATCCCGTTCGTCGCATTTATCGCCGTGATTTTCATTTACAATAAACTGATTACAGATAACGAAATTACCGTTATGACGGCGTCGGGCCTGTCGCCACGGCAATTGGCGCGCCCCGCCATCAGTTTGGCCATTGTGTTAACAATATTGCATCTGGTGCTGAATCTGTGGGTTGTGCCACGGACGCAATCTTTGTTTTATTCGACACAATGGAATTTGCGATATGGATTGGCGCATTTGAAATTACAAGAATCCGCGTTTACGCAACTGACCGATGGTTTGGTCGTATACGTGGACAAGGTTTCAGGACACGATTTATCGCAACTGATGCTGTCTGATATGCGCGACCCTGATGCGCCCGTTACAATATTTGCAGAAAAGGGAAAACTGGTATCCACGGAACGTGGACTGTCCATCGTTATGTCAAATGGCGCATTGCAATCCCAGGGTGATACATTGACCACGGGAACATTCGACAGTTTCGATATGGACCTGAACGTGGCGGATAAAGAGGGTGAAACATCTTTCCGTGTACGCCGTATTCCGACACTGACCCTGGTAAAATCGGTGTTTGATGCGCCGTCAGAAAAACAGCATAAAATGGTGTTGGCGGAATTAAGCAGTCGGTTTTTATCGCCTATGATGAATTTGGTATTGGCGATTTTGTGCGCGACGATTTTATTGCGGTCGTCTTTGTTGCGACGCAGAACCAGTTTCGCCCCCGCGATTGCCGTCGCATCAATGGCGGTTGTGATGTCGCTGTTTATGTCTGCGTCTAATATGCTGGACAGTGTCACAGACTTTGTATTGTTGGCCGGCGCGGTATTTGCATTAATAGGAATTATGTTGTACATTTTGTGCAAGAAATGAAAAAACTGTATCCATTTTTAGCGTGCGTTATTGCGCCCACTGTCGCAGGGGCGATGTCCGTTGATGTGGAATCACCAAAAACAATCACCGCCGATAAAATCGAATATGATGTTAAATCAGATACAATAAAGACATCTGGGAATACAGAAATTGTTAATCAATCTGGCCAGCGAATGACACTGACGGATTCTTATTTGACCAACGGTGGGGAAAATATGACCGGCAGTGATATTAAACTGTGGTTGGGGGATAATGTATACATAGAATCCGATAACATAGAACGCGATGGACCAGACACAATCGCATACGATGCAACATTTACCGCGTGTGATAACTGTGATGCGTACGGCGATGCATGGCAGATTTGGACACGAAAAATTACCCATGATATGGATACGCGTATGTTGCGGTTTTACAGTCCTGTGCTGAAAACATACAATATCCCGGTATTTTGGTTGCCATTCTTTGAAATGCCAGACCCGGGGGTTAAATATAAAACTGGGTTATTAATGCCGGATTTTGGTTCCACTAATAACATGGGGACGCAAATTAATCTGCCGATGTATGTGAATTTTTCAGATACACATGATTTAACGTTTACGGCGTCTTATTTAACCCAGGAAAATCCCCTGTTCCAACTGGAACACAGATTGAATCTGGACCATTCCGAATATCGTACAACCGCGTCTTTTACGCATAATCGGTTGGGCGAAAACCGTTGGCACATATTTAACAACGATGTCATAGAACTGGGCGAATATGCCCGGGCAACTGTGTTCTTGGAACGGGCGTCGGACAAAACGTATTTACAGAAATACGGTTTCTATAACGATCAACCATATTTGGATTCTGGGGCGTCGGTGGAATTATTCGGACAATCTGGGTATGTTATCGCAGATGCCCATATATTCCAGGAATTGCGTACGTACAGTTCCACACATGCGATACCGTCTGGGAATATTTTACCAAACATCCGTGGTACGTATCAAACCGCGCCCATATTCAAAGAAACTTATTTATCATTCGATGCGGACGTGTTGGGAATTTCGGGTGATGGAACATCGTCCCAGCGATTGATTGGTGATGCGCGTATCGTTTCGCCATGGACACTGTGGGGTGGCAATCGCATAACGGCCAGTGTGTCTGCGCGTTATGACGTGTATAATTTCCATAATACGGAACTGATTGATGCCGGGGAATTTTCTGGACTGAAAGACAGATTCTTGCCCAGTGGTTATGTGGAATGGGGATTGCCTTTGTTCCGACCAACAGCGGAATGGACCCAGATTATCGAACCACGGGCGCGTTTGACAATTATGCGAAAAACAGATGAAAATCGCTTTACACTGAATAATGATTCTGCGGGGACATTCTTGTCGGATACAACACTGTTTTCAGACAACAGATTTTCTGGGTTTGATTTGTGGGAAAACGGAACCTATGCCGATTATGGTGTGCGTTGGTCTGCATTTAACCCAACAGGAACAATGTTCGAGGTTTTCTTGGGCCAGACATACGATTTTGACCCACGCGAAGACGCCGATCCAAACAGCGGATTCCACGATGGGGCGTCTGACTATGTTGGACGATTTGAATATGATAATTCAGAATGGCTGGATTTATCCACGCGATTCAGATTATCACAAACAGATTTTTCTTTGCGCCATATAGAAACGTCTGCGCATATCGGTGATTCACAGAACTTTATGAGTATCGGACATATATGGTCGCAACGTTTTACATCGTATTCAGAACCAGAACGGACCATTAACGAAGTTATGGCAGGGATTGGTGTCCAATTGACACAGCGGTGGTCTGTGCGGTTTAATGCGGTGTACAACCTGACCGATAATCGATTCCAACGTCATACAGGGGGTATATTCTATACTCATCCGTGTTATTACCTGTCGTTGCAGTATCGTCATGATAACGCAATTAAAAACGACTATGTGGGAACAACAACGTATCAGTTCAAATTCGGTATGAGTATCAATGGACAACAGTACTGATTATCAGTACATCACAGGGGAAAAAGAATGAAAAAATTTATGATGTTCGCCGTTTTATCCGCAATATGCACCGGGCCCGCATGGTCCGCATCTGTGGTCGCCAGTGTTAACGGAAACCCCATAACAGATACGGATATTACCGCACGAACAACACTGATGACCAAGCAAGGCCAAACATCCACAGACAATCGGCGGGGGGCGTTGCAAAACATAATTGATGACTATGTCAAATTGGCCTATGCCCAGAATTTTAACGCGGTTCCCGATGATGACACCGTGAAACAAGAAATAGAAAAAATGAAACTGGGCGAATTGTCTGCCACAGAACGCGCAATGGCGATGTCTGCAATTCGCGCGGAAATCGCATGGCAGATTGTCGTCGCACGTACAATTATGCCAACAATCGAAATCACTGATGCCGATATTACACGCGAACGCAACGAACTGGCATCTGAACAGGGACTGCCCATAGAAATGACCATTATTCGTTTGGTGGATATTCCGGCCGATGTGGCAACAAAATTGACCAAGCCAACCAGTTGCGATGACGCAATGCAGATGGCGCGCGAACTGGGCGGTGCACCACAGCGGTTTACCGCAATGCAATACGAACTGGCGGCGGATATTCGCAATCGCGTGGCGGAATTACCAAAATTGACATGGTCGCCCGTGGTGGACCGTTCTGTATTGCTGGTATGCGACACAAAACGTGGCGCAGAATACGGCGAACTGGACAAAATTATCGAACAAAATGCCACCTTTAAGCAGGCAATGGCAATCGCCGACCAACAATTAAAACAATTACGGCGCAAGGCCGTCGTTGTTATCAATGATGACAGATATAAATTATGAAACCGGTATTATTTGATTTTACTGACGCACAACTGGCCGAATATATTACAGACATGGGACTGCCACGGTTTCGGGCCAAACAAATTCGTGAATGGCTGAATCGTGGCGCGCCAGATTTTAGATCTATGAAAAATCTGCCAGAACAGTTGCGGGAAACACTGGACGGGTGTGCGCAAACACTGCCCGTGCGGGTGATGCAAAAACTGGAATCGTCCGATGGACAAACGACTAAGTTTTTATTGGCGTTGCATGACGGCGAACAAATAGAATGCGTGCTGATGCGGACCAGTTATGGAAACAGTGTATGTGTCAGTTCCCAGGCCGGATGTGCCATGGGGTGCAAATTCTGTGCCAGCACACTGTTGGGATTAAAACGCAATTTAACCGTAAATGAAATATATTCACAAATTTTGGTCGCCCAGTGGGAATTGCGCACAGACAGGTTTTCTGATAAACATATTCGCCCGAATGGTGATGCAAATAATGGCGACGTGTCGCATATCGTCGTCATGGGCACAGGTGAACCATTACAAAATACTGAAAATGTCATAGGGTTTATTGAACGTGCAAATTCAGAAATGGGTATCGGGTGGCGCAAGATTACCGTGTCAACATGCGGTATTATCCCGGGCATAGAAAAATTAATCGAATGGGCGCGACCAATTAATCTGGCAATATCATTGCATGCGCCAACAGACGAACTGCGCAGTAAAATTATGCCTATTAACAATAAATATCATCTGCAAGATGTTTTGGACACGGCATTCCGATTTTCCGATGTTCATAATCGGCAATTGATGATTGAATATATACTGTTGGCGGTGCGCGATGAAAATGGCGATACGCAATTGCTGAATTGTACGGCGGAGCATGCAGAAAAACTGGCCGAATTGTTGCGCGGTAAAAACTGTATGGTGAATTTAATTCCGTGGAACACGGTTGATGAACGTGATTTTGTATCACCGTCTGGGAACGCGGTACACAGATTCCAGGACATATTAATCAAAAACGGTATTCATACACGTATACGCCGTGAACGCGGTAATGATATAGGCAGTGCATGTGGTCAATTACGCCTGAATCATGCCAAGGGAAAACAATAAAACATCCAATGCAATATTTGTCGGGGGGCGGCCTTTAACGCGTATTGGACGAAAATTTTACCTGCTCGAACAGGCAATTTTTATATTTTTCGCTCAGAATACCCGCTGGTTCATTTGCAAATCCTGTATCATTGTCTTTCCTGATGGCTGGCCGTCAGGAAATATGTATAAGCCCGCGCCAGTAAGAACTAAAAGATTATCCGCTTTTGTTATGTTTTAAGTGTTTCCGGTTGGCTATTTCCCGTAAAAGACTCGCTATTTAATACGCTATTATCATCGGGCATCGCACCCCGTTTTTGTATCCATAATTCATATTTCTGCAAATATAGCGCAACCCACAAAAATCAATCTGTTTACCCTTTGACCGGTAAAAAATCTATGATTTCAACCCGATATTATCGCTTGATTTTTTTGATATATTTCTGAACACTATCAACATAGAATCCGTTGGGAATGGATTCAGGGTCGTCAAAAAGCCCATAGTTTACAGCAATATGAAACATCGTATTGCAATCCCGCACGGTAAAGTGGCGCGGATGCGCCTTTTATTGTTCCCCGCCGTTGGTCGGGGGGGCGTCAGTTATACAACAGGGCTTGCCCAAAGACTGGCGGGGTCATTTTGTAAACTATGATTTTTTGAACTCCCCGATCGCCATTTCTGATGGCGGTCATTCTTTTACCAAGAACAAAGGGGCCAATATGAAAAAAATCGCAATTTTAACAAGTTTATTAGCATTGACCGCGTGTGGCGGTGGTTCGGGCGGTGGTGGCAGTGGCACAATCGACGGAATATTGCCGGGCGGGGATACAGGTGGCACCTTGATATGGCAGGAACCAACCGTGTCGCCAGAGACAGCCAACAGCAACAAACTAGTCACTAGCATGAATTCCAGAATCAGCAATTCTGCAAAAGTTATTTCCTATGTAGAAAAACAGTTGGAAACATTTGAAGGCGGGCCGAGCGACCAAAAAGTGAGTCGTGCCGCATTTGAATGGTTCGCGCCAAGTGATGGCAACAAACTGTCCAAAGAAGAACAGGCATTAGAAATTGCAAAACTGAGCGACTGGCTGTTAATGGACGGCACGACCCAAGAAGACATAATTGCGGCATTTAATCATGACAAACAAAAACTGCATCAAGCAATGCACGTTTTGGACAAGGGATTAAACTCATGCTTTAACGGCGGCAGTGCCGCCCAAACCGCAGCATGTTTCAAAGAAACTTGGGTAAAAAATAATGATGATGCAATCAAGGATTTTGAAGACAACGGGCAATTAAAAACATTTGATTTAAGCAATGTGGACTTCAAAATGGTGGATGGTGACACAACAGAAACATTTGCCATTGTTGTAGATGAAAACGGGAAAATTAGCGGATTGAAATTCAGGGGCAAAGACCGCACCCGTATTGATGACACAAATGATTTTGAATTTGTTGAAATGTTGGGTCCAGATGGCCAAAAAGAATTGATTAATGCATTGCTAACCTATGAAAGTCATGGAAAAAATATCGGAACCGATGGATTAAAATACGCGGACTTTGGCTTATTACGCCTTAATTCAACGCAACCAGGATTTGAATTTGAAGAACTGATGCCGTATGCCGGCGGATATGAAGCAAAACGCATAAACAAATCAGACATTGATGAAACCGTCGTCTTTAATGGCCATATCATTGGCCAGGTATTTGGCGAACAAAAAGTAGAATTGTCGGATAAAAATGCACAATTTGTATTTGATAAGGCAAGCGGTTCTGAAACACTGTCTGCATCATTTGATAACTGGTATGATGTCAATATTGTTAAAAACGATAACGGGATAACATTCGGCTTATCCGGCGATGCAAAAGATGGACCGACATTGTCTGCGCCATCCGCCAATCTGCAAAGTGGCACAACACCAGACGGCAACGAAATTATTGGTTTTGACACCGCCTATTACGGGGATAATAAAAAACCGAGCGAGGCCACAGCGCTGTTTCAATATTCCCAAGAGCAATCTGCCGGGAATTATACGCATGTCCATATCGGTTTTGGTGGCAGGGCCGAATAATTGAAAAAAATCATTTTGATTTTTTTGATACTGTTTCTGCCCGGCATTGTCTTGGCAGAAACAAACCCGTCATCTGAAATTATACTGTCGGCATTGGATACTGTAAAATTAGCTGGCCACCTGGTAGATAGTGGCAAATACGATCAACAAGAACGCGCATTTTATCAATATTGAATTTACATGCAAGGGTGCTTTTAACCGCATATTGGACGAAAAAAAGCCAGACAATATTTTCGTCCCATACACAAAATAAAACCGTATATTGGACGAAAAAAAGCCACACTTCGCGCAAGGCTTCGTGTGGCACTAAAATTTCTTAAACTCACTGCGTTCGTTAACGAAATTTT
>CALXMA010000005.1 GCA_944389345.1 uncultured Alphaproteobacteria bacterium | reverse complement strand
ACCGCATGGTCAAATGGTGGTGCAACAGATATTAAAAATTGCCAAATGCTATGCAAAACACATAATCGCGCCAAAGGAAATAAATGAAAAAGACACAAAAATATTATTTATTCTTTACT
The DNA here is from genome assembly GCA_944389345.1 of uncultured Alphaproteobacteria bacterium. Taxonomy (GTDB): domain Bacteria; phylum Pseudomonadota; class Alphaproteobacteria; order Rs-D84; family Rs-D84; genus Enterousia. Next base: position 59,807 of record CALXMA010000005.1, on the reverse strand, counting down.
GTTCACCGAATAATAATATTCTAACTTTTCGTGGTCATAGTCTTCTATACGTCCCGACGGCAACACCAACATACGTGTAATACCAATTTGTTCAACAAATTCTGGATTATGACTGACCACTATGATGGTGCCTGGAAAATCATGAAAATTATCACCTATAATTCTTTGGGTATCTGGGTCCAGATGATTTGTTGGTTCATCTAAAATCAGTAAATTTGCACGTTTTAACAATAACTTGCACAATGCGACACGCGCCCGTTCACCCGGCGACAAAATTCCGACACGTTTGAACACATCCATATCAAAGAACAAAAAATTCGCCGCCACCGCACGCAATTGCAATTCATTATATTGTGGCATTGCGATATTTTCTAATACGGTTTTATCCATATCCAACTGTTCTAATTCCTGGGCATAGTACGCAATATCGGTCTTTGGATTTATATCTATGATTCCGCGTTCTGGGGTTAAATATCCCATAATTAATTTCAACAGTGTTGATTTACCTGTCCCATTTTCACCAACGATTAAAAACCTTTCGCCACCCGATATATGAAAAGATAATTTTCGATACAACAATTTTTTCCCAGGATATCTGAACCATAAATCATCAACCATAATTGGAAACCGTGCACCTTCACGCATGGGGGATAAATCCATTTTCACACGCTTGTATTCGGTTTCGCGTACGGTACGATGTGCCAATAACTTTTCCAATTGTCCGGCCCGTACATGCCCTGCCCGCTTTAATCCGTGTGCGGTTGGACTGGACGCATTTGCACGTGCAACAAATTCAGACAAGTGTTTTATCTGTCTTTCTTCTGATTTTATTTTTGCATCGCGTTGCCGTCGCAATTGCCCAGATTTACGCTTATAATCATCCCAATTTCCATCAAACACGGTTATACTGTGCGCGACCTTGTCTATATATAAAATCTTGGACACAATTTTATTCAAGAAATCAACATCATGACTGATAATCAATACAGTTCCACGATAACGTCGCAGATAATCACAAACAAAATCGCGACTTTCTGCATCCAGATGATTTGTCGGTTCATCCAATAATAAAACACCCGCCCCAGAATACAGTAATCTTGCGAACGCAACCTTGGACTTTTGTCCACCAGATAACTTGGACAACGGCATATCAAGCATATCGCCCAGGTTCATATTTTCTATGATATTCAACATTATTGCATCGGCATTATAAACATCATAGTGATTTAATTTATCCTGGACCGCGGAAATTTCATCTAAAATACGTGCATCATCTGGGTTCTGGGCCAAATCCATGTACAGTTTATTCAGCGCAGATTCCAATTTTTCAATTGGCCGACCAGACATAATAAAATCCCAAACGGTTATATTCGGATCTGGTATTTCTATGACCTGGGGCAAATAGCCCAATTCCGCCCCATCAACATCTATCACCCCAGAATCAGGCGTAATCTGGCCCATCATAATTTTGAACAATGTCGTTTTACCCGCGCCATTCACCCCGACTATCCCAGCCTTGACATTTTTTGGCAAATTGAACGACGCATTGTCATAAACAATATTGGTTCCAAACGACAAAGATAAATTTTCAGCACGCATGCGTGGATTTTATGAATTAATCTTTTACGTGGCAAGTTTTAATTGATATAATTACCGTGGTTAACCAAAGGATATCTTATGAAGAAATTATTACCAATTATTGGTCTGATAATGCTGACCGCATGTAATGACACCCCGCAAATTACCGGCACCTGGACCCAGCCCGTACCAGGAATGGAAAATATGACCCAGGGATTTGTATTAAACACCGATGGAACGGCACAATCGGTAAATATGGCCACACTGGAATATGAAACGTGGTCGCGCGATGGCGATGAACTGGTAATGACCGGCAACAGTATCGGCAACGGTCAAACCATAGAATTCACACAAACATATACAATAGAATCACTGGATGATAATACATTAATCTTACGTGATGGTGATATAACATATAAATACATACGTGAATAAAATAAAACCCGTAATCTAAAAATTACGGGTATTTTTATTGGAAACATTTACGCAGACTTTCACCAGTATCATGTTGATCCACACGCTTGTTTCTTATTTCTTCTGCGGCCTTGATTTTTTGTTTGATTAAAATTAAATCTGGGTGTGCCTGTAATTCCGCATTTAATTCACTGATTGCGTAATCTATATCTTCGGCGCGACGCACAAAAATCGGTGTAATAGAATTAGCCGCCGAATACACAGAATCCTGTAATTCTTTTTTGTAATCGTCTATTACAGATAAATACGCGCGTATATGTTCGTCTTCGTGCGCCAGAATCGCATTATAAGAACATGTATTTGGTTTATGCCTGATATCAATTTGGACCAAGAAATCAGTATACCCAACAGACGCATCCACAGACTTTAACGCGACACAATATCCATCTTCGATATTGGTAATATCCGCAACAATATCGTAATTATCAACCATTGTTGCAACAACATTACCATGCCACAAATCCATTTGACGTAATGGTTGTACAACCTCTTTGGACCATGCGGGTGTTTCCAAAACAATGCGCGGATTTAACTTATACGACAAACAGTCATCATACGCCACCGCCACCCCGGGTATACATACGACCAACAAATATAAAATTCTGTAAAATTTCATATTTTATAAATCACCCGCCCCTTGTTTTTTCAAATATTCGGCCACAAAGTTATTTCCATATTGTGCATATAATTCTTCGGCCAATAACACCGACGACCGCCCAGATTCAAACAGACGCAACAAATTGCCCAATCCGCCCAGTTCTGTATTTAATATCACAGATTCGCCCGTAACCGGACGTGATAACAGCACGGCCCGTTTTAATGTCGGATACGCCTTGCCCTGGATAAACGCCATTTCCAACGGATTCAAATTCCAATATTGATAATCAGACGCATCTGCGGCCGGATTTCTGAAAAACAACACGGTTTGAGCCTGGCCACGGACAACATCACCAATCCCCAGTTTATCTAACACATTTGCACGCTGGAACGCGACCATATACGCCTGTCGATTTTTACGTCCTTCTTGCAAACCAACGATAAAATTATCACGGAACATTTTGTTTTCCAACATAGGCGCCGTTTCATCAATCATAATCAGCGATGGATTTCCACCCGCCACAGTATTATTATTAATTCTGTGTAAAATATATGAAATAACGGCGGGCGCCAACGTTTCGTCTTGCAAAATATCTGTAAAATCAAACGTGGTCAACCGTGCATTCAAATCCAACGTATCAGAATCTTCATTGAATATATCGCCATATTGTAATGGATCGACCCATTTTTTCAACGCAGGTCGCATATTTCCCGCGGATGAAAAACAACTTTCCCACAGATTTTTTAACAATCTGTCCGATTGCTGTAAATAATCAAAATTCACAGAAACCGCACGCGCAATTTCATCTGCGGACCCGGCATCAGAATTTCCCGTAATCATTGCCAACCACCGACGCAAAAACGCACGATTTTCTGGACTGTCGGCCATTTTTAATGGATTCAGATGTGTTAAAAACCGCCCGGAATCCGCTTTATTTTTATCTTTACCCGTCATGGTTACATATTTTCCGCCCACGGCCAAAGTAAATATTTCCGCACCCTTGTTTCTGTCGAAAAAGAACGCCTTTAACTGTTTATGTCGCAACGATTGCGCGATTAAGAAACTGAACAAAGTTGTTTTACCACCACCCGTTGGACCAATTGCCAACGTATGTGCCACCGCGGCCGGTTTATCTGATACATGAAACTGGAATTGATACGGTGTACCCTGGGCGGTTGGGAAAACAACCAATGGTCCCGGACCCCAATCACAGTTCGCCACCCCACGTGGTGTACTGGACATAGGTATACTGATTGCGGCGGTACGCGACAGCATTTTGAAACTGCGCGGGAAAACATCAAATCCCGGAATCAAAGAAAACCAAGAAACCTTTGACGCAAATGTTTCAACAATAGGCGACACACCGAACGCGGCGGCAATTTTATTAAATTCTTCGATATATTTTGTTAACGCATCAACCGTTGCACCGAATATTAAAAACACAGGATAATAATTAACCAGATTCTGATTTCCCGAAATATTTTCATCCATTGCGGATTGCGCCTCGGATATCTGTTCTGTGGCGGAATCTTCGTTTTCTTTGACGGTTGCACGACGTTGACGCAACACAGATTCAACATCTGCATTGCCCATAATTCCAAACGCATTCATACAAATCATTTCTGTTTGTATTGTGGACACAGAATCAAAGAAATCTTCATCCAAATAATCTGGCGAAATCTTGAACGAAATCGCAACTGCAAAAGATTGACGTCCGCCACCAATATAACGAATAATCCCATTATCCATAAAATCGACATCGTCAACCGTTGCGACATCAGCAATACTTTGGTCGCATACGGCCGGGGACGGCTTTGAAATTGGGGACAAAATACGTCCAAAGAACCGCGCCATATTATCCTTGGCATCATTACGTAATACAACCGGATGATATGCCGCCAACACAGATTCTATATAACTGCTGTATTGATTTAATTTATCACGTGCCCCGGTACCCCCCACAGACAAAACAATATAATAATTATTTGTAAATATGCGCAGTCCCTGCCTTTTCCATTTATCATAGATTTTTTGCAAAACAGGCTGGTCAAATTCATAGTCCGTGTTTTCCCCAACCGCATCACGAACGGTATAGAAGCGTAAAACAACATTTGGGTCGCGAATTTGATTAAACAATTGCGCCCGTAAATCCAAGAATTTTTCACGTGTGGCATTATCTTGCATACTGGTTTGAACACCGGACACGCGGTAAACACGAATAATACCACCATCGGTCAACGTCATCGTGTTATCAGTATACACTGTGCCAAAAGGTAAATACTGTGAATATCTGACATATCCGAATTTAGGAAATATCTTTTTGGTCAACACCGGTAAATACATCATCAGAATAATAAAAACGAACACCACGGCCATAACCAGTATTATCGCCGTCAAAGGAAATTCACCACCTGCAAAATGTTGTATAAATCCATTCATATCTTACGCCGCCAACCGCCCAGGTATTTTTTTCTTCATCAGTTGTATTTTCGCCGCCACAATCTGGCCCAGTTGTGGTTCCCGCCGGGAAAACACGGCCAAAATTGCATGAACTATGATAACAGACACCATAAAATACAACGGGTAAATCCCAGAATCCACACCATATACCGCCAACCCGATAATAAAAAGCACAATAAAAACAATGAATTGCACGGCAAAATTAATCACGGCCAACGAATAAGGCACATAAAATATGCGCGCCGGATTTGCCAATGCTTTTAATACTTGTTGTCTCATTATATGGAAAGACCCTCCCCCTGTTGCCTGAATTATAACAATTTCAACAATTTTCAACAAGTATAAAAAGCATACCGGCAAAAATGTTAAAAATGTTGAAAATGATCGGCAATTTCAACTGTTAATTATCAGGCATACTTTTTCAACACATTTCGCAAACACCGCAAAAATCCGGCAAAAAATTGTTGAAAACTTGTTGATAAAAAACTAAAAACGCTTTTCAACATAACAAACAGGGCCTACTACAACTACAAATATAATAATAGTATTTGATTTTTAACAAAAACTGTTTATAATGACCACACAACAAAGGATTTAGATATGAAGTTTTTAAGTTCATTACGTGCCTGGAAGAAACGCGGTAATGTAAAACAAATTCGCCGTGGTAAACAGGTTATCCTGATTGACCCTAATAATCCTAAGTTAAAGGCAAAACAGGGTTTCAGAAAAAAATAAATCCGTTCCGTAATGATTGCGGTTCATGATTTTTTATGTCCGGAATTCCGGGCATTTTTTATTTATTTACAAACAAAGAATAATCGTTCAAGAACGCTTCGCGTAATGCGTCGCGAATTTCATCATGTGCCAATCCGGCACCGCGCAAATATTCGATTTGTGGTGTACCCGGGCGATACAAAGATGCGCTGTGTCCGGCATCATTTGGGACCGCAGAAATACGTTGTGCGGGGGTAAATTCTATACGTGCGGTTTTATCGGCCAACGCAGAAAAATTGATATCTGATGTCGTATTTTTTGTATTTGCGTCAATAATCGCCACACCTGATAATTTAGATAGGGTATTTTTTTCTGCCAAAATTTTGGTATGTAATAACGCGATGGTATCAGACGCCGAATGTTGCATTACAAAATCCGTTTCCAGATTGGAAAAATTTTCCAACATAACGTGTCCGCGAAATTCAGAATTTTTCCCGGCATTTTTTACAAAAATGTTAAAAAAGGCCGGCTTTTTATTTTTTATTTTTACGGTTAAAAACACAGGCTGATTTTCGGTTAAAATATTAATATTTAACCGGCAATTGCCGGCAATTTCACCGACATAAATTATATGAACATCACGATTGTATTTTTTTGTTATATCTGTTGAATTCAACGTGGATAAATCTGGGCAAAAAACACCATCGCGAAAAACGACCGTTTCCGCGTCCCAGGTTTTTATATTGAATTCGTCCCACATGTATGACATATTAACGTTATTATAAAGGAAATAAATATGGGATTCAATTGTGGAATTGTTGGATTACCGAATGTTGGCAAATCTACATTATTTAATGCATTGACGCAAAGTGCCACGGCCGACGCGCAAAACTATCCGTTTTGTACGATTGAACCGAACACGGGTCGTGTTGTTGTGCCTGATGCGGCATTGTTAAAATTGGCGGACGTGGCAAAGTCCGAAAAAATTATACCGACACAACTGGAAATTGTCGATATTGCGGGCCTGGTTCGTGGTGCGTCTGCGGGCGAAGGATTGGGAAACAAGTTCTTGGGTAATATTTTATCCACAGATGCGATAATTCATGTGGTCCGTTGCTTTGAAAACGATGACATAGTCCACGTAAACGGGCGCATAGACCCGATTGGCGATATCGATACAATTGAAACAGAATTAATGTTGGCGGACATAGACAGTCTGGACAAACAAATCAAGAACCTTGAAAAAAAGGCGCATGGTCTGGACAAAAACGCAATAAAGTTATTATCAGACGCCAATACGATACGCGATGGTTTGGCGCGTGGTGTGCCTGCGCGTGCGGGTGATGTTGACGCCCGTCCGTTTAATTTGTTAACGGCGAAACCGGTTATTTATGTATGTAATGTGGACGAAGCATCGGCCGCCACCGGGAATAAATTTTCTGATGCGGTACGGGAAAAATATGGCGACACGGCACCTGTGTTGATTATTTCGTCTAAGATAGAAATGGAAATTGCGCAAATTGTCGACCCGTCTGAACGTCGTATGTTTTTAGAAGATTTGGGATTATCAGAATCCGGCCTGGACCAGGTTATTCGCACAGGTTATAAAACATTGGGATTGCAAACATTTTATACTGTTGGCCCCAAAGAAGCGCATGCATGGACGATAACTGTTGGTATGACCGCGCCCCAGGCTGCGGGTAAAATACACACGGATTTTGAACGTGGATTTATTCGTGCCGAAATAATATCGCCGGCGGATTTTATAGAATATGGTGGCGAAGTTGCCGTCAAAGAGGCCGGAAAAATGCGTCTGGTTGGCAAAGAATATGTTATGCAAGATGGCGATATTTGTCATTTCTTATTTAATAATTAACATGGCCATACACGCCCGTTAGAATATAAACATTCTCTGTAACAATTAACGAGGCGTGGTAAAAAAAAGACATATGCTTTTTTAGGGGACGCCTACAATTTGGATTCTTCCGAAAGAGGTTACAACCCCTTTTTTTCAAAAAATAATGACCGGTATTTACCGGTCTTTTTCTTATCTGACTGGTAAACGCGCATCTAAAAATTTTTGTATTATTTGACCCGAACGCGCGTTTTGTGTGAATAAAAATTCAAAGTTTTCATTTAATGCAATTTCGTTTTTATTTTGCTGTATATGCTGATTTGCGCCGTATACACGATATATGGGTTTACGCCATTCAATAAATTTTTTATCTTTGACCTGTATTTGAACACCAATTTGAAAATGACGTAATGTTGAATTACTGCGCGCCAACATTTCTAATATTTTATTTAACGGAACCGGCCGTCCCTGTACCGGTACATAGTATGCGGATACAGTGTTTTCGCCAATTTTTCTAAATAAATATCTGTACTGTACGTCTATTGTCATATTGTAATCAAAGTATTCATTTTTTCGGTTGCATCGGCAATTTTTGCATCTATCTCGGAAATTTTGTTTTGGACATCTGCACCTGCCAACAATTGTGATACTAGCGCTTTCTTTTCAGATTGCAACCGTGTAATGTATTTTTGTAATTTTAATGACACAATGTATTTTTCGGCGGACTTTTCGTCCAGCGTCATATCAACAACATTATCATCCATATTTATATTCAGTGTCGCCAGAAAATCGCCATATCTTTCGGCAATTTCCGGGTATTTATTAACGATAAAAATAACAGTATTTTTTGTTATTACATCAATATCGGGCAAGTTAATTTTTATCACATCGCGTTCTGTGCGCTTCCATTTATGCCATTGATTAAATATTCGTGATTTATATTCTTTATCGTATTCTGCGCGTAATGCGACATCCGCGATTTTTTCTGTTTTTTGCTTCAAGAATTTTTCTGCACTAACACGACCGCCCGGGGTTAAAACCGGGAAATTGGTATTCGCCAAATTCCATAAAAAATCAGTCAAAGATATTGCACCGTCTATGATTTTTTTCATGGCATCTGTGCCACTGTTTTTCAGTATTTCATCCGGGTCTTTACCGCCCGTGACAAATGCAAAACGTACATCTGATGTATCGCGCAAAAACGGCATAACAATATCGCATGCGCGCGCGGCGGCCTTGCGTCCGGCGTTATCACCATCAAAACAGAAAACTATATTACGATTGGCCTTGCACAATATTGCAATATGATCTTCGGTCAGTGCCGTTCCCAATGGTGCGACCGTTTCTGGAAATCCATTGCATTGCATTTGTATTGCATCAATCTGGCCTTCGACAATGATACTGCGGTTTGCGCGGTGAATTGCATCACGCGCGAAATTAAATCCAAATATGGTACGACGTTTATGGAATAATTCTGTATCTGTTGTATTTATATATTTTGGTTCAGACCCATCCAAACACCGTCCTGAAAACGCAACAATTTGTCCGCGTGCATTGAATATAGGAAACATTAATTTATCACGAAAGAAATCATACATACCATATTCACCGCGCCGACACATACCCGTGGCCAGTAAAATATCTTGGCGTGTGTTTGCAAAATGTCCCGCGATAATATTGTTTTTTGGCGCATACCCCAGCTTATATTTTTTTATCATTTCATCACTGAAACCGCGCCGACGTATGTATTCCAGTGCCACATTTCCAGATTGCGAAAACAGTTGTTGATAGTAGATTTCTGCGGATTTTTCCATTATGGATAAAAAAGATTCTTCGCGTGCAACAACATCTGCGGGCCGTGGTTTATAATCTGGAACCTTTAATCCGGCCATATCGGCCAGTTCTGAAATTGCGCCACGAAAATCGACATTTTCAGATTTCATCACGAACGATATAATATCGCCGTGTTCACCACATCCAAAACAGTGATAAAATCCCTTGTCTTCATTAACAGAAAAACTGGGTGTTTTTTCATTATGAAACGGACAACATCCCCAATAATTCTGGCCCTTTTTTACCAATGGAACACGCCGGCCGACAACGTCAACAATAGACAGACGTTCACGTAATTCATCTGTAAAATTTCTGTCATATTTTGCCATCACTTACGCGTTGATTTTCTGCCCCGTGGATTTGATTTTTTATTATTGATTAAACTGATTGCGGTATCCAAATCAGGTTGTTCTTTGACCGAAACATTCACCCGATTAGACGATATATACGCACCATAACGTCCCGTCGGATAAAAGAATATGGGTTTACCTGTTTCTGGATTATCCCCCAGATTAATCGGTTCTGCCTTTTTCACACCGTTTTCCAATAAATCACGCGCAATATCTAATGTAATGGTGTCGGCATTATATTGTTTTGCCGGGACATTTTTTGTTCCATTTGTAACGTATGGCCCAAACCGCCCTATGCGGAACGAAATTCCATCACCTAAATCAATATTACCAGATGTATTTTTTTGTGATGTATTCGCATCGTCGCCGGTACCCGGTGTTGTACCCGCATCATCAGAATCTAACTTTTGCGTATAATTACACTGTGGATAATTTTCGCATCCAATAAACGCGCCATACCGCGACAGTTTTATACCTAATTTTCCGCCACATTTTGGACATTTATCATTTCCATCTGCGAACAAATGCGGTCGCATAATTTCATTGATTGCATCAATGATTTCTGTTGTTTTAATATCGCGCGCCCCATCAATCATTTGATGTGTTGGCCCCCAGAATGCGCGCAGTGCATCTAACTTATCGCGTTTTCCATTTGAAACATCGTCCAAAGTATCTTCTGTTTTTGCGGTAAAATTCACATCAACCAAATCGTGAAAATATTTAGATAAATACGCAGAAATAACCCATCCACCGGGTGTTGGATGAAAACGCCGTTGTTTATCTTGGACAACGTATTTTCTGTCTACTATTGTTGACATAATTGTTGCATACGTTGATGGACGCCCGATACCCAGTTCTTCTAATTTTTTTACCAGCGATGCTTCTGTATATCTGGCGGGCGGTTGCGTAAAATGCTGTTCTGGTAATATTTCGGTTATAATGACATCATCACCCACAGACAGTACAGGTAATTTAGTTTCACCCTTTTCTTCGGAATCGTCTTTATCTTCGGTATACACGCGCATAAAACCATCAAATGTTCGTGTGGTACCAACGGCATGGAATACGGCGACATTATTTTCCGTTTTGATATCGGCGGAAACACTGTCGAATTCTGCATTTGTCATTTGACATGCGATGGTGCGTTTCCATATTAAATTGTACAGTTTTTCTTCATCCCCGGATAACTTTGGCATATTTCCGTCAAAGTGCGTTGGACGAATAGCCTCGTGTGCTTCTTGGGCATTTTTGGATTTAGTAACATATACATTTGGTGTTTTTGGCACAAATGCATCGCCATAGTTTTTACCAATATACGCGCGAATTTCCGCGACGGCATCCGCAGACAGATTTGTTGCGTCTGTACGCATATATGTTATTAAACCTTGTTCATACAATTTCTGCGCACAAGACATTGTTCGTTTAGAAGAAAAATATAATTTGCGTGATGCTTCTTGTTGCAGTGTACTGGTGGTGAACGGTGCGGCGGCACGACGCGATGTTTTCTTTTTATCCACCGAAATAACATTTGCACGTAATTCTGGTTGACCAATTTTTTCCTGGATTTCATGCACATAGACGCCGTTTTCTATTGTCATTTTTTCGATTTTTTTACCATCGAAATTTGACAGTTGTGCATCAAAATCACAACCATGTGCATTGCAACGCGCACCCACAGACCAATATTCTTGTGGCTTAAAAGATTCTATTTCCCGTTCACGGTCAACAACCAATTTTACGGCAACCGATTGTACGCGTCCGGCACTGCGCCCCAGATTTCTGCGCCACAGCAATGGTGAAATACCGAACCCGATTAAATAATCCAACGCGCGCCGAACCAGATACGCATCAACCAAATCTTTATCAATTTCACGTGGGTTTTCAATTGCGTCCAAAACGGCATGCTTGGTAATTTCATGAAACGCGACACGATATACCTTTTTCCCGCCCAATGCATTACGTGCACGCAGAATATCCAATATATGCCACGCAATTGCTTCACCTTCGCGGTCCGGGTCCGATGCCAGATATACCGCGTCGGCCTTTTTTAATTCATTAATAATCAGATTAATTTGCTTTTCCTTGCCCGGCATAATCTGCCACCGCATTGCAAAATCGTTATCTGGGTCAACACTGCCATTCTCGGGAACTAAATCACGCACATGCCCAACAGACGCGACAACGCGCCACCCCGCCCCCAGATATTTTTCTATGGTTTTCGCCTTTGACGGTGATTCAACGATAAGCAAGTTCATAATTCTAACTTCCCTTTGCAGATAATTGTTGGTCTTTGTGAATATGTGCGTTCTGGCACAAACCGAAACCGAACATTAATGATAACAGACTGCTGCCACCGTACGACATCAACGGCAACGGCACTCCAACCGTCGGCATCAACCCCAGAACCATAGAAATATTTATAAAATAATAAATAAAAAAGTTCAACATAAAACCAAAACACACCAATTGTCCAAATCGGTTTCGACATGTTTTCGCGCACCAAAACAGAACTAATATTATGATGGTATACAGTAATAACAACGTAAACGCGCCAAAGAACCCAAATTCTTCACCCAACATAGTAAATATAAAATCGGTTTGTTTTTCTGGCAAGAAAGACTGCTGTGATTGTGTTCCGGCCATATATCCTTTGCCCAGCATTCCCCCAGAACCAAATGCGATTTTTGCCTGGTTAATTTGATATCCTGCGCCCTGGGCGTCATGTTCTGGGTTGATAAAGGTTATGATTCTGTCGCGTTGATAGTCGTGTAATCCCCCATACCATACCAGTGGCGCAGACAATAATCCCAACACCATCGCGATAATAAACCACTTTTTTTGTGCACCAACAATATAGAATATACCGACCGTAATCATCCCCAAAGATAACGCGGTACCCAAATCTGGTTGTGCCACGATTAACAGAAACGGTATTAACAGCATTGCGGTTGGCACGACATAATTTTTCAGTTGTGACAATTCCACAGAATTCATCCATGCAAAATATCGTGCCAACGCCAAAACCAGCGCAATTTTAATTAATTCTGACGGTTGTACATGAAAGAATCCCAGATTCAGCCATCTTTGTGCACCCATTCCCGTGTGTCCGACGAATGTAACCATTACAATCATAACCAACGCGACGATATAGATAAGATATGCAGATTTAATCCATGTTTTTATATTGGTAAAACTGGCAAAAAAGAAAACCGCAAACCCCAGGATAATTTTTACCAACTGGGAAAACGCGAACGGTTGCCATCCACCACCACCCGCAGAATACAAAACAACAATGGATATAGCCAACACCAAACACATCGGAATAAACAAAGCCCACGAAAAACGATTAAGTTTTTCTGGGAAACTCATCATATTTGCATTAGAAACGCGTGTTTGACGTGTCATTTTTTTTATTTTGCCTTGCCCTTGTCGCCCAGTAAATTTCGCATAACGGCGGCGGTCGTACGTGCGGCCAGTCCACTGCCCCCGGAATGTTCGGTTATCACGCACACCGCATATTGTGGCTTGTTCGTTGGTGCATATCCAACAAACAGACCATGGTTTCTCATATTCCAACTTAATTGTTCATTGGTCAATACCCCGCTTTCACGTTCTGCGCGTGAAATACTGCGCACCTGGGACGTACCGGTCTTTCCGCCCATACGTGCACCATTTACATTAATTGCACTGCCTGCGGCGGTACCGCCCTTGCGTGTTACTTGTTCCAGACCGGCCAATACGGCATTAACATTTTTCTGTTGCAACCCCAATGAATCAAATTTTGGATTTACCCCGTCTGTAATCAGACGTGGCACAACAAGTTTATTAGACGCGCACCTTGCAATCATAACCGCCAATTGTAAACAGTTAGTTAACGTGAACCCCTGGCCGATGCCGGTAATAATCGTATCACCATGAACCCAGTTATATCCAATTTGTTCCGCTTTCCAGTGTCTGTCCGGTATAACGCCGGCCATTTCGCGTGATAACACATTGTCCATATACTTTTGTTGCAATCCCATTTTGATTGCCATTTCTTTAATAGAATCAATACCAATACGTAATGCCAATTGATAAAAGTATATGTCGCAAGAATGCTTTAACGCGCCGGCCAAATCGACCCAACCATGTCCTTCTGCTTCCCAACAGTGATAACGTCTGTCGCCATAGTCCCAATGTCCTGGGCAAAATATTTTTTCACGTGGCGTAATTGCCCCGGATTCCAACGCGGCCAACGCAACAATTATTTTGAACGTGGACCCCGGTGGATACAGACCTTCGATGGTCTTGTTCATAAATGGCTTCATATAATCATTACGCAAAGAATTGATATATTCTTCGCCATCATCTGCGCCGAACATATTTGGATCAAAACTGGGGGCGGATACCATGGCCAAAATATCACCATTGTTTATATCCAGTGCCACACCACATCCCGCCCGATGCAACATCAGCGAATCATACATGATACGCTGGACAGAATCATTGATTGTTGTTTGCAGGTTATGCCCGGCAATTGCCGGCCGAAATTGCGATTTATCTTCGCCTGTTATACGCCCGACGGCATTTGTAATCATAACGGTCTGGCCGGCGATACCGGATAATTCTTCGTTAAATCTGCGTTCCAGACCGGTAATGCCCGTTGTGAAAAATGGTGCATTTTCCACCGGTGTATCGGGCGCACCAACATAACCGAATATTTGCGCCCCGGCCGGTCCCATTTCATATACGCGTGAAAAACCATTACGCACATGCAGACCCGGGATATTTTTTGCCTGTAATTTTGCTAATTCTTCCCAGTTAGAATTTTCACTGACCAATACGGGTTGAAAACCACGTTGTTTTTTTATCTGGGCATATATTCTGTCGATACGCTTTTTCTTTAATTTTAATTCATCTGCGACCACAGAAATAACATTATCTAAATCAACGGTTTCTTCTGGGATGATGTATATGCGGTAAATCTGGGCATCGCGCGAAATTGGTGCACCGGACGCAGACAAAATCTTACCCCGTTCCGGCATATTAATTTGTATACGAAAAGAATTATTTTCACTTTTTTTGGTATATTCACGATAGTTAAATAATTGCATCTGTAACATACGCAACACCAGCGCAGACGTCAACACCGCCCCCGCCGTCAGAAACAACGCACTGCGTCTGTCAAAAGTACGTGCAACTTCTTTATCTATCATAATAAACCTTTTTTATCAGGGCGCAAATCGGCACGTACAGCGTGGATACCCATGCAAACAACCATGCGCCCCGCATTAAATTGTTTATATTCAGATGTGATATGGTTAATAATAATACACAAACGCCAAAGAATACCATAAATACATACAATGCATTTTTATCTATGCGCGTTATATCCAAGAATGTCTGAAATCCATTAATTGCATAAAATATTAAATACATAACGGTCCAGAATAACAGTGTGTCAAATCTGTAATCTATCAAGAAACAGAATAACAACGCGAACGGCGCAAACCATGGCACCGGACATACAAAAGAGCAATAAAAAATAGGAATAATTGCCAAAATTCCCGCAGGATTCCAAAACGTTACAGACAAACGCCATAAAAATATTACGGCAATAAAAGGAAACGCATCACGTAAAAACTTTATAATTTTATATTTCATCGCTGTATTTATCTGTATCGTCAAATTTTAACACAACGACGCGCGACAGTGTTTTTGGTTGAATAACGCGTACATCTGTTTCGTTAATCATATCGCCGACGATAATACCGTTTGGTAACATACCGCTGATATTACTGGTTATCAGTTTAACGCCCGCAGACGGTTGAAATTCAGGATCGCTGAAAAATCCCATTGTCGGTGTATCAGAACCATTGCCACGCAGGAATCCATATACCTCTGACCCGGCGATACGTACGGCAATATTGGTCCCAGAATCAATCAAAGACCGCACACGTGCGAACCGTGGCGCAACATCTGTTATAACCCCGACCAGCATTCCGTCCAAAGACACCACCGCCATACCATTGGCTAATCCGTGTTCTGAACCCTTGGTAATGAAAAAAGTACTGTGATGGAATGCGGTATTATCATGCTTAACATCTGCCAATACGGTGTCAGTTGGTTGATTGTTTACTATATCCAGTTCACGTGCCAACTTTTGATTTTCATCCATTGCAACCATACATGCATGCTGATTCCGCAGGGCGTCATCCAAACGCACGCGTAATTCTTCGTTTTCCGTGCGCAGATTTGACAATTCGCGGATATTATCAATGGCGGACCCAATTGCACGTACGGGCCATGTAATAACATCGCCAACCCAACCCGCAACTGGTAAAACCACATGCCCCAGCCCGTTCATTAACGCATAATCCGGCTTTGCAATCATGATATAGATAAACAGCACAGGCAAAACAGCCACCGCGACCGCGGATTTAATAATAGTACGTAATCTGGTGGACAGTTTATTTTGGTTCATCGGGCATAAGTTTAGACACTAAAAACCAGATATTCAATAAAAACTTGATTTTTCGTTTAATTATGTCAAAATAGCACGCGTATCAACGATGTCGAAATGGCAACGGCATTGCCATCAGACGTAAATAAAAAGGGGTAAAAATGCCAAAATTAAAGACAAAGTCGTACTTGAAAAAGCGCGCATCTATGACTGCGACCGGTAAAATCCGTGTTGCCAGAAATGCCCACAAAAAACTGTTGCGTCACAAGTCCAAGCGTGCAAACAACGCTGGGTCCAAGGCACAGTATTTGAATGATAACATGATGGGACAGGCAAAAATCTTGGCCCCATATGGACTGAAATAATCAAGGGGGTAAGATTATGGCAAGGGTTAAACGCGGAACAACCGTAAAGCAAAAACATAATAAAATATTGGCACGTGCCAAGGGTTATTTGGGCCGTCACAGCACAACATACCGTGCCGCACGTGAAAAAACTGAAAAGGCGGGTCAGTACGCATATCGTGATCGTCGCGTTAAAAAACGTGAATTTCGTGGTTTGTGGATTGTACGTATTAATGCCGCCGTTCGTGCCAATGGCATGACATACAGCCAGTTTATGAATGGTCTGAAAAAGGCCGGTGTCGCCCTGGACAGAAAGGTTTTGGCCGAAATGGCCTATGCCGGCGATGCAAACTTTGTAAAATTGGTTGATACAGCAAAACGATTTATCTCTGCCGATGCTAAATAAGGCCTTGGCGGTTGGGTATTTTATTTTGTAGAATAAAAGCCGTCATTGACGGCTTTTGTTTTTTATTGGGGTTAAAAATATGCAAGAACAAATAAAAAATATAAAAACACTGGAAGAATTACAGGCGTTATACACCGCAACATTCGGTAAAAACGGTACTATGACGGCGAAATTGCGCAATATGAAAAATATGGATAACGATGCGCGTGCCGAATTAAACCGTGAAAATACGGAATTGCGTGAATTGTTCAAAACGCGCCAGACTGAACTGGAATATGCGGCCATGTATGCCCGTCTGGAAAAACAGC
The DNA here is from genome assembly GCA_944389345.1 of uncultured Alphaproteobacteria bacterium. Lineage (GTDB taxonomy): Bacteria > Pseudomonadota > Alphaproteobacteria > Rs-D84 > Rs-D84 > Enterousia. The sequence continues at coordinate 42,445 of CALXMA010000005.1, read as the reverse complement.
GCTTGGACGTGTCATTAAACGCGGTCCCGGAAAATCGTGGCACATTGCATCCATTAACGCAAAGTTTGCATGATCTGTCCATGATACTGGAATCATTCGGTTATGAAATGTGGACGGGGCCTGAAATCGAAGACGACTGGCATAATTTTACCGCGTTGAATACACCGGAATATCACCCTGCCCGTGATATGCAAGATACATTTTTCTTGGATAATGGAAATGTTATGCGTACCCAAACATCCGCAATTCAAATTCGCAGTATGGAAAAAACGGGCGCCCCAATAAAGATGTTTGGTATTGGCGCAACATATCGCAAAGAAATGGACGCCACACACAGTCCTATGTTTCATCAAATAGAAGGTCTGTATATAGACAAAGATATAACAATGTCGGATTTAATTGCCGATGTGCGCGAATTTTTGAAACGCTTTTTCTGTGTGGATAATATTGAATTACGTGTTCGTCCGTCGTATTTTCCATTTACCGAACCCAGCATAGAAATAGACATGAAATGGCATGGTGGAAAATGGTTGGAAATTATGGGCGCGGGCATGGTTCATCCAAATGTTTTACGTAATTGTAATATTGACCCAGATGTGTACCAGGGATTCGCCTTTGGTTTTGGATGGGACAGATTGGCAATGTTAAAATACGGTCTGGACGATATACGTAAATTTTATGATGGTGATGTGCGCTGGTTACAGGCCACGGGTTTTTAATTACGGGGGCAAAAGATGAAATGGACATATAATTGGTTAAAAGATTATTTGAAAACTGACGCGACGCCGGAACAGATTGCGGATACGTTGACCCGTACTGGTTTAGAAGTAGAAGGCCTGACCGTTCCTGTTGCACCGATTGTTGCAAAAATTGTTGAATGTCGGCCGATGGAAAACAGTGATCATTTGCACATATTAATGGTAAACGACGGTACCGATAAATTACGCCAGGTTGTATGTGGTGCCCCGAATGCACGTGTGGGATTGGTGTCCGCATTGGCATTACCAGGATGCGTTATCCAGGGACATGAAATAAAAAGTGGCAAATTGCGTGGTGTTTTGTCGGACGGTATGATGTGCAGTGGACTGGAACTGGGGCTGAATAACGACCATACCGGAATTATTGAATTGCCGGATGATTCTGTTATCGGTACCCCGGTACTGCAAATGGAAACGGTGTTCGACGCGGGAATTACGCCAAATCGGCCAGACTATCTGGCGGTGCGCGGAATTGCACGTGATTTATCTGCGTGTGGTGCGGGTGAATATATTGCACCGGATGACGAATTGTTAAAACCCGTGAAATCAACACGTCGTGTACATATCAAAACAGACAAATGTCCCGTGTACCAGTTCTGTGAAATTCACGATATAAAAATCACGGACAGCAATCCAACAATCAAATCCCGTTTGGGGGCGATTGGAATTAATCCCAAGAACGCACCTATTGATGCGACAAATTACATTTGTTTTGATATGGCACAACCCATGCACTGTTTTGATGCCGATGAAATAAATGGCGATATAACCGTGCGCATGGCGAACGCGGGTGAAAAATTCACAGACCTGTTCGGTGTGGAACACGAATTGGTTTCATCTGATATGGTTATTGCCGACGACACGGGCATATTGGCATTGGCCGGTGTTGTTGGTGGTGCACGCGGAATGACCACAGAAAACACGCGCAATATTATATTGGAAAGTGCGTATTTTAATCCGGTGTCTGTTCGTAAAACGGCCAAGCGTTTGGGTATATCCACAGATTCTTCGTACAGATACGAACGTGGCATAGACCCGACAATAACCGGTATTGCGTTATCACGTGCCACGCGAATTATAATGGATGCGTGCGGTGGAATAATTGTTGGTACGGGCATCGGCGGGGAAATTCCAACAGATGTTCGGAAAATAGAATACGCACCAGAACTGTTCAAACAAAAAACAGGCCTGGATATGACACCGGCGCGCCAGATGGAAATATTAACCAAATTAGGTTTTGGAATTGAAAAAAATGGTGATAAATGGATTATAACACCAACATCTGCGCGTGTGGATGTTGTTATCGCAGAAAACATAGTATCTGAATTAATCCGTATATATGGGTATGATAACATAATTGCAAACGCAAAACATATTCCATCGGATTCTGCACCACATCGCGATTATTATATAAATACCAAGCGTGAATTGGCCACACGTGGTTTGAACGAGGCTAAATCATTCGGATTCGGCAGTTCGAAAATCGAAGAACTGTTGTATGAAAACGCGCCTGTAAAGATTGCAAATCCAATTATTTCCGATATGGATACGGCGCGTTGTGGTTTGTTGGAAAACTTGCTGGGGTTTGTTGCGGAAAACGAACGTCGTGGATTCCCAGATTTGAACTTGTTTGAACTGGGCACGGTTTTTGATGGTGATACACCAAACGCGCAACATACCCAGATTTGCATTGTACGTACGGGTAATACCGCACCACGTCATTGGACACATCGTAATCGTCCAACGGATATATATGATGTAAAGGCCGACCTGGTATCATTATTACATGGTGCGCGGTTTACGGTATCGTCTGAAAATCCGCCACATTGGGCGCACCCGTTCAGATATGGTGCCATATACCAGGGCAAGCGTAAAATTGCGGAATTCGGAGAATTATCACCAATGATTGCGCATGCGTTAAAAATCAAGACAAACGTAAATATTGCAATTGTTGATGATGTTGAAAATCTGCCGGGCGCGCGCAAGATTCACGAACCCACGTTATCTGATTTCCAGCCAATAACACGTGATTTTGCATTTATCGTAGACGCTGACACGCCCGCGGAAAAATTGGTGTCGACGGCGGTTGCCACGGATGCCCGCATAACGGACGCGGTTGTGTTCGATGTGTTTAATATGGGCGACGGGAAACAGTCTATTGCATTTACGATAACAATAACCCCGACTGATAATATGTCAGATTCAGATTTACAGGCAATTCAATCTGCGGTTATTGCGAATGTTGAAAAGAAATGCGATGCAAAAATTCGTGATAAATAATATGCACGCAAAAAACATAAAAAACACCGGTAAAAGCCGGTGTTTTTTATATAAATTTTATATCGTTTTATCCGGGGCCGTACACCATTTTGCAACGGGACATTCACCGCATTTTGGTCGTAATGCCCGACATATATACCGACCATGTAAAACCATTACATGATTTACAATTGGGTGGTATTTTTTCGGAATAATTTTTATTAATTGTTCTTCGACTTTTTCGGGTGTATTTGCATCATTTCCGACCCAACCATACCTGTGTGCATTGCGGAAAACATGCGTATCCACACCAATATTCGGTGCGCCCCACAAAACATTCATAATAACATTAGCCGTTTTCTGGCCCACACCCGGCAATTTCATTAAATTATCGCGATTATGATATTTTTTTGGAAATTTGTAATTATCATCATTTGGATTTTCATCATTCATTAATTGCGTTGCCAATCCCATAATGCTTTTGGCCTTGTTATTAAAGAACGATAAAACGCGAATATGATTTTTTAACCCGTCTTCGCCCAACATCAACATTTTTGCAGGCGATGGTGCCACGCGAAATAAATCGGGCGTAACCTCGTTTACTTTTTTATCAGTTGCCTGGGCGGACAATATAACCGCCACCGCGAATGTAAATTCGTTTACGCTGTACAATTCCGACCGTATACTCATATCAATTACGGTCGGAACATACTTAAAATAAATATCTGGTGTGGGTCCCATGTGTTATTCGGCAAACGTAAACCCAACCAGACGTCCTTCGCACAGTGTCTGGCAATCGTTATTACATGTTGTGCGCACAGATTCTGCGGAATCACCGGCAATTTCAACCGTATCAACCCAAACGTTTTTATGTGATGTATCGGACGCAAAGCACAAACAGCGTGCGGTATATGTTTCAGAATTTTTGCTTTCATCGCGTACAACTTGTCCATTGATGGACTCATAACTTGATGAAAAACTCTTGGAAACACCGAAACCTGTACATTGCGATGTTATACGCACGGTATTTTCACTGGCATCCAGGGTTCCAATATAAAACCCAGAAAAGAAAATAATTAACATTCCTGCGCCCCATCCCAACCAGTGCAAAGATTTATGTATGTGCATGAAATTCTCCTTTTTATGCCTTTTCTATGGAAACAGATAAATTATACCCTTCTATATCCGTATTATACACCCCATCATCGCCTTGCAACATATTTTTTATCAGCGCATCGCGCATTATGCGTTCCCGATGTTGTTCTATGGCGTTTGCCAACGCCGGGTCCGCATGATACGTTAAATTAATACGGTCAGACACATCCAGTCCCGCGGTTTTCCGACTGTCTTGGATAAAGCGCAATGCATCATTGGCCAGTCCTTCGGCAACCAATTCAGAATTAATTTCTGTATCCAACACAACCACGGCGGTGTTGTCGGGTAATGTCGCGCCGGTTATGCCATCGCGTACGGTTAAACGATTTTCAAATTCATCGGCGTTTAATTCGTATTCGCCCACAACTAGTTTATCCCCAGAAATCGTGTATTCACCGCGTTTTACCGCCGGTATGATTTCACGCAACGCGCCACCCAGACGCGCACCGATTTTTGGTGTAATCAGATATACGAACGCATCTGCGACATCACTGTAAGTGTCTGTAAATTCCACAGACTTTACATTTAATTCATCGCGAATAATATCTGCATATTCGGCCAGATTTATACCCGCCACCGTCAGTTTGTTTAACGGCAAACGATTACGCAGTTTATATTGTTCGCGCAATTGTTTTCCAACGGAAACGACGGCCTGTACACGACGCATATCGCGCACAATATCTGTGTTGTATTCCGTTGATGTCGGGAAAGATTGCAGATGCACGCTTTCCGCCCCGGTCAGGTTTTTATATATATAATCTGAAATAAATGGTGCGAACGGTGCCAGCGTGCGACACAGCGTTGTCAAAACAACATACAATGTATCAAACGCAGATTGTTCTTCGTCCCAGAAACGTGCACGACCACGACGAATGTACCAGTTATTTAACACGTCCAAGAAACGTACAAATTCTTTGACGGCGACATCGGGCTTGTATTCATCCAATGCCACACCAACAACCGAAATCAATTCGTTCAGTTCTGCGATAATATACTGGTCCAGCGCATTATCAGACGACACATCATCACGTGCGACAACGTGTCCGGCGTTCGCATACAGGGTAAAGAAATGATACGCATTCCACAGTGGTGTTAAAATAGTCTTGGTTGATTCAGAAAACACCTTGCCCGCCATATCAATGCCAACGGGTTCGGCCTTTAAGAAATTAGAACCCAATATAAACAGACGAACCGCGTCCGCACCATATTTTTCTATTTGTTCAGACGGGTTAACAAAATTCCCCAACGATTTAGACATTTTCTTTTTATTATCGTCGACAACCATACCATTCACAGATACGGTCTTGAACGCGGGACTGTCAAACAATGCGGTTGCCAGAACCATCAACGAATAAAACCAACCACGTGTTTGATCTTGACCTTCGATAATATAATCAGCCGGGAAAGTATCTTTGAATTTGTCGGTGTTTTCGAACGGATAATGCAACGATGCGAACGGCATAGACCCGGATTCAACCCAACAATCCAAAACGTCCGGGATGCGCACCCATCCGTCTTTGGTTAATTTGTCCAACGTTGGCCGATGCAAATCATCAATTTTCACATCAAAGAATTCTTCGATTTCTGCAATAGAACCAAATATTTTGTATTCGCCATCACGCACCCATATTGGCAACGGTGTCCCCCAGAAACGATTGCGGGAAATAGACCACGGACGCGCGCCTTCTATCCATGATAAAAATCTGTCGCCGGCCGATGTCCAGTGAGTATATTTCTTTGTATTTTCGATTAATTTTTCGCGGATTTTTGGTACATCAATATACCAAGAATCTGTTGCGCGATAAATCAACTTTTCTTTACTGCGCGGACCATACGGATAAGAATGCTTGTACTGTTCTTTTTTTACCAGGTGCCCATTTTCGCGCAGATGTTGTATAATTTTTGGGTTCGCGACAAATATATTTTCACCGGCCCAATCACGAACATCGTCTGTAAAATTGCCATAGTCATCAACATTCAAAATAACCGGGAATTTTGGATCGATATTTTTTGCGGCCCAAAAATCGTCTTCGCCGTATGCGGGCGCTATGTGCACGATTCCGGTACCATCAGAATCAGACACATAATCGGCCGGTATTATTTTATATAACAAATCAGATGTTCCGGCATAATAATCGAACAACGGGATATATGATTTACCAACCAATTCTGCACCCATAACTTCGCCGATTTTTTCGCATGTGCTGAATTGTTTTTCGTATGCAGATAATCTGGATTCTGCGATGATATAAACGGCACCATCGCCATCGCGCATACGCAGATATTTCATACCCGGATTCACCGCCAACGCGGAATTCGCCGGCAACGTCCATGGCGTTGTTGTCCACGCCAACACGCGTTCACCAGATTCCAGTTCAAACCAAACGGTAATCGCATCATCAACAACATCCATGTATTCAGATGATGCCTCGGAATTAGATAACACGGTCCCCAGTTTCCAATCATATGGATTAACACGATAATCTTTGTACAACAACCCGCGATTATGCAGTTCTTTGATGGCCCACATCACGGATTCCATATAGTTTTTATCCATTGTGCGATAACCGTGGTCATTGCCACCATCAACCCAACGCCCAATACGTTCGATAAACTTAATCCATTCGCTGGAATACGTTAACACATCCGCCCGGCACATATCACAGAACGCATCAATACCATCTGTTGCGACAATATCTTTGGCCTGTCTGCCCTGCTTTTTTTCCACAGAATTTTCAGCGGGCAATCCGTGGCAATCCCACCCCAGTTCGCGTACAACATGCCGACCACGCATGGTCTGATAACGTCCGACCATATCTTTGACGGCGGACACCCCCAGATGTCCCCAATGAGGCAGATTATTTGCGAATGGTGGCCCGTCATAGAAAGAAAACGGATGTCCCAGTTTGGTTTGATTTAACGATTTATGAAACGTGTCATCACTGCGCCAAAATGCCAAAATTTCATGTTCCAACGCCGGGAAATCAGCCTTAGGTTCGGTCTTTGGGTATGCCATCAGATGTGCTCCTTGTTGTACTTTTATTTTTAATAAAAACGGGCGCCTATGCGCCCCAGCCACGTGCAGAAGCGCCGTGCCAGTTTATCTTATAATAATTATCGCCGTGTTATTCATCTTGTTAAAATTCCTGGTGCCGGTTATAGGACTTGAACCTACGACCCCCTCATTACGAATGAGATGCTCTACCAGCTGAGCTAAACCGGCACGTGCGTTATATAATAGTATATGTTTTTCTTGATTTCCAGTAATAAATTCGTGACCCTGAAAATGTATTCATCGCACAATATCACCACGGCAAAATATCGGTGATAAAGAAAAAGTAAAAAAATACCGGGAAATACCGGCAATATTGTACATTTGCAAACACATTGTAAAAACACCGGTATTTGCCGGTGTTTTTTATATTTTAATTACCGCATTTTATTTTGCGTAAAACAACCATAATACCGGCCGGTGTCATTCCCGGAATGCGCCCCAGGTCGGCGATATTTTCCGGGCGCACCGCGGTCAATTTTTCAACCAGTTCATTTGTCAGCCCCGGTAATCCACGATATTCAAAATGCGACGGTATTTTTAATTCCGCATCACGTCTGTACGCGGCGATTTCACGTTCATTGCGCTGGATATATCCGGCATAGAATTTGTCGTTTTCGCGGATTTTATCTGCGCGATATTCATATTTTTCATCACGCGCCACCGCACTTAACAGTCCCAGTTCCACCGCCATATTTCCCAGTCGGGCAATTGCATTATCGGCCCGCAACGACAGTCTGTATTCTGCGCGCGATGTAAACATACGATACGGTTCGTCCACCCCCAGTGTTGTTATATCATCAATCAACACACCAATCATTGCATTTGTTCTGTCCAGTTGCAGGGGCGCGTGTCCCAATGCGCGCGCGGCGGCATTTGCACCCGCAACGATGCCCTGGGCGGCGGCTTCTTCATACCCAGATGTCCCGTTTATTTGTCCCGCGAAAAACAGTCCCGGGATATCTTTTGATTCCAGTGTATCACGCAATGCGCGTGCATCGATTGCATCATATTCAATTGCGTACCCATAACGTACGATATGTGCGTTTTCCAGTCCGGGTATTGTGCGAATCCATATATCTTGGATATCTGCGCCGAAACTGGTTGAAATACCATTTGGATAAATTAAATTGCTGTTTATACCTTCGGGTTCCAGAAACACATGATGCGACGTATGTTCTGGGAAACGCATAACCTTGTCTTCGATGCTGGGACAGTACCGTGGTCCTGTTCCCTGAATATCGCCGTTATACATTGGTGCATTACGGATATTTTCGCGTATGATGTCATGCGTTTTTTGTGTTGTATGTGTTATATAGCATACCGCGTCATAGTTATTATTTGGGTTGGGTGCACTGAACCAATCGTGTGGCACATCGCCTGGTTGCACTTCGCATACAGAATAATCTATGGATGATTTGTCAATGCGTGCGGGTGTTCCTGTTTTCAGACGTAATATATTAAAACCGGCCCGTGCCAATACGCCTGAAATATTTACATCGGGCGCCTGGAATTCGCCATCGTCCATAATACGCCCAGATGGGATTTTTTCCGCCCCACGTGTGACCAATCCGCGCAGAAAAGTCCCCGTTGTTAACACGATTGCCCGCGCAGAAAATTCGCCATTAACAATCTTTTTTTCTATGTCCAGTGATTTAACCATACAAAATTGCACGGTCAGATTTTTATATCCATTCAGAATATTAACAATTGCGTTGTGATATAATTCGCGGTCAATCTGGGCGCGCAATGCCTGGGTTGCGGCACCATGTGACGCGTTCAATGTACGAAAATGTATCCCAGACGCATCGGCCGCACGCCCCATAACGCCACCCATCGCGTCAATTTCGGCCACCATTTGTGATTTGCCCGGCCCGCCGATTGACGGATTACATGACATGGCGCCCAAATCATATTCACGCTGGGTCAACAATAATGTACGTGCACCACGCCGGGCCGCGGCCGTGGCGGCCTCAATCCCGGCGTGTCCCCCACCAATAACGATAACGTCAAATTCTGTCATAGATTAAAAGCGTCCCATACCACCATTGATATGCAATACCTGACCGTTTATATAAGACGCTTCGTCAGATGCCAAGAATACGCATGCGGTTGCAATATCGTCTGGTTCGCCAAAGCGTCCCGCAGGAATCTGGGCCAGATATGATTTTTTCAGTTCATCGGATAAAACGTCTGTCATGGGTGTTTTGATAAAACCCGGTGCAATACAGTTTGCGGTGATACCACGTGATCCAACCTCGGCCGCAATAGATTTTGTCATTGCAATCATACCACCCTTGGACGCCGCATAGTTCGCCTGGCCCGGACCACCGATTGCGCCGATAATGGACGCCATATTGATGATACGTCCACTGCGATTTTTCATCATAGGCATAATGACCGCGCGACACATTTTGAAACAAGACCGCAGATTAGTATTTATAACATCGTCGAATTGGTCGTCTGTCATACGCATCAACAATGTATCTTTGGTAATCCCGGCGTTATTCACGACGATATCGATTTTTCCCGCCGTATCAATCGTAGATTGTACTAAATCAATTGCGCCACCGTCAGACGCCAAATCAACCGGAATTTTAATATATGCGTCATCAAACTGGGTATTCAGTTTATCTATACTGCGTCCAGACACAACAACGGTTGCGCCTGCGTCTTTCATACGTTTTGCGATTGCGCCACCGATACCACCGGTTGCGCCAGTAATTAATGCGACTTTACCTGATAAATCAAACATTTTATATCTCCAATTTTTTTGATGTCATATCTGAACAAATACGTGGTGTTAACCCGGTCAGTACCGCACCTGGTCCAACTTCGATTGTCTCGGTTATTCCCAATTCATGCATTTTTAATACAGATTCACGCCAATGTACACCATGTGTAATTTGATATACCAACGCGTCTTTTATTTCGGCCGGGTCGGTCATAGGCATGGCTGTTTTATTAGAAATCAAAATAGCCTGGGGGGCTTTTATTTCAATTTTTTCCAATGCGTTGCGCATTTCATCTGCGGCCGGCGCCTGGATTCTGCAATGCACGGGCACAGATAATGCCAACGGCATCGCGCGTTTTGCGCCCGCCGTTTTGGCCAGTTCCAGTGTCTTTTCCACAATATCGCGTGCCCCAGAAACAACCACCTGGCCCGGGGAATTATCATTTGCAACATCGCAATCGGTCTGTGCACAAATTTCGCGCACTTTTTCAATATCCAACCCCAGTATTACCGCGGTCAATCCCGCACCAACTGGAACCGCGCGTTGCATTGCATCCCCACGCAGACGCAACAATCGGGCCGTATCACCAACCGACAACGCCCCGGCCGCACACAATGCGGTATATTCACCCAAACTGTGTCCTGCGACATACTTGGTTAATTTTACACCCGATGCACGCAACATAGCAATGGACACGGCCATAATTGCGGGTTGCACATTCGCGGTCAGTGTCAATTCTTCCATTGGCCCATTAAATATTATATCCGACAGTTTTTGATTCAATGCATCATCAACTTCGTCAAACACGGCGCGTGCGTCTGGATTATTATCGTATAAATCTTTACCCATACCAACGGCCTGGGAACCCTGGCCTGGGAAAACCAGTATCGATGTTTCGAACACAGATGACATATATACTCCTTTTATAATCGGGATAATTATAGAATTGAAAAGCGCCGTGCGCAAATACTATCTGACGGACACAATTTTATCAGTGTTTTGTACTTTATCGGCGTCGCGACGCATAGAAAATTCGCAACCGCAATATTTTTGCCGATAAAAATCAGATGCACGATTAATATCGCACCGCAGTTTTTCGTCCCATTTTATCGGAATATATTGCACGCCCAGGGCGGCGTTTCCGGCATTATCGACCTGAATCTGGTCTTTGTGTCGCGATACACCGAATACAGACGACACCGCATCATATCCGTGTTCCGCGGCCCACCGGCGCGCATATGCAAAGCGAAATTGAAAACAAATACTGCAACGTGCGCCACGTTCTGGGGCGTCTTCCAGACCACGTACGGCATCGCGCCATGCGCCATGGTCATATTCGCCAATTGCGTATTTCACACCTAATTTTTCACAATACCGTATTTGTTCGGCCAAACGTTTATCGTATTCGGTGGCCGGAAATATGTTCGGGTTAAAGAACAAAACAATAAAATCATCCACCCCCGATATTTGCCGGTCGGCCAGTTGTTTTATTGCACCCGCACTGCACGGTGCACAGCAAGACATTAACACCAGTTTCATTTTACTGTATATTCTGTGCCGATTTTTGCATCATTATCCATTTCGATGATATTGTCCGCATCATCGCCCGCGCCGATTTCGGCGCCACTGCACATCATGCCATATGATTCAACGCCTGCAACCGTGCGCTGGGTAATTGGTTTCTTTTGTCCCGGCAGTATTGCACCAATTGGTGCCAAAACACCAACCAAGCCCGCACGTACATTTGGCGCGCCACATACGATTTGTAACGCGTGATTTACACCATCATCCACAGTTAAAATATGCAAATCGTCGCGTGTCGGGTGATTTTTTACCGCAACTATTTTTGCAATGATTGGCCGGGGAACATTATCTGTTTTTGGTGCATATTGTTCTGTTAATTTTGCAACCGTTTCATCATCAATACGCGAAAACAGATTTTCTGGCACGGCGAATTTTGCGCCATCTGCGATGCGTGGCGCGTATTTATCCGGCCAAGACAAATCCAATTCAGAATCCACAAACACACTGCGCATTTTTTCGGCCGCCCCCGGTATGAACGGCGCGGATACGCGTGCATATAAATCAATCAATTGGAAACATTGATTTAATACCGCACCGGCAGAATCCATATCGCCATTTTTTACCAATGTCCATGGTTCACGCACTGTCATATATTCATTTCCGATTGCGTACAGTGAACGCAACGCAACAATCGCATTGCGGAATTCGCACGCATCCAACGCATCGGTCAATTCGCATAACTTTTCATTTATTTGTTTTTCTAAATCGATATCGCGTGCACCGGCGTTTGGTACAACATCGCCAAAGTTTTTGTTTGTTAATTTGCAAACGCGCGAAACAAAGTTCCCCAACATACCGTTCAGGTCTTTGTTTACAATATCGGCAAAACGTTCAAATGTAAAATTAGTATCATCTGTTTCTGGGGCCGACGCCATCAACGCATAACGCCATGCATCCGCGGGTGCGATAGAAATCGCGTCTTCCAAGAACACACCACGATTTTGTGATTTAGAAAATTTACCACCTTCGAAATTCAGGAAATTCATGGATTTCAGCATATCAACAGTTTTCCAATTATCGTTCATCGCCAACTGTTGTTCTGGGAAAAATACGGCATGGAATTTTACATTGTCTTTACCCATAAATTGTGCATAGTACGTATCGTCATTTTTCCACCAAGACGCCCAATCATCGGTTGCGGCCTGGGATATAGAAACATATCCCCACGGTGCATCAAACCAAACATAGAAAACCTTGTCTTCATATCCTGGTTTATTAACGGGAATCCCCCACACTAAATCGCGTGTAATGGACGTATCGCGCAGTTCGTCGTTCGCCCAACCGCGTGCAATTGCCGATGCGGTTTTTGACCACTTTGGTGCATGCACATGCAACCATTCATGCCAAGTATCCTGGACACGGGACGCCAAGAAAAACAAGTTCTTTGTTGGGCGCATTTCTATATTTGTACTGCCAGAAATCGTACTGCGCGGATTAATTAATTCGGATGCGTCGTACGTAGAACTGCAATTATCACATTGGTCGCCACGCGCATGTTCATATCCGCATTTTGGACATGTTCCTTCTAATTGCCGGTCGGCCAAAAACATATTGTCATCAACGGAAAAAGGTTGCAGTGTTTCGCGTTCTTCGATCAGTCCCAATGCATCCAAACGTGTAAATAAATCTTGGACCAATTTTTCCTGTAATTCCGTATGCGTACGCCCGTATAAATCGAACGACAGATTGAAATCGCGCACCGCCCGCAGATGCTTTTCATAATATTTATTAGTATATTCTAAAATGGGCATATTTTCTTTCATGGCGCCAACAATAGATGGTGTTCCATGCTCATCCGCGCCACATACATATAACACATCGCGTCCACGTGCGCGACAGAAACGTGCATATACATCAGATGGCAACCAACACCCAACCAAATGCCCCAGGTGCAAATCACCATTTACATACGGCAACGCAGATGTGATTAAATATTTTTGTTTTTTATTGGTCGTCATATTAATGCCCTTTTTTGTAAAAATATATGGGCACCCAACGGGGCGCCCACGAATCCCGTCAGAATTTTTGATTAAGATTAATTGTACATTCGCATTATTCTTTATAACTTTAATTTTTTACCATTACGCCATACAAAGCATTTTGCGGTTTGGTGGCCTGCCACCCGAAGCGTTCCGCGAAGCGTGGTGGGTGGTATTGGACTCGAACCAACGACCTTTACGATGTCAACGTAACGCTCTAACCAACTGAGCTAACCACCCAAAAATCGCACAAATTATATCAAACAAATTTCAGATTGCAATATTATTTTGTGCCGACTATAATAATTCCCGTGGCAGGTGTTCTGCCACTGGATACATCTAATCCATTAGCAAGCGTCCGCAGGGACGAAAAAAACTCCAACCCCCGGTTGGAGGGACTTTAAATATATTGAATAAAAGTCGCAATTCTTGACAATTGTTGTGAACCTCCAACCACCTGAATTTTTTTCGGTGGTTTTATTTTTGAATATCGGGGGTAAAATGACACTGGGTAATGAAATAGAACAAATCCGACAAAAATGTAATATGCCGTTATTTATTGTATATTCTATATTTGATACCGATGAAAATGGCTATCATCAAATTCTGATTGGTCGACAAAAACCCACAGTTTATCAACTGATAATGTTTATTGATTCCACGCACCACTCAATGAAAAGTTTGGAATAAAAAACACCGGCTTTCGCCGGCATTTTTAATACATTGTTTGCAAAATATGCTTGTTCTTGTCCAGACTGGATAACATCTTGCCCGAACCACATGCAACACATGCCAACGGATTATCCACCAAGAATGCGGGCAATCCCGTGGCCGCACGTATGGCCGCGTCCAGTCCATGCAACAACGAACCACCACCAGTCATGGCAATACCCAAATCCGCGATGTCGGCGGACAATTCTGGCGGTGTTAATGCCAACGCATCACTGACCGTTTTGACAATCTTGGATACAGTTTGCGCCAATGCGGCCGCAACCTGTGATTCTGTGATAACGGTTTCGCGCGGTGTCCCCGACAACAAATCGCGTCCTTTTATCTTCATTGTCAATTCGTTCGCCTTGTCTTTGGGCGAAATGGCATTTCCGATACGTTTTTTAATATCTTCTGCGGTGTTTTCGCCGATTAACAGGTTTTTGTTCTTGCGCACGTATTCGATAATATCTAAATCCATCTGGTCGCCTGCGGTGCGTACGGCATTAGAATACACAATCCCCCCCAGGGACATAACCGCAACCTCGGTCGTGCCACCACCAATGTCCAGCACCATCGACCCCACAGGTTTTTCCACCGGCAACCCCGCACCAATTGCGGCGGCGGTTGATTCTTCGACGATATAAACCTTGCGTGCACCGGCGGCGTCTGCGGCCTCTTGAATTGCACGACGTTCCACCTGGGTTGCGCATGATGGCACACATATAATAATCAACGGTGCGGCCAAAGGATTTCTGTGATGCACCTTGCGGATAAAGTATTTAATCATTTCTTCGGCGACTTCGAAATCCGCGATAACGCCATCGCGCAACGGCCGTACGGCGGTAATAGTACCCGGTGTACGCCCGAACATTTGTTTAGCCTCGGTCCCGACGGCCAGTATTTCTTTGCGCCCCAACAGGCGATTTTCAGCCACCGCCACCACAGACGGTTCATTTAATACGATTCCGCGCCCCTTTACATAAATCAGTGTATTGGCGGTTCCCAAATCAATGGCCATATCGGCGGAAAAGAATTTCATCAGCCAGTTATACATTATTTCAGCCCCCAAAGTAGTGATTTTTTTGAACTATAAAGCCTGGTAATCAAAAAATCAAGCACGCGCACACTAAAAATGCTTTTTTATTTGCTTATTAATATAATATGGTATTATAGGCCGTATGAGAAACACTATAAAGAAGCATGATGATTTTTTAGTTGGCCCCGATGATTTTAACGCGCGTTGCGCGATGTTTTTTGTACGGGCGCGCCCTGCACGGTTCGGTGATGATGCCCGATATGGACTGATTGTGACAAAAAAAACATTCAAATTGGCCGTGGACAGAAACCGTGCCAAGCGTATGTTGCGTGATTGGATTCGGTTTAATGAAAACCAGATGTGTAATGACCTGGACTATGTATTTATTGCGCGCCGACCGCTGTTGTTTTCTGGGCGTACAGATGGGCGTACGGCCATGAAAAAGGCATTACATTACATAAAAAGAACGTATGAAAAATCCCGCAAGAAAAAATAAAATCACATCCATACCGCGCCATGTTGCAATTGGTATGATACACCTGTACCAGCGGGCCATATCGCCGTACATTGGCGGGCGCGCCACATGCCGGTTTATCCCCACGTGCAGTGAATATACCGCAACCGCAATCCAGAAATATGGTTTGCTACGTGGCGCAATCATGGGAATGCGCCGTATATTGCGGTGTCGGCCGGGTGGCGGGTTTGGTTATGACCCGGTCCCTTGACATACGCGTGGATTGTGGTAAAATTTGGGGCACACTGGGACAAAAATTATACTTGTACCAGTCAAAGAATTATTAGATAAAGGATAGAAAATGTCATTTCGTGCAACCGTTGAATCTATGTCAAAGATAATGGATGAAATGGGAATTACAGAATTGGAACTGGAACGCCAGTTTTTATTTGGCGTGTATCGCAAACATATTCATTTGTCCAAGCAACAGGCCACGGCCGTTGCGATGCCCAACTTCCCTGTGGCATCTGAATCCAAAAACACGACCAGTGAACCGGCCGACGATGCCGGCCAGACCAGTGGATATGCATTAAAATCGCCGATGGTTGGTGTTGCATATTTGGCCCCAGAACCTGGTGCAAAGCCATTTACGTCTGTGGGCGCCCAGATTAAGGTTGGTGATACCGTCGCATTGATAGAGGCGATGAAAACCTTTAATCCGATAAAATCTGACAAAGACGGTGTTGTCAAAGAAATTTTGGTTTCCGATGGCCAGGCCGTTGAATTCGATCAACCGATAATTGTTATTGAATAAGCGCACTGAACAATGTCTCAAATAAAGAAAGTTTTAATTGCCAATCGTGGCGAAATCGCACTGCGTATTATTCGTGCGTGTCGCGACATGGGTATTCGTACGGTTGCGGTATATTCAACCGTTGATAAAAATGCAATGCATGTTCAATTGGCGGACGAATCTGTATGTATTGGTCCCGGCCCGTCCAAGGATTCTTATCTGAACGAATCCGCGATTTTGACGGCGGCGTTGCTGACAAATGCGGATGCAATTCACCCGGGCTATGGATTTTTATCCGAACGCGCGGATTTCGCGCAAAAGGTTGAACAGCATGGGTTGATATGGATTGGCCCGTCTGCCCAGATGATTGAAAAAATGGGGGACAAGGTTAATGCCAAACAGACCGCTATAAAATGTGGTCTGCCGGTGGTGCCCGGGTCTGATGGCGCTGTTGATACACTGGAAGATGCGTACGCATGGGCGGAAAAAATCGGATATCCCGTTATGTTAAAGGCCGCCGCCGGTGGTGGTGGGCGTGGTATTCGTCCGGTATTGTCTGCCGATCAAATGGCCGAAGCGTTCCAGATGACCAAGAACGAGGCAAAGTCCGGTTTTGGTGATGATACGCTGTATATGGAAAAATTGCTGTTGCACCCGCGTCATATTGAATTCCAGGTGTTGGGCGACAAACATGGAAATGTTGTAATCTTTGGTGAACGTGATTGTTCATTGCAACGCAAAAACCAAAAGGTTATGGAAGAATGCCCCGCGGCGATTCTGACCCAGAAACAGCGCGACGATATGATAGAAATTTGTAAAAACGCCGCCAAGAAAATGGGCTATGTTAATGCCGGGACATTTGAATTTATGTTCGAAGACGGGAAATTCTATTTCTTGGAAATGAACACCAGATTACAGGTGGAACACCCTGTGACGGAAATGGTATACGGTGTTGATTTGGTGCGTGAACAAATACGTGTCGCGGCCGGCGAAAAATTGGGATACACGCAATCAAACGTTGTCCCACATGGTCATGCGATTGAATTTCGTATCAATGCCGAAGATCCGGAAAACTTTATCCCGAATCCCGGCAAGATTACATTATATGCGCCATCGGGTGGTCTGGGGGTTCGCGTGGACAGCGCGGTTTACACTGGATACACAATTCCGCCGACATACGATTCTATGATTGCGAAATTGATTGTCCATGCCCAATCGCGTCCGGCATGTATTATGCGTGCAACGCGTGCATTGGATGAATTCGTTATCGAAGGTGTAAAAACAACCATTCCATTACAACAGAAATTATTAAAGAATCGCGATGTTAAAACATTGAACTTTGATAATCATTGGTTGGAAACATACCTGAAATCCGAACAAGAACGTGCCACCGCAAAACAGAAAAAAAACGACGCGTCGGACACGGACAAGACGGATACGGAATAATAAAAAAACACCGGTAAATGCCGGTGTTTTTTTTGATTAATTTTTTCTATTTTTTCTGAATTCATCAATCGATACAATGCGGCCATTGTCGGGGACACTGCCGGGCTTTTCATCCAACGGCAATTCCATATCATTGTCCGCGGCCACCCCGCCCTTTGGATGAAATGTTAACATAAAATCGACAGACGGGTCTTTGAATTCAGTCAACGCAGAAAAAGGCACACGTATAAAGAACGGTCGGCCATCAAACGTCAATTGAACACCAAATTCTTTATCTGACACATGCAAATTATTATAAGAATATTGCAAAACAATTGTCATTGTTTCCGGATACCGTATACGCAGAAAATCCGGTAATACAACACCGGGTGCACGTGTTTTGAATGTTATATAAAAATGCGTTCCGTCCCCCAGTCCATTAAACTGTGCGAATACCAACGCTTCTTTTACAACGGACTTTAATGCGTTATCCAACAAGTTTTGATAATCAATTTTTCCCATTTTAACCTTTCCCGCCAACCAGTATATTATTTATTTCCCCGTCCATGCAAGCAACAAATACAGCATCTGGAACATCTGCAAAAACATTCGCGTCCAACCCCGTTGCCCAAACCTGGGCATCAGATTCCCCCAGACTGCGAAACAGATACGCCCGCGCATTTGCATCCAGATGCGCGACGGCTTCGTCCAGTAATATTATCGGACTGTGCGTGGTTTTCGTATGAATCAGTTTTGCATGTGCCAGTATCAAATCCAACAGTGTTGTTTTTTGTTGTCCTGTGCTGGTTAATTCCGCGGGCAAATTCAGTGCATTATTAAACACGCCAAAGTCAGACTTGTGTGGTCCATCTAAAACCATTTTATCCCCGACCAGTTCGCGCGCACCATGCAAATACGCCAGATATTCACGTTCCGCCCCGGCGGCCGTTTGTCCATCTATCAGCATTTTTTCAATCATCCCCGACACGGTAATCGCACACCTGTCCAAGAAGTAATTTAATTCGCCCGCATATTGAATGCGTGCCACCGCCACGGCGGTTGCGATACCGGCAATTTGTGTATCCAACACATCCAGCCATCTGTCATCACCACGGTTTTTTAACACGAATGCACGTTCTGATAATAACTTGGACAATCGGGCAACCCGCCCCGCGTGGTGTGAATCAAAACTGGCGGCCAGACGGTCAAAGAACGCACGTCTGTCGCTGGCACCTTCGACAAAGATTCTGTCTTCGCGTGGTGTAACCCATACCATGCGCAACCGCGCGCCTAATTCACCCAGTGTTGCATTGTCGCCATCTATTTTAACACGCCGATTTGTGTCGCCTGGGGTGAAATAAACACAGACCTCTGTTTCATCCCCCAGTGATGCAAAAACGGAAAATCCCCCGTCGCCCCCAAAACGTGCAATATCACCCATGCCGGCGCCACGCATACCGCGATCGCCAGATAACATAGATACCGCCTCTAACACAGCGGTTTTACCGGCACCATTTGGTCCGGTTATAATGACATTACGCCGACCGTGTGTTTGGATACGACACGCCCTGTGATTACGAAAATCGGTCAGACTAACAGTTTCAATCATGCCCCGATAATACAACGATTGAACATAAAATACAAATAAAACAAAAACACCCATTTGCATGGATGTTTTTATTTTGGAGGCCTGGGTCGGAATCGAACCGGCATACAAGGATTTGCAGTCCTCTGCATAACCACTCTGCCACCAGGCCAAACTGAAATGTGTGAAACAATACTAAGCAAAAAAAAATTGTAATTCAACATAAAAATTGTAATATATGTTATATAATTCGAAAAAAGTATCCGAGAGAGAGTTATGAAGAAATCTTTATTATTGGCGTTATGCCTGGTTCCGACGCTGGCAATTGCGGACGATGGCGAAAATTGCCGAACGATGACGACGGTTCCGGCGGATGAAATGACGCTGTGGGATGTCATAGAACTGGGGTTGTGCCGTAATCCTGAAACGGCATCGGCGTATCTGTCATTGGAATCCGCGCGGTTTAACAAGAATGCGGGATATTCCCAATATCTGCCCAGTATCAGTGCATCTGCATCGGCCAGTTTACCGTATCGTAATCGTGAATTCGACGATTGGTCTTATGGTGCGTCAATTTCTGCATCGTATTTGATTTTTGATTTTGGTAAACGTCTGTCTGATGTGAATCAGTTAATAGATACATGGCGCGCGACGGGCTTTGATTACAGTGAATCCGTACAAAATTATGTTTACAGTGTTATTGGTGCATATTATGCATTGTTGAACGCGGATGCCGACGTTGCCACCGCCACGGCTGTACAACAGGTTTCTAAAACCGCCAAAGATATGGCAGATACTAAATACAAGGCCGGTGTCGTGGCCAAGGCCGATGTATTAAAGGCCGATGTTACCCTGGCCAGCAGTGAATTGGATTTGGAACGCGCAAAAAATAATCGTGAAATTGCCAAGGGAACATTACTGGCAAAACTGTCTTTTCCAGCGGACCAGGATATAAAAATCGCAGATATGCCGGCGAATTTTGGCAGTACAGATGAAAACAAAAGCATTGACGAATTAATTGAAATTGCGCGTGAAAAACGCCCAGACCTGTTACGGGCCAGTGCGAACAAAGATTCCGCATGGCATCGTCGCAACAGTGCGTTTTTATCGAATTTACCAACAATTTCGGCCAGTGGCAGTTTATCTTGGAATAATGTTCCGTCCGATGTATACAATGCCGGCCAAGATGAATGGAGTGGCAGTATCGGTATTCGTGCATCAATGCCGATTTTTGCGGGTTTTTCGAACATGTATAACGTTCGTTCGGCCCAGGCAAATTATGAACGTGCAATCGAACAAGAACGCCAAACCACCGATAACGCAATGTTGGACGTGTTCAGTGCATATCAAAACTATAAAACTGCACAAACAGTGTTAAAGCAAACCGAAACTTTATTGGCATCGGCGCGCGAGACAGAAAGTGTTACCGCCAGTATGTACAAGGTTGGCAAAGCAACCATGTTGGATTGGCAACAGGCTTTGGCGGACCTGGCGGATGCGCACAAGCAAAATAATGCGGCGAAATATGACCTGTTTACCAAGCGTGCCGCACTGGCGTTGGCCATTGGTGATATACGTGACGGATTAAGAAGCGAGGGAGAGTTAAATGAAACAACAGACACAGACGAACAAGACGCCGAATAGATTTTTATCTTGGGTGCGTCGTCGTAAATGGTGGATATTACTGTTTTTGCTGGTTGCGGGCGGTTTTATATACTTTATGGCTGGTGAAGAATCCCAGGGTACGGGATTTGCAACGGCAACGATTTCGCGTGGCGACCTGCGCCAGGTTGTAACCGCAACGGGTGAAATTCAACCACTGAACACGATTAATGTCGGTTCCCAGGTCAGTGGCACCATCCAGGCGATTTACGTCGATTATAATTCCAAGGTTAAAAAAGGCGATGTGTTATTGGAAATAGAACCGTCTGTATTACAGGCGTCTGTGGACGAAGCATATGCATCACTGGTCAGTGCAGAATCACAGCGCAATTATGCAAAAAGTGAATATGAACGTAATAAAATTTTGTATGATAAAGATATTATTCCACGTGCCGATTTGGAACAATCACAAACAACATACGAACAGGCGGAACAGTCTGTTAAACGTATGCAATCCCAATACGACCGTGCGGTAACAAACCTGGGCTATGCAACGATTACATCGCCCGTGGACGGTACTGTTATTTCGCGCCAGGTTGACGTCGGTCAAACTGTTGCGGCATCGTTCCAAACGCCCGACTTGTTCGAAATAGCCGAAGATTTGTCAAAAATGCAAATTGAAACCGCCGTGTCCGAGGCTGACATTGGCATGATTACCGAGGGTCAATCTGTAACATTTACCGTGGACGCATACCCGACCCAAACTTTCGAAGGCTTTGTCCGCCAGGTTCGTTTATCGCCAACAATTACATCGAACGTTGTTGTGTACACGGTGGTGATTGATGTGGATAATTCTGACCTGCGCCTGAAACCCGGAATGACGGCATTCGTTACAATTCTGATTTCCGAAAAAAATGACGTATGGAAGGTTCAAAATTCCGCATTAATACTGCGTTCATTTGATGGCATAGTGGCCGATGCCGGTGATGCGACCCCGAATGACCATCTGGCAATAATGCGTGAAGTGGACGGCGAACAAACGGTTGTGTTGGTGCCGTATCAAAAGGGTCTGACCACGGCGACCGAAACAGAAATTATATCTGATGAAATTCAACCCGGCGACCGTGTTATCTTTGGCCGATATGGGTTGGCATCGACGGGGTCCGCGCGTATGGGACCACCACGTTAATCTGCGGGGCAATGCCCCGCTTTTTTTATGTCAAAAATTTGAATTTTTTGCCCATAAATGGTATAATACGGGCCACAGCAAGAGAATGTAAAATGAAGAAAAAATCTGATAAATCCACCAATGTAAATATAATTTCTATGGATAAAATTTGTAAAAGTTTTCCCGTGGAAATGGGTGGCGAACAACAGGTATTGTTTGACATAACCTTTGACGTATTCCAGGGTGAATTTGTATCTATTATGGGCCCATCGGGCAGTGGTAAATCCACATGTATGAATATAATTGGTGCGCTGGATACACCGACCAGTGGTACGTACAAATTGTATGGTCGTGATGTAACGCATTTGTCGTCTGATGAATTGGCGGTTGTTCGTAATGAATACATAGGATTTGTTTTCCAGCAATTTAATTTATTGTCCAAGCGCAGTGTTTTGGACAACGTTATGTTGCCATTGATGTACCGTGGCCTGCCCATGAATGAACGTATATCACGTGCCCGTGAAATGTTGGCGCGTGTCGGATTGGAAAAATTTGAATCATATTTGCCGACACAACTGTCTGGTGGTATGAAACAGCGTGTGGCCATTGCGCGTGCATTGGCGGGTGATCCGAAACTGATTCTGGCGGACGAACCGACGGGTGCATTGGACAGTAAAATGGGGAACGAGATATTAACGTTCTTTAAGCAATTAAATCGCGAAATGGGCATAACCATAGTCATGATTACGCATGAATTTGAAATTGCCCAGTATTCTAATCGTTTAATACATATCTATGACGGGCGGATAACGTATGATGGCCCCGTACCACGTGACGAACGTGCATTGCAACAATAATGGGGGTGTATAATGACATTTAACGATATTATGAAAGAATCGTGGTTATCCATCAGTGGCAACAAAGTCCGTTCTTTTCTGACCGTGTTGGGTATTATTATTGGCGTTATGGCGGTGGTTATAATGGTTGCGGTTGGCGAAACGGTTTCCAAACAAATTAATGACCAATTTTCGTCCCTGGGGACAAACACGATAATGATACGTGCGGGCGCGGCACAAAGTGCGGGTGTTCGTACGGGTAATCGCCAGACATTGACCATCCAAGACGCCGAATTCATCGGCCAATTACCAGATGTCGCGGCGTACAGTCCCGTACAAAACAGTGCGGCCCAGGTTATATATGGAAATCAAAACTGGTCTTCGTCGATGGTTGGCGCATACCCCGGCTATGAACAGGTCCAAAATCTGGAAATGGAATACGGCACGTTCTTTAACCAGTCAGCCGTACGCAATGGGTCTACGTACGCGATAATCGGCCCCCAGACGGCCAAAGAATTAAATATGCCAACAAACCCCGTGGGCGAGATAATTCGCGTCCAGAACATGCCTTTTACGATTATAGGCATGACGCGTGAACGTGGCGATTCCGCAATGGGCAGTCAAGATGACATGGTAATTATACCGATTACGACGTTGAAAAAGCGTCTGCAAGGCAGTCGTTTCCCAAATTCTGTTAATATGATAACCATAAAATTACGGGACGGCGCAGATAATGCCCTGGTTATTGAACAAATAACGGCACTGTTGCGCGACCGTCATAATTTGGCCGATGATGATGCGGACGATTTTCAAATTATGGATATGAAACAGGTTATGGAGGCCATGGACAGTGTCACAGGATACATGACAATGTTATTGGTTGCGATTGCGGCGGTATCACTGTTGGTGGGATCGATTGGCATTATGAACATGATGTTAGTGTCTGTGGCGGAACGCACGCGTGAAATCGGCATACGCAAGGCGATTGGTGCCCGCGAAAAGCATATAATAACCCAGTTTTTGTCCGAAGCGATATTAATATCATTCATCGGATCGATGGTTGGGTTGATATTCGGTGTTGGTCTGTCCCAGGGTATTGGCCGATTTGTAATGGGATATAACGTCCCGTTCAGCGCATGGCCCGTTGTTGTATCGGTGTCCGTTGCGCTGGTCGTTGGGTTGGCGTCGGGTGTGATGCCCGCGATGAAGGCGGCTAAACTGAACCCAATCGACAGTTTACGGTACGAATAATCCCGAACAAATCGGCCATAAAATCAGTAATAACAATTACCAGAATACGTGTACGATCCGGACCCATCAGACCCGGTTGTCCCGGACGGTATATAACAACCACTGATACCGGACGTACCACCATCGGACGCACTGCCGGGCGACGGACAAGACCAGCAACTGCTGGTGCCACTAGCGTAATCGGTCATAAGGTAATATCCAGAATTGCATGATGTATAGTCTTTTGTTGTTGCCTCGCACGCGCCATACGCGTTAACTGAAAACACCGCCATGGCCATGCCTATTAAAATCTTTTTCATTTTTTCCCCCATATAAATCAATAATTATTGCCAGCTGTCTCGGAAACACAGGGTGCATCCACCGGTATTAACAGCGGACCACGTATAACAATCTTGTGTTGTTCGGCTTCCTTGACATGTGCCATAGTTTTGTTTGTACGTGCCCTTGGCGTCTGAACGTGTTGTTGCCGCGCGACTGCATACACCTGTTGTCTGATTTGGCGTCCAGCCAGTTGGACATGTATATCTTGTTTGTGTTGATGTTTTGCAACAATACCCGCCATTGTTTTTGCAACTAAGACTAGCTTGGCAAGTCCCGGCGGCTTGGCATATCGTCATAATTGCCATTGCCGGTGGCGTAATCATCGTTGTTCCCGCCACCAGCATGGGCAATATTAATTTATGTATTTTTTTCATTTTCAATTCCCTTTTTGTTAGATTCGCCATCGCGTATGCGTTGGTGAATAAAATAAAACCGCCGTGGAATTGGCGGTCGGGGATTGAAAAATCATATTGTGAAATGACCCCGCGATTTTTGGGGATTGCCCCCTGTTCTATGGTCGCAGATCCCCGACTTTTATGTCGGGTGATAAAACACACGGCGCCTATGCGCCGACGTTTTCATGTCGGATTCACACCGTAAAAATCATTCACGGCGTCACAATACAGGATTTTTCAGGTCCCGAAGCCACATCCGAAGTGTCTTCACCGATATTATGCATCATTTCGTTTGTATTTTGCAAGTAAATCTAAAAAAACTTTGACAAAAAAGATATACGTGTTATATTTTCGGGCGCTATGAACATTACAAAATTACATAAAAAATATTTTGATTTTATGGACCGGCATTTGCCATTTGGTGGCCTGGTTCGTCGTAATCCGTACGCCATTGTATTCAAGACCACAAATTGGTGCTGGTACAAATGTGCGCATTGCTGTGAATCTGCGGGCCCGGACCAGATGACGACATTTATTCCGGCCACGACGATAAAATCATACCTGGCCCAGGCCATGGCCGACCCCATGTTTGATAAAAACGTCGTGTTTACTGGTGGTGAAATAATGTCTTCGTATCGCTTTGATAACGCTGACTATGTCCCAGAATTGTTAACATTTTGTCGTGATAATAAACTGGGGACGGATTTGAAAACAAATACGGGGTGGATAAATACGTCCGTCGCCACGCAAATATTTGATGACCTGCACACAGTTGTCACGGGTGGCCCAGATTACTGGTTACAGGTATCTTTATCGCTGGATAAATTTCATGCAAACAGTATGGAAAACAGTTTGAAATTTATAACTAAAATCGCGACCCGTCCTGATATGCGTGTGTGTATTCATATCTGCATGCTGGGGCCCAGTGCTTCGAATGATTATGACGAATTAAAAAAACATCTGCGCGAACGTGGATTTCGTGTTGGTCGCGCATTTTCACCAAATACGGGCCAACGGTTTGATGTGGTAAATAACGTAATTATGTATCCAACGTTGGGGACGTTGTTCGCGGGCGGTCGCGCAAAGAATTTATCAGACGCGTATCATAACAAGATACCACAATTTACTGTACTCAGTGATGATATGCATACATTAATGGCGTTTGATTCGTTTGGCCGTGTTACATTGGGCGAAAACGATGGTCATAAAATAAAAACCAGATGGCGCGCATCTGATGGGACGTCGCGTTCATTATGGAATATCAGACGTGATTTAGTGTCCCGTGCACAATACGAAGAATTACGTTATCGTATTTTGACCGGCAAAAAAGTGTTGCAAAAATAATAAAAAACACCGGTAAATGCCGGTGTTTTTTTATCAATTTGCCAATCCCATTTTTTTCTGCATATCGCGCAAAACAGGAACATCAATTCCCATATCTTTGGCACGACGTATTAACCCGCCCAGTGCGAATATGCCTTCGACCGTGCCGACGGGTGGATTGCCGTTTGCAATTGCCATACCACCGGCGAAATTACGACTGGTTGCGGACGTTGCGGACAAAAACAAGTCCCCTATTCCGCACAAATCCAAGAAAGATGCCATTTTTGCGCCCATTGCGATGCCGATACTCATAACCTCGTTCCAGGCGCGCGTAAAGATTAATGCACGTTCGTTTTCGCCACCCGCCGCCACAGAATTATATCCGCAAATCAATGCGACCGCGTTTTTTCCAACACCGCACATTTCTGCGCCGATAATATCATCGCTGGGGTTCAGATACAGCCCAGACAAAATCTGTTTTCCGGCATCAATCGCGCGCGCCGTTCCGGCTAATGTGGACCCTGTTGGAATACCACGTGCAACTTCGGCCGCGAATTGTGGACCCGACAAAACGCCAAAATCCACCGCATTGGGCAATTCTGCACGCATGATTTCCGACATAAAACATCCTGTTGTGCTTTCGGCGCCCTTGGTACAAATGATAATTGGTTGATTATTATAGTACTGTGTTGCGCGACGCAGTGTTTCACGGAAAAACGCCCCCGGGGTTACGATCAGCCATGCGTCTGTTGTGGCGATATCGGCCATTTCGGATGTTATTTGAATATTTTGTGGCATTTCCACACCATCGAATTCTTTGAAACCACCATCATAAGACCATAAAATAACGTCCGCCCCACCCCGTGCGGAAATAACAGACAATGCGGTACCCCACGCGCCCGCACCAATCACAGCAATTTTCATTTAATATCCTTTAACTTTTTTTGAATTTTTGGGACGACCGTTAATCCATCATCAGATAATTCAATTGCACGCAGATACGCATCACGCGCCAATTTTTCGTCCCCAATGGCAACATATAAATCACCCAAGTGTTCAAACAGCGATGATTGCGAATTTGCAACCTCGCCCACACGTACCAGAACATCCAACGCCGGCTGGGCGCCTTCGCGGACGGCGATAACCACCCCCAACGTATCCCACGCCATAATACTGGTCGGATCCTGGCGAATCAGTGTCATTGCATAATCATATGCATCTTCGATATTGCGTCCCTGGACGGCCCACAGTTTCGCCTGTAACGATAATATTTCCGCGTCCAGTGGTAAAACCTTGGCCGCATCATGTAAATCACGCTGGGCGTCTTCGTATTCTTCGAACATGTAATAAATATGCGCACGGGATTTCAAAAAGAACGCATATCCCAATTCGTCCAAGTTTTCATCACCCAATGCCATATTAATAACACGCAGTGCATCACGTTTGTCCCCGCGTTGAATATAATATGCAATCTGTTTATTTATTGCCGGCACAAACAGTGGATTTTTTTCTATGGCATTGCGTAATATATCTATGGATTCGTCGCGTTCCGCCATACGCAACAGTGCAAACATGTAAAACGGACTGTCGCTGTCTATTTTGGAAAAATACTTCGAATAATCCCCACCGTTGGTGTAAAAATATTGCCCGGTGTAATAATTAATGGCATCGTTGTTTTTTGCAAAATCTGGCGCAGATAATTCCGCAAATCGCAATAACAACATCGCCAAATCAGAATACATCATAATTTGGGTATGCGACACGGTTTGCACCAAACTGAACGCCAATTGATTATTAATACCAGAAAACATAGACCAATCTGGAACAGTATTGTAATCCAGCATAAACATACCGCCCGGGCGTGATGTAAAATCGTCGTGCAGTTTTTGGGACGCATCCATCATATCATTATGCGCATAAAACGACATGATATACAGGTAATCATTGATGTTCATAAAATCAATGCTGACCTGCTCAAAATGTTCACGTGCCTGGTCTGCGTCGCCATCATGGGCGTAAATTTGTCCAATGACAAAATGTTTCCAAGATTCATTTGTTGGCAAATCTTGGATAAATTTAATGGTGTCTTTTTGTTTCCCCAGTGCGACACCGGGCCATATCCGCAACGGCGCGGCCAATGCAGAATCATTGGTCTTGTGGCGCTTGTACAATTCGTCCCAATCGCCCTGTTGTGCCAGGTGTGTTTCATAAATTAAACGTGATGCGGTTGTTTTTTCTTCTTCTAATATTTCTATGCCATCAGGCATTGTGCCCGCCAGATAATCCGACAAGAATTTAACCGACTGAACAATTGGATATTCCGTATCAGTTAATTGCCCGGCGTATTCGGTTGCACTGTCAAAATCGTTTACATAAACCGCGTGCTGGGTTGCCAAGAATGCGCCGAACTGTGTTGTTGGATATTCGTACTGTTTATTCGAACTGTTTGCGTACCAATGTTGCCATATCGCGCCACCGATTACGGCAACAACCGCGATAATGCCAACACCCAAAAATAACCTTTCTGCTTTTTTCATATTAAAAATATGCTACAATAAACTTTATGAATAATAAAGAAAAATTTACTAAGTATGCTGAAATGCTACGCGAATGGTCAACGCGAATGAACCTGGTCGCGCCCAGTACACTGAATGACATAGAAACGCGTCATATCGCGGATTCTGCCCAGTTGGCGGATGTTTTACCACCCGACGCGCACGTTATTGATTTGGGCAGTGGCGCCGGTTTCCCCGGCGTTGTGTTGGCAATACTGGGCTGGCGCGTTACGTGTACAGAATCTGTTGGTAAAAAGGTTGCATTTTTGACCGCGGTTCGTGATGAATTAAAATTGGATAATTTAACAATATATCACGGGCGTTTGGAAAATTACATCCCCACCCTGGCCCACGATAATAAAATCGTGTTTACGGCGCGTGCGTTTGCACCACTGGTTAAAATATTGGATTATGTTGGTAAAACGGGCCGGCCTTTATATTTATTAAAAGGCCGGGAAATACCGGCCGAAATTGATGTTGCGAAACGTAAATATAAATTCAATTACGAATTAATACCATCACGTACCGGCGACGGTTTTATTACAATTATCAAAAAAGACCGGTAATTTCATATGAAATAAAACGTATCTGATTGATATTAGCGCGTTTTTGTATATTTGAAAAACATCGATTTTTTGCCGGCAATACTGGTAACAATAGAATCAACAGTGTTGGTTAATTTGCTCTTTTGTTCGCTGTCGACGGCGTGCCACAAATTTACCGGACCACGCAATGATGTAAATTCCCACATCGGTCCCCACATGTTCCATTGTGGCTTAAATACCAGTGCACGATACGAATCACACAGGTCGTTTGTTATGTATTGCTTATCGTTATATTTCAGAACTGCGTCCGATATAGCCTTGCGGTATACGCCACGTTTGACTTCATTTGCAAAACGTTCGGTGGCGCACTGCATTACTAACCGTGCTATATGCGGGTTGTTGAAATCCAATGGCCATGCCAGATTACGTTTTTGTGCCTCTGCCACGATTATTTTATCGGCATCACGAATAAATATCTTAGACGTTGGATACGCTTCGCCCGTTTCATAACGGTAATCCAGCGCCTCTATAATTTCAGCGGCGGGCGCCATAATTTCGTTGTGTGCGGCGATTGCGCCACGTACACTGGGTTCAAAGAACCAAGTGTTTTTTGTCAGGTTGGCTTTACGGGCATGTTCTTTTTCATGACGAATGGTTAATCTGATTTGATTGTTATTCGCCTGACAAAAACGTTGAATTTTTGGTGTGGTACTGTTCGTTTTCATATAGTTTATTTGTATTTTACCCGTATACGGAAAGAATATCCCGTTGGCCAAAATGGTTTTGCTTTTTAATGTGCTGTCGGTTATGTTCAATGTATCAATGTATGTATGAATATGTGAATACAGTTGCTTTGGTCCGGTATTTACCGGCTTTTTTTGTGAAAACGAATCGGTCCGTGGCCCGGATGTCATCCCCAGGCCAATAATCATCGTTGCGGTCAAAGAACAAAGTGTTTTGAATCTCATACTATAAATATATACCAAAAAATAAATTTGTCAACTATATTTTTCATTTCATGTGAAATAAAATGTATCGTATTGTTTTTATTGGTTTTTTGAAAAATAAAATATATTTGTCTTGACCGCATATATTGGTTTATTCTATTCTGAATCTGTTAAATAAAGTATATCAGGACGGGGATAAATGGCAGAAATAATTGCATTTGCAAATCAAAAGGGCGGTGTTGGTAAAACGACAACCGCGATAAATTTAGGCGCGTCATTGGCGTCGATAAAAAAGCGCGTTTTATTAATAGATTTAGATTCCCAGGGCAATGCCAGTACTGGGTTGGGTTTTGTGCGTTCGGCATATCGTCAAAATGTATATGATGTTATTATGGGAAACGGCACGGCCCAGGACAATATTTTAACAACCGCGACACCGGGGTTGCACCTGATGCCGTCGTCTATGATGATGGCCGGGGCCGAAGCAGAACTGTATGATTTGGATAATCGTGAATATCGTCTGCGTGATGCATTGGCGCCGTTATATGAATACTATGATTATATATTGTTGGATTGTCCGCCGGCGATGGGGTTTGTTACATTGAATGCACTGACGACGGCGAACAATGTTCTAATACCGTTGCAGTGTGAATTTTTATCATTACAGGGTATCAGTCATTTGGTAAATTCCGTACGCGAAATAAAAAACAAATGGAACCCGGATTTATCTGTATTGGGATTTTTATTAACTATGTACGACAAACGCTATGGCCAGACACGTACCGCCGAAGAAGACGTACGCAAGACGTTTGGTGATGCCGTATTCAAAACGGTTATTCCACGAAATGTCCGCGTGTCCGAGGCACCCAGTCATGGTATTCCGGCGTTGTTTTATGATTTTGATTGTCCCGGCGCCCAGGCGTATTTACGTGTTGCGACCGAGGTTGTAGAACGCTTAGAAAAAGGGGAATAATAATGTCTAAATTTGGAATGGCGCGTGGGTTGGCAGACTTAAAGGAAGAAATAGGTAGTGTCCCAGATTTTTCCGTGCTGGCGGGTGGCGAACGTGTTGTTGTTCGTAAAATACCATTGTCGCAAATTGGTGCAAATCCAGACCAGCCACGCAAGACATTTACAGAATCTGAATTGGCGGATTTGGCGGCATCCATTCGGGAAAAGGGCGTTTTACAGCCGATTTTATTGCGTTCTGTGACGGGGCGTCCGTACATGTATGAAATTATCGCAGGCGAACGTCGTTTCCGCGCCAGTAAAATGGCGGGATTAACAGAAATACCGGCATTGGTGAAAAATATTACACCTGAAAACGCGATGGAAATAGCGTTGATTGAAAACGTCCAACGTGAAAATCTGAATCCCATAGAAGAGGCCAACGCATACAAAAATATTATGGAAAAATGTGGATATGAATTGGGCGATGTTGCGCGCCTGATTGGAAAATCGGACAGTTATATACGTAATATAATGCGTCTGGACGGTTTGTCGGATAATGTCAAGAAATTAGTAGAGCAGGGCAAAATATCCGCATCGCATGCGCGCACTATTGCGGTTGCCCAAGACCCAGAAAAATTGGCACAACAAATCATAGATGGTCATTTATCTGTGTCTGATACGGAAAAACTGGTCCGTGCAACGGCGCGTAAATCGACCAGTCGCGCATACGTGAACAAATCCATAGATGCCGAAACCGTACGTGATATAGAACGTCGTGTGTCGGCGACGTTGGGTTGCGGGGTAAAATTGCGTGAACGTCGTGGTGGTGCCGGCCAGTTGGTTTTGTCTTTTTCAACGCGTACGCAATTAAATGATTTGGTTGAAAAATTGACCAAGTGAAAAAAATGATAAAAAAAGGCCGGCAAAAGCCGGCTTTTTTTATATAAATATTTTATATTTTCGCAATGTCTAAAAAAATATAAAAAACACCGGCATTTGCCGGTGTTTTTGTGTTTGTTTAACAACAATTATTTAACTGTTGTTGTGGCATTACGGTTGTATTTCCATACTTCTTCACCGGTACCCTGAACCAATGGGCGTTCTTTACCGTATGAAATCGTAGAAATACGTGCCGGATCAATACCGTCATTTACCAGAACATCTTTGGCGGCATTTGCACGACGTGCGCCCAACGCCAAGTTGTATTCTGTGGAACCACGTTCGTCGCAGTTACCCGCGATTTGAATTTTCACATCTTCGTGATTTTTCATATACAGCGCCTGGCCCAACAGATTGTCGCGTGATTCATCGGAAATTTCAGATGAATTGAACGCAAAGAATACGCGCTGTTCGTTCAAATCAGCCGGTTCAACGATGGAAGAACCACCGCACGCAGACAACAGACCCGCGATACCAGCCAACATAGCAAAGTTTTTTATTTTCATGAAAATACTCCCTTGAGTTTCTGTTGCTCGTGGTATATTTTAGATTAAAAGGTTTGAAAAATCAAGAAAAAAGGCAAAAATGAACGGCGGTGATTTACGTGATTTAGTATTGGCGGGCGTACAATGGGAATTAACGGATTTCCCGTTGGTGATGGCGGGTGCGGTTCGGTCTGCGTTGGCGCATGATGTCCCCCAGGTTACACCAACCGTCCAGACGTCGCCCACACGTACCCAGACGTCTGTTGTGCCACCGATTGCGCCCGCGCATCCGATGGCGGTTGATACGGCCGTGGCGATGGCGGCGCGTCCGACCGATCCAGAATCGTTAAACCGTATGATTGCAGAATTCAATCATCCACTGCGTGCGGGGGCGACAAATGTTGTTTTACCGCATATTGCGTCGAATCCGAACGGTTTGGTGATTATTACCGATATCCCCAGTGGCGATGACGATGCGTGTGGCCGTATATTATCTGGTCCGGCGGGTGAATTATTGGATAAAATGTTGGCTGCGATTGGGTTGTCGCGTGATAATGTGTCTATTGTGCCGTTGGTGTTTTGGCGTACACCGGGCGGGCGTGCACCAACAGACACAGAATTGGCATTGGCGCGACCATTTGTTGACAGAATGGTGGAACTGTTGCATCCCGGGTTTATATTGACACTGGGGACATTGTCCGCGTCCCAGATTGCGAATGTTTCACTGCCACGTGGCCACGGGATGACGGTTTCATTGCCGTCTGGGATAACGGCGATGCCGATATACCATCCGAATTATTTGATGTTAAAACCGGCGGCCAAGCGTGATGCATGGACCGCGTTGCAAATATTGCAAAATTTGTTGAAAACTGTGGACAAATAGATAATAATTTCAAACGGTAAACAAACAAAGGAGCATACCATTAAACCGTCTTTTAACCGTGATAATCGTCGGGACATGGGCCCACGTATAAACAATCGGATTTTTGCAAAAACCGTCCAGGTAATCAGTTCTGATGGCCAAAATTTGGGGATTATGCCCACCGCCCAGGCGTTACAAATGGCGTCTGATGCGGGTTTGGATTTGGTGGAAATCAGTGCAAACGGCGCGACGCCGGTTGTAAAAATAATGGACTATGGCAAATATAAATACGAACAAAAGAAACGCGCGTCCGAGGCTCGCAAGAACCAAAAAACCGTTGAAATGAAAGAGGTTTGGGTTAAACCATTCATCGAAGAAAATGACCTGAACATAAAAATGAAAAAGGTGTTTGAATTCTTGGGCGACGGAAACAAGGTCAAGATTGCCGTTATGACCCGCGGTTCTAAAAAGGTTTTGGCCCGTGGCAAAGACGCGGTCCCAGAATTATTTGCGCGCATAATGGAAATGGTTGGCGAACGCGGGACACTGGAATCTAAATCAAAACCAGACGAACGAACAAAGTCGATAATAATTGCGCCTGCGAAATAAAAAAAAACCGCCGTTTGGCGGTTTTTTATTTGCGTTTTTCGTATAATTTTTGTATGGTTGCGGTTAAACAAAAGGGTGCGTAATGGACGAAAAAAAATTGTCTTTCGAAGACGCGTATAAACAGTTAACAGAATTGGTCAAGAAAATGGAATCTGGGGAATTGCCCCTGGCGGATTCTGTGGCCGCGTACGAACAGGGTATTAAGTTAAAGGCATATTGTGAACAATTGCTGAAAGAAGCAGAATTGAAAATTGAAACGTTAAAAATCACACCCGCGCAGGCACAGTAAAAATATAACGGATTTATCGTGGCGGAAAAATCAAAGTTAACCCCAGTTATGCAACAATATGTCGATATGAAGGGCGAAAACCCCGACGCGTTGTTGATGTTTCGCTTGGGTGATTTTTACGAGGCTTTTTTTGAAGACGCCCGCATAATCAGTCAGAACCTGGGGCTGGTATTGACCCAGCGTGGTACCGATGGCGACGGTGAAAACATACCTATGTGCGGGATACCGTGGCATGCGGCGGATAATTATTTTGGCCGTCTGGTTCGTGCGGGGTTTCGTGTGGCGTTGGTTGAACAAATGGAAACGCCGGCCCAGGCCAAGGCCCGTGGCCACAAATTCATAGACAGAAAAATAATACGTGTATTAACGCCGGGCACATTGACCGATGAAAATTTATTGACACCGACACGTTCTAATTTTTTGATTTCTGTTGTTTTGCGCGATGGCGTGTTTGAATTGGCGGGTTGTGATATATCAACCGGCGAATTTTTTGTCGGCACATCTGCGGATATAATTGACGATTTGGTTCGCATTAACCCGGCCGAGGTTATTTATCCCGCATCCATTGCCGAAAACGAAACAATTATGCGCATACGTGATATTTTCAAGACAACCCCGGTGTACGAAAAATTATACCTGCGCGCGGACATGGAACAAATTGTTGCGCGCGTATTTGGTGCGTCTGTGGATACGGTTGCCACGTCTGACAAATATCACAATGCCATAGAACTGTTGGCGGGTTATTTATTTAATACCCAACGTGATGCGTCAATAACATTTCGCGCGCCGTATGTATATAAATCTGGGCGCCAGTTATTAATAGATTCTGCCACGTGGAAAAGTTTGGAAATAGATGCGCCACTAAATGATGGCGGTATGTGCCTGTGCGATGTTCTGGATAATACCAAGACATCGGCCGGTGCGCGGAAATTGCGTTCATATTTGCGGTCTTTGTCCGGGGATGCCGATGAAATACGTCGTCGTCATGCGCACATTGGGCATTTGTTATTAAACCCAGATGTTATGGGTTCTGTTGCATCTGTGTTGTCGTCTGTACCGGACGTCGGGCGCAGTTTGTCGCGCCTGTTATCGGGCCGTGGTACACCGCGCGATATGCGCCATGTTGCCGATTTTTTAACAGAATTACCAAATGCCAAGATGTTAGGCGCGCGCCTAGATTCAGATATGGCGACGCGGTTTGCGGAAATAAACACGCATGATAGTCTGGCGTTGGAATTAAATTCTGCGCTGGCGGATGAATTGCCGACGTTTTTCCGTGATGGTAATGTTATCAGAACCGGTTTTGATATATCATTGGACAATATGCGCGCATTATCCCACGGGGCGCGTGAAACGATTGCGGGGATGCAGTCGGAATACGCCACCGCCACTGGGATTCATAACCTGAAAATAAAGTACAATAATATTCTGGGGTATTTTATAGAGGTTCCATCGGCGCGCGCGGACGCATTGATGAAACCAGAATCCGGGTTTATTCATCGCCAGACCATGTCTGGGAATATGCGCTTTACGACGTCGCGTCTGATAGATTTGGATAATGACGTACGCAGTGCTGCGGAAAAATCGGCCGGTATAGAACAGGAAATAATATCGCGTTTAATTGAATCAGTGCGCGCGATTTCGGACGATTTGCTGTCTGTGGCGGATTTGTTGGCGGACTTAGACGTGTGGTATTCTTTGGCATACGTTGCGGACAGATATTCTTGGACGCGCCCAGAAATCACGGACGATGTCGCGTTTGATATTGTTGGCGGTCGCCACCCGGTCATAGATTATGTTTTGCGGTCGCGTGGGGATAATTTTGTAAAAAACGATTGTAATTTGAATGTAAAATCGGTTGCGCTGTTGACGGGACCAAATATGGCGGGTAAATCCACATACCTGCGCCAGAATGCACTGTTGGTTGTACTGGCACACATGGGGTCATTTGTGCCGGCCACACGTGCGACAATTGGTATCTGCGACCAGTTGTTCAGTCGTGTTGGTGCATCGGATAATTTGGCCGCGGGTCAATCTACGTTCATGGTGGAAATGACAGAAACGGCAAATATATTGCGTCGTGCCACCCGCCAATCATTTATAATTTTTGATGAAATAGGGCGGGGCACATCGACATACGACGGTATGGCCATTGCCCAGGCGGTATTGGAATACTTGAACGAATTACAACCGCGCACATTGTTTGCGACGCATTATCACGAATTGACGGCACTGGTTGGGTGCGACAGTGGTATGTTGAATAATGTATCGTGTCTGACGATTGATGTTCGTGAACACAATAACGAAATAATATTTATGCATAAAATTGTCCCGGGCGTTGCAAACCGTTCATATGGGATTCAGGTTGCCAAGATGGCGGGTATGCCACAATCCGTGGTTGCGCGTGCGGTTGCGGTTTTGGATGCGCTGGAATCGCGTAACACGACATTGTGTGATGATGTTCCATCGTGTGCGCCGTCCCCGGAACCCCGGCCCACAGATGGTGGCAATGTTTCGGACAATTCGTCCACCCCGGACCAGCAAAAAAATCGGGTCCAACAGCCGAAGACTGGTCATGTTCAACTAAAACTGTTTGGATAAAGGCATGGTATGATATGTATATTTACCCCAAGATAGTATTCAAAACACCATTTTACACACCACAGTATAATGAGTTTCGCAACCCGTCAGAACTGGCACGTTTTTTGGCGGGTTTTGATTTTATGCGCCCGCACGAGGTTTCTAATATGAGCATAGGTCGTCCAGAATTTCAATTGGGGACAAAACTGGAATTCGTGCTGGACGGATATTTTTGTGAATCAGATGTAAAGTGGGGACCACGATTTTTGGTGGCGCGCCGTGTATATGATTGCGGTGGTCGTATGTTCGCAGAAGTTCCGTCTGACAAACCGACATCAGAATTGGATGCAATAACCGTTTTCCGTGAATATCGTCCAATGCAGATTTTTCGTGGAATGGTGGACGCGATAGTGGATATCAGGGATATGCACCAATTGTGGCCAAAATGTGAGGCATCGCGTTCTGAATATGTAAAATTTCTGACAAAACTGTCGCGCCAGAAATATCGCATCAGGACCAGATAGAAATTTATTCACTCAGTAAATCCACAACGCCGTCTGCGAATTCTTGGATTGTTTCACGATACCGCACAGATGTATCTATGAACGGTATGCCGTATTTTTGCGCATCACCGCGTAATTTCTTGCTGGCCTTGACCAGACTGGAAATCATCAGATACAGTTCAGAATAAGATTTTCTGTTTGCAGGTGTATCGCCATCGTACTTTCGAATATCGGCAATTTTCTTATCTATATCAGATTCGGGATATCCAATCGCAACAATTTGAAATTTATCATCATCAAACATGTGTTTTGCCTGGGCCAGTGTCATGTACGCATCTTCGTATACGACGACAGAAACCTGGGCCTGTTCATTAATAAATCTGTGCGCACAGGTATGTAAATCACGTCGCAGATTGCGTTTGTGCCGTCGCCCCAGTGCGGGTATCAGATGCTTTAATGGGCGCGCAAATGCGACATAGAACAGGGAATGCTTTTTAATTTCCGTAACGCCACCAAACAATGCGTCTGCGGAAATAAAAGATACGGCCATACCCGTGGCCCCGATTGCCCGTGCCACCGCCTGGGCCAATGTTGTTTTACCTGCGCGTGAAACACCGACGATAATGATGTTTTTCAATTAAATACCTCTTGGATAACCCAGTATAAATAAAAAAATTCTGTACAAAAAGAAAAAATTACAGAAATATTATACGCATACAGCAATGATAAACACACGCGGAATAATTTTACTAGATAAACCTTTGGGAATGTTCAGTCGCACGGCCGGCGGGCGTGTGGCGCGAATGTTTGGTACAAAAACATTTGGTCATATCGGCACACTGGATGAAATGGCGTCTGGGGTTCTGCCGATTGCGATTGGTGGCGCGACCAAGATGATACCGTTTATCGAAGACGTGCGTCCCAATGTCAAAGAATATATGTTTACGGTGCAATTCGGCACGGAAACGGATACGCTGGATACACGTGGTCGGATTACGCGACGTGCGGACAAAATCCCGTCCAGGAATGAAATAGATGCGATATTGCCGAAATTGACGGGCGATGTTTTGCAAACGCCCCCGATATTCAGTGCGGTGCATGTCGCGGGCTGTCGCGCGTATGAATTGGCGCGTCGGGCCGATGGTGCACGTATTGAAATTGCGCCACGTTGTGTGCACCTGGATACCCTGGAAATAATCGATGGGGCGGGGGATACGTACACATTTCGTACGCGCTGTTCACGCGGGACATATGTTCGTGCGATTGCGCGTGATATGGCGTATATGTGCGACACGGTCGCGACGGTAAAAATGATACGTCGCACGGAAAGTCTTGGTTTTACCCTGTCAGATACTGTACAACTTGATTTTTTGGAAAATCTGTTTAATAATGGCGGGGATATCAGAAAATATCTGAAATCACCAGATTACGGACTGGGGGACATTCCGGTTTGTGATTTGGACGATAAATCGGCCGAATTGTACAAACACGGCGGGTTTATTAAAACGGGTGGTGCGGATGGATTGCGCCGTGTGTATTGTGGTTCTGAATTTATTGGAATCGGCAATATTGCGGACGGTATACTGCACCCAAAAAGAACAATTTAACCATAGGGAACATAAACAATGTCCATTACAAAAGAAAAAAAGAGTGAATTGATTAATCAGTTCAAATCGTCTGAAAACGACAACGGCGGTTCTGTTGAATCCCAGGTTGCTGTTTTGACGGAACGTATCCGCAATTTGACGGAACACATGAAGAATAATCACAAGGACCAGCATTCGCGTCGTGGATTATTGCTGATGGTAAACCGTCGTAAAAAATTGTTGGCATATATCAAGAAACGCAATGTTTCCGAATACGAAGATTTGATTAAGAAATTGGGTCTGCGTAAATAAAATAAAAAAGTGGGACGAATGCCCCACTTTTTTATTACCGCCACGTCGGCGGGGAAATATCTATTAAATTATTT
Organism: uncultured Alphaproteobacteria bacterium; assembly: GCA_944389345.1. Taxonomy (GTDB): domain Bacteria; phylum Pseudomonadota; class Alphaproteobacteria; order Rs-D84; family Rs-D84; genus Enterousia. The sequence continues at coordinate 2,786 of CALXMA010000005.1, read as the reverse complement.
GCATCTGGGCAAATATCTTTTATAATCACACAACGCGGGGGAAAAATTGTTCATTCTTGCATTTTATTCCAGAATGCAAAAACGAATAATTTTTCTTCGCAATAAAAGCAGTAAATATGGAGAAAAAAGTATGTTATTTGGTTTATTTAACAAAGATGAAAAAACACATTTGAACAATCCTGTCGCCATAGAGGTTAAATATGGTGATGAAACATTGCGTCTGGAAACGGGACGCATGGCGAAACAGGCAAATGGTTCTGTTCTGGCCACAATGGGTGGCACAATGGTATTGGCAACCGTATGCGCGGAAAAGACCGCGGTCGAAGGCCAAGATTTCTTTCCGTTAACCGTTGATTACCAGGAAAAATTTGCGTCCGCCGGCCGTATTCCCGGTTCCCGCGACAGACGCGAAGGCAAGGCATCAACCGGCGAAACATTGATTGCGCGTCTGATTGACCGCCCAATTCGCCCACTGTTCCCGGAAACGTTCAAGAACAAGGTGCAAATCATTGCCCAGGTGTTTTCGTATGATAAAAAGAACCAACCAGATATTCTGGCCATGATTGCATCGTCTGCGGCATTGGCACTGTCTGGGGTTCCGTTTGCGGGCCCGATTGGTGCGGCGCGTGTTGGCTATGCCGATGGTAAATATGTTTTGAACCCGTCCAAGAAATTTGTCGAAGATTCTGAAATGGACCTGGTTGTTGCCGCAACCAAGGACGGCGTGCTGATGGTGGAATCGGAAATCGGCGAACTGGACGAAGCGACTGTTTTGGGCGCGGTTAAATTCGGTTTTGATGCGCAACAGGTTGTAATTAACGCAATTAACGAATTGGCACAACAGGCGGGCAAAGAACGCTGGGCGGTGCCTGAAAAATCTGCGGAATACATCGCAATGGAACAAGATTTTGAATCTTTTGCCGGCCAAATTGAATCCGCGTTGCAAATCAAAGAAAAATTAAACCGTCTGGATACATTGGCGGACATTCATGCCCAGGCCAAGGCCCGTATCCCAGAATTGTTCCCAGAAACAGAAACGGCAACATCGACACTGGAATCCTATGCGGATGAAATTGTTGAAAATATCACGGCGCGTATTATGCGTACGAATATTTTGGCGGGCCGTCCACGTATTGACGGGCGTGATAATAAAACCGTGCGTCCGATTGAAATTGAATTAGGCGTGTTGCCACGTGCACATGGATCTGCACTGTTCACGCGTGGTGAAACCCAGGCATTGGTGTCCTTGACATTGGGCGGTGGCAAAGATGCGCTGCCAATCGAAAGTCTGGACGGTGCCGAAGAAAAAGATTTCATATTGAACTATAACTTTCCGGGTTATTCCGTTGGCGAATGCAAGGGATTAAAATCCCCGGGTCGTCGTGAAATTGGACACGGTAATCTGGCATGGCGCGCATTGCACCCGATGATGCCGTCGCGTGAAAATTTTGATTATGTTGTCCGTGTTGTATCGGATATTTTGGAATCAAATGGTTCTTCGTCTATGGCGACGACGTGCGGTGCGACATTGGCCATGATGGACGGTGGTGTTCCATTGACCCGTCCGGTTGCGGGTATCGCCATGGGATTGATTAAAGAGGGTGATGATTACGCCATCTTGACCGATATTTTGGGCGACGAAGACCACTTGGGCGATATGGATTTCAAGGTAACAGGTACCGACCAAGGTATTACCGCATTACAGATGGATATTAAAATCACATCTATTACCTTTGAAATTATGGAACATGCATTGGCCCAGGCGCGTGATGGCCGTATGCACATCTTGGGTAAAATAGAAAAGGCGATTAAGGCCCCACGTGCACACGTGTCTGAATTCGCCCCGCAAATGTACACAATGAAAATCAATCCGGACAAAGTCCGCGATGTCATTGGCAAGGGCGGTTCTGTTATCCAGGCATTAACACGTGAAACAAATACTCAAATTGACCTGGAAGACGATGGCACGGTTAAAATTATGGCCACATCCAAAGAAGACGCCGACGCCACAATTGCGCGCATCAAAGATATCGTCGCAGAACCCGAAGTTGGCGTTATCTATCCGGGTGTCGTGTCTGGTATAAAAGACTTTGGTTTGTTTGTAAAAATCTTGAACGGTTTTGAATCGATGGTTCACATTTCTGAAATCACCGGTGAAAGAATCGCCAAGATAGAAGACACAAAAATCAAAGAAGGCGACAAGGTATTTGTGCGCTATCTGGGCGCGGACAAGCGTGGTAAAACACGTATGTCCATGGTTGGTATTGACCAGAAAACGGGCGCAGAAATCGAAAAATAACCGCGTATGAATGTGCGCCCCATACGGGGCGCATTCATAACAACATAACAATGGGGGGAATTTCAGTATGGATATGGAAGCATTAATGGCCCAGGCGGGCGAATTGCAAAATCGCGTCAGCATGGCCCAAGAAAAATTGGCCCAAACCCATATCAAGGGTATTGCCGAAGACGGTGCGGTTATTGTCGATATAACTGGTAAATACGATATGGCGGGCATAACAATCCGACCGGACGTACTGGACCGTGGTGCACCGGCGATTGAAAAATTGGTAATGTCTGCGTACAACGATGCCAAGGCCAAGGCCGACGCCACGATTGATGAAGTGATGGGCGCGGCAACGGCGGGAATACCGATGCCGTAATAAAATACTGGACAATCGGGAAAAAATGCTTTATCATTCCCGCACTGTTTTGGATGTTTAGCTCAGTTGATTAGAGCATCTCGTTTACACCGAGAGGGTCGGGGGTTTGAGTCCCTCAACATC
>CALXMA010000004.1 GCA_944389345.1 uncultured Alphaproteobacteria bacterium | reverse complement strand
GACTTTAATTTTGAATACACGAACACATCGCACAGTTTGCCACGAAACATATAACTTTGACGACGTACCCCTTCGCACAGATACTTGTTGCGTCGTGCCACAGATTCACTGCGTGAATTTTTCGTATCCATAATAATTTCGATTCGATTTACGTCCATATTTTCGAACGCCAATTTTTCCATTGCCTGGACGGCCCGCGTCATAATTCCGCGCCCATTGTACTTTTTAGACAACCAATACGCAATCTCGGCAATTTTATTTTTCTTGGAACTGATATCGACGCCAACACTGCCCACTATTTCGCCATCATAAATAATGTAATAAGAACCATTGTCTGTTTTAGACACCTTGTACATGTGTATGTACATATCTTCTGGGCAATTTGATACATCAATCCAATCCAAGAATTCAGATAAAAATTCACGTTCAGAATCAACAATTTCAAATATTCTTCGCGCATTATCAAATGACGGATTGATTTTTTCCAATACAAAATCATCACACTGAATGCGTTTTGGAAATTCGAACATTTTATAAACCCTTGTTTTGTTAACTTTTGAATTTTATACTAAATATATGGAAAAACAAGAAATAAGAACCTTTGGCCGTCGTCACGGCAAGAAATTATCCGCCCGGCAAAACGGGCTGATTGAACATGTATTACCGACAATTTTTCCCGAAAATTTACCGGCAAATACCGGTAAAATTTTGGAAATAGGATTCGGTTCTGGCGAACATTTACGGGACATTGCCCGGCAAAACCCGGCCAAAATCATTATTGGTGCCGAACCATTTATGAATGGCGTTGCATCATTATTATCCGCCATTACAAACGAATCGGATTCGATTCGTGATGAATATAAAAACATCCGGGTTTTCCCGGACGACGTACGCGACTTTCTGCGCACAACCGATTCGAAATTTGACCAAATTTGGATATTGCACCCCGACCCCTGGCCCAAGGCACGTCATGAAAAACGTCGTTTATTACAAACAGAATTTCTGACGTCTTTATCCCCACATTTATCCGATTCGGGCGAAATAATAATCGGTACGGACCATTGGGAATATTTCGAATGGATTTTAATCAATGCAAAAAATGCCGGATTTCATGTATCCACACCGGATTTTGAAACAATAAAAACCCGGTACCAGCAAAAGAACAAGGCCGGCACCACATCACCAAAATATCTGGTACTAACGCGTCCCTAGGATATTAACAAAGAAACGTGCATCCGGGGCCAATTTCGGACACACCGATTGCACCAACCGATTCGCTTCTTCTATTCTTTTTGCACCGCCAACGACAAAGTGCACACATGCATCCGGCGCATTCCACGCGCACAAACCGGCATACAGGCGCCCAACAAAATCCGATTTATCACCCGCATCACGTGCCAGCACCAAAATCAAGCCATTGGCCCGAATTTTTCGCAACGCCGAAAAAACATCATCCCAATCAAACGGCCCTATTTCACCTATATCCAATCCGACATACAACCGCTTGTTAAAGAACAAATCATCACGTATGGAATACAGTTGCGACACCAACTTTCCCAATTCAGACACTTTCACAAAAACCTGGGCCCCATCCGCGCCAGATTTGAATACAGAATTTATATTCGCACTTAATTCAGACACAGAACCTTCATCCGCACGGTTGACGTAAAATCGTCCCAAAATTTCCTTGTGCGCATTTTCTATCCACGGCCACACAACGCGCACCCCATCTGGGGCCACAGAAATAATATCTATGCCCCGCGCCAACGCCACAGACGTTGCATTGGCTAAATCGGTTGCGTCAACATCCGCCCCACACCACAACGCAACGGGTTCTTTGATTTCATCAAGAATAACGTCTGCCTGCATCATAACTCTTTTTACTTTATCACAAATGTGCTATAATTAAAGACAAATGAAAATCCGTTTTGATAATTTTTTACTGTGCATACTGTGGTTATTGGCAATGACCCTGGGGACATCTTTTTGGTTCGGCACAATATATGGGTTCGATATATTTTCATCCGCGCATTGGGAATATATATCATACTTACAGGCATCCCAAACACCGATTAAGACATCATTTTACATATCGGTCGCCATTGTTATATTTATGACCATATTTGGTATGTACCTGATATTGCGCCCACACATGCGCAAAATACGCCTGCCGATTGTAAAGACGGCACCGACATCCACAAAAACACCTGTACAAACCGCATTGCCACAGACACGGGATAACACACAGAACAATGATGCATCCACATTAGACGTTTTGCCGGGACAAATGCAACCTGCAACAACATCGCCCGCCCCGCAACGCCCAACAACACCGGCCGGACTGTCGCGCCCACCGCGCCTGGTATTACCAACATTAAATGGCGGATATATACACACGCCTGCGTCCCCAACATTAACGGGGCCGACCCCAACCCAAAATTCCGACACGGATACATTGCGCGAAATATTCACATCGGCTGGCTATGTTGTAAAACCTGCCCCGCGTGTCAATGGCACCCAATTGGCATTAACGGCGATTGGCACGGGCGAAACATTATGGTTGGGTGCAACGGGAATCGCGACAACTGAAATGCGCAAAATTATGGATAAATTTTACCAGATATTTTCTGACACATTGGACGACGCGTCTATTGGCATTAATGGTTTTGTTATATCCGCCCCTGATGCGCCCACGGCGCAATTCCAAGACGTATTGATGTTTGCCAACATGGACGAATTACGACAATACATGACAAACATGCAAAATCCGGCATTACCGGCCGATGACGACGGCCTGTTTAATGCATATTCGGAATATATTGACGCGGTACTTAATCACATAGGTAAAATCTGATGCAGTTAAATGAAAAATCCGCAGAACAAAGATTGGCCGACCTGGGGATGGACGACATGCCCGTTATGCCGGTCCAGGTACGTCCTGCAACGGTGTCTTCGGATTGGTTTCCACAGTATAAAAAATTATGTCGTCGCTTTATGGAAACACTGACGGATTCTGTATCAGAATTGGCGTTTTTGAATTTGAATCAAAACGAATTTATATCACTGATTATGGGCCGTGCGATGCCCGACAATTTATCGATTCGTTTTCGCGTACCATTGATATGGGGTGGTGAATTAAAAACAGAAAATTTATTCCTGTGCCAAACGTTTCCCCATTCCCAGAAATTAGACCAATTTATCATGGAACAATCTGGCAATGAAATTATATGGTTGCCGAACCCCACTAAAAACGTATACGTACCGGCGCACACCGCCGGTGGTGGTGATGGCGGAAACGCGACATCCGACCGATTAAGCCAATTGGCCGCCCAAATTGTTGCGGCGCGTGGTATGGAACAATAGGAACGAAAACACACCTATGGAATTAAATGAATTTTTATCTTTGATGCAAAAACACGGTGCACACTTTTATGCATCTGTACCCGCAACAGAAATTCCATTGGTAAATTCTGCATTACAAAATATGCGATGCGCAATACTGCCCCAACCCATCATCAATCTGTACCAACATTGCGGTGCGATTTCGATGGGATGCGGGTATATATATGGCCCAATTGACACGCCACGTGGAACAAAATATCCAATACCGGGCCTGGTATCAATAAATGCCGATTTAACGGGCATTTCCAAACTGCGCGGATTAACGATTTTTGGTCGTAATGACCTGTTTTGGTTTGCATTTGATTCTTTTGGGAAATTCAGTATGCTGGATAATATAACCTTGGATATATTACGCCAATATGATGACGCATACCATGCAATGTCCGATTGCCTGGTTGCGGGGAAAATATGATGAAGAAAATATCTGTATCTTTAACAGGCCACCAAACCAGTATTTCGCTGGAACCGGAATTCGTTGACGCATTGCATAAAATTGCCGACACACGAAATATGTCGGTTGCGGAATTAATAAAACACATTGACGACAACCGCACCCCAAACACAAATTTATCATCTGCGATACGGGTATGGATTTTACACGAATTTATGAATTAAAAATCATATTATAAAAACGCGCTATGTGCAGTAAATCATGCACATAGCGCGTTTTTTACAGTTGTTTTTTTCAAACGCCTATTTTCGCCGTTTTATTAAATTCATCGCAATAATATTTACACACGAAAACAGCAAAATGATTATCATCATTCCATCGCGTCCAATTGCACGATACGGTGTATAATGTGCCCCATAAACCATACCATCTGCAAAACCGGCCCGGCCCACAGGAATTTCTGACGCCACGGAACCATCCGACATAACAAACGCGCTGATACCGGAATAATTAGCCCGAATAATCGGCAAACCCGATTCTATGGCATAGCGTCGCACCATATCCAAATGTTGATACGTCCCGGGTGTATTTCCAAACCATGTATCATTGGTTATATTAACAATCGCATCTGGGGTCTCGTTACCCGGTATCAAAGAATCAGAAAATATAATTTCATAGCAAATCGCCGGCGCAAAACTAAACGCCCGTCCGTCAACATCAACGGTAATAATTTCGGGTCCTGTCCCCCGTGCCAATTGTCCCGGTGTCGGTATCAAATCACCGAACGGCCGATATTCCCCAAACGGCACCAGATGCGATTTACTGTACAGATGATTAATTTTTCCGTCGCCATCCGCCACAATCAAAGAATTATACATCTTTTCGTCAGAATACGACGAAACACCAATAATAATGTCTTTGTTCAATGCATCTGCCAACGGCATACTGTCCCCATCAACAACCACAAACGGATACGACGTTTCTGGGAATACAATCAAATCTGGATTACCACCCGACTTAGACAATTCATACAACACATTAATATTTTCTGTTGCATTGCGTATGGCATCTGCACGCGAATGCGTGGCCTTGTCAGACGCACTGCGCGCGGGCTGAATCAGGCGAATGACGGGACTGACCTGATTATCATTTTGTGCCACATGAACATTACGCACACCCGCACACGCCCCAACACACATCAATGCTAAAAATAAAATAAATACATACCAACACGCCCTGGATTTACGATAGCGCATTAATTCAACCGCCGACGCAATTAACCCGGTAATAATAAACGTCAACCCCATCGCGCCCCACACGGACATTGAATTCGCAACCCACGGCATATTAATAGAAATATTCGCCACAGGATTCCATGGAAAACCCGTAAACAACCATTCGCGCAACCACAAAACCAACGTCCAAATTGACGCGAACAAAAACGGTCTATACGCCGGAAACGTGCATATACGTAAAATTACAACAAATGGAATTGCGAATATAATTCCACCAACCAAACCAATCCCGATTAATGCGGGTATTGTCCAAATTGCAAATTGACTGGCCAATTCTGGGACGACATAAATTGAATTAACAACCCACCAAAACATAGCAACCGCATAAACGGCACTGAACGGGAACACGCGAACAAAAGATTTAACTACGCTGGGTCTGTCATCCATTCGCACAACCAACGCATACGCACACGCAATACCGATTATTGTTGCCCACCAGAAATGAAACGGCGCAAACCCCAGCGCAGATACACCACCCAAAACGGCCATTGCGACATACTGCCAGAATCCGTTTTTCTTCAATTTTATCCGATGCAACCACGACAAAAATTTACCACCCGGACAACATTCATAATCGTTGCATACGGCGGAATCCTGTACATAGGGATTTTTTACTTTTAATTTTTTCAACACTGCTACCTCTTTTGCTTCCATAATTTCTGCATCAGAATCAGTTATGTGGTCATAGCCCTGTAAATGCAACATTCCATGCACAACCATGTGCATTATATGATTACGTACGGGAATATTTTGCGTGCGGGCCTCTTGTAATACAGTATCCAGCGATATATAAATATCGCCCAACAAAATGTCATCCCCCAATTCAAAGGATAAAACATTCGTTGGCTTGTCTATATTTCTGTACCGTTTGTTCAGTTCATGAATTTCTTTATCATTGGTCAGTATGATTGACACTTCGGCCTGTGGGGACAAATCATTTCCCGCCATATTTGCGACACGGTCAAAGTCAATCTTGTATTTGCGCCACCGCGCATCATTATAATTAACACATACTTTCATACGTATCCCCTATGCGCTGTGTTCCGATGAGTTTACGAAAACGTTTGATAATCCGTCATTAGTTTCATCCCCAGAATTCATATTTTTGACGGCATCATGAAACGCAATCGTCTTGCCGGTTTTTATTTTTCTTTGCACGCGTTTGACGTCGGACGCGACACGACTGTTTCCATTTACCACGGACAATTTATAATTAGCCAACGCCCGTTCATAGTCCCCCATTTTTTCATATGCATATCCCGCATTATATTGCGCGGCGGCATACTGACTCTTGTCGCAAATACGGTACAAGATTTCACGCGCCTGTTCGACGGCCTGTTTATACATCCCCAGTTTGTTGTATGTTGCGGCCAAATCATTACGCAACAACGCATTATCAGGATATTGCGCCACCATCTGTTCGAATTGTTTTTTAGCCTGGCCCCAATCTTTGGCCACATACGCAGAAATAGCATTTTTATATTGTTCGTCATAACCGATGGTATACGTTTTAACAACAACCTGCTGACGCGGTTTGATGGCCTTGTCAAAATCAGTATTGCTTAATTCGCATTTTCCAACCTGACAATACGCCAACACATCCCCCGGCAAATAATCAGACACTTTTTTCCAGTGGCTTAAATCTTGGCCTTTGACATTCACAGGATGCGCCAACCACTGTTTGAATTTATCAAACGTCTGCATATTTACCCGACGATGATCTATATCACCTGTAAAGAACGCGCCCTTTTGTTCACCCATAATTCTAAAAAATTCATACATTCCATTAATGGGACATTCTAATAACATCTGGGGTGTAATTTTCCCGGTTAACAAACCTGCCTCTAACCAACGGCGCCAAAACAGTCCGCGTCCGCCGGCCAAAAATCCACCCAGTTTATCAGCCATCTTATTAACCCCGGACTGATTCACCCATTCTGTACCAAAACTGGTTAAATCCCGCACAGGATATTTTGCGAACACACGCTGTACGGCGGTATCTGGCACCGCAAACCCATGTGTATCCAACAACTGGCGCAGTTCTGCAAATCTATCACGATTATTTTTGTCCGACGGGTTTTCTATCAGTTTTGAATAAGAATTATACACTATCGAACTTAACCCCAACGCCTCTGACGTGGTGTTTATATCGATACCATCCATTGCCACATCATAGCAGTACAGAACAAAATACGTTTCCCCTTCTTCCAGATGCCACCGCGCTAATTCATACGCCTCTTCTGTGGTCATGGGTGGTGTGTCCATTGTAACCCGACTGCCGTCTTTCATGACTGTTGACCCAAACCCGATTGTTGGTATTCCACGCGAATCCCGATATGGCACATGCAACCCATCATCATTAACATGTACACCTTCTTTGACAATCAAGTCCGCGATTAAGAACGGTGTTATCGGTCGCATTTTATTCAAGAACGCCCGATACGTTCCACGTGCGCTTTCCTGTGCCACGCGTTCTGCATCACGATCTGTGCGCCACTCTTTGTATTCTTGAATTTTATCCGGTGCATATTCCGTGGCAACATACGCACCACCGGCCACGGCCCCCAACCCCATCAGCCATAAAATATGCGCCGTGGCACTGGGGTATTTTTTTGCGAACTGGGACAGCACACTGGAATTCTTGGATTTTCCGTTTTTGCCTTTGCCAACATTCATTACGGCGAACTTGTTTTCCATCTGACGTATAAATTGATTATCCAACGTCATCCACCGTGCCAAAGTCAACAGAAATTGCGCCCCACCGGCGGCCAGCCACGCAGACCATTTTGCCGCCCCCAACCCCAAGATTGCCATGGCATCTTTGAAATCTTCATTTTTATCAACTTCGCCCATGGCATGCTTTTCATTACGCCGATTTCGGACATATTCTGCTGGCTTTTTGCTTTCTATCATCTTGCGCAGTTTTTCTGCCACCTGTTCCGGCACAGCCACCGCGCGTCTAAACTTTTCCGTCATTATGCCACCTATTTTTTTCCAAAACCTGTTTTCTTGGCTATCTTCGAACGCCGCACAGAATAATTCGGTGCAACAAAAGGATAATCATCTGGCAATCCCCACTTTTGCCTGTACTGCTGTGGTGTCAGATTAAATTTGCGTTTTATATACCGTCGCAACATAACGTGCCACGTTCCATCTTCTAAACATTTTATCTTGTCTGGACGCACAGAATCTGCGATTTGTTGCCTGCTGATTGTGGTGCCACGCAAACTTTCCCGCGCGCCCCGCACGGCATCGGCCATAGACAAAGACGGATTTGCGGCAATTGCCGCGGCCGCCAAGTTTGCCACAGCCAATGTAAATTCCGCAGAATCCTTGCTTACATTACTTACCAATTGAAAAAACCTTGTTTATTTACTAGAATTTATTATATCACAAATAAAGATTAAATAAAACCACAGTAAAACATAAAACTATGCCAACAGAAAACAGACCTCTTGCGGACCTGATGCGCCCGTCAACGATTGACGACATTGTCGGCCAACCCCAGTTATTGGGGGAAAACGGCCTGGTCCGTCGTATGGTCGAAAATAAAAAGTTATCAAATTTAATTCTGTGGGGTCCGCCCGGATGCGGAAAAACAACTATTGCACGCGCATTGGCCAAAACGGTTGACATGGACTTTGTTCCAATGTCTGCGGTATTTTCTGGAACGGCCGATATTAAAAAGGCCATGGAAATGGCCCGAATGAACCGTGATATAGGACGCAATACATTACTGTTTATCGACGAAATCCATCGTTTTAACAAAACGCAACAGGATACATTATTACCATATCTAGAAGATGGCACCGTTGTTTTTATGGGCGCCACCACCGAAAACCCCAGTTTTAATTTGAACAACGCATTGCTGTCGCGATGCCACGTTGGCGTATTGCAACCATTATCGACCCAAGATTTAATGACACTGATGACGCGTGCCGAAGAATTCTTGGGAAAAAAATTACCGCTGGATAATGATGCGCGCACTCACCTGGCCCAAATGTCAGACGGCGATGCACGATTTTTATTAAATACGGTTGAATACCTGGTATCCGCGAATTTCAAAAAGAAATTAACCCCAGACGCATTGGACACCGCGATACAAAAGCGTGCACCACTGTCCGATAAAACCGGGGACGAACATTATAATTTAATATCTGCCGTGCATAAATCTTTGCGCGCCAGTGATACAGACGCGGCGCTGTATTGGACGGCCCGTATGATGACATCTGGCCAAGACCCAATGTACCTGTTTCGTCGTCTGACCCGATTTGCAATGGAAGACATTGGCCTGGCCGATCCGAACGCGATGCAAATCGCACTGTCCGCATGGCAGGTTTATGAACGCATGGGCAGTCCCGAAGGCGACCTGGCACTGACCGAATTGGTTATATACCTGGGCACTGCACCAAAAAGCACGGCAAACTATCGTGCACAAACATCTGCATACCGCACGGCCCGCGAAACAGGCAGTTTGATGCCACCAAAAAACATATTAAATGCACCAACAAAAATGATGCGTGAAATGGGATATGGCGCCGGGTACATATATGAACCGGACACAGAATCTGGGTTCAGTGGTCAAAACTGTTTCCCAGAATCTATGGAACGGCAAAAGTTTTATTACCCCATAGAACGCGGGTTCGAACGGGATATAAAAAAGCGTCTGGAATATTGGGATTCTTTGCGCGAAAAAATGAACGCCAAGAAATCAAAATAATTTACCGCACGATACAGCGTTCCAATTCGCCCAACATCGCCCGAACATTTCCCAAATTATCGGTATTCTTGGCCTGGCATCCGACATTGGCCCGATTGATTAACCCGGTCAATGTGCGCCCCGGGCCAAATTCGTATGCCCGCGTAATATTATATTCTGGGAAATTTTCCATTATCTGGACCCAGTTAACACCATGGCTCATCTGATTTGCCAATGCATCTTTAACGTCCTGGGGATTAGACATAACCATTGCGGTTTGATTAGAAAACCAATTTGTTTTTGGCGCCTGGACATCTATGGTATTCAGGAAATTACGCAAAGATTTTTCTGCGTTTTCCATCAATGCACAATGTGCCGGCACGGCGACATTCAAACGCTTGGCCAATTTGGCCCCCATGGTTTTTGCGCGCGCGACAACGGCGTCCAACGCCTCGTTCTGTCCGCTGATGGTAAATTGCGTACGTGAATTCAAATTAGATATCGCGGCATATCCTTTGTTTGTTGCGGCCAACAAGCATTTTTCCACCGTTTCTTTATCCAAACCGACGATACAGGCCATTCCGCCACCGCCCTTGCCGGCCATAGACATATAATTTGACCGTGCCGACAACAAATGAACAGCATCTTTCATAGACAAACTGCCCGCACATTGCAACGCAGAATATTGTCCCATAGAATGCCCAACAATTGCATAGCCAATTTCGTACAACGGCATATTAAATGCCGATTCGACAATACGCGCCACAGACACAGAATGCGCAAACGTCCCCAGCGATGTCAATTCTGGTTTATTCAACACATCCGCCGGCCCGTTAAAGCATGCATCCGCAATATTTTTGTGTGAAATATCAGACACCTGTTCGAACGTATGCCGAACCACGTCAAAATTATCATATAAATCCCGCGCCATCCCAATATATTGGGAACCTTGGCCCGGAAAAACAAATGCTATTTTTTCTGTAATCATGTCTGCGATTATTGCACAAATAATAAAAATGTCAACAAATAAACCCCGCACAACGCGGGGCCTGTTTTTATTTTCACGCCGACATCAGAATAATATATTAACCTTGACGCCGACCTGTAAATCGTCTTCTTCGAATTCATAGTCCAAATGTGCGACATATTGGGTACGTCCATATTGTCTAATCAAACTGCCCCCCAGCCATTCTTGATCAAAATGCGTATTCGTCGCCTTGCGCAGGGTAAAGTGTGCCCCCAATCGCCAATCTGGTGCGATTCTAAAATATGCCTCGGGCTTAAAATCGATATACGCCATACCGTCAACATCATCGAACACCCAACTGGACTTAATTGTCGCGGCCAATGTCATACCGGCCCATTGACGTCCGAATCTGTATCCCGCATAATACGTAGAATCCGCAAAATACGGTGTACGCACCCGTGAAGACCCACCGAATTTCAATCCAAATATCACATCAGATATGATATGCGCACTGTTCCCAGACGCGGTACCGACACGATACACCGCCCCCAAATCTATACTGGAAAATCCGTCTTCGGAACCGTCAAAATCCTGTTGATAATGAACATTTGCGCCAATGCTTAAACGGTCATTAATACCGTATGATAATGTCTGGCCCGCACGCAAAATATTATCCCAATACGTCAGTGTTGTTTGGGACAAAACATCATTTGTCGCCAACATATATAATGGGTCGGACGTATCATATTGCAAACCATCCGCCCGCGCGGAACCAATGCACCCCGCGCCTGCAATCACAACGCCAAACAAAGCACTTAAAAATTTACGCATTCTCTCTCCCTGCCCCTGTATTTACACGGTTATAACTAAACGCGATGCCAGGTTCAAAAAGAACCCGGCATCATCACACATAATTATATCAGAACAAGAATATTGCCTGAACCCCGATGGTCACGTCAGAATAATTATCCAGATTGGCCGTTCCCATTTTACGGAACACGCCATCCTTGTAATCCGTCTGCCAGAACGACAAATCTTCGCCGTTTGCAGAATCCCACAACGCCATCTTGCCATACAGATTCAACGCGAACCAATCATTTGGTTGCCAACCGATTGCGGCCTTCAAACTGGCCTGGTTGTGCCAATCGTAATAACCCAAAATGGCTTCTATATTCAATGTCCAATCTTCATCCAGCACACTGAACACGCCCAATCCGCCTTCTAAAAAGAACGTATTGTCTGCATCTGTGTTATATGCCAAGAAGAATGTTGTCGGATTTCCATCTGGGTCTACACCGACCGCACCATTACCGTATGAAGTATCTTCAAAGTTCAAATACCAACCACGTGCCAACCCGTATATGGTCGAAGAACTAACCTTGTACCCGGCTTTTAAGTCCAACACGACATTATTGGAAACATCGTTTTGATATTGATAATACGCAGATGCTGTTGCAATCCATTTTTCAGTATCAGCAAAGCGCCACTGGAAACCCAACCCGAACAGATTAAACCCGGTATCATCACTGGAATCATCGGGGGTATTCGGATTAGACCAATCGAACTCGTAATCTGAAACATCAAATTGCGCCATTGCCAAAATCGCCACGCGATCGGTGATACCGAAACTAAAATCTTCCTTGATGGCAAATCTGCTCATATTCCATGTGGACGCCGTATCAGACATTTCACCAATTGGTGTAAACGCCAAATCATAAGAATTCATACCATATGAAAAATCTGTAACAGAACCGAATTTACCCTTTAACGGTTGAAAGAACGGATGTGCCAGATAATATTTACGTTGCAACACATTGCGATATGTTTCTGCACGTGTTGTACGCACCGTGGTCTGGGCATCGCCACCATATTGCTTGTACAAATCACTGCGCGCGGCCGGTGCGGTATAATAGATATTTTTTGCATCGGCTTCGTCATACGTTCTGGTCGACGTACGCGTAGAATACTTTTCATAATTAACCTGGGTACGTTCACGCACTGCCGGTGCACTGGTCAAATCAACGCTGGACCCCGCACGTGTACCATAATTAGTCGCAGATAATGCCGGCGTTACACCAACCAGCGCCACCGCCAACCCCAACAAAGACAACTGCATTTTCATTATAAATTCTCCTTTTGGTGAAAATTATACCACAAAACAGGCGGATAAGAAAGCAATAAAAGCACTTATCCGCCGATTTCCTGGGTACTTTACATATTTATAATATTTGACGTTTGTTCTTGGCATCGGGCGCACTGACGATACCGTCGGCCTCCATCCGTTCCATCAAACTGGCGGCCTTGTTATACCCAATTCCCAATCGCCGTTGCAGATATGAAATGGTCGGTTTTTTATCACGCAAAACAATTTCTTTGGCCTGGCTGTACAAATCATCATCCTTGTCGCCACCAATTGCCCCGGGCAATCCGGGCACCCCGATACCGCCCGCCCCGGCACCACCATCGGTCACACCGTCGGCGTAATCTGGCGCACCCTGACTGCGCAAGAAATCGCCCACGCGTTTCAGTTCATTATCATCTATGAATGCCCCATGAATACGCACGGCCTTGTGCCCACCTTCGCTGAACAACATATCACCACGCGACAATAATTGTTCTGCGCCCTTTTCGCCCAATGTGGTCATAGAATCGACAATACTGCGCGCCTGGAACGAAATACGCGTCGGGATATTCGCCTTAATCACACCGGTTATAACCGTCGCATCTGGACGCTGGGTTGCCATAATCAAATGAATACCGGCGGCACGGGCCTTTTGCGCGATACGCTGGATATACGCTTCGACTTCTTTTTTTGCCACAACCATTAAATCAGCCACTTCGTCGATAATCACAACAATATACGGCATATCAGACAAATCTACTTCTTGGGTTTCGAATAACAATTCACCCGTTTCTTCGTCGGTACCCACGGCGACCTGTTCTGTTAACCGTTCGCCATTTGCGCGTTTTTTCGCGGCCGTTTCATTATATGTTTCAATTTCTCGCGCCTGCAATTTTTGTAATTGCTTGTACCGATTTTCCATTTCGTTCACAACCCATTTCAGCGCATTTACCGCGGCATTCGGGTCTAACTTTACAATCGGCGTTATCAGATGCGGAATATCATCCCAAAATCCAAAATCGACACCCTTGGGGTCAATAATCATCAACTTGCACTTGTCGGGCGTAAAATGATAAACAATAGACGTAATAATAGATTGCACGAACACAGATTTCCCAGACCCCGTGCGCCCTGCGATTAACATGTGTGGCATTTTGGCCAAATCATAATACATCGGATCACCACCGATACTGACCCCCAACGCCAACGGTATCTTATAACTGGAATTAACGAATGCGTCATTTTCAACCAGTGATCTAAACCGCACAATTTGTGGTTTCAAATTCGCCATTTCAACACCGATTAATTGAGTACTGGGGATATGCGCGATTCGAATATTTGTTGCGGCCATGGCGCGTGTCATATCTTCTACAACCTTGTTCACATTGGCGATACGCACACCACTTTTTAACAAAAATTCATACATGGTGACAATCGGCCCCGGTCTGATACCAACAACCTTGCCGTCCACACCATATTCCGCAAAGTGAATTTCCATTGCACTGGCATTACGCTTTAATTCGGGCGTAACAACATTTTTTCCAAAATGAGAATATTCCAAGAACGCCGTATCAGGCAATTGATATTCATGCGCACTGACACTTTTGCGTCCGCCCGACACAGACTTTGCGCGCTGTTGCGCACTGCGTCGCGCCCCCGCACGTCGACCACGTGCGGGCGCCACATCGTCAACCTGTTCTGCATCCGAATCTTCATCAACTTCTGCTTCTTCATCTTCTTCGTATTCATATTCTTGCGATTCGGAATCTGCGTTCGCCGGCACCAAATGAAATACCGACAAAATCCACCGCACCCCGTGCCACAACATACGCATCGCACCACGTATATGTTCTAACTTGATATGTAATAACTTTCCCCCCAACAATAAAAACAATCCGAACGCGACAATGCCGACAATAATGCCCCATGTTCCCAACAAACTGGTAATATCCGTGGCAACCAACGCGCCGACCATTCCACCAAACGTTTCTGATGGCATCAAAGCCCCCAATCCCACAGACCCCATACATAACGCAACAAAACACCGCATAAAATTGTATTCTGGCGCATTATCCGAATCCCACCCAGACAACCACGCCACGCCCCATCGCGCCACACACAAAATCAAAAACATTGCCGGCACAAAACCGAACACATACCGCAAGAATCCGACAACCTGTCCCATTGTTGTCTGATTACCAAACGTACTGGCGACACCAATTCCATCCAAATACGGATTAAACAAAAATAACTTAACCAACGCCCATAACGCGACCAACAATAACGCCCCGCCCAAGACACGCTTTACCAACGACCGCAAAGTCCCAGACACGCGTTCCGGCAACAATTTAGATTGCTTTGCCATTATAACCTTTCCTCCCCCTGTGAATCAGCGCGAAATAAAACCACTGCGCCTACTTATCTGCATCCACTGAATCGCGACGCAACCAATATTTGACCAAATCCGCCATCGCCATACCGATAAACGCCCCCAGAATAACATCAGACGGCCAATGCGCGCCATACGCGACACGCGACAACCCGACCAGAATCGCCAACGACCACGTAAACCATTTAATTTTTGGTGCCAACATTCCCAACATAACCAGTCCCGCAAACGTTGCCACCGTATGCCCAGACGGCATAGAATTAAATGCCCAATCTGTGGAAAACGGCACAAAGCCCGTTTTATCCAACGCCTCATAAAATATGGGGCGCATACGTCCAATTAAAATCTTTAATAACTTGCCCAACAAACTGGCCGACACAACGGAACAAAACACAAAGAACGCATAACTGTTTCGCACTTTATTAATACAGTCCCGCACCAGCGCGCGCAAACTGGGTTCGTTCTTAGAATTTCTAAATCTGATACTATTATGAATTGCCTTTTTAATATAAAACACCAACAACACAATCCCCGACACGGCAACCCACATTCCCGCATCGAACAAGAAATCGAACACGCGCCACAGTCCGCAATCAAATTCGCGCATAAACAAATACACGGGTTTATCAAACCATGCAATACCTAAAAACACCAGCGCACATGTTATAACCGCCCCCCACGCCAACCAATTCCACCGCATCTTATTATTTTTTGTCAGAAACATTATAAACCCCGTATCTGTACCCTATTCTGCAACCAATTTATTATAGACCTTTTCATCGGTCAGTATTTTAACCGCCACCGCCGTTGACAACGCATCTTCATCGGCGCCACTGGTAATAACCGGACACCCCCGACGAATCGCATCCACATCAACATCTGGTTCTTGGTTAAAATCTTTGGAATTAAAATCGTTATTTATAACGTTCAAGAAAAAAGCATTTTGTTGATTCACAGACCGAATATTCGACAAACAAACAATGGGAAAAATTCCACGTCCATCAATAACGCGCCCCGAACCTGTTTTAATAGCCTTGTTCAATAACTCTAACGCCCCGCCATTTTCCAGATTCACCCGTGACGCGATTCGCGCACTGCCGGCGGTTGGCGTTCCAACCAACACCCCACGTTCATTTTCATAAAATGTGGCAACTATGGCCTCGGCGGTGCCCCGCGTCATATTAGACATCAACACAACCACCGGCGCATCTGTAACCGCACTGCCCCCGGGGATAACCTCTACTTCATCCATGGCGGTTTCAACGATTCGCATAACTGGGCGTGCACCAACAAACAAACCCGCAAACTTTGCGGCGGCCCGTTCATCATCACCGGTTGCCGCCCGCAAGTCCAATATAATCCCGGAAACATCTGGATATTTCGCCAATGCTTCATTTACAATTTGTGTTGCATTATCTGTAATTCTGTGAACGACAATCTCTAATAATCCGCCAAATTCTGGATCACTGCGATGAACAATATCTGCATCCGCCAACACGATTGTTGCACGACGCAATACGACATCTTTTTCCCCGGCGGGATTCAGCAACTTAATTTTCGCCGTCCCCGAATTAAATCCAGACATCACCCCGGACAAATCCGCATCAGACATATCCGCCACGGCCACACCGTTAATTTCAACAATCAAATCGCCTTCGCGAATACCGGCAATGTCCGCGGGCGATCCCTTGTATATCCCGTCCACCCGATAATTGCCACGCGAATCGCGCACACCTTCTAATCCGACACTGGTTAATATCCGCCCATCTTCATTGATTTCGGCCTGGCGCGAATAAATATATCGACCATTTTCATCAATTCCGCGCATTAAACTGTCGACGACCATCTGGTACATCTGACTTTCGCTGGCATTATGCAACGCCACATCATTTGCACGTAATTTCAACACCAACGCCGTTGTAATTTCCCCAAAACCGTTCCAATCACCGGGTTCCGGTCGTGGATAGTTCGCAATAATTGCGTCTTTCCATACCAACACAACGCGTTCATCTGTGGCGGCAATATGCGCATTTGGATTTAATTTTTCCAAACTTTCAATTGCAACATTTATGTTTTTTCCGCCCCATTTTACACTGTCTAATTTTTGATAAATATCGGCAAACGTCGCAGAAACATCAAAAACATTTAACCCGTCTTGCACAGGTTCATCTTCAAAGAACAAACTGTCTGCACGACAAGGCACCACCCCCAGGATTAAAAACAAAAACACCCAGAATTTTGCGATTCTCATCTATTGTTCCCCCCTGTGGCTGGCACCTGTCTTGTATTTACTTTTTCGTTGCGTCTTCGTCGCGCAAATTAAAGTGATACAAAATCACATTAGAAATATAAATACTGGTGAACGTCCCCATAACAACCGCGAACGCCATTGCGATTGAAAAGTCGCGCAACGCAGGCCCACCGAACAAGAACAACGCAACCATCGCCAATATGGTCGACACCCCCGTCATAATTGTTCTGCGCATCATTTCATTAACAGACAAATCGATTAAATCGTCCATAGGCATTTTATGGTACTTTTTGATATTTTCTTCGATTCGGTCGTAATTCACGACTTTATCATTAATAGAATATCCAACACCCATCAAGATAACCGCAATCGCCGTCTGATTAAATTCCAATCCCGTCAAAGAAAAGAATCCGAACATGATGACAAAGTCCAAACACAGCGATATAAACGACCCTATTGCGTACCCGCCACGATAACGCACCCATACATAAACAGACATTAATATAAATGAAAACAATATGGCCAGAATACCACCGCGGACCAGTTCACCACCAATTTTCGGTCCAACGATTTGCACCTGGGAATATTCTACGTTATTACCCAGAATATCTTTGATTTCACTTACCCTTTGATTCTGTTCTGCATCGGTTGCCCCCTTGGGCAGACCAACACGCACCAAAATCGCCCCATCGGTTCCCACGGATTGTAATTCTGGGTTAAACTGTTCCAAATCCGTACGCATTTGATCGATAGTGTATTCGGCAGATACAGGTTTAACCTCCATCGAAATACCACCGGAAAAGTCAATACCATAATTCAACCCACGCACAACCAGCGACAAAACAGACAGTGCAATGAACGCGCCCGCAATCCAGTACGATAACTTGCGATATTTCATAAATCTCAGTTTCATTACAATCCCCTTACTTGCTTTTTACATAACTAATTTTTTTATTTTTGCCGTTCATGTACCAATCAATGATAACCTTGGACAGCGACACACACGTAAACAGCGTCGTCAACACACCCACAGACAGCGTCACTGCAAATCCGCGAATCGGACCGGCACCAAATTGGAACAAAACCAACGAACAAATCAAATTAGTCAAATTTCCGTCCAACACGGCCTTCATAGACCGATGGAATCCGGCCTCGACCGCGCGCAACGGCGTCGACCCCGCACGAATTTCATCACGTATTCGTTCGAACGGTAAAATGTTTGCGTCCACCGCCATCCCCAGTGTTAACACAATACCGGCAATTCCGGGCAACGTTAATACACCACCCAACAGCGCCGTAATACCGATAATCATCGCCAAATTGATGATTAACACGAAACTGGCGATAACACCGAACCCGCGATAGCAAACAATCATAAATATCATAATAAATATGACACCAACCAAAGACGCAATTTTTCCGGCCGCGATTGTGTCCGCCCCCAGCCCCGCACCAACAGTACGTTCTTCGATAACCTGTAACGGTGCCGGCAACGCGCCACTGCGCAACAGAACGGCCAAATCTTTGGCGCCTTGTAATGTGAACCCACCGGAAATCTGACCACGACCACCGGGTATCGGTTCACGAATCGTCGGCGCCGACAACACCATATCGTCCAACACAATTGCAAACCGTTCGTTTACATGGTCTGTTGTCAGACGTGCAAACTTGCGCGCCCCAGACGCATCAAACACTGTTGTCACCACCGGCATATTATTTTGATCAAAATCAGCCTGGGAATCTTTCAAAGATTCACCCGACACTTCCACACGTGAATACACCGGAATTAATTGATCGGGCGCATCCATATACGGTAAAAACTCCGTACCCTTTGGCGCATGTCCCGACGCCAACTGTTCCGCGGTAATGTTTTCATTCACCAAATGGAACGTCATTTTTGCGGTCTGACCAATTAAATCTTTGATACGTTCTGGGTTATCAACGCCCGGCAATTGTACCAATATGTATTTGCCACCCTGACTTTGAATAGACGGTTCTTTGGTTCCCAGCGCATCAATACGACGACGCACGATTTCAATACTGCGCGATAACGCATCTTGGACCATTTCGTCTTTGGCAACCGGCGAATAAGACAAAGACATCGTCCGTCCATCAACAGAAATATCAACCGTATCACCAAACACACTTCTTAACCGACCGCGCGCCTTGGACACATCATCGTCTTCACGAACGACGAACGACACAACACCATCCACATTGCGCATATTAGAAAATCTAATAACACCCTTGTCCCGGTCAATTAATGCACTGCGTGCATCTTCGTATAATTGTTCGGCCTTTTCCTGGAACATGGTATCGGTATCAACTTCTAACAACAGTTGCGCACCACCCTTTAAGTCCAACCCCAGTGGAATCGGCTGAATCCAAGACGGAAAATACGGTGCCAAATTCGGCGCCATTGTCGGCACCGCCAGCAACACGCCAAACACCGCGACAAAAATTATTGCCAGTTTCTTAAACATAACCCAACCCTTCTTTTACTCTACACTTGCGACGGCACCCTTATTAACTTCTATAACGACCCCGTCTGCAATTTCCATTTCAATTGTCTTGTCATTAATCTTTTTGACCGTACCATAAATACCCGCGGCCATAATGCGATTACCAACCTGAATAGAATCCAGCATTTTTTGGTATTCATCCATACGCTTTTTATTTGGTCGAACCATAAAAAAGTAAATTATTGCCAAAATAATTACACAATATAATAACAGCCCCCATCCATCTATCGTTGTACTTGTGGCCTGGGTTGTGGCCGTATCAACCACCGCGGTTGCATCGTTCATAATTTTCTCCTTGATAGAATATTTATTGTGTCAGAATAGTAAAAAAAGCCGAATTTGTAAAGGAAAAATACGCCACATATCCCAAAACTCAGGCCCGTTCGAACCACGTATCGATTTCGTCCAATGGAATGATTTTATAAACTGGTCGCCCGTGATTGCATTCACCCCCACGAACAGTTTTTTCAATATCACGCAACAAAGTATCCATTTGATTATAGTCCAGTTTCTGACCGGCACGCACACTGTGATGACACGCATAGTTTGCCAGTTTCAAATGCAACCGTTCCCCCAGTTGTGCGGACGCGCCGTATTCCCGAACCTCGTCCGCGATTGCATGGAACAAATCGTTCCAATCCAAATCCCAATCGGCGGGCTTCTCAAAAACAGCAATTGATGAATCACCAAAATCATCTATGACCAATCCACCACCACGTAATTGGTCGGCCACAGACATAACCGCCAACGCATCTTCGGGACGCAAACTGACCACGATTGGTGTCAATAACGGTTGAACTTTTATGTTATGCTGTCGCATACGTTCATACGTAATACGTTCATGTCCGGCATGCTGGTCCACAATGACCAAATTTTCACCACTTTGTGCCAATATATATTTATTACCAATTTGCCCGATAACACGCCCCAACGGTCTGTCATCTGCGACCAATTGCGGTTCTGTATCAACATTCTTGGCCACGGTAATATTTGATACACTATCACCCGCCCGATTATCCGAATTATTTTTGAAAACATCGCCAACCGCCCGGATGGGTGCACATACACGAAAATCGGCGGGATTAAATTTAGGCACACTGCGCGCGCATTCCATAACCGGATTTGCAACGTATTGCGCCCGCGCCACAGAATTATCATGCAAATTTTCTGCCACGGTCCGTGCCAACGCATTACGCACAGTCTTGATAATAAACGCACGCACATGGGCGGGTTCTAAAAAATGCACATCTGTTTTTGCGGGCGAAACGTTAACATCGACACTGCGCGGGTCCAACGTCAAATACAGCGCACACAATGGAAATTCCCGCGCATGCATAACATCCATATACGACGCCCGTAACGCCCCAACCAATACTTTATCCCGCACGGGCCGACCATTTACAAACAAATATTGATCCACAGACGACGCACGACGTAATGTGGGCTGGGAAATAAAACCATGCAACGCCAATTTGTCATTTGATTCAGATTTTGCATCAACAGTTAACATTTGCCCACGTACATCTTCGCCCATAACGGCAACAACCCGCTGGGACAATTCTTGTCCTTTGGCAAAGAACCATTTGTTATTCAGCACGAACCCAACATCCGACCTGGCCATGGCCAAACGCTTTACCACGTCAACCACCGCCATTAATTCTGCCCTGTCACTGTGCAAAAATTTTAATCGCGCGGGCGTATTAGCAAACAAATTTTGGACCCGAATTCGCGTCCCAGAATCCCACGCAGACGGCCGAATTTCACCCGTTGCACAATCCAACTGCCAACCATTTTCGTCCACGCCGTTATACGTATCAATCACCATATCAGACACAGACGCAATCGACGGCAACGCTTCGCCACGGAACCCCATAAAGTTTATGTTTAACAAATCATCAGACGGCAATTTAGACGTCGCATGACGCATAACACAATGCGCCAAATCATCACGCGACATTCCGCCGCCATTATCAATCACGGATATCAGCGTCCGCCCACCATCAACAACATCTATGACAATATTATCGGCACCCGCATCCAGCGCATTTTCCACCAATTCTTTGACCACACTGGCCGGCCGTTCGACAACTTCGCCGGCGGCAATTTGATTCACCAAGAAATCTGGCAATACACGAATTGGCATTTACTGCGCCCTAGTCCTTGAATTTAACCTCTAATATTTCATATTCTTTTTCACCACTGGGCAACTTTACGATACACGTATCGCCGACACACCGACCAATCAATGCCCGCCCCACCGGCGACGTACAAGAAATCACATGTTTGCCATCCGATTCGATATCCGATAAAATCCGACACTGCATACGATTTCCATCTTCGTCTTCGGCAACGACGCGCGCACCAAAAACAACCCTGTCCCCGGACAAACTGTCTATATCGATGACATCGGCGTTTTCGATAAAGTTTTCTATAAACTGAATCCGCTTGTCTATTTGACGTTGTTTTTCCTTGGCCGCACTGTAATCAGCGTTTTCAGACAAATCGCCCAAAGACCGCGCCCATTGAACCGTTTTCAATATTTCTGGACGTTGTACTTCTTTCAAATCTTTCAGTTCTTTAATCAGGCCATCAAACCCGGCCCGTGAAATTGGTTTCTTTTCCATATTACCTGTCCTAATTAATTCGTTGAAATTATAAGCATTCATTTTAATTTTGCAATTGTCAAATCTACGGGTTATACTTTTGTGATTGACATAAATCTTATGCATACACGACCACGTATTTTGTCCAGATTTTTAATGCGACGCTTTTTTTCGGGCGTCGGGCTGGTTTTATTGGTGGTGTGCGGAATTATTCTGGCGGTGACGTTTGTGGAACGTCTGCCATCTAATCCGACGGTATGGGCGGCATTGGTTGATTCATGGGTCCGTCTGATGGAATATGTACCGCTGTTTTTACCATTGGCGGTATTTATGGGCACATTGCTGGCATCATATAATTTAACTAAATCCAGTGAAAGTATAATCGTGGCCAGTGCGGGCCTGTCGCCGTACCAAATGGCGCGTCCGTTTTTAATCGGCGCGATATTAATTGGTGTCTTTGCAACAACGATTATAAATCCATATTCCGTAAATATGAACGCCCAAGATATCACCCCCGATCATTTAATCTTGATTGATGATGCGATATGGTTGCGCGAATCGTCTGATACGGGATATATAACAATGAACGCCAAAAGCATGCATAAATCTGGCGACATATTGCTGTTTGACAACGCAACGATATATATCCAAGACAAAACATTCAAATTGACCCAACGGGTCCAGGCCGACACAATAACCCTGTCTGACGCGGGCATCAACGCCACGAACGCACACACATGGGACGACCACGGTAAATTACGCATTCAAAATTGGCACATAAATACATTATTAAATCCGCAAACCGTCCTGGACAGATACCTGCAACCGGACCAAATTTCATTTTGGGATTTACCAGAATTTATAACCAAGATGCGCGAAATCGGCGTTCCCGTGCGCGCACACCTGGTCCAGTTTTGGACCCTGCTGTTTTTACCATTAACGATGATAGCAATGGCGACACTGGGGGTTGCATTTTCACAAACCCGCCAACGTCGTAATTACAGTTTTGGTGTAAAATTCGGTATTGGGATACTGACGTGCTTTGCGGTGTATTTCTTGGTTAATATTTTCAGTGCCCTGGGCGCGACGGGTGTATTACCGCCATTATTGGCAATTGTTGCACCACCACTGATAATCATTGCGGGTGCCGGTGTATTTATCACCAGTTTTGATACCATATAATAATAACAAAAGGACCATTTATGCCATTGCGTAAAAAGAACACCAAACGGAACCAGATTATAATATGGACATTGATTGCCGTATTGGTGATATTGATGATAATATCGTTCCCCGCAACCCAGCATATTACCGAGGTTGTTTTATATCAATGAACTACATAGATATGTTTTTAGAGGCCCTGTCTGCCGAACGTGGTCGCAGTCAACGCACATTATCCAGTTATGCATCTGATTTGCGCCTGGCAAACGATTCGATTCCTGGCGGACTAATGGGTGCCAGTGGCCCAGACATACAAAAATACCTGGACGAACTGGACGAACGTCCATCATCTGTCGCGCGCAAGGCCAGCGCACTGCGCGGATTTTATAAATTTCTGATGCTGGAAAAAATCATAGATGAAAACCCATCTGCGAATCTGGAACTGCCCCAGCGTAATCGTCCATTACCAAAATTTCTGTCGGTCCAAGAAATAGAACTATTGGTATCGTCGGCGGGCGACACACAAAATTCAACACGCCTGCGCACAATGATAGAATTATTGTACGCATCTGGTCTGCGCGTATCAGAATTGTGCGAATTACCGGTATCGGCAAACCTGGGCGATAAATTATTAATCCACGGCAAAGGCGCAAAAGAACGAATCGTTCCGATGCACGCATCGGCCCAAGACGCCCTGAAAAAATGGTTAAAAATTCGCACGCCTGCGGATTCTAAATATATGTTTCCATCGTCGGGAAAATCGGGTCATATAACACGCGATGGATTTTACAAGATATTAAAAAAATGCGCGATTTTGGCGGGGCTGGACCCCAATCGGGTCAGTCCGCACGTCCTGCGCCATTCGTTTGCATCACACCTGTTGGCGGGTGGCGCAAACCTGCGCGCAATTCAAACTATGCTGGGACACGAAGATATATCCACGACCCAAATATACACGCACGTGTTACCAGACAAATTGAAACAAACCGTACAAATGCACCATCCACTGGGGCACATAGGAAACAAACAAAAATGATAAAAAAATGCGATCATCCCGGTTGCACACGCGCCGGTACATGTCGTGCGCCAAAAACGCGCGATTTGCGTGAATACTGGTGGTTTTGTCGTGAACACGCGGCCGAATATAACAAAAATTGGAACTTCTATGCGGGTATGAGCCCCGAAGAAATAGAAGAAGATTGGGAACGTCAAACATTTGGCGCCCCATTAAAGGACAAGGCCCAGGCCGAACAAGACAACCGTGATTACATAAATTTTTTGAATGATTTTATAACGGGCCGTACAACATTTGATAAAACGCCACCACGGAAAAAATCAATGCCCACCAACGCGGTTAATGCATTTGCAACACTGGATTTGCCAATTACCAGTTCATGGCGTGAAATATCTGCGAAATATCGTACATTGGCCAAACGCCACCACCCCGACACCACAACGGGTGATAAAGCCACGGCAACAAAAAAATTTACAAAAATTACCGACGCATACAACACATTAAAAGATTATTTCAATAAAAAATAGAACGGATGTCCGTTCTATTTTTTTATGATATGCATCTGTGCACGACAAAACGCAGGGAATGTACAAAACGCTACACGACCGACATTTCCCCACGCACGGATGCGTGATTATTCAGCAAATGACAAATCAATTAGAATCATGCAGATGTGCACGACAAAACGCAGGGAGTGTACAAAACGCTACACGACCGGCGTTTCCCCACGCACGGATGCGTGATTATTCAGCAAATGACAAATCAATTAGAATCATGCAGATGTGCACGACAAAACGCAGGGAGTGTACAAAACGCTACACGACCGGCGTTTCCCCACGCACGGATGCGTGATTATTCAGCAAATGATAAATCAATTAGAATCATGCAGATATACGCGGGAAAACAAAGGGAGTGTACAAAACGCTACATGACCGGCGTTTCCCCACGCACGGATGCGTGATTATTCAGCAAATGATAAATCAATTAGAATCATGCAGATATACGCGGGAAAACAAAGGGAGTGTACAAAACGCTACACGACCGGCGTTTCCCCGCGTATAGATGCGTGATTATAATTGATTTAGGTATGCGATGGCGTCCATAGCCGCACTGCACCCTGTTCCGACAGCCGTGGCGATTTGCATTTTTATTTCTGATTCGACGTCGCCGGCGACAAACATACCGGTGGGCAATTCGGATGGAATTAAACGCCCCATGTTATCGCGACGGATATCTTCGGACAGATAATCGGTATTAGCCTCGTGCCCGATGGCAACAAACAGACCATCACAGATAATTTCTTGGTCATCAGTCGTTGTGACAACCAAACGATCGTTGTCCGTTTGTGCAATTTTTTTCAAATCAGTATTGAACAAACATTCAATATTTTCACGTTCTGACACACGATTACGCAATACGGCTTCGGCCCGGGTAAATGCACCCTTGCGATATACGATTTTTACACTGCGTGCCAAATCCGCCAGGTACAGCGCATCATTCAATGCGGAATTGCCACCCCCCATAACGATAACGTCTTTTTCGGAATAAAAGAACCCGTCACACGTGGCACAGTATGATACACCCTTGCCGAATAATTCGCGTGCACCTTCGATTTCCAGTTTACGTGGCGATGCGCCGGTTGCGATAATAACGGTTTTCCCGACATAGTGGTTGCCATCGTCGGCCAAGATATTAAAACCTGATTCCGCATCACCATCGATACTTTTTGCAGACACAAATATAATTTCGGCCCCGAATGATTCGGCCTGTTTTTTCATAAATTCGGACAATTCCAATCCACTGCCCGCCCATCCAGGATAATTTTCCAGCACGGCGATACCCGCGGTCTGTCCGCCCAATCTGTCGCCACCCAGAATCAATGTTTTTTTACCTGCACGTGCACAATACAACCCCGCGGTCAGTCCCGCCGGTCCCGACCCCAGAATAATAACATCATGCATAATAATGTCGTTCATATTTAACCCCTATGTATGATTTATGTCGGCCCCAGGATAACATAATCGATGCCCCCGCGCAAATAATTTCGCACCGCGCCCTATGCGGGCTTTTTTAATTGCATTTTGCAGATATCTGCAATAAAATTAGCACGTTATGACATATAATTTTGTATTTTACAGTATGTCTTCATCCCCGTTTGGGGTGCGGTTTTAATTGTATATTGAAATTTTATTCGGTTTTATAATAAAACATATATTACATATGTGTGCAATACACATCACAATACCAAGGGATTACAGTTATGCTAGACATCAGATTTATTCGTGAAAACCCAGACATTGTAAAAAACGCATGCCGTGTCAAGGGATTCAAAGACCATGTTGATGAAATATTGACATTGGACGCACGCGTACGCGAATTAAAAACAATCACACAAAATATGACGGCGGAAAAGAATAAAATAACCCGCGAAATTCCAACCGCCACGGACAAGGCGCCATTAATTGCACGTTCCAAAGAAATCGGTGCAGAAATTGCGGCCAACCTGGCGGAATTGGCCGATAAAGAAGCGGTATTGAATGACCTGATGCACCGCGTACCACAAATTCCGGACGCATCTGCGCCAATTGGCCCAGACGACACCGCAAATATAGAAGTTAAACGTGTCGGTACACCACGCGAATTTGAATTCACCCCGCGCGCCCAATGGGACTTATTGGACATGAATGGCTGGTGGATGCCAGAAAAAATTGCACAAATTTGCGGAACACGCACATACTGTCTGGTTGGCGAAGCCGCAGAATTACAATTGGCCATCGAAACGTATGTCATTCAAAAATTAATCGCCAAAGGATTTCGCTTTATCGAATGCCCATCGATTACCAAGCCCCAGACGATATTTGACGCGGGCCACTTTATGGGTGCGGACCTGTCGATTATGAACAACGACGTATTTATGCTGGCCGGGACAGACAGATGTCTGGCCGGGACGGCGGAAATTATTTTGAATTCTCTGCACAGTGGCGAAATTCTGTCGGAAAATGAATTGCCGATAAAATACGCCGGTTTTTCGCCCTGCTTTCGCAAAGAGGCCGGTGCCGCCGGTCGCGACACGCGCGGATTGGCGCGCTTTCACCAATTTAACAAGGTCGAACAATACATATTCTGCACACCCGAACAAAGCGACGAAATGCACGAACATATATTGAACAACCTGTGCGAAGTTATGGAAGACCTGGAATTACCGTATCGCGTAATTGCCAATTCCACGGGCGATATGGGATTTAACAAGGTAAAAATGAACGACGTCGAAGCGTGGGTCCCATCTGAAAACGCATACAAAGAACTGGGCAGTTGTTCGTCCATCGGCACGTTCCAGGCACGTCGCACAAACACACGCTATCGTGAAAACAAAACAAACGAAGTAAAATTCTGTGCGACATTAAATAACACGGGCATTGCCGTTCCACGTGCATTGGTTCCCGTGCTGGAAAATCATCAGAACCCCGACGGCAGTGTGAATATTCCTAAAAAACTGCAACCGTTGATGGGCGGACGTACAAAAATTGGTGGAAAGCACTAAGTAATAAAAAACCGGCATTTGCCGGTTTTTTTTATCGCTGATTTTGGCGAACCTTGACCGCAAATTTTGTTGGCGACATAAACGGAAAATAAAAATCCTTGAACATATTTTTGTTGTTATGATATTTCATACTTTTCAACGAATTTAACAGTGTTTGCTGGGCCAATGTTCTGCGATAATCGAATGTGCTGTTTAATTCGCCCATGTGATGCAACACATCTGCATATATACGAAATACCCCAGACGATTTGATACAGAAACCATCTGCAACCTCAAATTTTTCCAGCCCCTCTTTCACCCGTGTATTATAGTCAGAATATTTCACCGGGTTGGTTGCAACACGACGCACCGTATCAATGGCGATATTTATTTTACCTAATTCCACCTTGTCCTGGGCGCATGGCTTGCGGTTTTCCAAAAACTTTACGCATTCCGCAAAGAAACTTTGCAATGTCGCATCATAATCAATCATTTTACATCCCTTTATTACTACACACTGTATTATAGACAAATATGACAAAATGTCAATATTTGTACATATATTTGTTGAAAACGCGAATTTATAGTATAATCTATTGATTGCGAAAAAATAGAGATATTAAGGGTACGAACATTATGATGAAGATACGAAATATTGCGATTATTGCACACGTTGACCACGGCAAAACTACATTGGTTGATAACATGCTGAAACAGGCCGGCACGTTCCGCGCAAACGAACGCGTTGCGGAACGCGTTATGGACAGCGGTGATTTGGAACGTGAACGTGGGATTACAATTTCTGCGAAACCAACATCTGTTCTGTGGCAAGATTACAAGATAAACATTGTTGACACACCGGGCCACGCAGACTTTGGTGGCGAAGTAGAACGTATCTTGTCCATGGTGGACGGCGTTGTTTTATTGGTTGATGCGGCCGAAGGTCCATTGCCCCAAACAAAATTCGTATTAAGCAAGGCATTAAAACTGGGTCTGCGTCCAATTGTATGTATTAACAAGGTTGACCGTTCTGACGCCCGCCCAGACGAAGTATTAAGTGAAACATTCGATTTATTCGACAAATTGGGCGCAACAGATTCTCAACTGGATTTCCCGTATCTGTACGCATGCGGGCGTGACGGTTGGGCCGTACGCGATTTAAACGATGAACGTCGCGATTTGACCCCACTGTTCCAGTTAATCATAGACCACGTACCTGCCCCTGATTGTAATGGCACACGCTGTCAAATTGACGCGCCGTTTTCTATGCTGGCCACAACATTAGAAGCAGATCCCTATGTCGGTCGTATTTTGACCGGGAAAATAGAATCTGGGACGGTTCGTGTTGGTCAATCGGTCAAGGCAATAAATATGAATGGCGAATTGGTTGAAAACGCCAAGATTACAAAAATCATTGAACATCGTGGAATTGAAAAAGTATCACTGGAATCCGCATCTGCGGGCGACATTGTTGTTATTGCCGGATTTTCCAAGGCGACTGTGTCGGACACCCTGTGTGCACCGGATGTTAATGACCCGATTCCGGCCCTGCCCATTGACCCACCAACCCTGACCATGACATTTTTTGTTAACACATCGCCACTGGCGGGTCGGTCTGGCAAGAAATTAACATCGCGCATGATTGGCGAACGCCTGTTCAAAGAAGCCGAAACGAACATCGCCCTGCGCGTAGAACAAAGCGAAAACAAAGAATCTTTCGAGGTTTCTGGTCGTGGCGAATTACAACTGGGCATATTAATCGAAACCATGCGTCGCGAAGGTTTTGAACTTAGTGTTTCACGTCCACGTGTTGTGATGCAAGACGGTCCAAATGGTGAAAAACTGGAACCAGTGGAAGAAGTTGTTATCGACGTTGACGACGAATTTTCTGGTGTCGTTATTGAAAAGATGACCAAGCGCAAGGCCACAATTACAGAAATGAAATCATCTGGCAATGGCAAAACGCGCGTTGTGTTTTCTGCGCCATCACGTGGATTAATCGGATACCTGTCAGAATTCCGAACAGACACACGTGGCACAGGCGTTATGAACCGTGTATTTTCTGGGTACGAACCATATCGTGGTCCGATTGTTCAATATCGTCCGGGCGTATTGGTATCTATGGAAAACGGCGTTACGACGACGTATGCCCTGCACAACTTGGAACCACGCGGAACATTGTTTGTTGGCCCCCAGACCGAGGTTTATTCCGGTATGATAATCGGCGAACACAGCAAAGAAAATGATCTAGAGGTTAATCCTGTACGTGGCAAAGAATTAACGAACGTGCGTTCGGTTACCGCCGATGAAAAATTATTCTTGGCCCCGCCACGCAAAATTTCGCTGGAAGAAGCGTTGTCATACATCCAAGATGATGAATTAGTAGAGGTAACACCCGCAACAATTCGTCTGCGCAAAAAAGAACTGGACAGCAATATCAGAAAGAAAACCCGCAAAAACAGTGAAATCTAGACGACTATTTTTATTGGCCGGCTATAATGCAAAAAACGTGGTTGATGCATCGCTGGTTTATATGGCAAAAAGCCTGTCTGAATTTGGCGATGTTATCCTGGTTATGGACAGTGATGTGCCAGACACAGAAATGCACAAGGTTGCACCGTACACAATCTTTGCATCGGCCCACCGGCACGGTGAATACGATTTTGGTTCATATAAACGCGCATACATATATGCCCGGGACACGGGAATTCTGGGCAATTATGAATTTGTATATATGATAAACGATTCGGTATATGGCCCGGTAAATCCATTATTACCCGCGCTGGAAAAACTGGAATCAACGAATCGCGACGCGTTTGGTTTGGTATATAATGCGAATCGCAAAAACCCGCATATCCAATCTTGGTTTATTGGTATGCGCAAACCGGTATTTGCATCAAACTGGTTTGATAAATTTATAACATCTGTATCACGTCAACCAAACAAAGGCCTGATAACATATTTTTACGAACAAGGATTTTCCCGTATGTTGTTTGCACACAACATTAAATTTTCGTACCTGTATACGGCCCCTGGACGCAAGATATACAACAACGTAAAATATTTCTATAAATCCAAATGTCCATTTTTCAAAAAGGTCGCGTTCACCCGCCACTATGGCCGTCTTGGTGGCCAGTTGTCATATATCCTGTCGCATTTATCCCCCGACCTGCGCGACATAATACTGACCAGCGCACGCGACGCATACGGCACGGAATATATAGACTGGCTTTTAACACGAAATCCTATTAAAATATTATACAGAAGTTGCAGATACTTTTTTCACAAACTTTTTGGCGAGGGAATATGACCAATCCAACAAACCATACACAAAAAAAAATCGCGGTCATAACAATGGCCCGCAATGACGATTTCTTTTTATCCCGTTGGATAAAATATTACGGGGAACAATTTGGTCGTGAAAACCTGTACATATACCTGGATGGAACGGATCAAAATATTCCTGAAAATGCCGGTCCGGCCCATGTAAAGAAATTATCGCACGTTGAAATGTCGCGCGCCGATGGCGACAAATATCGCATAGGACTGATAAACACATTGGCACACAAATTGCTGAAAACATACGATATAGTAATTGGTTGCGATTGTGATGAATTTCTGGTTGTTGATCCAGACACACAAAAAACATTGGCCGAATATTTATCTGACCTGGACATAAATATATCGGTATCGGGATTGGGACTGGACGTTGGTCAAAACACGAACACAGAAAAAACTTTGGACATCAACAAACCCATCCTGGCCCAACGTGAATATGCACTGTTATCCACCAGATATACCAAGCCTGTTGTAAAAACCACCCCCGCCCATTGGGGCAGTGGTTTCCACAGCATATCTGGTCACAATTTTCACATTGATAAAAACTTATACTTGTTACACTTTGGTGCGGTCGATATGCAGATGCTGTTGAACAAGGCCAAATCCCGTGGTCCCGATTGGGTAAATCACCTGCGCCGTCGGGGGAACGGAACAATTAATGCGGTATCCACCCTGCCCGTACGCGACGAAAAATGGATGCGATACGCGCGCATCATACAAACTTTTGCACGCCCAATATATGCATTCGACAAACCCGGGATGTTCGGCCTGCGTCGCGTTGTAAAAATTCCATCGCGCTTTCAAAAATCCAGAATCTAGTTATTTATAAAATCCCGTATTCGCCCCAGATACCGCCGTGCGCGCCGATTCGGTGGATTATCAAACACACCCGCGCTGTATAATTTTTTCAAATTATCTGCCACAATGGCCCGGTCTTTTTCGTCTGTAATCTGGCGTGCATGTTGCATTGCGATGAATGTAAACGGCCACAAAAACTCCCGCATATAATGCTTTAATTCGCGCCCCGTCGCATTCACAGAATACGCATCGTAAACAATACCAATTCCATCACATAATGATTTCACCACCCGCAACGCACGCGATGCATTTAATATAGACGTCGGATTCGGCATATAAAAATACAACGGTAATTTTGTCATAACCGTCTTGGGCCGACGCAGAATCAATAAAGACCACCAAACAAAATCTTCATATATAATTCCACGCACGAACGGCAAATCAGAAATGAAATCACGTCGATACAATGCCAACACCGGGAAACAATGCCGACGCACAGGATGCAAAACCCGCACAGTACGATTTCGTTCGGTACAGTGAAACAATAATTTTTTTATCTTGTGCACATGCACGCCATCGATATTGTATTTTCTGCTCACCGCCCCCGGCACACACCCCGACACATCAAACCCGCCCCGCATCAACCGTAATAATTTACGGTGCGATTTTTCATCATACCCAAACAAAAACACATCTGCGTTATTTTGTACAATGTACTTGTGCGCGATTTCCAGTGTTTGCGGATGAATAAAATCATCACTGTCTAAAAATAAAATAAAATCGCCGTCTGCAACACGCATACCCGCATTTCGCGCATCAGACAGCCCACCGTTTTCTTTGTTTACTATTTTGAAACGACCATCACGTCCGGCATATTCTGATAATATTTCACCACAGTTATCAGGACTGCCGTCATTTACACATATCGCCTGCCAATCGGTAAATGTTTGGGACAACATACTGTCCAAACAGCGACGCAAATATTTTTCCACATTGTATATTGGAATTATTACTGAAATTTTTGGTTTACGCTTTGACATGCTTACAACAATCCTTTATAAAATGACACACACGACACCGCACACGTCGCGCCCACCGACACGGCGGATTATCCAACGCGCCAATTTTTTCCAATTCACAAACACGTTCCCGCGCAGAATTCAAATCCACCCGATTATCCAAGTATTTTGTTTTACGCAAAATCTTCTTTATAAAGAACCACTTAAAATTGTAATTCCATTGACGCGCCTGATATTCTGTGGCCTGCGTGCTGTATAACTTGTACGCATATTCCATACCATCACACAAACTGTGCAAAATACGCAACTGTTTAGCCGACAAAACAATCCCGCCAAAATTCGGCACATAATAATACAACGGCAACGGCGCAATTGTCACCCGCGGATTTTTCAGCATGACCGCCGACCACCACGGGAAATCTTCGAATAAAATCCCCTTAATAAAAGGAATATCTGAAATCAGTTCACGCCGATATAAATTTTTCCAAACCTGACAATGCTTAATCAGCCACCTGCGCTTTGGATTAAATGCATTATGGGTGCGTTCGGTTGCATACGCATAAACGTCGTCGGTAACCAACGTTTTTATTTGTGCAATCTGATACCGACGATTATATTTTTTCGGCATAACCCCATCGCACGCCAACCCCAGTTTATTACGCACCATCAGTTCCGTTCTGAACGCGCGATCATAGGTAAAAGAAACAATGTCTGTGCCATCACGCGTGGCCAGAAAATATGCGATTTCCAGTGTTTGCGGATGAATAAAATCATCACTGTCTAAAAATAAAATAAAATCGCCGTCTGCAACACGCATACCCGCATTTCGCGCATCAGACAGCCCACCGTTTTCTTTGTTTACTATTTTGAAACGACCATCACGTCCGGCATATTCTGATAATATTTCACCACAGTTATCAGGACTGCCGTCATTTACACATATCGCCTGCCAATCGGTAAATGTTTGGGACAACATACTGTCCAAACAGCGACGCAAATATTTTTCCACATTGTATATTGGAATTATTACTGAAATTTTTGGTTTGTCATCTGTCATTTTGGTGGCAATCCTTTATAAACGCGCAAATTTTCTGACGCAGTTTTTTTGTTTTTTTGTTATGCGGACTATCCAACGCCCCAATTCTGTCCAGTTCCCTGAACCAATTGCGCGCCTTGTTCAAATCCGCCACACTGGTAAAATATTTAATTTTATTAAATGCCCACTTGATAAAATACCACTTAAAGTTCTTGGACCATTGTTGCATTTGATACGGGCTCGCTTTGGCCTGGTACAACAAAAAAGTATCCCGCACACCCGTACACATTCCATCAAACGCACGCATCTGGCCGGCGGACAAGAATATTCCGCCAAAATTCGGCACATAATAATACAACGGCAACGGCGCAATTGTCACCCGCGGATTTTTCAGCATGACCGCCGACCACCACGGGAAATCTTCGTACAAAATTCCATCAATAAATTTTACATCTGCAATTAAATCGCGCCTATACAAATTTTTCCAAACCTGCGTATGCTTAATCAGCCACCTGCGCTTTGGATTAAATGCATTATGCGTCTGTTCTGTCGCATAGGCAAAAATATCATCCGTCACCAACGTCCGCACCGCCGCGGGCCGATACCGACGCCGAATCCCCAGCGGTTCGATATTTTCTATCCCCAACCCCAATTTATATCGCACCATTAAATAAGGACGATACGATCTGTCATATGTAAAAGACACAATATCAGACCCATCCCGCACGGCCAAGAAATGCGCGATTTCCATTGTCTGGGGATGAATAAAATCATCCCCATCAACACACATTACGTATTTTCCCTGGGCCCGTTCTATACCAACATTTCGCGCACATGCGGGCCCAGAATTTGGAATATTCACCACGGTAAAACGCGAATCGCGTTGTGCGTATTCGGCCAAAATTTCCCCAGATTTATCCACACTGCCGTCATTTACACATATCGCATGCCAATCGGTAAATGTCTGGGCCAACAAACTGTCCAAACAACGACGCAGATACTTTTCCACATTGTACACAGGGATAATCACAGAAATTTCCGGCATACCTATTTCCCCCCGCATCAGTCTTGGTTCATTTTATTAATCATAACATCTGCGAAACTGCCCGGGATTGGATTTTTAGCCTGGGCATACGTAGTCTTTTGAAAGAACACGGGCGCCACAACAGAATCAAATGTTTTTTGATTAAACGGCTTATCACAATATTCCCACCACAGCGCATGGGTCGGATCTTGGTCGACATGTGGCATTTTGGCGAATTCTTTTTTTGCACGTTCGTCATACATGACCAATGTCTTGAACATTAATTGGTGCATAAAATAATCAAAGTTGCTGTTTTCATGGGTCCAGTAATCCAGAATCATTGCCCGCCACGCATCCAGCAAATACGCACCCCGACGCGCCCGAATGAAACAGTTTTGTATAAAACTGTACGGACTGCCCGCGTGCCCCGCCATGAACACAAAGAAATCTTCATTCACAATCCAATCAGGAATTGGTGCGGTAACAAATCCGGTTGAATCCAACCAAAAACCGCCATACTTATATAATAATTCCACCCTACAAATATCCGCGAAATGCGCGTTTTTAATTTTTCCCTGGGCGCGTTTTTTCATAATTACATCTGGCAGAGTAATATATTGTGGCAACGTTTTTTCGTCCAACACCACCAATTCTTGCTTGCAATGCTTTCGCACACTGCGATAGCAGGCCTTGACCAACGGTGGCGCATTGTCTTCGCCCTGTAACCAGATGGTAAATATTTTTTCGTTTGCATCGTCTTTGACCACACTTCTGACGGGCATACGTTCAACTGCTGATAAATAGCGCCGAAAATATTTTGGCAACGCCGTTCCTATTACATCGCCACGAATATCATGACGCACGGCACGGTCCCGCCAAAACCAATTCAACACATGCCCACGCAAAACCACACCCGACAGAGTCCAAATTCTGGCCAAATTCATATTTACCCCTTTTTTATAAATCCCCTTCAACCGGCGCCACATCCTGTCCGACAACATCATCGTCATCGGCCGGCCCCGTTGTCATTTCTTCGGCGATACCATTTGCGCGCGCCATAATTTTATCTAACAATTCCTGTTGAACATCTGGGTGATCGCGCAACCATTGACGCGCATTATTTTCACCCTGGCCCATACGTTCATTATTATAAGAATAAAAACTGCCGGCTTTTTCGATAAAATCGTACTTTACCCCCATGTCCAGAATTTCACTGATACGGGAAATACCTTCGCCATACATAATTTTGAAATCGACGGTACGGAATGGTGGCGCAACCTTGTTTTTAACAATTTTAACACGCGTTTCATTACCGATAACGTTTTCTTTATCCTTAATCTGACCCGTGCGACGAATATCCAGACGCACCGACGCATAGAACTTTAACGCATTCCCCCCAGATGTCGTTTCCGGGTTTCCAAACATAACCCCAATCTTCATACGGATTTGATTAATAAAGATTAACAGCGTATTACTGCGCGACACAGACCCCGCCAATTTTTTCAAACTCTGCGACATCAACCGCGCGGTTGTTCCAACAAAAGAATCACCAATATTACCCTCTAATTCCGCCTTGGGCACCAGTGCCGCAACCGAATCGATAACAACAACATCAACCGCCCCAGATTTAATCAGCGTATCGGCAATTTCCAACGCCTGTTCCCCGGAATCCGGCTGGGATATAATTAAATTTGCGACATCAACACCCAGTTTTTTTGCATACGACGGATCCAACGCATTTTCCGCATCAATATATGCGCAAGTCCCACCTTTTTTTTGCGCTTCGGCCACGGCATGCAATGCCAGTGTGGTTTTACCACTGCTTTCCGGACCATAAATTTCAACAATTCGCCCGCGCGGATACCCACCAATTCCCAACGCGATATCCAATCCCAAAGACCCGGACGAAATAGCCTCAATCCCCTGCTGGGACCCATCGCCCATTTTCATAATTGCGTCTTTACCGAATTGCTTTTGAATTTGTGCCAACGCAGATTCCAACGCCGGATTTTTTGCCGGTGCCGAAACATCTTTTGCGACTTCTTTTTTTGCCATAAACATTTCCCCTTTTCTTATCAGGAAAATAATACAATTTATTTACCCACTTCGCAATAAAATTTGCGGTATTTTCCCTGTTGCGTCCCCTATTTCTTGGCCATAACCAACAACGCCGATATTGCCCCAATAACGGCGGTCACAACCC
The DNA here is from genome assembly GCA_944389345.1 of uncultured Alphaproteobacteria bacterium. GTDB lineage: Bacteria > Pseudomonadota > Alphaproteobacteria > Rs-D84 > Rs-D84 > Enterousia. Next base: position 49,361 of record CALXMA010000004.1, on the reverse strand, counting down.
AAACGGCCGACGTTCCGCCGAACACAGTTATACACACCGCGCCCAAAATTGGTGCAACAACGTTTGGCAAATTGACACTGGTACGAAAGATTCCATAATACCTTGTTTGTTCGGTCTTTTTTGCGGTATCAAAGAATAACAAATCATGCACAGATTCCATCAACGCCCCAGACACCTGCCACATAACAAATATAGCCAACAACGGCCATCCCCCAACAAACGTGGCCAGCGCAGAAAACACCGCAAACGAAGAAAATCCAACAAACAGCCATTTTTTCTTGCCGTACCGCCGAACCAATCCGGCCATCATTTCCGACAACACCAGATACGGAATAATCCCCAACGTTAACACCCACCCCAACGTATCTTTGGAAAAACCGTTTTCCATAACGACAATCGGCACATACAAGTATCGCATTGCCCGCAAAGAATAATACCCAAAATTAACAGCGTATGCCCGTGGCATACCGGGACGCTTGAAAAACGCGACGGCATTTTTCACCAACGCCCGCACGGTCTTGCGCGGATTTACCGGTGTAATCCGTTTATCTTCTTGGACAACATGGAAAAACTTGAACGACAACCACCCCGCGAAGTAAATCAACGCAGACGCAAAAAACGCACTGCGATTTGTAAATTGGTCTGCGATGGCGACGGCAATCATTGGCGCAAACAACGCACCGACATTCATCCACAAATGATACCGTGAATTCAATCGGGCCATACCTATGTTCTTGGAAAAATCAGACATAAACAGCGGAATCAACACCCCGACCAACGTAATCGCCACCCCGGTTGTAAAATCCAGTATAACGAACGTGCTGGGCCGGATAGAAAAACTCATCATCGCATAGCATATCGCCATCATCAGCATTGCGAAATAGAACACCCGCACCTTGGAAAACCGTCTGAACACCTCATTTGCGAACAAACCAACTATCATGCAAAAGAACGCATATATTGCGACATAGACACCAACGACCGCGGAATTAGTGAATATTTCCATCAACACCAAAGAATATACGGCATTATAAATACCATCTGCGAACCCAGTAAACAACCCCAGGTTTGCAAAAGAAAACCCGCTGACACCATTTTTCACAGAAATATACTTGTCCTTGGCCATAGCCCTATTATTCTATCATAAAAATACGAAAATAAAAAGGTCCGTGCATTTCTGCACGAACCCCAATACACATATATATAATATGTATGATGTTATTTAGATGCTTCTTTCTGTTTATCTTCGTACAATTTTTTGAAATCCACGGGTTGCATAACAAATGCCGGGAACCCTGATTCCGCCGTTGCGCGTACAACCAACGCACGTACAGACGGGAACAACAATGTCGGCACATCTATCAACAATGCACGTTTTTTGTCTTCTTCATCCTTGGATTCGTCCATCTGAACCAGACCCGAATACGTGGATTCAATCAAGAATATAGATTTTTCACCCTCATCCAACTTAGAATGAACCTTGGTAATCAAATCAACCATAAACAAATTATTTTCGGCACCCTTGATTTGCAAATCGATATTTATTTCCAATTTCGCCTGGGTATTTTCGCGCTTAAAGAACAATTCTGGTACATTCGGGCTTTCGAAAGAAAAATCTTTCAAGAATTGCGAAATAATCTTAAATTTTGCCATTGCGTTTACTCCTTTTTTTACGCATCATTTTATGATAATATAACACTAGTGATATTGTTTTACAAGTGGGGGGGATAAATAAAAATGGCCAATTGGATAAAACGTGTACTGTTGCGCGGATTTACATTGGGTATATGCGCATTGGCATTAACATCTTGTGATTTATCAACCCCAACCCACCGTGGTGATAATTCTGTGATTCCATCCAATTTACGCCGTGTATCATATAATGATTTACCCGGATGGCGAAATGATGACGTTCGTTATGCATTACAGGCATTTCGTAATTCATGTCGTGCACGAATTCAGTTTGGCGGACGCGTTGTCCCAGATGCGGAACTGTTTGCGGAAAAATGCCGTATGTTGCCGTCTGCATCGGCGGACGTTGCAACGGTTCGCGCATGGTTTGAATCTAATTTCCAACCGTACCAGGTTATTGACGACAACGGGTCAAAACGCGGACTGTATACTGGGTACTATTCACCGATTATACCGGCATGCCGAACCAAAACGGCCACATGCAACGAACCACTGATGGGCGTACCAACCGACGGTCGTAATTACAAGGGTGTCCCCAAACAACAAATCGTAGACCAACAAATCGGACGCGTACTGTACTGGGCCAACATTGTCGATGTCCAAAACATCCAAATCCAAGGCAGTGGTATGTTACAACTGGACGATGGCACCATGGTAAAATTAAACTTTGCGGCGGTAAATGATTTGCCGTTCAAATCAATCGGGGAACAGTTGCGTTCACGTGGTATCCGTCCACCGAACGGATATTCTGCGGACGCGGTGTGGTCATACCTGAAACAGAACCCCACCCTGGCCCGCGAAGTTATATATAACAATCCGCGCTATGTATATTTCTATGAATCTGTCCCACCGGATGTAATTGGCAAATTGGGCACCCCGTTGTCAAAGATACGTTCGATTGCAATGGACGACGACATATACACACTGGGGATGCCGGTGTACATTGACACCAACCTGTCCGACGGGCGCAGATTTTCACGTCTGATGATTGCCCAAGACACCGGCAGTGCAATTCGCGGTTGGATTCGTGCGGACATATTCTTTGGCAAGGGTGAAGAAGCATATCAATTCGCCCACGGCCAACACGCCCAGGGTCAAATGTTCATATTAATGCCCAAAGAATACAGTTATGTCGAACCCACAAAATAAATTCACGCATCGCATTGCCCGCCCGCAAACAATTGCGGGTGCGATGGGCGGACTGTTGCGAATATTTGGCGTACGCGCATCTGATGCAGACCTGGTTGCACGGTGGGATACAATTATGGGCCCAGAAATTTCATCGATTGCAAAAATTGTTGCGATAAAGAAAACCCGCGATGGCAAGTTTAATATAACATTGCGCCCGGCCAACCCGGCATTCACATTACAGTTATCATATATGTCCGACGAAATCACGAACAAGATAAACAAATACTTTGGTCATGACGCGGTTGCAAAAATCAGTTTCAGAAAATAAAAATCAAACAATAAAAAACGATATATAAAAAATCGCCCCAACGGGGCGATTGCTATTTCATAACCTTGCGTTCCCACCAAATGGCAACAGCCGGCACCAAGAATAAAACGACGCCCGCCAATTTCCAAATGGCCAAACACCCTATCACAGAAATATACATTGTCGGCAAAGACACCCCCGTAATACCGACCAGCAAATACATAAACGTTGGCCAAAACGTCAGCAACCAAACCGCAAAAACCAGCGCAAAGTTTATAACAAACGCCCGAAACAACACACGTTGCACAGACAACATTTTCGCCCGATGGACTTCTTCATATTCTTTTTTCATTTTGGGGCTCCTTTGGATACAGTGTAATTATACCAGAAAAAGCAAAACATTATAACCCAAATCTGGCCATATTGGTATGCGCCAACGCAATTGCGATTGCATCGCTTTCATCAGATGTTTTTGGATTCGCCCCCGGCAACAACATACGCACCATTTTATAAACCTGGTCTTTATCGGCATGCCCCGCAGACGTCAATGCCTTTTTAATTTTATTCGGTTCATATTCGTATATGGGAATATCACGATTCGCCACCGCCACAATCGCGGCGGCACGGGCATGTCCTAAAATCAATGTTGTTCTTGGATTTTGATTAACAAAAGTTATTTCGATACTGCACACATCTGGTGAAAACTGTTCACACAAATCTGACACACCCCGAAAAATTACCGCCAACCGTTCCGCCAACGGTGCAGACGTCTTGGGCAAAATAACCCCACTGGCGACATAGTGCCGTCGCGTCCCCACAGAATCAACAACCGCCCAACCCGTATGCAACAACCCCGGGTCAATTCCCAACACACGCATATTTTACTTCTACCTATATAATATATGTATGATACCACATATTTTAATAAATACAAAAAATCCGCGCACCTGGGCGCGGACCTGCATTAAAAACCAGACACAGATTTATGCGGCGGCGGTAAATACCTTTTGCACGTCGTCATTATCGTCCAGCGCATCCACCAATTTTTCCAACTTGGCATACGCTTCATCATCTAAATCCATTGGCATATTCGGAATCCATGTTAATTCCGCACGTTCCGGTTCCCCCAGTTTATCAGACAACGCCTTTTGAATAGTCATAAAATCATCAGGCTTGGTCGTGATAATAAAACCTTCTTCATCTGATTCCAGGTTATCGGCATTTACATCCATAATGATTTCCATCATTTCATCTTCGGTTTTACCAACGGATGCCGGATAGAAAATTTGTCCCGCACGTGTAAACATAAACACAACGCTGCCCTCTTCGCCCATATTTCCGCCGTTTTTGGCAAAAATATTACGAACCTCTGGCACGGTACGACGTGGGTTATCGGTCAACGCTTCGACAATCACAGGAACGGCCCCTGGCCCATATCCTTCATACCGAACGGCAACATAGTTTTCTGTATTTGCGCCCGATGCCTTGTCAATTGCGCGCTTGATATTATCATTCGGCATAGAATTCTTGCGTGCGTTCAGAATCGCCAGACGCAACCGCGGATTATTATCTGGATTTTTATCGCCCAACTTTGCCGCCATTGTTATTTCGCGCGCCAACTTAGTAAACAACCCACTGCGCGCCGCATCGACGGCCCCTTTTTTGTGCTGAATATTATGCCACTTGCTGTGTCCACTCATAATTTGACCTTTTATATATATTGAATTAAAATTACTGGGATAAGGATAACAAATGATTGGAAAATTGCAAGGTATTGTTGACTATACAGGCGACGGATTTATCATCTTGATGGCGGGCCCCGTCGGGTACAAGGTTTTTACCACTGAATACCTGACACCAAAATCAACGGTGTCATTATGGATTGAAACCGTTGTGCGTGAAGATTCAATTCGCCTGTTCGGATTTTCCAGTCTGGCCGCACAAAACCTGTTTAACCAATTGACGGCCGTATCGGGTGTTGGCCCAAAACTGGCATTGGCAATAATGGGCGCCATAAAAACAGATACAATTATGTCGGCAATTGCGACGGGCGACGCCAAAACGATAACATCTGCGCCGGGCGTCGGGAAAAAGGTCGCAGAAAAAATCATTGTTGAATTAAAGAACAAAATCGCCGGTGCATCACTGTTTACCCCGGATACATTGGGTGCGCCTGGTGCATTGCCTGATTTACTGGCGGCCCTGGAATCATTGGGATACCGCAGATTGGACATTGTGGATATGGCGCAAAAATTGGTATCGGCCAACCCAACCGCCGACGTTGCAAAATTGGTTCCAATGGCATTAAAAGAAATCAGTGGGAATAAACAAAAATGAACAATAACGAAACAATTTTTGCGCTGTCGTCGGGGCACGGAAAATCCGGTGTGGCGGTCATACGTGTATCGGGCGACGATTTGTATAATCTGTTTTTGCAAATCACAAATCGCAAATCGGCAGACGCACGCCACGCATATTTTGCAAACTTTCGCGACACATCTGGCGATTTAATTGACCAGGTTATTGCCGTATATTTTTCTGCGCCCCACTCTTTTACCGGTACAGACATAATTGAAATATATTCACACGGCGCACCGGCGGTGATAAACAAAGTATTTGAATATTTGCGTGATATGGGCGCCCGCATGGCGATACCCGGTGAATTTTCACGTCGCGCATTTTATAATAATAAAATGGATTTGGCGGATATTGACGGATTGGTCGCATTGCTGGACGCCCAGACGGATGCCCAACGAAAATCTGCGCTGGCATCTATGTTGGGCGGGGACAGTGAAACATACAACGATTGGCGCACCCAGATGATAGAAATTTCTGCATACGCGGCCGCGATATTAGACTATGCCGACGACGAATTGCCGGCCAACATCGGCCAAACAATCCGCACCAAGACAAAAAAATTATACGACGAAATCGACAATGCGCTTTCGCGCCATACGGCGGTGCGCGCTATCCGCGGCGGAATTAACATTGTTTTAACGGGCGATGTAAATGTTGGTAAATCATCATTGTTTAATACAATTGTCGGAACCAACCGCGCGATAGTATCCGACACCCCCGGCACAACACGCGACGTGGTATCTGCGAACCTGGACATTGATGGGTATATGGTGAATTTGTCTGATACGGCGGGCCTGCGCGACGCGACCGACACGGTTGAAAAAATCGGAATCGCACGCACCCAATCAGAAATAAAAAACGCCGACATTATTATTAATGTACAATGTGCAAACAACACAACAAAAATTCCACCCCGCCCCGCACCAAATACAATATATGTTATAAATAAATCAGACCTGGGCGATACCCCACACATACGTGGCGCGATATACACATCAACTAAAACCGGCACGGGGATAAAGGCATTAATGACCGCAATCCGTAAAAAAATATCTAAAATCGCCGAAACGGCGGAATCGGGTGTTGCGGTAAACGCCCGCACATACGAATTGCTGACAAACGCCAAAACAGAATTAAAATCGGCGTTGGATACACCATCCGAACACTATGACATTTTTGCAGAACACACACACCGCGCGGCCGACGCAATTGGAAAAATCTTGGGAACCATAACCGCATCAGACGTTCTGGACGCGACATTTTCACAACTGTGTCTGGGAAAGTAATTTATTAACCCTGTCAAATATCGTATTATTTTTACGATAATTTTTATAAAGTTATCAAAACGCTTTAACTAAATAATTTCCACTCCACGGACCAAGACCAAAAAAATCCCCGGAATAAAACCGGGGATTTTTTATTCGTGCCGAATTGGATATTTGCCCTCAATCAAATTCTGACGCACCACGTGATGTTTAACCTTTTGGGTACTGGTGGTGGGCAAATCTTCGGTTGTCATTGCAAAATGGGTAACCCATTTATACGAAGCAACCTTTTTATTCGCCTGGGCAACCGCGGCGGCCAATTTTTCGATTGTCATTGTTGGTTCCACACTGAACACGCCGTACGTTACGGTTTTGTTTTTAACCTTGTGTTCGAACACAGCAACATTTTTGACCCCTGGGATTTCCATAAACATGGCTTCTAATTCATCTGGATAAACATTTTTCCCAGAATCCAAAACGATGACCTGCTTTTTCCGCCCTGCGAAATGCAGTTCGCCATTTTTATCCATAGACACCATATCCCCGGTATTAAAGAACCCGCGTTCATCGAACACTTCGCTGTTCACGGCCGGATTATTCAGATATCCACCAAACACCTGGTGTCCACGCAACCACAGAACCCCGATACCATCTTCGTTTTTATCACGAATTTCGCATTCGTTGTTTGTTGTCGGTCCACCAAACGCAAACGGAAAGCGTTTTTTAGTGGGCTTAGAAATACAGATTGGTCCCACGGTTTCGGTCAAACCATACCCCTGAATAAATGTCAGCCCCAACCGTTCATAGAACGTTTCAACCTCTGGCTTGGTGGCGGCCCCACCTGCGATTAACAGTTTTGCGCGTCCACCAAATACGGCCAATACAGGTTCTTGAACCTTGCGCACCAACGCCCCCAGTCCAATTTTCTGCAAAACTTTACCGTATTTCAGCACGAACGACGCCAACCACCATTTATGCTGAGATTTAATATTTTCTATTATGCGGTTGCGTAAAACCTCCCACAATCTGGGGACGGCGGGAATAACATGCGGGCGATATTTTTTGAAATCTTCCATAATTTCTTTTGGATTGATGCTGGGTTGCAACAATACCCCCGCCCCATAATGCAACGTCGCCAACAATTCGACCGCGAATCCAAAGATATGATACATGGGCAAGAACCCATACATAATGAATCCCGGCTTAATCCATTCGTGCATATCTTCCAATGAATTAGAACATTCTATCAGGTTAAAATGCGTCAGTGGCACAACCTTTGGCGTACCGGTTGAACCCGACGTAAACGACAGTGTCGCCACATCCGTTGATTCCAACGGTGCCGGTTTCAGTTTCGGGTCAATTTTACCGTCTTTCTTGGTTATATCATAGAATTTGAAGTTTTTAGTTTTATAAAAGAAAGACTTTTCCGCACAAACCATATGACAATCTGTGGTTGCGGTCATATTGTCGTATTCAAACGGCGTTAAATTCGTATCCAGCAACAATGCCACACCGCCCAAATACCAAATTGCGAACAGCGTTATTGGAAATTCTGGTATATTGTGCGCCAATACCCCCACAACATCACCACGCTTCACCCCCGCATTATGCAAAGACGTTGCCCGTGCCTTAACCAATTCTATAAATCCTGTAAACGTAACGTTTTCACGCACCAAGAACAAATTGTCCGGCCACGTCTGCGTCGTACGTTCCAGCAATTGATACATATTCATAATAAAATTCCTTGTTGTTTTTATATTGGACAGGAATTATTATATCCACAGGAAAAAAGAATGCAAATATGAAAATACTGACAATTAATATCAATTCTATCCGCGCCCATGCGGAAAGTTTCATCGACATCTTGCGCGGCGGCGAATACGATGTCATCATGGTCCAAGAATTAAAGGTGGAAAACGCTAACTTTCCCCATAACCTGTTTGATGAATATGGATATAATGTAAAGGTTTTTGGCCAAAAAAGTTGGAACGGCGTTGCCGTATTTTCGAAATATTCTATCGAAGATACAACAATTGGCCTGCCCAACTATTCAGACCCGAACGCACGCTTTATCGAATGCGTCATAGACGGCCGTATTCGCGTTATAAACGTATATATGCCGAACGGCGACACGGTTGATTCACCGAAATTCCCATACAAACTGGAATGGATGCGCGCATTCACGGACCATATTTCTCAATATACAAATTCCCCAGAATCTGTAATTATTGGTGGCGATTTTAACGTTGCACTGACCGACGCAGACGTATGGAAACCGGCAAATTACGTTGGCATTGCGATTGTGGCCCCGGATGCACGGAAAATAATGCAATCATGGCTGGATATGGGGTGGACGGACGTATGGCGCAAAATGCACCCCGATACAATTGATTACACATGGTACGGATACCGTGGCGGTGATACAATCGGCAAGAAACAAGGTCTGCGCCTGGACTATTTTCTGGCGAACGCATCTGCAATGAAAAACATAACGGCATGCGAAATAGATATGGAACCACGCATGGCGCCAAAACCAACAGATCATTGTGGATTAATGATTAATATAAATTAATCATCCTGGCGTGCCAAATCATCGTATATTTTGTATCGTGAATCCTGGGTTTCATGATATTCATATGGGGCCTGGCCAACAGAATATTGATTGACCAGTTCGGTTGTTTTTTCAACACATCCATCTATCATTGCCCTGGTATCTTCGACAGAATACACGATTGTCTTTTCGTTTTTGTTTTGCAATTGAACAAACATAATCTGTGGCGTTTGCGACGCAACGGTTGTTTCTATTGGAAACCCGCCCTGTTGCAAGATATATGCTTCTAACGGCAATTGTGGCATAGTCCCCTTAATCATTTTATCTCTGGACGGTGCGGCCCCCGTTTTAATATCCAACACACCACCGTCCCATACCCTGTCCGCGATTGCACAGATACGTCGCCCGGCAATTTCGACACTGCCTTCTAATTCTGGCTTGGACGTGATTGGCACATTTTTCATCGCATCAACAATCACAGGCGCCATTCTGTCAAATCGCCGACGCCAGAAATGAAACAGCACACTGTCTGGCGCCAATATTTCATGCGCCAACACCTGCATATCCGCGACCAAACGCGTTGCATCAAAATCACGTGTGTTTTCTATAACCTTGTGCACAATATTCCCCAGTTTTCGTGCATCTGGCATAACCCAGTAATCATCCAAAACACGCAACCGTAATATATGACGCACATAGAACGCATACGGATTATGCGTTAAATATTCCAGTTCTGTTACATATACCTTGGACCAGTCTGGCCCGGGCGTTGGCGCCGATTTATCCAATGGATCCGCGACAACATTATCGCGTTCACGAACGGCCCGCAAAATATCATGCCCCACATCACTATCATACGCCCCGCCCCGCACACTGACACGTGACAAGAACCGCGACGGTGTCGTTTTAACGCCACCAGAAACCTCACTGCGCGTCCAATACACTTCACCACAGCAAGACAAATTCATAAAATCCAACGATTGCAAAGACACCTTTCTGTCGGGCGACGGCAAACCAATTTCTTGGGCGACCCGCAACGGAATCCACGCATTTTCATATCCGCGCGCCGGAAACATTCCGTCATTCAATCCGGTCAGAATAACCACGTCTGCAACCTGCATTCTGGATTCTATGGTCCCCAGAACAATAACAGACGCATCTTCTTTCATCACATTCCGAACCTGGGTTCTGGAAATCGCATCGGCCAAAAACGCACGTGCATCGCCCAAATCCAGTGTGATTTTTTCGCGTTCCAAACAATCAGACAATTTCTTTATCGCGCGCCACACCTGAATTGATGCCACGTCATCTATATCAAAACTGGGCGAAAAATCCAAACCGGCATCATCAACAATATATTCGATTGTACGCATTAAATTGTAATCTGATTTTGCGTATATTCTATCGAAATCATCGCCACGCCCGGCATCAACCCATGCGTCAAATAAATTCAACAGCGCACGCCCCGCGCGTGTCATATTTCCGGGCACCCCACCAGAAAAATCCGCATCAATACCCCGACGCCCCAGTGCAACGGCAATACGCTGATTTCCGGCGGCATCGGGTGTAATTACCAACACAGATTTATTCGCCGCCACCGCACGATGCGCGATTTCTGCAACAACGTCGGCCTCTTCGCTTTCGCGTGCACATGCAACCAAATGACAATGCGCCACCGCATCACCACCACCCAAACGTTCTGGATTATTTCCGAATGCATAGTTCATAAATTCTATGGCACTGTCCCCAGCATCGATTGGTATAACATCACCGGGCGCCATACCCAAACGCTGTAATAATTTATATTCGGAATTATACGGATTTGTATCCAATTCAAAATCCGCAACATCCCCAGAAATATGCCCAGACAATATTATCCGTCCACGCGGATGCGACGCAACGGCAACCATCAAATCAGCGGTTGCGGGCACACTGGCCGTAGACCCACAAACAACAATCAAACCATACTTGTCTAATAACCCACGCCACGCCCGAATATCACGATTTCTGACCTGGGCCTGGGTTGGACGATTATCAACAATTTCCGCCTGGACCCGCGACAACAGGTTTAATAATTCAGCCTTGTGCCGAAAATGATTAGCATATTTTTCATCGACCAGTTGTGTCCAGTCCCTGTTATTATCCCACGCGCCTTCGTTTTCCAGATAATCCTGCATACGCAATAAATCGTGGGCCAACGGCAACCCAGACGCAACATCGCCAACCAAAGAATCTTTGGCCAATAATTTGGCCAGCACCGCCACGCGTTCCGTATCAGACACCGCGTCGATGCATTCTTCATCCACATCCGTCGCATCTGCATCGTCCGCACCTTCGCCCAACGCAACCAGCCGTGGTAAAATAATACTGTGCCCTGCGCGTTTCACCAGATATCGTTCCACGGAACGCACGGCACGTCTGCTGGGCAGAAAAATCAGCATGTCTTTTAATTCCACACCCGCAGAATCCAACACCCGCCCCAGCGCATCAATCATGCGTCCCGGGTTTGTTGCATAAAAAACGTTTTTATTTGACACCGATAATCGCCCTTAATGGTTCCAATCCCACTTTTTTTTCTGCGGATGTTTCCAGTATCTCTGGAATCATGGCCGGATGATTTTCATGATTCAACACACATTGTGATTTTTCACGCACCCGCTTATCTTTCTTGGTATAAACAATTTGATATGAAATTCCATTCGCATCACAGAAATCCATTAAATCCAAATCAGAATCCCGTGCACCAATTCGTGAATCTATCAATATAAATAATCTGCGTAATTGACGACGTGTTATTAAATATTCTTCTAATCGTCGCAACCACCGCATCGCATCATCGCGCGATACCCGCGCATACCCGTATCCGGGTAAATCAACCAACATAACCCGGTCGTCAATATTAAACAAATTCAGCGTTTGCGTACGCCCCGGCGTATTAGACGTACGTGCAACCACCCGCCCAACTATTGCGTTTATCAGCGAAGATTTACCAACATTACTGCGCCCGACGAACGCATATTCTGGGAACGCCGTATTGGGTAAATCCGCGACCCGTTCAAATCCCCCAACAAACGTAATCATTCATCACCATCCTTGTGCAATATTCGCCTGTACGCTTCTTTTCTGGAAATTCCTGTTCTGCGTGCCAGTTCCGCCGCAGATTCTTTTGTTCCCGCATCTGCGACAATATCATTAACAATTTCTGATATTTCCGCATCAGACATTTTGTGTTCCGGTGCGGGTGCAACAACGATAACAATTTCACCACGTGGCGGTTCTATATGCATCAAATCTGCGGGATACCCGATGATAGCCTCTTCGTGAATTTTGGTAATTTCACGTACTATGGCAATCTGGCGTTCGGGCATAACCCGTGCCATTGCAGAAATTGTCGCCATAACACGATTTGGACTCTCATAATAAATAATCGTATGACGAATTTTATTATCATCGCGCAGTTTTTTTTCATCAAAAAAGCCACAGAATGTAAACCTGTCTGTTGGGAATCCTGACAATACCAACCCCGCAATCGCCGCGACGGGCCCCGGCACAACAAATACGGGAATATGCGCATCACGCGACGCACGCACCAAACGAAACCCAGGATCACTGACCCCCGGCATACCCGCATCAGTCGCAACCGCGATTGACGCCCCCGCCTGCATTTTTTGAATTAAATCTGGGACAACATCACGTTCATTATGTTCATGACACGAAACGCGTGGTGTTTTAATATCGAAATGCGTTGCCAACTTGGCAAAAACGCGTGTATCTTCGACCGCAATTAAATCGACATTCCGCAATACATCAACGGACCTGGGCGACATATCCCCCAGGTTTCCAATTGGCGTTCCGACAATATAAAGCCCAGATTGCATTACAAATCCTTTTATAGTAGAATGATACAGAATAAAATGGATTTTTCAATGTATATGAACAAGATTTTTGGATTTTTAACATTGATATTTTTGGCGGGTTGCGTGGAATCCCAGCCCGAAACCAGTTGGTTTACAGAATACGGTACACTGCAAACGGGAACACCGATACAAATGCAATACGGTTCCCCTGACATGCAACCGGGAACGCCATCAGATAATTTGCTGGGGGCGCCGGTACATCGTATGGCCGTTATGTTGCCTTTGTCTGGTGATTTGGCGCCGGTTGGTCGCGCGATACAAACATCTGTGGAAATCGCGGTATTACAAAACGCGCCAAGAAATCTGTCGGTTGCGTTCTATGACACGGCATCTGATTTACCAACCACATTGACAAATGTATTGATAACCGAGCCTGAGGTTATAATCGGCCCTGTTTTTGCGAATGATGCCCGCACCCTGCGCGATGCCAAACCCGAAACATTACCGGTACTGTCATTTACATCGGACGCAACGGCGATTGGCGATGGCGTAATGTCAATGGCACTGTTGCCCACAAACAGCGTTGAAACAATCGTCCAAGAAATGTCATCTGATGGCATCCAGAATTTTATTATCCTGGCCCCAGACACGGAAACAGGCCGTCTGATGGCGGGCACCGCACTTGGTGCATCTGACGTGTATGGTATACCTGTTGTTGGCATATTTTATTACACGGAATCAGATTCAGAATCCATCAAATCCGCAACCTATGTCGCATCGATGAACAACGCCCGGACCCAGGCAAATAACCGTGCACGTGCTGTGTTGTCCGACATATTAACCCAAGAAAACCTGGGGGCGATTGAAAAATCATCTCTGTCGGTACAACTGGACAGATTATCAAAAATGGAAACACTGGGTGATTTACCATACGACGCGGTCCTGTTTCTGGGTAACGGCGACGACACAGAAAGCCTGGCATCGTTCCTGCGTTATTATGGCGTGAATACACGCGACGCACGCTTTTACGGAACGGCATTATGGGACGGATCTGACATAGTATCAGACATCACAATGGCGGGCGCAAAATACGCGGTACTGCCGGAACTATCACCATCGTTTTCTAACCTGTACGAACAGATGTCTGGCACAGTCCCCGGCCACCTGGCGGGATTTGGATACGATGCCACCAATATGGCAATGGGCATGATATATTCAACAAAATCAGATGCATCATACTTGCTGGACCCCAGTGGTTATGCCGGCGTATCTGGTCTGTACAGATTAAAACCCACGGGCGAAAATGAACGCGCATTACAGATTGTACAATTAACTGGTGACGGCACGACACAGGTTGTACGTTCTGCGCCAACAAACTTCTTAACCCCTATTTATAACCTGGAACAGCGTAAAATAGAACCAGCCGACGCAATGGAACTGGAAACACCGGGAATAAACCCCGACGATTATATAAATATTCCTGCGCGTTTTCGTGATAAATACCGTTCGGAAACATACGGCACACATATAACCGCCCCGGCGTCCCAACCGACCCAGGAACAAAATATAATCATATTACCCGAAGACGATCGCGACCCAGTAATGACATCGCCAGATTTTCAACCAATAAACCTGGAAACCGTCGGCCGCACATACATCGACAGCGTGGAAATAGAAGAATAAAAAATCCTACCCACGGTTAAATTCATAGATAAATAATCTGTGCGGATATTTTATCCCCCACGGGGGGGTATACCATTACACACATCAACAACCCGCATAAAAACAACTATTTCGTCACATATTCCGAACGTAATTTAGACCACATCATATTATCATATAATTTTCCATCTGGATACACACCACCTTGGCGTGCGATACCGTCCAAATGAAATCCGGATGATTTTATTGAATTGGCTGAACGCACATTATCCTTGCTACATTGTCGCGTTATACGATTGGCACCCAACTTTTCAAACGCAATACGTTCTATTTCATCAGACGTTTCACGCGCAAACCCATGTCCCCACGCCGAACGAATCAGCCATACAGTCGCCATTTGCAATGTACGCGTCGCGCCATCAAAAAAACAACCGCCGATATCCAATAAATTTATTATTTTGAAACAAGTATAATGCGACGCCATTATCCGCCGTCCAACCTGATTCACGTTGCATAAATTTCAATACTTCATCGGCCGATTTTGGAACAATATTATCAACGCCAATCGGATTAAAATAAAAATCAGATGAATTTTCATCTTTTATTGCATCAAAAATCATTTCTGCATTTTCACGTGTCACATCCAGTTGTCGCATCTCCACACGCGATGTTTTTATAATCTGTGGTAATTGTTTTATTGGATTTACAATTACCTGTCCCCTATTTCATTTGAATTTTGCTTTACCAACGCACCAGATTTAGCACTCACCTTTTCCCGCGCCAATGTCATAACGCCATAAATAATCCTTTTACTGGATTTTACTACAAAACTGGGGTATTTACAATAAACTAGTTTGAAATATTGCAAACCAGTGGCTCTCATCTCACCACTCCATCACAAAACAAAAACCGACCATTCGGTCGGTTTGTGTTTTGGTGGGAGTGGGTGGATTCCCTCGCACGGCGTTATCACGCCGGCTGTGGGGCATTCCTAACGATTTGACCGCGCGGTGCTTGTCAAATCTACTCATTGTCGAACCAGTGGTTCTCATCTCACCACCCCATCACAAAACAAAAACCGACCATTCGGTCGGTTTGTGTTTTGGTGGGAGTGGGTGGATTCGAACCACCTCAGGCTTAAGCCAACAGATTTACAGTCTGCCCCGGCTCTCCAACTCCGGCGCACGCCCAATCTCGTGTTCCGCCCGCCTGCGCCAGCGGCTTCGGTGGGCAATGGATTTTCAGCCCTTGCTTCGCTGCGGTGAAAATCCTTGGTGCGGGCAGCGGGAAACCGCGCGTATAAAAACACAACGAGTTGCGTTATTAGCAACGAGTTGATGTTTGCGTCGTAAGGTTACCCAACTCAACTGCACCTTATCCTGTTCCTGGTGCGGGCAGCGGGAATCGAACCCGCATTTCAAGCTTGGAAGGCTTGCATACTAGCCTTTGTACTATGCCCGCAACAAATCAAAGCCCTGTGATTATATACTAATTTTCGACAAACGCAAGTATTTATTACACACCTATCGCATGCCATGAATGATATCTTCCAGGCTTAACAAGAAATCCATATCATACCCGCGGGCCTTTAAGCGTTGCAAAACCAAATGTGCCAACGTCGGTGCGCCCAGACGTTTATACACCTCTATCACCGTTATGATTTCGTCTTGGGTCATTTTGTCTGCCGGCACCAATGCCAACGCGATTGCCAGTTCACGAATAGATGCCCGCGAATACGCCATTTTATTATCGCGACATCCATATTCATACAACACAGAATACGTATTCGCATTGCGCAAGAATTCATCATAAGAATACGCGTTCACGTTTATATTTTGCAATACACGATTTTCGATTGTCTGGCATATTTTTTCATCTGAATACAGATATTCAACAGACGTCATTTCATCACTGCCCTGGTCATATACCGCGCGCAATCCTTCGGCTATGGTTTGTTTACGCACAGACATATCGCTGAAAAACTTGGCATTTTGGGCACATCCCCGCTGGGCCAACGTCGCATACACACGCGAAGAATCAAATTGTGCCTGCCAATCTGGGTTATCATCATCAACGATTTGCGCCAACAATGCGTCTTCGATAACGGCACATGCGGGCCGAATAACGATATCTGAACTTTCCGCATCTGCGACCTGGACAGTATCAACGGGCGCAACCGCAACATCTGTTGCCACTATATTGATATTTTCGTCATTCGGCATAACGGTATTTATTACGGCATCTATTCCACGCCATTTCAAATACCCCAATTCATGCAGAATCACGGCCCCAGACCCACATACAACAATTAACAAAACCAACACCCACGGCCACACACGGCGACGACGTGGTGCACGTACTGCCTTTTCTGATTTTACTTTCTCTCTCATCTGGACTCCTCCTATAAAAACTTATCTGATTGGTGGATAGCAATCCCCATCACCCGGCGGACAGCAATTAAACCCTAAATCACCCATATCGGTATAAACCTCGCCCGCGCAACAACCATTTTCATCGGGCATACTGCCATCTATACACGTAATATCTATATCGGCGCTATGTGCACTGTTTCCGGCACATACGGCAATTACATATCCGGTAATTCCACCACACACAAACAATGCAATTGCGATTAAAACCACATAGATTTTCTTCATAATTTTGTCCCCGAATTAATAGGTGGATAGCATTCGCCCCCATCTTCGGGACAGCACGCAAACACCAAATTTCCCATATCTGTGAACCGTTCCCCATCACAGCAACCGTATTCATTGGGCTTTGAACCATCTGTGCACAGTCCCCGTGCCACATTTGCGGCGGCCACTTCTGGGTCTATATCCACGGTCTTTGAATGATCAACGTCTTCACAATCTGCCTTGTACTGATTTTGCAAAGGTTCTAATTCCGCATCAGACGCATTATTATCGGCCAACATTTCTATATCATCAGCCAATTCGGCACACAAATCGCGACGCTGGTCCAAATAGTCATCCAACAAATTTGCGACCGTGACAACAACAGTTTCTGGGGTTGTGTCCACAGTTGCGGTTGCGGCCACAGGTGTTGCCGACGCCGCCATAGACACGCGCCCAATTGTTCTGCGACCTGCGGCGGGCTTTGAACAATCCCGACGATACACCGCCTGTAATTGTGCCAGTTCAGATTTTGTCGCATCATCTGGTTCTGTAATTGCGGCCAGTTCACTGATACGCGATTGTATTTCGGTACAGTCCGTGCGCAATTCCGTTGTGGTTTCCGCCATTGCGGGCGCAACCGCAACACAAGACAACACGGCACATAAAAATTTCAATTTTATTTTATTCATTGATAATCTGTTCCATTTGCAAGATAAAATCGGTTGCCGGATCTATCAGTTTTTCTACTTTGCCCAAGAATTCACGTGCTTCTTGTTGCATATCTAATTTCTTGAACGTATCGATAACAATTTCTGCATCACGCGTTCCCATAGATTCCGTTGGTTTCAACGCCGTTGCAATATCCAATTCCCGCAACGCCAACGTTTTATACATTTCTGAATTTTCCGCACACCCCCTGTCGGCCAAAGTACTGTACGTATCGGCGTTTGCCAAATGTTTCCAGTATTCTGGGTTATCTTCTGGGTACAGACGTTTTTGCAACAATTGTTCAATTCTGTCGCACGTAGAAACAATTTCTGGGCGCGACGCAATTGATTTCACCACAGGCTTTTCAATAACGACCAACCGTCCCGCACATCCGTCCAAATACGCCTGATTTAATTCATTCAGCGTATCGATATTTTCTGGTGTTGCGCCGTTTGTTGTTATATTAACAATTTCATTTGCGATTGCATCACACTGTTGTGCATCCATCTTTGCCTGAACCGCATCTGTTTGATTATACGTCAACCCCAAAATCAAACCGCACGCAAACAACCCCGCCAATGCAACAGCACTCCACACCTTATGCGCGGTACTGCAACAATTAATCGGACAATCTTGAACTTTTTTACCTGTCTTTTTCACAGGTGCCTTGCCTGCTTTTTTCATAACCCTCTCCCTTGCCTGTTGATACCATTATACAATTTTTTAACTAATTATTCCACAATCCCGTCATTGATTGTAATTTTTCTGTCTGCACGCGACGCCAAATTCATATCATGCGTCACAAACAACATAGCCATTTTTTTCTTGCGCACCAAATCCAACAACAAATCAAACACAGCGGTTGCATGTGCCGGATCCAAACTGCCGGTTGGTTCATCAGCCAGCAATATTTCCGGATCATTTGCCAACGCCCGTGCGACGGCGGTACGTTGCTGTTCCCCGCCCGACATTTCCCCCGGCAAATGAGACGCCCTGTGTGCAACATTGGCCGATTGCAACAATTTCATTGCCCGCGCAGACGCCGTACGTTCATCCACACCATTTGCCAACATGGGTAAAACAACATTTTCCAACGCCGTAAAATCCGCCAGTAAATTATGTCGCTGGTAAACAAATCCTATCTTGCGCCGACGCATCATGGTACGCATTTCATCATCCATTTTCTGCACAGGCGTCCCCGCCAGCAAAATACTGCCCCCGGTTGGTTTATCCAACAAACCAACACATTGCAACAACGTGGATTTACCACTGCCCGACGGCCCAACCAGCGCAATAATTTCCCCGCGTCGTAAATCAAATCCGCCCCCGCGCAAGATATGCAACGGTTGTCCACCTTCGATAAAAGTCTTTTTAATATCGCGCACAGACAACACAACGTCGCCCTTTGGTACCTTTGACAAAGAATTCAATATGTTCGCCATTCTTGTATTCCTTTCTTTATTCATTGCGCAACACATCCACAGGGTCTGTACTGGCGGCCTTCCACGCGGGATACAGCGTTGCCAAAAACGCCAACAACACGGCAATCAACGCAATTCCAACAACATCGGTCAAAACCAATTTCGATGGCAGTTCTGACAAATAATACAATTCCGCCGGAAACAAATCGCGCCCGGTTGCCCACTGGAAAAATTGCCGTATAGGTTCAATATATATCGCAATTAAAACACCAAACAGCGTACCAAAAAACGCCCCCAGAATTCCGATGCTGGTCCCGGACAAGATAAATATTTTCATCATAGAACGACGCGACACACCAAACGTCCGCAACACGGCAATATCTTTGGATTTATCTTTGACCAACATAACCAAACTGGACACAATATTAAACGCGGCCACAATAACAATCAGCATCAAAATCAAGAACATAACATTTGATTCAACCTGTAATGCGCCAACAAACCCGCGATTCAATTCGCGCCAATCACGCACAACAAAACCATCAGGCAACAGACGTGTCAACGCTTCGCGAACGTCTGTCGTTTCTTCGGGATTATCCAAGAACAAATCAATATGCGTTACGGCCCCTGGTATATTCAGATATTTTTGCGCCGTATCCAATGGCATAAAAATATAACCTGAATCATATTCATACATTCCCATAAAGAACGAAGACATAACTGGATACGCCATAATCCGTGGCATAGACCCGAACGGTGTTGGGGTTGCCCCATTGGCCGAAACCAATGAAATATTGTCCCCCATACCAACACGCAACGCCCGTGTTAATGACGCCCCCGCAACCAATTCACCATCGGTAATTTTATCCAAAGGCTTGCCATAAATTCGTGTACCAGTATCAACCTTTTTCGCCAAATCAGACATACGTATACCGCGTATCATGGCCCCGGTATTATTTCCATTTGCGGTGGCCATAACCTGACCTTCGGCGATTGGCACAATTCCGGTTGCGTGTTCTGCCACCACCTTGTTTTGGCGCATTTTATCAATTAAAAAGTCATAATCCGTAATTGCACCATCCTGGTGATAAACAACAACATGCCCATTCATACCAACGATACGCGACAACAGCGTATCATGAAAACCGCCCATAACAGACATAACCACAATCAGTGTCGCCACCCCCAACGTAATCCCTATCAGCGACACCCAAGATATAACAGAACCAAAACCGCGTTTTTTTGCGGCCAAATATCTGAATGCGATTTTTCGTTCCAACCTTGAAAACATAACAGATTCCTTATTCACTCAGAAAACTACGCAACGCATCACCGACCAGTGGTACTTCTGTACCATCTGCAATCGGCGTTGTATTTGCGTCAACAATAGAAATAATACGTGGCGACATAAACACAACCAGTTCCGCGAATGGACTGATTAACGTTTCTGGCGTTGTCACAAATGAATGCGTTGGTATACCAATAATCACATAGTTATCACCAACATCGGACGGTATAGTAAACGATGACAGTTCCCCATTGCTGGTACGTAAAACTATTTTCGCATCAATTTTATTCTTGCCACCGAAATCGCCGTACGTTGCCTTGGCCCCGATGACCAGGTCTGTTTCCAGTCTGTCTTCTTTACTGCATTGCCCAATATCAAACCGCGATTGCCATCCGTTTGGAATTACGAACGTACCCTGGGAAATCAACACAACATTAGATTGTTGCGATAAAAATTCTTGCAACGTCTTGGTATTAATTTCTGGTCCCACGACCAACGCGCGCCCCACAACACCCGGCACAGACATTTTGACATTTTTATCGCCAAACGCCGGCAATAAATTCATCCATATAATAGGATTATCCGTACGCGGATACACACGATATACATCAATATCCCACGCAATCATATATTTCTTAGACGCCACATCTGCCAATATTTTCGCGACTTCGCGTTCGGTCTGATAATTTCCTTCGAAAACGACGGTCTTGTCTTGCCAATCCACCAACAAGTTCCGCATATCTGCGCCATGCATTGCATCCAACAGCGCCATTATAATACTTTCATTTTTCGGCATCTTTAACAACCACTTTGCCCGATGGTCCAGATGTATTTCCTGGTTTTCTGCGTCATACGAATAATACGCCCGCCCCATTTTTGACATCAATTCCACAGAATCCGCCAAATTACCCGACGTAATAGACCCCGATATAGTTTCCGTTAATTCGCCATCTTCTATTACCGAAATATTTGTGCCTTCTAATAATTTATCCAACGCCTCTTTCACGGTCAGTTGACGAAATTCATAGTCCGACACGGCCAGTTCTGGTAATTCATCACCAACACCCAAGCGCACAATTTCAATAGGTTCTTCGGGAACAACGGAAACGACGGCCTGGTTATTCCAATCGACCGTACAGCGTTTTGGTAATTCTATGGAAAACCGTTGCGCGGTATCGGTTGTCAACGCGGCCTTTTTCGG
The DNA here is from genome assembly GCA_944389345.1 of uncultured Alphaproteobacteria bacterium. GTDB lineage: Bacteria > Pseudomonadota > Alphaproteobacteria > Rs-D84 > Rs-D84 > Enterousia. The sequence continues at coordinate 27,284 of CALXMA010000004.1, read as the reverse complement.
AAAAATCGGCACAGAATTTTCATCTATGACAAAATTTTCTACGACATTCAGTGTATCATATTGTGGGACGTTTTCTTGGCGCGGTGTGCAACCAAACAACAACCCGACGCCACCGACCAGCGCGCAAAGATTAAACAAGTGTCTGATTATTTTCATTTTGTGCCCTTGGTTTTATATTCAAATATTCATAATCCGTTCAAATTCTTCCAGTGTCATTTCATATATTGGTTTCTGGGTGGGTGTTGTTAAATCCTTGACCCGATTATACTGTTCACCAAACCGCCGAATAACATCGGCGACATCCGCCGGAACACTGGCCCGCCCAGATTCCATCAATCGCCGTCCATATTCATAAACATATTCCAACACATCGGCCAAGAAATATCGTCCGGCATAATTTTCGATTGCGATTCCACCCTTTTGCACACAAATCGCAGACATAACCATCGTCATCTGATTATACAGGTTTGCCAGTTTAATAAAATTCTGAACTGTCAGTGCCATAATTCCTTTCCCATAATATGATACATTCTGATACATTATAAAAACTATTGCCCCATAAAGGCAATTAAATTATAATACAAAACATGAGAATTAAATACATTGCGTTATTATTATTGTTGACCGCATGCGCATCTGCGAACCGGGGCAGTATTGATGACGCAACGATTTTGAATTGGGAAAACGAATCCGTCACAATGGAACAATTTGTCCGTGATCACAAGGCATGCCTGGGCATAGACCGCCCGTCATACATGCCCCGTTCCCGAATTGCAAAATTATTGTCCCCGAACCAAAGCAGTATGATGCCCGACTGGGACGGGTTATGGGTAACATTCCAATCGAACGAATATCGCGACGTGGGCCAACGGTCTTTGCTGTCCGTGCCACGCAACACGACATCTAAATCCGTGGGTTCGTACCGCAAATGTATGTTCAGACGCGGATACCTGTTGCGTGCAAATTAATTTGCGCCCGCACTTTCCAACAAAAATAATTTATGATATAATTGAACGCATGAAACGTTCTATCTGGTTTTGGCTGTATTTTTTCATAGCCATTGTTTTGGCTGTGTATTTATCAACACGTATTATTTTGACATATACCGGACGTGGTCCGAATGCCAACATACGTACAATATCATTGTCTGCGGACACCCCGAACAAGGATTTAACCCAAATCGCGACGGCGATTGCGATTGCCCCAAATACACATTCGTACCAGGCACGCCTGGACGAAATTAACCAGCGTATTATGGCCACACCGGGTGTGCGCAATTCATCTGTACGCAGAATGCCGAACGGCAACCTGTCTGTACGCGTCCAATTACACCAGGCTGTTGCCCAATGGACAGATGGCGAAATGTATTACCCACTGTCTGCGGACGGGACAATCGTCAATCGCCCATCTGATACACGCACGGCTGGCACGGTCGTATTTCGTGGTGAATTACCCCCAGATGTATCGGAAATAACTAACGCGGCGATGGGGATTATTGACGACCTGGATTATATTGAATGGATTGAACACAGACGTTGGAACGTTCATACAACGGGCGGTATAACGATAATGTTGCCGGAAAAGAATCCTGAAACCGCAATGGCCAGTTTGATTGTATTGGATAAAAACCACCAAATTTTATCCAAAGACCTGGAAATCATAGATATGCGCGATGACGCCCGTATCTTGGTAAAATAAAACACAAAAATGAATTTATTAGATTCTGCTTTTTTATGTCTGGACCTGGGGACAAGTGGTGTCCGTGGCACGGCATACCATATACGATCCGGTCGCATTACAGATTCTGCAATCCACACGGTGGACAGTACGGATACGGTATCTGCACTGAAATCTGTGATTGACGAACTGGAACATAAAATTGGGGAACATTTTGACGGCGCATATATAACGGGCAACCTGGGGCCATCCATATTTGAAAAACAACAAAAAAACACCACATGGCCCGGCGAACATAAAATAACCGCATCGGACGTCAGTGCACAAATTGCCAGTATATCTTGTCCGGATGGATATTTTCCTATGCATATGTTTCCATTGCGCTATAAAATCCCCAGCGCACCGGATTTAAATTCGCCCGTTGGATACATTGATACCCAGTTGTCATCACTGTTCGGTGTAATATTTTATTCCAAAGATGCGCTGGAAAACATAATATCCATTTTACACCAGGCACACATTCAACCACTGGCGATTTATGATTCTCAGTTTTTACAACAGTCTGTTCTGCGCCCTGAAAAAACGACGGCATTGTTCATAGATTTGGGCGCCCAATTTACCACGGTATCAATTTGGACAGACCGTGGCCCTATGTTTCATAAAAAACTGGAAATCGGCGGAACAAATATAACGAATGAAATCGCGAATAAATTTGGCCTGGAATTCGCAGACGCCCAGCGGATAAAACATAACGTTGCAACAATGTTGCCCAAAGACATGGACCGCTTTACCCCCGCGGACACAGAATATGATTTTTCGCGTGCGGACATAAACGATGTTATTTTACCAATTATGGTTGAAATCTGTTCCCAGATACGCATTCACTGTGGTCCGGAAATCCAACGTCGTCGCCCGACACAGATAATTCTGTCTGGCGGTGGTTCGGAAATAGACACTATATCCGAATTCATAGAAAACGAATTTGGACTGCCGGTTAAAAACATCGCGCGCGACGGCACGTTACAATCGTTGTTCAAATATATCTGGTCGCGCGAAAACGCCCATATCAATGCATACCTGGCACGCAGTCAGCGCATACATAACATCACGTCGCGCATAACATCGCTGTTTACTGGCAAACGTCGCCGGAACAATACCGCTAAATTTATTCCTGTTTTGCCCAGTACATTGTGCTTTGACATGTCGCGCCCGGAAACATATTCTATGTTTGCATCGGGCGGAATTTCAATGATACACGTCGACATTATGGACGGCCTGTACGTTGAAAACATACGTGGCAGTATCGAAGAATTACAATACATACGAAAACATACAACGGCACATTTGCACGTACACCTGATGACGGAAAGTCCCGAATTTTGGGCCGCAGACGCAATACGCGCCGGTGCAAATACGATTATCATATCGACAAATACATCCGGGGTACGTTCTGCGATAAAATTAATCCACGCATCTGGTCGTCGTGCCGGGATTGCGCTGAATCCGGATTCTTCGATTAAAATACTGGAACCGATATTACGTGAAATAGATGAAATTATGATTATGGCGGTTGCACCCGGTTCTGCGGGCCAAGAATTCCAAGAATCATGCCTGCGCAAGATTTCGATTTTGAATACGGCACGCAAACGTGGCGGATTCAAATACTTGATATCTGTGGACGGTGGCATAAATGCACAAACGGCCCAGAAATGCTGGGCCGCCGGCGCTGATTTATTGGTCAGTGGTTCATACCTGGCCAACAGTGCTGATTTTCCATTGGCGGTACAAAGTCTGCTGAAAAAATCAAAAACTGTATAATTTTTAACTTATTCTATAACCAGTTTTCGCATATCGCCATCCCCGGTTAAATACACATGAATTGTATTATCCGGTAAAATATCAGATGCAATTTCTGGCCATTCTATTAACGTGATATCGTTTTGAATTGCATACGGCAAACCGATTTCAACCAACTCTGATTTATCTTCTATACGATACAGGTCAAAATGTGATATTCCATCATAGTTCTGTACGATTGTGAATGTTGGACTGGGGACGACGGTATCGGTTCCACGCAAGGTCTGAATTATTGTTCGTGCAATCTCAGATTTTCCCATACCCAAATCACCATGCAACGCAACAACACACGGCGCACGCAGTGTTTTTGCAAAATCCCGTGCCCACGCACGCGTTTCATCGATATTTTTCAGTTCATATACTTTTTGCATATCCTACTCCAACAGCAACAAATCATCTTCCATTTTATGGATAGCATCACGCAGTTCCGCGGCGCGTTCAAAATCCAAATCTTCTGCGGCGTCGCGCATTTGCTTGGTCAGTTTTTTGATATCACGACGCAATGTTTCTGCATCCATAACCCCATCAGACGTATAAACAAATTTGCGTTTTTTATCGGTCTTTTCGTTTTTATCGCCAACTTCGGCAAATACGGCCTTGGTCACGGTTTTCGGTGTGATATTGTGGGCACGGTTATACGCCATTTGTTTTTCCCGACGGCGCGCCGTTTCCCCCAGCGCAGATTTCATAGAATCCGTCATAACATCCGCATACAAAATCACACGCCCATTTGCATTACGCGCCGCGCGCCCTATTGTCTGAATCAGCGACCGCGTTGACCGCAAGAACCCTTCTTTATCTGCATCCATAATCGCGACCAGTTCACATTCTGGTACATCCAAACCTTCGCGTAACAGGTTAATTCCCACCAACACATCGAATTTACCCAATCGCAAATCACGCAACAATTCAATACGTTCCAGTGTTTCAATATCACTGTGCAGATACTTGGCCCGCACGCCATTTTCCACGAAATAGTCCGTTAATTGTTCCGCCATTTTTTTGGTCAATGTTGTAACCAAAACGCGACCTTTGATTTTCTTGACCTCGGCCAATAAATCATCCACCTGGTGTTCGGTTGGGCGCACTTCGCATTCTGGGTCCAACAACCCCGTTGGTCTGATAACCTGTTCAGACACAATTCCACCCGATTGATTCAGTTCCCATTCCGCCGGCGTTGCGGACACAAATATGGTCTGGGGGCGCAACACGTCCCATTCTTCAAACGTCAGGGGTCTGTTATCAATACATGCCGGCAACCGAAATCCATATTGGGACAACGTTTCTTTTCGTGCCCTGTCCCCGCGCGACATTGCGGAAATCTGTGGTACGGTTACATGACTTTCGTCTATGAACAGCACGGCATCATCTGGTAAATATTCGAACAATGTTGGTGGTGGCTGTCCCGGTGCACGCCCCGATAAATATCGTGAATAATTTTCAATTCCGCGACATGTACCGGTTGATTCCATCATTTCTATATCAAAATTAACACGTTCGCGCAGACGTTGTTCTTCGATATATTTCATATTATCGTGAAAATATTTCAACCGTTCTGCTAAATCGGCGCGAATCTGCCCAATCGCCTGTAATATAGACGGCATAGGCGTTGCATAGTGCGTATTTGGATACACCGCCACCCTATCCAGTTTTTGCAACTTGGCCCCGGTCAATGTATCGAATTCCCATATATCTTCGATTTCATCGCCCCAAAAAGAAATTTTCCACCCGCGGTCCTGTGAATGCGACGGGAACAAATCCAACGTATCACCGCGCACCCGGAAACAACCACGTTCGAACGCGACATCATTACGCTTGTATTGAATATCAACCAACGACCGCACAACATCGGCCAAACCGGTTTTATCCCCTGTGCGCAAAACAACCTTCATCCCAGAATATTGTTCTGGGGACCCCATACCATAAATAGACGACACCGAAGACACCACCACAACATCACGTTCTTCTAACATGGCGCGCGTTGCACTGTGTCGCATACGGTCCAGTTGTTCATTAATAGACGCATCTTTATCGATATATGTATCGGTTGTTGGCAAATATGCCTCTGGCTGGTAATAATCATAGTAAGAAACAAAATATTCCACGTGATTATTCGGGAAAAAAGATTTCATTTCTGTATACAACTGTGCCGCCAGAATTTTATTAGGCGCCATAATCATCGCCGGCCGCCCCAGTTCCGCAATAACATTAGCCATGGTAAAAGTTTTACCAGACCCCGTCACCCCCAACAGTACCTGACTGCGCCGTCCATCACGAACACCCGCCACCAATTCGGAAATTGCCTGCGGTTGATCCCCCATGGGTTTATAATCACTTTGAAGATCAAATATTTTTTTATTCACAAAGGTTAATATAATTCATTATAATCAAAAAACAAGGGAATAGAGGAATGTCATTAAAACCCAGATATAAACGCAGAATTCTATGGTCCGTTGTCGGCGTAATTGGCGCGGGGGTTATGGCGGTTGTATTGGTACCACCAATGATAACGCTAAATAACCTGAAACCAAAAATCGTTGCAACGATTGCGGAACAAACGGGAATTCATGCAAAAATAGACGGGGACATACATTTCAGCTTGCTGGGCCGAACAACAATTGTTGCACATGACGTTCATATCCAAAACGGAACAATTGGTGCGTTAATGATTACGGTTCCGTTTACCAGCATATTTAATATGGATAACGCCCGTTTAACGGATGATATAACAATATACGATGCGGATATATCCATATCAAATCTGATACCGTGGAATCTGGATATTCCACTGGAAATACACAATTCGAATATAAATTTCAAAAACCGTGAATTTGAAATCATTAACGCGACGTTAAATTCGGGCCACTTGGTCGGTGTAATCCGCACGGCCCAGCATAAATATGACATAGATTTTGAAAACGATGAATTTTACGTTTTGAACCAAAACGATGATTTGGAAATATCTGGTCAAATATTTGCGGACGGTTCTGCACGTGGCAAAATATCGATGCGCACAGACGACATAAATCGTTGGTTTGGTTTTTCTGAACCACGCATAGATAAAACCGTGAACCTGGCAATGAAATTTGATTGGGACGGTGGCCGTGGATGGAAATTCACCGACATCCATATGGACAGAATCACGGGCAACATAACAATCAACCCCGACGGGACCAAGGATGTAAAATTGCGCGGTCATGACATAGTCTATGATATGTCATTTTTAACCAAACCATCGCGCATATTTTATCAAACTAAATTTGATTTAGATTTTACCGGCGCGATACGTTTTGGCGCACGTACATTTGAACACTTGAAAGTAAATGCCAACGGCACACGCGATAATCTGCAAATAGAATCCATTGTCGCGGACGACATCGCCATCACGGGTGGGACAATTGACGCATTTGGCGCGCATGATTTAATGATAAATATGCCGTACCAGGGCGCCCCCGCATCATGCCTGTTTTATGGAACACCCACGGATTGGCATTGTACCAGATTTTCATACGGTAATTACGCGGGCGCAATATCTGTATCACCCGAAAAATTTGATTTATTGGTGTTTTCCGAAACGCCGTCCCCTGACCGCACAGACGCGATACGCGATTTGCTGAAATTCGCACCACGTGGAACCATAGACTTTGAATTTGCGGACATTGCTGGCACGTACCAGATAAACGGTCCCGACGATATAATACCGTCATACAGATTTGCAAACGATAAAACATTATCGTGGTTAAACCCGAATATGACGGGCATACCAAAGTTCATGCAGAACGCGGTCGGCAATTTTAATTGGGACGGCAACATGATGCACTTTGTCCCGAATTCTGGCCGTTGGGAATTATACCTGACAGATAAATATTTCTACATATCCGGAACGAACGCCAAAGACTGGTTTCCCAACACAGATATGCGCGCATTTAATAATATGGGATACGTCGTATCTGGCACATATAATGGGAACAATGTATCGAACCTGGAAATAAAAATCGCAGACCACACATTCACGGGCAGTATCAGTAATAAAAACATAACACTGCATACAACCGTATTAAACCTGGATTCGTTTTTGAATGCGGATTACTTGGATAATTACGAAGAACTGGGCTATTTAACACCGGCACCGATAACTATTCCGTTTACATTTCCTGTGAACATATCGTTATCGGCGGACGTAATAGTATACGGCGGAAACGCGTTCAGAAATTTTGTATACGCACTGAAACCCGACACCCAGACATTTTCTATCACCGACGCAGACCGTGGGAATATATTATCCACCATATCACGCACAGGCAACAAATATGACATCTTTGCCCAGTTAAACAGGTTTGTAACAAACGGTGAATTACTGGGGCCACAAATGCCGTTAAACGTCGGCGACACAACCATCACGGGCGAAATAAATATGCACACATTCGGCAACATCGCCCACGACCTGGAATATAATATGTCTGGTCAATTGGACCTGACGTTCCAGGGTGGATATATCGTTGGTTTTGGTGTTGATAATTTCTTTGCAGGCGCGAACCAGATAAATACATTTAACGCGGAATATGCGCTGTCATACGCACTGGATGGTGGCATATCAGAATTAAAAAATATGCGCATTATCGGTAAATATAACAATGGGGTGTTTTCAACAACAACACCAATAACGTTGCGCATGCGCCACACAGACGCGACAGGCAACCTGGAAATCGCCGACGGTTCCATGACCGCAGATTTCAATCTGGTACTGCGTGGCACATCACCCGTACCCGCGCCCATAGATTTATCTATATACCCCGACGGGACACGCAAATATTCACTGTCAGAAATTATGAATAATTTTGATGCAACGTTTATGCGTGATTTTGTAAAAACACATGACAAGTTTTAATAAAACATACAAATAAAAACGGGGCAATTTTTGCCCCGCTTTTGTATAGGATAAATATTATCCTTTTTTGCGAACCTGGATATGGGCCTCGCGCAGTTGTGTTTCCGTCACAGGCCCCGGACTGCCCATCATCAGGTCTTGTCCACGTTGATTTGTCGGGAACGCAACAACCGCACGCAGATTTGGTTCGGCCAACATAATTTGAACCAATCTGTCCAAACCAAACGCACATCCACCGTGCGGTGGCGCACCATATTGGAATGCGGTATACATTCCGCCAAACTTCTGCTTTACAACCTCTTCATCATACCCGGTTATTTCAAAGCACCGCAACATAACGTCCGGATTAAAGTTGCGCAACCCACCACTGCAAATTTCTGCGCCATTCAATACCATATCGAATTGCGCGGCCTTGATAGACAATGGGTCTTTGGTCTTTAATTCGTCCAGCGTTGCCATCGGGTATGAAAACGGATTATGGGTAAACGCCAATCCCGTGGGTGATTCTGGATCTTCTTCAAAGAACGGGAATTCTTCTATCCAACACAAACGGAATTCTTTTTCATCAATTAATCCCAAATCTGTGCCCAATTTATTGCGCAGTTTTCCCGCCGCCTTGGCCGCGACATCTGGCGCATCACAGATAAAGAACAACGAAGAATTATCCCCAGAAATTTCATGCAATTTTGCAATTCTGTCTGCATCCAATTTCTTGGCAACAGGTCCTTTGGGCTCATCTGCAAACACAATATATCCCAATCCGCCCAGGCCCAGTTCTTTGACCGCCCAATCGCCCAGTTTATCATACCAAGAACGTGGCCGGTCTGCACTGTTTGGTGCGGGCACGGCACGAACGATACTGCCGTTTTCTATGGCATTTGCGAATATACCAAAATCAGACCCACGGAACACATCCGTCACATCGTGAATAATTATCGGATTACGCAAATCAGGCTTGTCCGAACCATATTTCAACATTGCTTCATCAAACGGGATATGCGGAATTTCGTCGCATATTTTGGCGTCTGGGACAAATTCACGGATAATCTGTGGCATTAAAGTATCACCAACCGCCTGGATATCGCGCAAATCTACGAACGACATTTCCAAATCTAATTGGTAAAATTCTAATAATCTGTCGGCGCGCAAATCTTCGTCTCGGAAACATGGCGCAATTTGGAAATACCGATCGAACCCGGCAATTTGCAATATTTGCTTAAATTGCTGTGGCGCCTGGGGCAACGCATAGAACATACCGTGATGATTACGCGACGGCACGATAAAATCGCGCGCACCTTCGGGACTGGACGCGGTCAGAACCGGTGTCTGGAATTCAGAAAATCCCATATCCCACATTTTATCACGAATGAATTTAATCATACGATTACGCATCAGTATATTGTTGTGCAACGTTTCACGACGCAAATCCAAATAGCGATATTTCAAACGTAAATCTTCGGACACAGTATCATCATCACCGAAAACCTGGAACGGCAAAACATCCGCATTGGTCAGAACATGCCATTCTTTGGCCTGGACTTCTATTGCGCCGGTTGGTATTTTATCATTCACGGCATCATCTGCGCGTGCAACAACCGTACCGGTAATTTGAATCACAGATTCCGGTCTTACACGTTCTAAATCGGCATCGCCACCATCAAACACACACTGCGTAATACCATAATTATCGCGCAGGTCGATAAACAGCAAAGACCCATGGTCGCGTTTGCGATGAACCCATCCCGACAAAACAACTGTTTCGCCAACGTTGGATTTGTTCAGTTCGCCACACGTATGCGTTCTGTACTTAGATTTCAAAGATAACATATCGGTCCCTTTTATGTTCTGGGCGCCAATTTGCAAAAAATTCGGAAACGGCACCCACATTCGAAATATCGGGGGCGCAAAGAAAAAATCAGTGCGCGGTGCCACCCCGGCTTATCACTTTAATTGGGTTCTGCCGACTCCGTGGTTGTCAATCACATCACCGCCCACATTCCCACAAGAAAACTTCTGGTGCCCTAAGCAAGAATCGGACTTGCGACTCGTCCTTACCAAGGACGTGTTTTACCACTAGACTATTAGGGCAATCATTACCCGCCAATTATAAAGGCTGTGCACAAAAAATCAAGGACAAAAAATCCCGCATGAACGCGGGATTTGTCCAACAAAGAAAAACCATACTTTTTGTTATTCGATACAGCAATTTACCGCATTTTTCACCCACTTTTTCAGACGTGACATCTTTCCACCATCGGCCATATCATCCGTTGCCACAACCGCCTGTGCGGACCTATCGGTTTCGGATGATTTTTTTGTTTTAACCCACTTTACATCCACACCACCGTTAATCATACCCATATTCAATCCCCAGAAAATACAGTACAACCCATACGACCGGTCAAATAAATCATACGCGCCATCTTTGTCGCCTGCGGCCAACGCCTTGGTACCAACTTCGAACAAACGCATAGACGCGGCCAACAAATGTTTAGAAATACACCATACTTCACCCTCGTACGACGGTATAATTTTCTGCATCATTTGCTTACGCTGTTCACGAACATCATTAATCAAGTCATAAAATTCGTGCTTGCCGGTTTTCGCACCCGAAAACATTAAATGTTCTTCGATAGAAATCAGGTTCATAATCCCAATCGTTAAATCCTGGTCAGAAGATAAATCCTTGGGATTAACCTTTTTGGCCGCATCCAACTTTTCAACAAATTCTTTGACGTTTTTAATTTTTTCCATTTTTTACCCCCTGTAATACCCTAGAAACAAACACTGAACAACCAACTGGCCAACGCCAACACGACGACAGGCAATACGACGCGTTCGAACGGGAAATGTGCATGCCCCCCGTTTTTACGCTTCATCCATTCATACAGTTTTTCAACCAATATGAATAAAATCATACCAATAATGGCGCCAAACAATATCGGGTCTATGTACAATACATCACATATCCACACAGGCGTATAGTCAATATCACCGACATACGCGAACCCAATCATTGCGACCGACAAACCTATTAATAACGCATTTCGTCCCGGGAAATTCCACCCGCGTTTATCAAAAAACTTAATCGCCCAATACCCCAACAATGTTAACAACGCCCCGGCCCACAGACCAACCACAGACGTCGGCACCCCCAAAGATTCTGCGACCCCAACACCCGCACCAATGGCAATTGTACAAATCGGACACGCCGGATTTGCAAACACCGCACCCGGCACAAACGCCCCACACACAGGCAATAATTTCGATAACAACCGCATGTAAAAATTCCCCCTTTCATACTAAGTAATTTTAATACATATTGTTTTTCATACATATTATTTATAATACATATCAAAAAGTCAAATAATTTATTTACCAACATAAAAAATCGTGTTATATTAATGATATGTCAAAACAAGTTTTACCAGATGTAAAAATTTCTGGCCTGTTACCAGATTCCGTCATGGAACGTGCGACACGTGGTCTGACATATATTGCCCACCCGTTGCGCCTGCGGATATTGGAATTTTTGGACGTATACGGAATGTCATCTGTATCTGCGATTGCGCGCGGTGTCGGCACGGAACAGATGATAGTATCCCAATCTTTGCGTAAAATGCGCGATGCAAATTTGGTCCGCACACACCGTCGTGGCATATTTGTATACTATGAAATTTGCGAAGAATACCCGGCCAGTATTTTTGTATGCCTGCGTAAATTATTCGGCCACATGACGGACCAGTTAAAATTTCTGCGCGCCGGCCACAAAGAAATTTTACCGACTGATTATACAACAATGTCTGCGAACCGAATAAAACTGTTTGCAAATTATGATAAAATGCGGATTCTGGAATTTTTGACATACAATGGTGAATCATGCGTATCGCAAATTTCGGACGGCACACAAATCCCCCAGACCAAGGTATCGCAATATTTGAAAAAATTATCAGACGATGATTTTGTACATTCGCGTCGTGACGGTCGGTATGTATATTATACGATAACCCCGGGGGTGCACAAAACAACGATTGGTTGCATCCACAAACGTTATGACCGTGTTGGCGATACATTCTGATATTGCAAATTGTTTTACTTGCTTTCTGAAAATTCTTTGATATAATGCGGGGCATTGGCGGGATAGCTCAGCTGGTTAGAGCAGTGGAATCATAATCCACGTGTCGGGGGTTCAAGTCCCTCTCCCGCTACCAAGATATATCCGGGTACACCCCGGATTTTTTATACGTATGAATATCACAAAAATTCATTATAAAATTTAATAAATTTATATTGCAAACAACGCTCATATATTATATTATTTCGTACATGAAAAAAATCGCGTTGACCATATTAATAATTGCATGCACGGCACCCGCACTCGCCGACACAAATCCGTTTATGGGCGATAACCAGAACCAGGTTGCCCTGCACCTGGGCCAAGGTGTTAACAGTGGATTTTTAATTCCGCCACCAACCCAGTTGGTACCGTTCTATATGATACATTTCCAGTATTCACAGCCGACAACATTTTTCAAATTGCCCGCGCGTCAATCTATTAACATTGGCCAAACGTTGGGTTTTGGTAAAAAGTACGGTTGGCATTGGGACAAATACACAATTCCAATGATATTTTTATCCGAAGACATCGCCCTGTTTCACGGTGACAGGTGGTATTTTGCAACCAGCATCGGCGTCGGATTACAGGCGCAACAGAACGAACGCCTGGGCGCAAAATTATTGATGCAGTTCAAATTATTCGGCGGTTACAGAATCGATGACCATTGGGGGGTTGAGGTATTTATGCAACACTTCTCTAATGCGAACACGGCCCCAGAAAATAATTCTTATGCATTCTATGGCGCCGGATTTACATACAGTTTTTAATATCACCAATCAATTGGTTCTTTGCCATGCGCGACCAGATATTCATTTGCGCGCGAAAAGTGATGATTACCAAAAAATCCGCGACTGGCCGACAATGGCGACGGATGTACACTTTTCAAAATCAAATTCTTGTCTGGGTTAACAAATTCGGCCTTGCGTTGCGCATAATTGCCCCACAACATGTACACGACATTTTCACGCGTGGCAACCGTGCGTATAACCGCATCTGTAAACTGTTCCCAACCACGCCCCACGTGCGACGCCGCCCTGTGCGCGGCCACCGTCAACGTTGCATTTAATAACAACACACCCTGCTGGGCCCAATGGGTTAAATCGCCGTGCGTCGATGAAGGACGCCCCAAATCATTTTGAATTTCTTTGTAAATATTTACCAATGACGGCGGAATTGGTGTTGGTGGCAACACAGAAAAACACAGTCCATGCGCCTGTCCCGGTTCGTGATACGGATCTTGTCCAATAATAACAACCTTTACATTATCCAACGGACACAGATTAAACGCATTAAATATATTTGCCGGTGCGGGATAAACCGCACGCCCAGACATATATTCACCCCGCACAAAATCGGTCAGTTTAATAAAATATTCTTTATCGAATTCCGCCCCCAGCGCGTCTTTCCATGATTGTTCAATTTTCACATTCATGTTTTAATTCCTTTATTAAACCAACCTGTGAACTTTTCCATAAAACAACATCTATGTACCCACGTGGTAATCCCGTCTGTCGACACAAATAATCAAACATATCATCACATGCGCATTTGATTTCATCACACAATTTTTTATTATCAATTTTTGAATTTAATTCCGGATTTCCTGTATACAGCGCGCCCAAGCGTTGAATCCAAATATCATATTTAACAACATCTTCGCCCAGGTTTCGTGCCAAATGATTTGCGGTAATTTTTCCAATATGTGGCAACCGGGCCAGATAATTTACACGCGAATCTGTATTATCCAAAGAATAATATTCGTCCCGCAATTGTGCGCGTTCACCCCATATTTTACACACCGCACTGATTTTATTTTTGTTATGAAACAAAGAAAACAGTCCGTCAAAATCTGCGCCACGCGTACGCAGGAAATTCATAATTTCGCCATGAATACGCTTGGCCGTTTTTTGTGAAAAACCACCCGCCAAGATAACATAAACGCAATTTTCCGCAAACGCATCCGCATCCAAGACGCGCCGATGCGATAAATTTTCGCGTATTTCATCAAACGATTGCGCATCGGAATCCAATCCCATTTCACGCAGTTTTTTATCCAGCGCAAAAAACCAATCCGCCGTGAACATTATATTTAATCGTTTTGCTGTTCTTTACCCGCAGACAATATTTGCGTCACGGTCATATTTTGTCCGACACTGGCGCGCAATTTATTTTTAGCATTTATAAATGCGTTTTTCTTTTTTTCATCCAAACCCAATTGCTTTTCCAATTCCTGGAACCGTGCCAGTTTTTCAGGACTTCTTTCGCCATGCGAAAAAATTTCATATTCCAGTTGTTGGTATTCCCGCCACAACGCATCATTTTCGATACGTTGCGGTTCACTGTCGCGTACAATTTCACCAAATTCATTGATTTCCGCCATCATAAAATCCTTTGATATTTTATACGTCTAAATTAGCGTCCAGCGCATTATCCACGATAAAATCGCGCCGTGGTTCAACAACATCGCCCATTAACATAGACACGACTTCGTCCGCTTGGGATGCATCATTAACCTTGACCTGGAACAGCGAACGATGATTTGGATCCATGGTTGTTTCCCATAATTGTTCGGCATTCATTTCACCCAAACCCTTGTACCGCTGAATCTTTAACCCGGTTTTTGCATATTCGAACGCGGTATCCAACAGATTCAACGCACCCCATATTTTCTGGGACTTTGCCTTTACCCGCAACATCACAGGCTTTGAAAACGTTTCCATCAATTCCGCCCGTCCATCTAAACGCAACCATGCGCGAACCTCGGGCCCGGTGATTTTTTCACGTGGTAAAACATGGGTTTCCGTCACACTGCGCAACGTACGCGTAATAACGATACCATCATCTGTCGCAGACACTTTCCAACCACGTTCAAATTCTAACTCTTCGGCATCCAGCATTTTTTCCGCGGCATTGAAATTTTCTGCACTTTCTTCATCGAATACACCATTCAACGCCAGTGCCTCTACAAAGCGCAACGGCATGATGTGATTTAACGGTTGCAGTGTATTTTTCATATTCAACACCAACGTTAACAACCGCTTCAAATCAGCCCCCGAAATCTGGGCCCCAGACGCAATTTCAATAACCCCGTCTGTTGCCAATTGATCCATCAAATAATCGTCCATTTCACGTTGGTTCTGTAAATAAATCTGTTGTTTTCCGCGCGTTACACCATACAAAGGCGGTTTCGCAACATAGATATACCCGCGTTCAATTGCCTCTGGCATATATCGATAAAAGAACGTCATTAACAACGTTTGAATATGCTGGCCATCGACATCGGCATCGGTCATGATAATAACCTTGTGATAGCGCATTTTTTCGATATCAAAATCGTCCTTGCCAATACCCGCGCCCATTGTTGTAATTAACGCGCCAATCGTATCAGACCCCAACATTTTGTCAAAACGCACGCGTTCCACATTCAAAATTTTTCCGCGCAATGGCAATATTGCCTGGGTCTTGCGATCACGCCCCTGCTTTGCGGTACCACCTGCCGAATCCCCTTCGACGATGAACAGTTCGCATTTCGCCGGATCACGTTCACTGCAATTAGCCAATTTTCCTGGCAATCCGCCCAATTCTGGTCCTGTTTTTTTACGTGATAATTCACGTGCCTTGCGTGCGGCCTCGCGCGCGGTGGCGGCCTCTATAATTTTATCAACAATCAACTTTGCAATTGTCGGGTTTTCGTCCAGGTATTCATACAGCAAATCAAACACCGTATTTTCAACCAACGGTCGAACCTCGCTGGACACCAGTTTATCTTTGGTCTGGGACCCAAACTTTGGGTCTGGTATTTTAACGCTGATGATACTGGTCAATCCTTCGCGGAAATCTTCACCTGATAAATTAACATCTTTCTTCGCAGATTTTTCCCCGATGTATTTGTTAATTGCGCGTGTCAAACCGGCACGGAATCCCGCCAAATGCGTTCCCCCATCGCGGTTCGGAATATTATTGGTAAAACACAAAGACGTTTCTGTATACGCGGTTGTCCACTGTAAAACAATTTCGATATACGTATCGTCTATTTGCTTAATCATCTGTATAGGTTCGCGATTTAACAACTCCTTGGACTTGTCCAGATATGTTGCGAAACCCTTTAACCCATCCGCAGAATGAAATTCACGTGTTTTCTTTTCCGCCCCACGCAGGTCTTCTAAAATAATCTTTACATTCGCATTCAAGAAAGATTGTTCACGCAACCATGTTTCCAACGTATCGAAATTAAATTCCGTCCCGGTAAAAGTCTCGGGCGATGGTAAAAAAGTAACCTCGGTCCCATGTTCGTGATGCGTTTTGTTTTCAGTAATTGTTAAATCACACGTTGGTACACCATCTGCGAACGCCATGTGTGCTTCTTTATCACCACGCCAAACACGCACTTCCAGCCAAGTGGACAACGCATTTACAACAGAAACACCCACACCATGCAAACCACCTGATACTTTGTACGCACCGTTTGTTTCATTATCAAATTTACCGCCTGCGTGCAATTCGCACATAATTAATTCCAATGCACTGCGCCCTGTTTCGTGGTTGATATCGAACGGCATACCACGCCCATTATCGCGAATTGTGGCACTGCCATCGGCATTCAATGAAACATAGACCGTATCTGCATATCCGGCCATTGCTTCGTCAATAGAATTATTAACAACTTCGTAAATCATATGGTGCAGACCGGACCCACCTTCGCCAACGTCGCCGATATACATCCCAGGGCGTTTTTTAACCGCCTCTAATCCTTTTAGAACCTTAATAGAATCACCGGTATATTCATTATTTACAGCCATTTATATTCCTTTCTTTTTTCTATTGAACAATAGCAATTTATGCTATAATTATCAAGGAAAAAGGGGCATAAAAATGCGTTATGGCCATACGATAAATACCCATCAAAAATGACACGCGACGCATATAAAATCCCATAAAAAATTGCAAAGAAAGGGGACGCAACCATGCGATTCAAATTATTATATTTTGGTGAAATTCTGATTAACCCGAAAAAGCGTTCACAGCATATATCCGACATACGTATGCAGTTTCATCCACAGTTAAAAAAATTGCTGGAACACCAACCATGGGATAACATGACAAAATACATGATGCCCGGCGCCACCAAAAGCCCGATTACAACACGCCATATCGGTGGCATAGATTGGAATCCTATTATTACCCCAAATTTGAAATTATTGGCGGAAATAGACATACAAATGATGCATCCTGAAATTGTCGGCCTGCCACACAGTGATATAGACAACCGGGTTAAAACGATTTTGGACGGCCTGCGTTGCCCACAGAATGAACATGAAATCGGCGAAAACACGCCACGCGACATCGGGCCAATTTACACATTACTGGACGACGACCATTTAATAACCCGCCTGTCGGTTAATACCAGCCACTTGTTATCAACACAAATATTTGACCCCAACATGTCGCACACGCCGGACACAATATTTATGATGCTGGACGTAAACGTCCGTATTGCCGAAGGTACGTTGGAAAACCTGCCGTTTATGGTATAAAAAAAGAAACGCCCAAACGGGCGTTTTTTTTTATGAAATTGCCGATGTAATCTGGTCTTGCATCTGGAAAGTCCCCAGCACGACCCATGCAATAATCGCCGATACCAACAATATCCCAATACTGTTCATAACATTGGAAATCGCCTCCATCTTTCGCACAGATTCATCCAAATAATCATTCGCCACCCGCCCCAGATTTTCATCAAATCCGGTCATATCTGCATATATGGCCAAATCCCCGATAATTTCTGTACTGGGGAAATTACGCCCTGTTCTGTTCAGCGCGCCCCCCAAATTGGCACCATTTGCGATATAATGCAACGTATCTTCTAATATATCCCGCATATACCGATTAGAATTATCGGCCAACATACGCATTGCATCTGGTATAGTAATCCCCGCGGACACCATTGCGGACAAACTCATCAGCCAACCAACCGACATCTGAATTTTATAAACATTCCACGGTGGCAATTTATCAAAGAACGTACGCAACCGCCCGGTCCAGTTTGGCAAACTTATCCATATAATCATCACCAGCGCAATAAACCCAAACAAAAATATGTACCAGTACTTAATAGAAAACTCGGACAACCATATCAACGAAGACGCCATCCCGGTCCACACCATATTATCACCGGCGATTTCGGCCAACGGTGGCACCAGATATATACCAACCATAATGATTATACCGAACGTCAAGAATAACAAGAACAATGGATATGCGATTGCGCTGACCATCGCGCGTTTAATACGTTGCGTACCATCAACGACACGACTGACATTTTCCAACGCCACAACCAAATCAGACAAATTACCACTGGTTACCAACAATGTTTCTTCTGGTGGCACCCATCCGCGTGTGGCATCAGAAAAACTCATCCCGCGTTCCAGGTTTTTCTGCCATTCTCTCATAACTATTGCGAATGGTTCGTTGGGCTTTTTCCCGCCGTGTGATTCAATCATTTCCAGACGACTTAACGCGTCCATCAACGTAAAGTCATTACGCAACAACGACGCCAATTTTCGCGCCGTTGCCATACGTTTTTCCGTATTTAATCTGAAAACCAGTTTTGCATACAGCAAATCCAGCCTGCTCATACTAATACACCCCCGGTCTGTCCAGCAACCCAACCCATCTTTCTAATTCGTCCACGCCGATAATACCCTGCAACATCAGCGACGTCGCAGATTCTTTCAACGTCCGTCCATCCATTTCTTCCAGCCAATATTTCACGGCCCCATCTGTATTCCCAGACAACGCCATACGTAAAAAATCACTGTTAGTAATGATAATTTCACCGGCCTTGATACGCCCCAGTGTCCCCGTACCTTTGCATTCTTCGCACCCGGCGCCACGCACATACACCTGTCGCAACCCCAGTTCGCCGAACGCGTCCATAACGCGCCCATACGCGGGATTTTCCGGATGATCTATTAATCTTTGGCGACAATACGGACACAGTTTTTTGAACAGACGCATAGAAATTAATCCACGCATCAATGTTTCTTCTTTTAACTTAAACGCTTCTATCCCCAAATCCAACAGGCGTGTTAACGCAGACATTGCCGAATTAGCGTGCAATGTTGTCCAAACATTATGCCCCGACAATGCGCCACGCACGGTCAACTGGGCCGCGGTCAGCGTACGAATTTCCCCAACCATTAATGTATCAGGGTCGCTTCGCAATGCGGCGGCCAATGCCTCGGTATACTTTTCTTCGCGTTGTTCTTCGTTTGCGGTATTCACCACAGGCATTTGATGCGCGCCAAAAATCTTTTGTTCAACCGGATCTTCCACCGTTATCATATTTATTTCATAGTGATGTTCTTTTAACATCAGCGACATATTACGCACCAACGTTGTGGATTTACCAGAACTGGTTGGTCCGGCGACAATCACCAATCCGGTTGGAAAAGACCGCAAACGCATCAACAACTTTTGTTCATATTCCCCGAATTCTTGTTCTGTTTTGATGCCTTCGGACGGGTTGTCATACAACAATCGCATAACGACATATCGACTGCCGAACGCGATTGGGTTAAATTGCATACGAATACTTAAAATTCCACGTGGCAGATATAAATCTTTGGTTCCACGCAATGGCGTACGCCCGTCTTTTTGTGCGAATTGATATTCGTTCTGGGCATAATTAGCATTCGACATATCAGATGATGCGAACGCGGCACGAACAAAAGATTCACCCCACCCAGAATTATATTCCAACACGGGTTGCATACTGCCGTCTATTCGGAAATAAATCGTTGTCTGGTCTGCAACCTCTATATGAATATCAGAAACCTTTTGTGCGGCGGCCTTGGCGATAATATCGACAAAGTCCTTTTGCATTTGGTTATCATAATCTTGTCTGGAACGTGAAATCTTGCCCAATCTGTCTTCATACGCCTTATAAATACTGGACACCAGTCCCAAATCAGAATAAAACGGAATCCGCATCGGGCGTGCACGTTTTTTCAATAAATCCAGAAATGCCAACACACGCCCATCGTACCGATGCGTACGTGAAATAATAATTTCGCCACCGGAAAAATATGCGATTAAACTCTGTGTTTCTTTGGGCAATTCTTGTTCTGCGCCGGTTGCGGTCAACAACCTGTTTCCATTAGAAAACAGAAAATCCACAATATCTTTGTTATCCGCGCTTTCCAACCCGACCGGAATAGACGGTTTGGCCTGCACAGGTGCACTGTTCAAGATATCATTTTCATTTTCGTTCATACGCGCCCCAGCCCTAGTTAGATTTAACAATATTCAGCGTTTGTGTATCTTCGCCATTTGTAAACACAATACCTTCGTCCAAAGATATAGATTGTACGGTATAACCATCTATGACCTTGCCCACACTGACGGTGCGCTTTTGCCCCGTGGCCAGATTTGCGATTGTCGCCTGTAATTGTGAACCGGCACCAATAACATTAACCAACTTGTACTGGGAATCAATATTCACGGCATTTGTCACGGTTGCATCTGTCGCAGTATTATACACAGGTGCCGAATATTGCCGTGCCTGTAATTCTTCGGTTTGTGCCTGTAATGCTTCTTTTTCACGTTCCAAACGGGCGGCCTGGGCCTCTAATTCCGCCTGGGCGTTTTCTAATTCCTGTTGTTGTTGTTCTGCGCGCCCGGACAGGGCATCAATTTCCATATGCAGTTTAATTTTTTCTGCGGCCAATCTGTCCAGTTCCAAATCCAACTGTGCGCGTTCTTTTTCCAGTTCCATCAAAACTTTTTCTTGTTCTAAATCTGTAATCTGTTGAAACAGCGACCCTGTTGGATCATATGCGGCAACGGCGTCTGCGGACACGGCCTCCATCTGGTCGGCAATTTCCTGTTGTTCCAAAACGGCATCTGCAACAGAATCCGCCCCACGCGCCCCAGTTATGCAAAACAGCGTTGCAAACAAAATCAATGATAAAAACGTCTTTTTATTTTGCATAGATTATCACCTCATAGTTCCAATTACGTGTCGATGCATCCCACGCACAACGTGTCATATACACCCCACCAAATTCTTCGAAAATGCGCATAAACTGCACAGGATTCAATTTAGATTCCGTGGCAACTTCGACAATATCCAGATTTACCGTATCCACACCATTGGTCAACGTATCAACAACCATTCCAACATCTGCGTCCATATCGCCATATTGGAACGCGGTCAATACCGCCCGCATAACGGTTTCAACATCACGTTCGTCCAGCGACGCAACCGTTGGCACCGACGGCAATGTTGCACGTACAAATAACCTACTATCGGATTCTTGTTGAACGAACGACCCCGGCATAATTTCTGTTGCGACGGCGTAAAAATCATCCAAAGTTCCAAAATCACGTGCAAACACAACACTGGCGTGCGTTTCACCACATTCCGCCGAAACCTGGTTCCACCCGGTCACGGGTTGCATCAAAAACGCAATTGCCTGGAAACATACCTGGGCACGCAATTCCGGATCTGGCAAATATTCATACGGCAATACAATAGGTTCTGGGGGTTGCGGTTTCTTTATATCGAATTGCGCATCCAGTTCTTGGGACTTTTCTTCAACCTGCTTTTGATATTCTGCGACAATTTCGGGATTTATTTCATCCACAGACGGCCGCGGTGCAAACACCAAATTCAACGGATCGCGGAAAAACCATAATGAAATAAATACAAAGACAACAATTAATATAACCGATGCCACACCCGCACGTACCCGACTGATTGGTCGCAATGGTGCCCGCACAGCCCGCTGAACAACATCGGCCAAATTTCTTTCGACCGCCCGTGGCATTCCCCATGCACCCGGTGCAAACAATGCGCCCCAATCCGGTATTTCAGACAATTTGAAATATTCCGCACGTGCATCTTCTTCTTTGTCGAATAATTTATCTTCCAGAATAACCCCGTTGCGTACCGCCACCAAATAGAATTGACGTCCAACCGCAAACACCGCCAAAAAAGAAGAATATTCTGCCAACGTATCCATAACGGCCACTGCGGCACAGTCCATACCACTGCGGTGTCCGACGCGACGCGCCCCCAACCCGACCATAGACCGATATTCGACATACAGGTTTAATTTTTTATCAACACTGCGTGCCAATGTACGCGCATAATTTCGCGCGACATAACCCGCACCCGTCGGTTGCCAAAACAAACCAACGGCGTATTTTTTTCTATCAACACTAATAACTTGATTTGCCAAAAAAATATCCCTCGCCACTATTATGAATAATTATAACATAAAAAAACTGTCTTTGGCAAACACAGAATACAAAACAAATGCCCGCAAACAATGTTTTTTGCGGGCATTTGATTAATTTTGGTTTTGTTGCATTAACAACCCATACCACCATACATACCACAGTTAACCTGATGTTCAACCAACACCGGTGTTGCGGTTATGCTGGTTCCGCCGTCCTTGGCGGTACGTACACTGTTTGGATGCGGACAATCATAAACATTCGCAACCAAGACAAAAGAACGTTCCGGTCCAAAAATCACCCATTCGTTCGGGCGTGTACGCTGGCTGGTAATCCAATATGCATTTCCTGGACGTGCCTGGTCAACAATTCTGTTTTCCAGATAAACACGTGCATCATCTGCATCATACACAGAAACTTCTGATTCTATTTTATACAAAAATGTGCAACCTATTGGTTCTGCCTCTAACTGAGTCAAATATTGACTGCCATTTTCGTTTTTAATCATACCACCGCACGCCCCCAGCGCCAGCAGTAATGAACAAACTGCAACAGTTTTTTTCATTTTAACCACCCTGTTATAAAACTAGTTTCAATCAATTATATCATAATTTTCCGGATTACTGAATAATTTTTTCAGCACCAGATTATTTAACGCATGACTGCCCTTGTACGATTCCAGTTTTCCAACAACGACACCGCCACTGGTATACATATCCCCAATTGCGTCAATAATTTTATGTCTTACAAATTCATCCGGCCATATTGTCGCATTTAACGTCCCATCCCCAGAATTATTCAATGCGATAACGTTTGTTTCGTCGGCCCCGCGTCCCATACCGTGTGCTTTCAAATATTCCCATTCAGAAAATTTACCAAACGTACGTGCACGCGCAATATCATTTGCGAACACATTAATCGACTGCTTCTTGCCATCAAAGGCATAAGAATACGTCTGACTGCCAATGATTTTTTCTGGATAAACCAACGTTGCACAAATATCTAAATTCCCAGAATCATTCGGACTTAATTTCACATATCCATTTGCCCGCCGTCCTGATAATACATTAACAACCCATATTTTGATACGGGTAAAAATACCCAGCGTACGACGAATTTCACACGCCCGCGCGATAACAGGACGCTTTACAATAATTCTACGCCGTTTGCCCCCTGTAATTCCGGCATTCATAAACGCATCAAAGAAAGTATATGCACTGCCGTCCATTATTGGTGTTTCTGCGCCATTTATATCTATGATGGCACTGTCTACGCCGGCCATAAATAACGCGGCCATCAAATGTTCAATTGTTTGTACATGCGCCCCATCGGGATTTCCGATTGTTGTGTTCCGCATTTTTGTTTCGCCAACATTATCATATGTTGCCGGAATTAAATCATCAGACAAATCCACACGTCTGAAAAAAATCCCACGTTTATCAGACGGACGTACCACTAACCGCACGGGCGTCCCAGAATGAATACCCTTGCCGTCAAAAACTATTTCTTTTTTAATTGTTGGCATTTATTTTATCCCCCAACCATTTCCAAAAATCGTCATCTATAATGGTTTCCAGACGCGCATACTTTATTTTTTCGCGATATTCATCTGGCAACCGCACCCAATCTTTTTCCGTTGTAATCAAAGACGCCTTTTTGCGTTTTGCAACCGTGGCTAATTTTTTCAAATCGTCATCAGTATATTGATAATGATCTGCGAACGATTTTCGCCCAACAACATTTTTCAATGATGCAAAGAACTTCTTTGGATACCCAATTCCCGCAAACGCATATAATGCCGTTCCATCCGAATACGGCGACACCGTCTTGTTTGTGGCATAGAACACGGGCACAGACGCCGGCAATTTTATTTTTTTTACTTTCTTGCCACCCGCATCACGAATAATAATAACCGCATCCGCCCGACGCACCGCCCGACGCGGTTCACGCAAAGGCCCGGCCGGTAATAAAAATCCGTTTCCAACGCCTAACTTCTGACTGAACACCAACACAGAAATATTCTTTTTAACCCGCGGATTTTGAAAACCGTCATCCATAACAATGGGACCGCGTTCGTGCGCCTGGCGATCTAGTAAAATAACATTACTTTTTCTGTCGCCTGTATGTACCTGGATACCATCACGCGCCAACATAGACGCCTCGTCCCCGACATTTCCGGTCTTGGCACTTTTTTTATACCCGCGCATAACAACGGGCGCATCCAGTTTTTTTGCAATTTGTCGAACGATTGGTGTTTTTCCAACACCACCCGCCATAATATTTCCGACACAAATAACAACCCGACCAGATTTATATGCACCTATTTTTCTGAACAAATAAACAAGCCTGGAAATAAAATAATAAACCCAAGACAGTGGCACCATTAAAAATGCCAACGGCGTTTTATGTAAAAACCACCACGGAGTCTTCATTTTTTAGTTCCCACTTTACGCTTTTTACGTTTTTTCGCCTGCTTTTTCTTTTCGCGTTCTTTCCGCAATTTTTCTTTGAATTCGCGCGATTTCAGGTCTTGTTCCACCTGGAACAGGTTAAATTCCCCATCCAGTTCACGAACCTGTTGCACCATAATATCTTCGATTTTTTTACGCACCTTTTCGAATTCTGCGGGACTGATTTTAGAATCAATGAACACAGGCTGGGCCAGTTTACACTTAATCACCGAAAAAGGCAACGCGACCAAATACCTGTCCCAACGTTTTTGAAACCAAGAATGCGAACAAGAATAACACACCGGGATAATCGGCGCGCCCGTCATTTTTGCGAAATATAATGCGCCATCTTGAACACGCAAAGACGGCCCACCCGGCCCATCTGGGGACATACAAACGGCACAGTCGCCACGACGCAAAACACGCACACCCTGGCGTAATACCGAAACCCCACCATCAGACGTACTGCCATAAATAGGTTTCAGGCCAAACAGACGCTGTAATTTTGCCATCATACGTCCATCTTTATGCTTGCTGGCGACGGCATACGCGCGCATTCCACCCAGACAAACAATTGGCGATAACATCATACTGCGCCCATGCCAAAATATAAATATTGCGGGTTTTCTGCGATATTGCTTAAAAATATCCCAATTAACAATTTTTTTACGACAGGTAAAATAAACGAACCAAATGGCGATTGCCATCAACCCCGCCAACAACCATTGAAAAATTGACAACCCCAACACAGGTTCCCAAAAACCTTTCCATATTTTCCTAAACGTTTGATACATAACCTTTAACCTATAACTGATTATGTCAGTTTAGCAGTAAAAAAATCATATTTCAAGCCCCCCGGCCAAAGGCAAAAAATTCACATGAACCGAAAAACATTTGACATTTATGGAATAAAAGTATATAATGACACCCGTTTCATCGCGGAGTAGAGCAGTCCGGTAGCTCGTCAGGCTCATAACCTGAAGGTCTGTGGTTCAAATCCACACTCCGCAACCAGTTAAAATGAAAAATACACCCTTGTGGTGTATTTTTTGTTTTACGTGTGTTGCATTGGATTTGAACCACAGAAGCAATGTGGTTCAACCGCCGAAACCAGGCGGACGGCAGTACGCCGGTTTGCGTACGCAAAGGTTTCCAGGTGACGAAGTAAATCCACCACCAACAACCAGTTAAAATAAAAAATACACCTTTGTGGTATGTTTTTTTATTACAAATAATTCCATATTTTAACACAACTAAGGGGCGACACATGATTTACGGCTATGTACGGGTCAGCACAGACCATCAAGACTGTGCCAACCAAAAACTGGGCATAGAAGCCAAAGCCAATGCACTTGGCCTGCACATAGATAAATATATAGAAGACGACGGCATATCAGGTACAAAAGAACCAGAAAAACGCGCACTGGGTAAATTACTGTCCATTTTACAGCCAGACGATATAGTTATAGTTTCCGAAATTTCCCGTTTAGGACGAAAATTGTTTATGATAATGCGTATTTTAGAACACTGTATGAAAATCGGTGCGCGTGTATATACTGTCAAAGATAATTATGAACTGGGTGATAATATACAGTCAAAAGTTCTGGCATTTGCTTTCGCACTATCTGCAGAAATAGAACGCGACCTGATATCTCAGCGCACACGTGAAGCATTAGCACATATAAAAGCATCAGGCCGAAAACTGGGACGAGCCTTTGGTTGCAAAAACAAATCACATAAATTAGATGGAAAATATTACATTATCAAAAAACTAAAAGAATCCGGCCTATCTAATCGAAAAATTGCAAAAAAATTGAAAGTGAGCTCAACAACCATAAACTATTATATAAAAGCACAAATTGACAGAAACTAATGAACCCCTGTTCCTTTCACTTTCTTAGGGTGATTATAAGCTAAAAACACCTATTCGGCAATTAAAAATATTGAGAAAAATCAATCTTCATTGGATTTTTTCACCCCTGCAAGGGGTTACAAATGGCAAACAAAAATCTGTCCGCTGCAAAACGTGCAAAAAATGATGAATTTTATACAC
>CALXMA010000003.1 GCA_944389345.1 uncultured Alphaproteobacteria bacterium | reverse complement strand
TTTTAGTTGTTGTGTTTTTTATCGTGCGCATGTGCCACAATGTGGATTTGGGGCATCGATATAACGGCGGGTTGTGTATTCGCCGGCCGGACGATATGAAACAACTGGTTCGTATACTTGGTAATGATCTATAACCTCGGTATACTTTTTAACACTGACCGGGGCCAGTTTTTTTTGGACCGGTTTATTGCACCCGCAATCGCGCGCAACGTGCAAAGATGATGCCGAACGACATGGCGTCGGTGTGGCAACGCGTACACGCGCCGGGGCAACGTACCCATCGTTGACATACGTAACTGTATCAATTGTTATCGTTTCGTATGCGTTTACCGTTTCTGTTTCAACATAGCCGTCTGCATAGGCGCCACCGGCCAATGTCATAATCCCGGCAAAGATACCAAATAAAGCAATTTTTTTCATCAGAAGACCCTTTTGTTCTGTTTATTTAGACATTAGTACAATTTTTATTGATTGTCAATATTTTAGACAAAATAATTTTTGGGTTATGGGTTATGCGGAAAAAATCAATAATTGTTTGACTTTTGCGGATTTGTGGTATAAAATGCGCGGGCGCGTTGGGGTCAGTTCCCATACGTGGCCGATTGGCGAAAATGATAAACTAAGCCGAATGGAGGATTTAATGATTGAAAAAAACTGGGTCACTTTGATTAAACCCAAAAAACTGAATATCAAGGTTGATGAACATAACCCTAATCAGGCGACTTTGATTGCGGAACCGTTGGAAAAGGGTTTCGGTCTGACATTGGGGACGGCACTGCGTCGCGTGTTGTTGTCTTCGTTACAGGGTTGTGCACCGATTTATATTAAAATTGATGGGGTCCAGCACGAATTTTCCAGCATCCAGGGTGTTCGTGAAGATGTAACAGATATTGTATTAAACCTGAAAGGTGTGTATT
The DNA here is from genome assembly GCA_944389345.1 of uncultured Alphaproteobacteria bacterium. Taxonomy (GTDB): domain Bacteria; phylum Pseudomonadota; class Alphaproteobacteria; order Rs-D84; family Rs-D84; genus Enterousia. The sequence continues at coordinate 116,175 of CALXMA010000003.1, read as the reverse complement.
TCAAGGCACTGAACGAAGGTCAGCACAAGGCCACATTAAAGGTCAAAGGTCCGGCCGTCGTTACCGCGGGTATGATTGAAACGTCCGGCGGGGTAGAGGTTATGAACAAAGATGCCGAAATTTGCACACTGGATGATGGGGCAAATCTGGATATGGAAATTACACTGTCGACGGGACGTGGTTATGTGCCGGCGTCCGCGCATGCAGATGGTTTGCCTTTGGGTGTTATCCCGGTTGATTCAATCTTTTCACCGATTTTGAATGTCGCGACGGCGGTGTCTGAAACCCGCGTGGGACAAAGCACCGATTACGACAAATTGGAAATGACCGTGAAAACAAACGGGTCTGTGTCGCCAGAAGATGCAATCGCGTTGGCGGCACGTATTCTGACGGATCAGTTGGTGGTCTTTATTAACTTTGAAGATCCGGCACAAATCAACGCGCCGACCGAAGAAGAAAAGGCCAAGGACACTCTGCCGTTTGATCCGAAATTGTTAAAGCACGTTGACGAACTGGAATTGTCGGTTCGTGCAAACAATTGTCTGAAAAATGACAAGATTAACTGGTTGGGCGAATTGGTGCAAAAGACCGAAGCCGATATGTTGAAAACACCAAACTTTGGCCGCAAGTCTTTGAACGAAATCAAAGTCCAATTGGAAGCAATGGGTTTAAGCCTGGGGATGGAAGTACCGGGTTGGCCACCAGAAAATATCGCAGAATTGGCCAAGAAATACGAAGACCCATATAAGTAAATTAAATCCGCGTTGCTGGCCCACGGGTGGGTCAGGGCGCGTGTCTCGTACCAATCCCGGGTAAAACCGGGCGGAAACAACAAAAGGAGTAATCAATGAGACATATGAAAGCAGGTCGCACTTTTAATCGCGATACTAATGCACGCAAGGCCTTGTTTATTGGTCTGGCGAAAAACTTGATTGAAAAAGAACAGATTAAAACAACTTTGCCAAAGGCCAAAGATTTGCGTGGTGTTGTCGAAAAGTTGATTACCCGCGCCAAGGTCGACAGTGTTGCTAATCGTCGTTTGGTGGCCAGTGAATTGGGCAATGGTTCTGATGCAACGGTTAAAAAATTGTTCACCGTGTTGGGACCGCGCTATGCCAAACGTCCAGGTGGCTATACCCGCGTGTTAAAGGCCGGGTTCCGTTATGGCGATGCCGCCCCTATGGCGATTATTGAATTGGTTGATCGCGATGTGAATGCGAAAAAGTCTGTAAAGCCAGCGGTCGCGTCCGAAGACAAGGCGGTGGCCAAAGACGAAGCCAAGGCAGAAAAGAAAGAAAAATCTGTCAAGGCGCCGGCGGAAAAAATCGATACAGATGCGCCGAATTCGGCCAAGGCCAAAGGTGCCAAGAAATCGGTTGCCGTGAAACGTCGTGCAACGGGTAAATAATAAAAGCGCCCCAATCGGGGCGTTTTTTGTTTTATCTGATTATATAAAACAAACCCCGGATTTTGTTCCGGGGTGTTTTTGTTGCTGGTTAACGAACGCGTTGCAGAACGGCAATCAGTTCAGTGTTAGCCTTGTTCTTTTCTTTGGGCAGTGTTCCAATACGGGCCCAAGATTCAAATTTTTTGGATGCGGTGTAATATGTGTTGTGGTGTTTTGAAATTCCAAAATAGCCATTTTGCGCAATCATCCAACCGCCTGGACGCAGGCGTTTGCCCATCGTTTCCAAAATATTGTGTACCGTTTCGGGTTTTTGTATATAGTCCAGAATGTTGGACAGGTTTATAACGTCGTATTCGCCCGTCAGTTTTGTGTTTACCTGGCACAGGTCTGACCATATAAAGTTAAACGGTTTGTGAATTTTGCGCTGGATTTGGGCATATTCGCGCGCCGTGGGCAGATGTTCTTTGTATGAATCTGGGTTGCATGCGTGCGAAAACATCATACAGTTGCCCATATTCTTGATGAAGTATGCGGTGTCGCGTGGCATGTCGCCCAACATGCGTTGTAATGTTGGTAATTCGTCTGGTGTTTTATAATACAAGTCATACAAAAATGGGACGTATTCTTCATATGACATTTTTTGTATGGCGGTCGTTTTTATATCCATCAATGCCTTGGCGCAAAATGACAAGTCGAATGTGTCGACATTTTGTGCGCCGTTCATGGCATAGAAAATAGGATGGTCGCCACTGCCACATACGGTCAGAACGCGTTTTGCTTCGTCGCTGGTTGTGCCCGATACCCAGCGGATATCTTCGTTGGTAATCAACCACGCCGGAGAATACGGTGAAAACATATCTGTTTGTTTGTGTACGGCGACGCCGTTGCGTAATGTCATAAATTCTGCGCGCGCATCTTTGATATTTGGTGTATGTATGTTTTGTTTCATTGTAATTCCTGTGTTTTTCCTTTACCCCTGTAATTATAGTACAAAAAGATATGTTGTCAATGTACGGTCGTGTTTCATGGAAAAAAGTTAGGGATTTGTGAAAAAAACAGTTTTCACAAGTTTAGCAAATATGATAAAATTGTATGAGTCTATAAGGAAAGGTCTATGAAAAAACTTGCGATTTTTTGTGCGTTGTTGATGGGGGTTGTATCTGGTGCGGAATCCGCCGTGCCCCAGCAAAGACGTGGTCAGTCTGGGAACAATACGGGTGCAACGGCAACAACAACGGCGACGTCGCGCACAGGGGCCGTAACCGCGCGCAGTGCGACATCTGCACGCAGTGCAACAACACGTACGGCGCAACCGGCACAAAATGTTACGGCGCGTGCCGCAACCGCGGGACGTACGACGGTTAATCGTGGGGCCACCACGACAAATACGGGAACGGCGGCAACACGCGTGTCTGCACGTGCCGGCGCAACACAGCGGGTAATTAATACGGGAACCACCATTGCGGCCGCAAATGAAAACGTAGTGGTCAGCCAGGCGTGTCGTGATAAGTATTATGGTTGTATGGATTCTTTCTGTATGTTGGATAATGACAGCGGTGGGCGCTGTATTTGTAGCGACAGAAATGCCGAATTGGATGATATATTGGCGCAAATAGAAGAATTAGACCAACAAAGTTATCAAATGGCGACGTATGGCGTCGAAAGAATTGAAATGGGCGATGCCGCCGATATTGCAATCGCAAACGCAAATGCGGTTGCACAGTCTATATTGGAAGAAGCCGAAGAACAAAATCAAACGCCGTTGGATTTGACGTCTTGGATGGCGCCCGTGGATTTTAGTGCCGAAGATATATTTGCCGATACCGGAATAATGGCCAGTCCGATTGAAGGTAAAGAGGGTGATGCATTATATCAGGCATCGCACAGTATTTGTGTGGAACAGATGCCAGAATGTGCCGATGAATTGTCTATGTTGCAATTGATGTATGCCCAGCAAATTCGTTCTGATTGTTCCGCGTATGAAAACAGTTTGAAGCAACAGAAAAATGCAAGCGCGCAAAAATTGTATGTCGCAGAACAGGCGTTGCGTGATGCCGCGTTGGAACAGTATCAGACCGCAAACAAATATGATTTGGGTCAATGCACGGTTGAATTCAGAAATTGTATGATAACGACCGGTGGGTGTGGTGAAGACTTTTCTGGGTGCGCGTCTGTTGCCGCATTCGATTCGACCAATACACGTGGTCGTGGGGCGGATGCCGATACGTATGAAATTCAAGGTGCCGTTACCAGTATAGAAATCAAGGCGTCTACGTATGATATTTTGCTGTCTAAGAAACCGCTGTGCGATACCGTAACGCGCCAGTGCCAGGCCGTTGCAGACCAGGTGTGGGATACGTTTCTGCGTGATATTGCACCCCAGGTTAAGTCCGCAGAACTGATTGCAGAAGATAATGTTCGTCAGAACTGTATCGGGAATATTTCATCGTGTTTTCAACAGGCGTGTTTGGATACAATGGATCCCAATGACCCCGAAGGTTCGTATGATTTATGTTTGACCCGGCCTGGGACTATGTTGAACCTGTGCCAGGTGCCGTTGAATGCATGTGGGGTTTCGACCGTTTCTGAAACCGCCGCCGAAGGTTCTGATATTTGGGACTTTGTTTTGGCGCGTTTGGGATCTATGCGTGTGAATTCGTGTTCTTCGCAATTCAAAGAATGTCTGCAATCCGAAGACAGATGTGGCGAAGATTACACGCAGTGTATTGGTTTAGATACCGATACCATCGTGCGTATGTGTCCATACGATACGTTGGTTGGATGCCAAGAAATTTATGGTGATACCGAAATCCGTGATGACGATGTGTATGAACAATTGTACAGTATCGCCCAGGGTGTGTTCTTGAACATAGATAATAATATGTTAACAGAATGCCAAAATGCCGCGGATGAAGCAATGATTACCGTGTGTGGTGATGATCAGACGTGTTCTAATTTGACCGTGGATGAAAATATCGGCGCGCGTTCGTTGGAATACAAGATTTGTGAGTATACAAATTATGACAACAGCTTACAAATAGATTACGGCAGGTGCAGAACGGATGTGTCGCAAATTTTGGATACAGAACTGGGGCGTGTTGAGATGTCTACGAGCACGCAATTGGGCCCAGTTACACCTTTTGCTGGTGTTATTGATGGTTTAATATATTGGGAAAACGTTGAAATTGATGAAAATGGACGTTTGACCAGTGTTGATGATTATCTGGAAAAAATTGGCGAAACAGATATAAGCGAAGAAGATAAGGATAAACTGTCGTCTGAATTGGCGGTGTTACAGAAAAATATTGATACCGCAATCGCCGCGATAGAGGCAGACCCCAAGGTTCAGTATTGTATGACAGGGCGTGAAGTCCAAGGAATACAAAACGTTGATCGGGCGGGTAATGTTGTCGACCGCAGTGGAATTACGGGACGTTTCCCGGCGCTGACCAAACAGATGCGTACGATTATTGCCACGGCGGCATTAAAACAGGCCAAGGATAATTACTATAAAAAGTACGACGAATTGACGGAACGTATGATGCAAGATTATGCGACCATCGGTGAACGTATGGCGGAAATCCAGGGCGAAAATGCATTGGACGTTCGTCGTGAAATGGCACGTGAGGCGTGTGTAAACTTTGCAGAAATGGCCAGTTTGCCAAAATCACCAAACCCACCTGGAAATTGGTTCGGTAAAGTACTGGGAATTGGTGCGTTGGCGGTGGCAACAGTGTTTACTGGTGGGGCGGCCATGGCGGCGGTTGGTGCTGCGACTGTTGCAGGAACAGTTGGGGCAGCCGTTGCAGGTGCTGGAATAGCCGCAGCCGGTGGATTAATGGCGGCAGAAGGACTAAAAAGTTCGTCTGCAAACGGTGAAGATGCGTCAATGCAACGTGAATTGATTGGGTCTAAGCAGTTGAACCAATGGAATTATAAAGAGGTCGTAACCGCAACGTTTGAATGGGAAACACTGGTATGTCATAAGTGTGTGCGTTCACAGCAATGCGGAAAAACCAAGAATCCATTGTTTGGCAGTAAGTACTGTAAACGGTGGAATGATCCGGTTGAAACCTGTGAAGATATCCAGTTCTGATAAAACGCCCCGTTTGGGGCGTTTTTGTTTCTTTTGTTCTTGTTGTGTTAATATGTTCGTTTCGTAATGACAATGTGGGCGAATGGTTATTTCATCCGTAATTATTGGGTGCGGGTTATTTTAATTCGTCCAGGTTGGTAATTACCGTTATGCCGGCAGATTCCCATTCGGCACGACGCGTGTCCAGGTCCAGAATATTTGTTTGCCCCAGGTATAATACGGGTTGTAAATTCTGGGCCTGGGCGATTTTTGTCAGTGCGGTTATCGGGGATGGTTTTTGTTTCCCGGCGGCAAACCATGTGTCTATGTCCGCAATCCAAAAATCTGGGTCGTCGTGTGTTGCAATCGCCATTGTCGGGGTCAGTATGATGTTGTCTTGGGTTTCGCATTTTATTCCATGCGATTCCATGTATTTGATGACAGGGTTTGTATTATTATCTGTTGCGTTTGTTGGTTGTGGTGTGGCATCGTCGGCCGATGTGGGTGTGTCGTCAAAATTTATTTCTGAAAATGTTGGCGTATCAATCGGAAAATCTATATCGCCGTACATGCCCATGCCGTCGTCGTCAGATGGTGTGTCAAAGTCTGTTGGCAATGGCAGTGTCCCAGGGGGCGGGGTGGTTGTTTTGGGTTGTGTGTTTGCAACAGGTATTGGCTGGGGCGGGGTGGCCGTGGGTATTGTCGGCGCGTTTGTGTTATTGGTTGTTATGTTGCCCAGGTCAAAATTTGACCGTTGAATTGGACTCATATTATTACGCACACGTAAAAAAGCGTCGCGCAGTTCGGCTGGGTATGATTTTTCTGGATTGGGTTGTTGGGTGGTGGCGATGTCTGGTTGTGATTCCGGTGGTGTGGTGGTCGGGGTGTCTGGTGTGGTCGGTTTGTCGGCCGGGACCGGTGTTAAAATCTTTGGCAATGGTATCGTAAACAGTGGTTTTTTTGTGCGCAAAATGATGGATGTTGTGGCAATATATAACGGTAAAGCCGACAAAACCAGTATCCCGAACACGAATCCGGGAAAACCACGTAATTCTGCGTGGATTAATGTATGCCAATTCGATGCAGAAAACATATCAAAGTTAAACAGCCAACGCAAAATTGCCCACACGACCAAAATATAGCAAATGGTCCATATCAGGGCATAACGGTTTTGTGTAATAAAATCGCGGATTTTACTAATCATGTTTTGATTATAGACAATTAAATTTATTTGTCAATCTGTGTTATGAATTTGTGTATTGTTTTTGACTAAAAAGTGCTTTTTTTTCCGGTGTTTTTACGGTATAATTACAGGGATAACATTCAAGGGGGAGTTTTTATGCAATCTTGGCTGAAAATGTTTAGCACATCTGTGGTATGTTTAGGAATGTGCGTCGGGGCGACGGGCGCAATTGGTGCCGATGCCGTTGGACGGGGTGCGTACAGCAATGTTACCCAAATGAACCGCGGGGCAACGCAATCTATGTCATCCCAGCGTATGCCAACCATGCCAACATTGCCGAACTTTACCGTTGGGAATGTTTCACAGGATTTGCCGGACACCAGTCCAACCCCAAATCCAAACCCAGACCCAGAACCTGAGCCAGAACCGGAACCAGAGCCGGAACCAGAACCGACCCCGGAATGTCCAGACGGTGGTGTCAAGGATTCTGAATACACCGTGGATATGTGTATGGATGACGTGTTGCTGTGTGTGAATACGGGGGCGTTGCCGGGTGGAATCAATGATTTGTTTAACGAAGATTTGCGGAATTCTATTGTAAATGGAATGAATTTGTGCGCGACACAGGTCGAAAAATGTATCGCCCAGGTACGCAAAAATTGTAATTTTGTCTATCGTTCGGCCGCCGATGTTTGGATTGACTTTAATTCGCGCAAGGTGCAACCGGCGTACTATAATTTCGTGTTGCGGAAAACGGGTTTAACACCTAATCAGGCCGAAAATACGTGTCTGTTGTTGGATGTGAATACGTATGGTTCTTCGTTTGATGCTGTCGCCAACAGTGGCACGGTTACCGCAGAATATAATATTGGTGTCGGGGCATATAACAGCCAGGGCGGGGGACGACTGATTAAAAACAATCCCCAAGGGGCCCAGTTGAATTATGGCAATCCCGGTGTTGACGGTGAACGCGGACACTATGCACGGTGGGATCCGACAACGGCCGAATGTTGGATTCGTGTCGGGGCGTATAACAAAGACAATCCTATTAAAAACAGTTGGCTGTTTGGTGCGGCGGGTGATGATCAGCCGGCCGAAGTATGGCGCCAAACGGGTGATACATTTACGTGTAATCGTGACTTGTTCGGATTTTCGTTGATGAATGATACCAGTACGGTTGCGGTCGTTGGTATCGGTGGCGGAACCGTCGTTGGTGCCGGTGTCGGTGCGTTGGCCGGACATGGGGCACGGGCGTTTAATTGTTCGTTGCGTTCGCATCGCGAAATGTTGACCGAAGAATTACGTGCAGATGGAAATATCGGGGCCATCGGGGAATATATGGTGGATTTAATCCCGACGTCTGTTGATGCAATGACCGAAAATCAATGTCGCGAAGTTGTGGATTTATACAACAGATATATCCAGGTCAAAGAGGCATTGAAAAAATGCGGAACGGTCGACGTGGAAACGGTCAGTATAACAACTGTTGGCGCGCGCGTTAATCTGGAATGTCGCGGATATACCGATATCGAAGAATGCTTTACCAATGTTGCAACAGACAGCGTTGTACGTAAGTGTGCCGGACAGGGGTTCTTGACACTGCGCGAATGTGCGGATTATTTGAGTGATGTTTTGACCGCAGAAGAATTGTCGAAGTTCGTTGGTGATGACACGGGTAGTGTGGCCGATAATGAATTCTGTTCGTTCCAGCCATTGAATTTGGCGCGGGCGTCGGGGGCTGGGATTTACTGTAACAGTGGTGATGCCGGGTGTGTGGGTGCCATACGTATATCGGTTGATGTTGAACGTTTGGACGATATATTCACGGGTACAATCGCGGATTTGTTGCAGAATGGCGAAGATTCTAATATGTGGCGCAGTGTCGGAATTGGCGCCGGAATCGGTGCCGGTGCCGGTGGGTTGGCAACCGCGATAACCGCATTTGTGGAACGCAGTAATATTAATTGCCGGGTTGGTGATGGTCTGGCCCAGGTCGGGTTTGGTAAATCTTATTCGATTGGTTCGTTGAAAGATTTTTATGTGAAATGGAACCTGAATTTACCAGATACGGTTTCGCCAACAGGGACCGCGGTGGATTGTGATTCTTGGAAACGTGCGTGCAATACGCTGACGAATTTAGAGGCTTGCAAGAATGCACAGATTAATTACAAGCCGGTTGATGCCGTGACAACAACGCTGGTGCCGGGGGCGTGCACGGTATCGGGCAGTGTGTGTATCGAAAATTATCCTGTGGCCAAATCGTATGGCGCATGCGAGTAAAATAAAACCGTCCATTTGGGCGGTTTTTTATTGGCTGATGTTATTGATTCCGGCTGATTACCCATTGGTTGTTATGTTGCCATTATTGAAAGAACATGAAAAAAATTGTGGGGATTTTGGTGTGTGGAATACGGCAACGGTGCAATAAATCCCCCGGCGCAAGTGAGAAATGCAGGCAACCAAAATCTGTTGTTTTATTTATGGTGTTGCGCAACAAAATTGATGCAATCGCCACGCGTTGAATTGATTTATGTGTTCGTAATGGATGCGCGGGTTGTTTTGGGTGCAGTTCATTTAATAAATTGCCGTAATGTATGCGCCTTATAATGATAACGCGGATGGGGGTAAATGACAACAACCGCACCCGCACAATTTTGCGACGTGCGTCGTACAGCAGACGGTGTAGATTATGTGGTTGTGTATGTATCATACTATCATATTGGGGCGGACGTACGATATAAAAATCCCCGCCGTGGCGGGGATGCGCGATAAACGCGGGGGTATTCTGATTCAACGTTCTTTATCATAGATATGTATTTGTTGAATGTTTTTATTATGGACATGCAATCGTTTCGGTCCATTCCAATGGTGTGGTGTCACATTTTTTCGTGCTGTCCAGGTCGATTATAACCACACGACAATTCTGTTGGTTGCCAGATTTTTGGCAATACTTGGAACCAAAACCACCAGATTTGATGTTTTCTGATGGAATGCCCGCAGATATCAGTGCGTTTTTGACCGCGTCGGCACGTTTGACCGATAATGGGTCGTTTATTGCATCGGTTCCCGTTTTATCCGTGTGGCCGGCAACATGTATGCAATAGTTGGTATTCGTTCCCTGGGAACTTTTTACCTGGCCCGCGAATTCACCAATTGCCAAATATGCCGCGGTTTTCAGGTCGGATTTGTTCAAATCGAACAAGTTGGACGATTGTAATACCGCGCGTTCGGGTGCAACCGTTACCTGGACTGTGATTTTAACGCACAGACCATCTTTTATCTGGTGGGTGCCCGATGGACATTCGCAATTTTTGCCATCAGGTGTTTCTTGGTATCCGTTTTGGCATGTGCATTCGCCGGTTGTTGCGTCAACGCGCATATTTTCGTCGTTTGCGTCGCATTGGATAACAACGCTTGGCGTGGCGTCGATACACGTGTCGTTATCGCCCGGAATTTTGCCGTCTGGACAGCCACAGGTTTTTCCGTCGCCGGTCGCAACCTTGTCACCAGGGCACGGGGCGCATTCGTTGTTATTCATATTGTACGCCTGTTTTTCATCCGTGCATTTGCAATCTGGGTATGTGCCGGTTGAACCAGATGGGCATTGCAGGGCAGTGGCAGGTAATTGTTGAATGTCAAATTCCAGTTTCTTTAACCCTTGGTATTTAGCCAAGATGTTTGCACTGTTTTCTTGGGGGCGATTTTTGCCAATTTCGTTTATTGCGGCGTTACCCAATATGCCAACCAATGCACCAGCCCCGGCGGTAATTGCGCCCGTTTGCAATTGTTGGGCGGTGTCGGCCTCTTGCTGGGCCCAGGCGACGGCGTCCGCACCGGTGGGGTTCATTAATGCACGCGATAATGATGTGTACGCGCCGTCCGTGATTCCCAATGCTTCGTTATCGTACAGACCCGATGTCGCCGCATCCAGAATTTCAACGGATTCTATGCCCGGTGCCATCCCCAGGGATTCTTTGCGGGTTTTCAAACTGGCCGCCAATGTTGTGTATTCGTTGTATAATGGCAACAGAACATTTGCCCCAGGCAGTGTTATATTATATTCGCCACCCGCAATATTGCGACCCGCGCCGTAATCGCAACGGAATGTTGCCAGGTATGCAGACATATCTGCCACCGCGTCGGCGTCCGCGTTTTGTTCGGCGGCGGCCGATGCCAATTGCATACCGCCAATACCAACGGCGCCAATGCCCGCCGCGCCCAGTAATTTGTTGGCGGTGGATTGTTCGCGTTTACGCATTTCGTCGGCGTTTTTCTGTAATTCCGCGATTTGCTTTTGGGAATCTTCTTCGCTAAGTTTTGGTTTGGCACATGACAGTTTGTCCGGACTGCGTGTATAACCATCGGCGCATTTGTCGATTATGCAAACCTCGGCCCCGGCGGTGGCATTCCATTCGCGATGTGCCGATACGGCGTTTTCGGGCATAGGATCGCAATTGCCAGATATGGCGACGCATTTACCATCGGACACTTCAAAGCCCGCATCGCATGCTGTGGCCTGGCATACACCGTTCTTTAATTCACCCTGGGTCGCGTGTTCTATTTCCGCAATTTGGGCGTCTGTACATGGGCCCTCGCTGGGGATGCATGCCGTGCCATCGTCATTAGGCAGGTATCCGTCTGTACATTTTTTTATTTCGCATATCAGTGTCCCGTTTGCCCATTTATATTTCGCCTTGGACACATTTGGATCGGACAGTGTGTCTTTACAGTCGGTACCAACACGGTCAACGCATGCATCACCAATAGTGATGCTGGTACATTTGTCGTCGGATTCTTGGCAAAAATCTTCACATGGGCCGTCTTCTTCGGATGTATCCGTGCAAATGTATGGGGTACCAACGGTGTTCACACTGACGGTGCGCGGGTTTGATAATTCATATCGTTCAGATGTGCATGCGGTCGGAATACATTTGTGTAATGATACGTCCCATACCAGACGCTGGATATTGTCGTCGGGTTTGGACGCGCATGCGATTATGCTAATTTCGTCCAGAACTGTACTGGATTCTTTCAAATATATAACATCTGGCAGGTTATATGGGTCCAGATTTTGGGTTTCGTATCCTATATAAGATATGGTCAATTTATCTGTTGGTAATACCAGGTCCGCGTCAATGTTTAATGTAAATTTCCCGTCCAGGTCTGTTATAGTACCGCCCAGATCAGTGGTCTTGCCATCACGTGTAATACGGACGTTGGCGCCAATAACAGATTCTTTGGTCGTTGGGTCGTACACCGTGCCAGAAAAAGTCGTCGCCATTGCAGGTGCCGTAAAGAATAATGCCAAAAATCCAATCAGATATTTATTCATTTGCTTTTATTCGTTTATTGTCGTTGTAGAACGCGATGTCACGTTGCGCTGTTCGCCACCACTGGCGCCACCCGTGTTTCCGCCAGTGTTATCGCCAGAATTTCCGCCCGCATTACCACCAGAACCGCCACCAGTATTTTCGCCCGTACCGCTGGGGGTTTGGGTTGATGCCGGGTTCGATGCTTGTGGTGTGGTTGATGTGGGTGTGTCCTTGGGCGCCTGGGACGGTAATGCGTCCGGTTCACCAGTCTTGTTTTCGTTATTGGTGTTTGTTGTGCCCGGGTTCGATGCTTGTGGTGTGGTTGATGTGGGTGTGTCCTTGGGCGCCTGGGACGGTAATGCGTCCGGTTCACCAGTCTTGTTTTCGTTATTGGTGTTTGTTGTGCCCGGGTTCGTTGCGCCGGTCGGGGCGGTGCCATAATTTTCTTGGTGTTCTTTTTTCGCGTCTTGCAGTGCGTTTTCGGCACGACTGCGGTCCAGGGCGCGGTCAATTGCACCAGATGTTAATGCGCCGACACCAACACCCAAACCAGAACCCATTAACGCAGATGATGCAGATGTCTGGGACCGGGTCAGGCGGTACGCATTTTCCATAAATGTTGTGATGTCTATGCCAAACCAATTTGGTGTGCAATCGAACACATCGCCGGCGTATGCCTTTTTCGATGCGTACAGTGTGGAATCTTCGCCGGCATAAAAACTGATGGTATAGACGCAACTGAATGTGCGTTCGTCAAACATTGCGCCCAACGATGTGCATGTGTTTTCCATTTTGTCGCGTAATTCGTACAGGCGTTCTTCGTCGCTATATACTTGTTCTTCGGCGTCAACACGCAGGTTGGCCATAACCTGCATCGCGCGTGATGCCAGGCCACTGTCCTGTTCGGTACAGTTGTCCGCAATTGTTTTGCAACGCGCAATTGCGTAATCGCCCGCGGTTTTGCCCAGGCATTTTCCAAAATCGACACCGCATTCCGTCATAATGCAATCATTGTACTGATTTCCGCAATCTATAATCGCATTATAATCCATCAGGCGCGCATTCATGTCGCGGTCGGCCTTGATTTCGGCCGCAAACATACGGTATTCTTCACCCGTACATTCAACTTTCATACGACATTTGTCCATTTTGTTGCCCCACGTGGTGTCAGTGTCACCACGGCATTCTGTAAAGTCCGTGCCACATTCGTTTTGCATACATTGGCGCAGACCCATGTCGCATGCGTTCTGGCCACGCGCAGTGGCGTTCTGGGCCGCGGATGTGGCCGTGTCAATTGCATCACGGGCATCCAGTTCCGCACGCTGTTGTCGTATCATTTCCGCCAATGCGTCCGAAGACGTATCTGTGTCAGATGTTGATGCGCCAGACAAGATTGCGTCAAATTGTAATGATTTATTTTCAATAACTTCTGTGGGTTCTGCATCAGGCGTCGGTTCAGGTTCTGGTTCCGGTTCGGTGTCCGATTCAGATTCTGATGTCGATGTGGTTGATTGGCTGATTGTTGTGAACGGCATACGGCCCGTTATATTTGTGCGTGTCGCAACCGTTGGGCGTGACGTCCCAGATGATGTCGTTGTCGTTGCGTTTGCCGTACTGCGCTGGACCACGGATGCACCCACCGACACAGAGGCGTACAGGGCAATCACGGCCGTGCATACCGTACCGTATAAAATATGTTTCGATTGGCAAATGTTTTTGTTTGTGTTTTTCATATATTTTTTTGCCGTTCCCGTTAATTCAATGTTTCGCATGCCGTTTCGTAAAATCCGCACAGTAATCTGGCCGTGGCACGTTCAGAATCATATCCGACGCCACACTTGTTCGGCATACTGCGTTCACAAATCGTTTCGATACATGATTCCAGCGCAGAATTATCGCGACACGCGTTTTGTGCACTGGCCAATTGTTGTTCGCGGGCCAGTCGGTAATTGTGAACAATTGCGTCTAATAACGCGTCCGCGTTCGCAATCGCCGTATCGCGTGAAGACATTATGGATGTCCTGATTTCAGACAAGTATTCGTCGCAATCAGTTGCCGAAACCCCACATTCTGAAAAGTTCCTGTCAAAATCCGCATCATTTTCGCATGCACTGTAATTCGCGGTGCAACGCTTTTCGTCCACCATACACGCGCGGATTTGTGTCAAACACGAAGACGCCGTCGCCGTTTGGCGGTTTGCGGTGGAAATTGTTTCGTTCATCTTGGCCGAAATGCCCGCACTGCGACATGACTGTTCGATTAATTCGTCGTATACATCAGACACGTCGTCCGGGGTACAGCCGTCTATTTTTTCAATACATTTGCGTGTCGCCCAAACATAACGTTGACCCGGGTCGGTCGGGGCGTCTTCCAGTTCGTCTTCACTGATGGTATAGCGGGCGGATGCACCCAAAGACAAACTGCGCATGCCGGAATTAGCAGGGGGTGTACCCGCGTTCGATGTTCCACAATACTGGCACCGCGCGGCCGGATTGGACGATATGTTTATCGCGCATACGGAATCCAGGCATCGGGTCAGGTTAATCTGGGAACAGGTCGCAGACCATGCCAGGCCAGGGCACACCATTAAACATAAAATAAAAATCAGGATATTTTTGTTCATTTCTCTCTTTCATAAAAGTATATCAAAAAATCAAGATGTCTGCAAAGTGAAAATACCGTTTATATTACGTGTCGATATTGATTTATTTGTTTGTGGTTGACAAAAGTAAAAGTTTGTCCTATATTATGGTTGTAAACAAAGGGATTTAATATGAACTGGAAAAGAATTTTGGCCGTTGGTGGCACCTCTGTTGTTGGGGTTATAGCCGTAATTTGTTTGGCTAGATCTTGCAATGGCAACGGCGGTAATCAAGACATTGATTTGAACGAAGTGCACAACACTTTGGTTGGTGTCAGAAACGTGATAGACAGTGTCAAGGTTGAAAACAAGAATCTGCGCGATTCTTTGGGTATGTATCGTGATTCTTTGGCGACCTATCGTGATTCAACCGCGTTTTACAAACAGGGCTTGGAAGATTGCGAAAACAGCAAGAAAAAACAGCCTGTGAAGTCGAAAAAACGCAATGTGGCGCCGGCTGTTAAGCGCGCACCACGCGATACAGTTTTTGTCGTGTGCGAAGAAGGCAACAATCGCAACAACACAACGATTAATTTGCAACCGCAATCCAGAAACAACAAAAATATCATTGTTGGAAATTCTAATGATTGCGCGGGCGTAACAAATATTACGTTGGGTAATGGCGCGGTAAATGATGGTAATATCGTTGTTAATAATGGTGGCGATGTGACCATTAATGGCGATAACAGCGCTCGTGTTGATTCTTTGGCGGCCGCAATTCAGGCGTTAAAAGAACAACCGCGTACGTCCAGTTCTGCCTGTGTACAGGTGCGCAAGGTTGTTGTTAAACGTTATGTGCGTACAAGATAATAAAATTTAGTTTTTTCATTTTTTTTAGCCCCGGGGGTGTTCGCACCCCCGTTTCGTTTTTTTATAGTATAATTTTTCTGGACATATAATTCGTATGTGTGTTAGAATAACCCGTACAGAGAGAATTTTTAATGAAGTTTATTCGGTTATTGTTATTTGTGTTGTTTCTGGTGCCGTTTGGTGCGTATGCAGAAACGGGTGGGAATGACTTTATGGTTGCCGCACAGTTGTTGTCCGCGGCAAAGAATGCCGATATTCAACAGGTGCAAAATTTAATTAATGCGGGTGCCGATGTTAACTATGTGGACAGCACGGGGTTGTCTTTGGTTTGTACGGCATTAATGAATAACGATATTCGTGCGGCCCAGATTTTGCAAATGTATGGTGCCGATGCGTCTGATTGCGACCGACAGATTAAGCGATATGAATCGCAAACAAAACCCGAAGACAGTGGTGGATTGTTCAGCGGATTATCGTCCGCCCAGACTATTTCTTTGGCGGCGGCGGGTGCCGCCGTTGTTGTAGGGGGGCTGTTTTTATTGACGGATTGGTTGGATCCGGGTAATGAAAACGGTGCCGGGGGCAGTAATGACGAAAGACCGGGTGGTGGTGGTGACAGTGGCCAGGAAACCCCAACAACGGAATCAGATGAAATTCCGGTTGGGCCCGCGTATTTCGATGCCAGTGGTGCGATTGCATACAGCACAGGCGCATACCAAAATAATTTGGCCCAGTGGGACCCGTCGGTTGGTGGTATTCGCGCGGCCGATTTTAACTATTTTCGTCCCGGTGTTAAAACAGAGCCGGCAGATGACGAAGAAGACGCGCCACAGATTACCCAGACTAATTATTTGACAGATGGTATTTTGGTTCCGTTGCAGAATTATTTGTTGATAATGCACGGGTATTCTTCGTTTGCTAATGGGTATATGGGACAATATACATTTCGTGATAGTTCTAGGAATCCTGTAAAGGTTGAAAATTTAACTGGGGGCGGTCAGCCGATTCGTACGGCGCTGATTACCGCAAATGGGGTAAATCCGTCGGGATCAGCAGGGCGTACAGCAGATGGTATTTTGTGGGCAACATCAACATCTGTAAGTGCTGACCCCAGTTCGGTGGATAAGTATGCAAATTATAATAATCCATCGGGTGGAAATTTAGGAGCTGAAATCGCTGGATTTGATTTGTCGGGCAGTGGTACGGCGATGAATCCGTTTGCAAATGTTATGGATAATGCGCTGGCCAAGATTGTCGCCGGATGGGAGGCTGATGAACGCGCATACGGTGATTTGTACGGTTTCGCACCAAACAGTCAGTTGGAAATCTATCGTACGGGTAATGGCAAGGGATGGGTTGATGTTAAAAATCCAACCGATGGTGCGGTTGTTGGAACTGTGTCTGATGACAGTGTTGCGGGGACTGTGAATTCCATAGATTCGGGTGATACAATTACGTTTAACGGAAAAACGTATACTATTTCATCGGCATTGGATAACGCAGGCGTTACCAATCCAACAATTACCATAAATGGTACAACATATAAATTGGGGGCGGGCAGTAGTTTATTGAAGGGAACATGCACTAGTGATACGCCGGAGGATTGTGAAGGTGTATCTGATATTGCTATATACAAGGGAACAGATGGTTTTTACTACTTTAATACAACGGGTGGTGATACTGTTGATGCGGTATATGTTTTAAGTGGAAATAAGTTATATGTGCAGAAAGAATTAAAAGATGTTGATATAAAAACATTTGAAACATTGTATACAATGCCTAGAAATTATGAAATTGGAACCAGTGGTAATCGTATAAATGGGTTGGCGTCTATTGCGGTGGCGACATTAAATCCAAAATCGCGCGATATTGATTATATGAACACCGATGGGGTGGAATCATATATATCATTAGTTGGGAATAAGTATAATGCATTTATTAATTTGGTGAATAATTATTACGAAAAAGATTCCAGCAGTACAACAGATTCGCAAGGATTTTATGCAAATGAGTTTTTTTCTACGTATAAACCCTATGGTAACACTGTATCCGGAATGTTGCCGATTTTGGTTATGCCGGCGGGTGAATTTGAATATGGAATTGGTGAAGGAAAAACAACAACCGTATTGGATGCGACGTTTGAAAACTATGCGCCATTAATATACGAAAATTTAGAGCATCATTTTATGACGGTTGTTGCGGTTCAACATGCGACGGGGACATCCGCCGCGGACAGCATAGCAGACTATGGCAATGGGACAGATGAAGATTTTGGGCCGTTGTATTTGTCTGCGTGGGATAAGTCTGATGATGTTAGGTATATGTCGCGTAAATGCGGTATTGCGGGAATGGGGTTAAACGGGATGGATCCGTGGTGCTTTTCCGCCGCCGGTCCAACGGCCGAAATGGCGGTTGCGTCCGCGGCCGGGGCCGTTACCGCGTTAAAGGGTGCGTTCCCGTATATGTCCAACGAAGATATATTTATTTTGATGGCACTGACCGCGGATGGCCCGTATTTGGGAACCGATGATGCGGGTAATGCGTTTACCAAGGATTCGTTGGTGGCGTATCTGCAAACTATGTATAAATTGCCACCCGATTACCATGCCGATGCGTTGACGGGACAAGATTATCTGGACGCGTTTGCGGATGTGTATGGGTATGGTATGATTAACCTGGAACGTGCAATGACACCGGGTAATAAAATCTATTACTATGATGGTAATACGATAAAGGGTGCAAATGGCAACGCGTATTGGCGCATGGCGTCGGGGACGATGTTCCGGGCATCGTCGGTATTTGGTGGTACGAAATCTGTCAGTGCGCCGTTCTTTGATGTGGTGGAAAGTTTAGATGGCGAGATTTCTTTGCCACGCGTTTGGGAAAACGAGTTTTCGTTGGGGGCGGATTCGCGTCGTGCGTTATATATGGGTGATGTATTGGGCGAATTCAAAACACGGCGTGATACAACAAATCGTATCCAGTTCGGAAACTTTGGATTTTCGCTGAATACGTCTGAAAAATTGTATTCTGATTACCTGGGTGGTTTGGACGATATGCGTCTGGATTACACCAGTGGTGATTGGACGTTCGCAACGGGATTTCAACGGCACTTTACAGATGGGGCATCGCGGTTTGATGGAATGTCCAATCCAATTTTGGGGTTGGCGTCAAATGTGTTAACGTCTGATGTGGCGTATCGTATGGGGGCGTGGACGTTTGGTGCGCGTGCGTATTCTGGGGCGATTACAGATGAAACCATGTTGGATACAGACCCGACAATTTCTGCGCAATATATGCCCGCGCGTTTGGGCCTGGTCCAGGGGGCGCAATCTGATGTTGCATGGCGCGGAAAGCATTTTGGTTTTTCGACCGCGGTGGGCGTTATGCATGAAAACAATACCGTGTTGGGCGCAATGTCTGATGGATTGTTGGATATGGGTAATGGCGATACAATGTATGTGGATTCTGAATTTACATATTCGCCGACGGATTATTTGTCGTTCAAATTGCGGTCTACGTTTGCGCGCACGACAACCGATGCCACGGGACAATTTATTATGGGAATGTCTGATATAGATTCAAATGCGTTTGGTTTTGGTATTGATGCCGGTAATTTCAGTTTCAGTGTTGCACAACCGTTGGCGGTGTCGCGCGGTGTACTGACATATCCGTATGCAGAATATGAAATCGTAAATAATGGTAATGGCGATTATGATTTGAATATTGTTGATACACATATCGAAGATTTAGATTTGGCACCACATCATCGCGAGGTTCGCTTTACAGGCGCATATCGTCACAACTTTGGTGAATTTACCGATGGTGCGATTGGGTTTATATATCGTGTGAATCCGAATAATACAGATGCGTTTGGTAATGAATCTGTGTTTATGATGAAAATGACACACAGATTGGGTATATAGGTGTACAGTTTTTTGTCCGGCGGGCGCCCCATGTGATTTATTATGTGGGGCGTTTTTATGGTCTTGATAAAAATATTTTTTCATGTACTATGTTTGTTCCCAATTAACAATCAAAGGGCAGATAAATGAAAATTATTGAATATATTAGGGATTATTTTGCGCCGGCGTACAGTAATAAATATGCCAATCCAATCGAAGATGCGAAACTGTTGTCCGCCATCGGTAGCGAAGGTGAATTTATTTGTGCCAGAAATGGTAAATCTTATTTTTACTATGCGCCATATGACGCCAGAAATATGGATGTCGCACAATATTTGTTGCGTCGCAACGGGGTGCGCGCGTCACGGCATTTCAGCAGATATTATTGTCCCCCAGAAACAGTTTTACGTGCACTGCGTCGGGAAATTGAAAAGCGACCAGAAACCAAGAATTTTGTTGAAAGTATTTATGTATATAAAAAGCCCGGGGCCGATTATGACATCGGGGCAATGTTGAAATTGGTGCGTGCCCAGATGATGGGAAAACAGGTCAGATAGTTTTTTATATAAATACGTAATCAATATCCGCCGAATGGCGGATTTTTTATGTCTTTACTAAAAATAAAATTTATATTAAAATTAATGTGTTCGGGGGAATTCCCCGGACGAGGACTTCAAACCTCGCATAGAACGCAGGGGCCGTGCGTGAACGTGTCCGGATACTCCAAGCCATATGGGTTGGAGGGTGGCGAATATATTGAATAAGCCCGCTATTTTTCTATGATAGTTTGAAGCCTCCAACCGCCTTTTGAAATCTTGGCGGTTTTTTCATTCGCGCAAATGAAAAAAGGAGGTTTTGCAATGAAAAAACTGATAATTGGAATGTTTGGCGTGGGAATCGCAATTTTACCCATGTCAGATGATGCATACGGTGCATATTCTTGTTGTGCAAATATGTGTCCCATCACGTGCGATTCTGTTTCGTATTCGGGTAATTGCAACAGCGAGATTTGGTGTAATTCTTGTAAAGATGGTTACGGGATAACAGATTTTTCCACGGGTGTTACCGAGTATGTAACGCGTAGCAGACAGTGGACATGTAACAATTGTGTTAATACGGCAACCTGTGTCGTGACAGGTACACGTTACGAGTGTGGATATGGGTGGTATGGCAGTCCGACCAGCGCGTCGGGACCATGTACGCGGTGTCCAGAAAATGCAACATGTCCGGGTGGCACCACATTTACATGTAACCGTGGGTACGTAAAAAATGCGGATGGTACCGGTTGTACGAAAATGGCGCGTATTTGTCTGCCAGGTCAGTACCGGGGGGAAGATGGAGAATGCAAAGCTTGTCCGTCACCGGGGACCAGTTCGCGTAATGCATCCGGCATAACATCTTGCTATATTCCGTCGGGGTATACCGGGTCTGATACCAGTGGTTCGTACGAGTATGCGGCGAACTGTTATTACAAATAACAAAAACGGATTTTACAGGGTTTTCTCACACGTCCCAAAAAAACAACGCGCAAATTCGCGCGTTGTTTTTATTATGATTTTTTATTTACAGACAACGACCATTGCCGTACGTAATACCGTGTCGCCAAACATGTATCCGGGTTGTAATTCTTGGACAATTGTGTTCGGGGCGGGGCGGGTATCCGCATCGGCGGGTGCGTCTATGACCTGAATCGCGTTATGAAACTGGGGGTTCAAAACATGACCCAGGGATTCTATTTTTGTTATTCCGATTTGGGCGAACGCCGATTCCATCGCCAGGCGCATGGATTTAATTCCTTCGTCATCGGGATTATGTGATGTTGCGGAATCTATGGCATCCATAACGGGCAAGAATTTCTTTGCAATTGCCATTGCGCGGTTGCGTGTGGCCGTTTCCATGTCCAGTGCGGCGCGACGGCGTGTGTTTTCCAATTCCGCCGCCAGACGCAGGTATTTGTCGGTTAATTCAGTTAACTGGGCACTAAGTTTTTCAACGCGTTCCGCGTCGTCGATTTCAGAATCTGGGGTGGATGCGTCTGTGTCCGGGTCGGTGTTGGCCGCCGGGGTTGGGTCGTTTACAGAAACCGCGTCTATTTTTACTTTTTTATCGTCATTCATTTTTTATACCCATTGTTTTCCAGTGTCTTGTGGGGACGCATCCGTCCAGCGTCCCCGTAAAAACAGTTTAGCAATTATTTAACACTGGTTATTATAGGTATGAAGTCGTCCGGTTTCAAGGATGCGCCACCAACCAAAACACCGTCTACGTTCGGTATCGACATTATTTGGGCGGCGTTTGAACCCTTGACACTGGCGCCGTATAAAACGGGTGTTCCACCCAGCCCCATTGATGTTAATGTGTCTGCGATTAATTTGTGTGCCGTGGCAATTTCTGTGTCCGTTGGGGTCAGGCCCGCACCAATCGCCCATCGTGGTTCGTATGCAATGATGATGTTGCCCGTCGCGTCCGTTGGAACCGATTCACGCACCCCAGATTCAATGATTTCCATTGTTTTCCCGGCCTGTTTTTCGTCCATCGTTTCGCCAACACAAATAATGGGTGTCAGGCCATTTGATAATGCCATTGTTGCCTTTTGACGGACGATGTCGTTTGTTTCGTTGTGGTATGCACGGCGTTCACTGTGCCCGACGATGACGTATTTGGCGCCCGTGTCCGAAATCATATTGGCAGAAATTTCACCAGTAAATGCGCCATGGTCGTGGGCGCTGACGTCTTGGGCGCCCATGTGGACGCGATCAGATTCCACGCCCAACATTGTGTATGGTACGCACAGTATAATCGTGTTTTCTGTGTCCACGTCGCGCAGTGCCGTTATCATATTTGACAGTGCGTCGCGTGAACCATTCATTTTCCAATTACCTGCGATAATTTTCATTGATTTTCCCCTTTTTTTCGTTGATTTTTTTGATATCGTTTTGCTATGGTATCGCAAAAGGGGATTAAATGCTAGAATATTTACGTAATGCGGCGGATAAACCGCTGGCCAAGGTTTTAATCGGAATTTTGGCGTTTTCGTTCGTTGGGTGGGGTGTCGCAGAATGGATTTTTGGGTCCGTCGCGGGTGATGATACACTGGTTCGCGTCGGCGATGTGGAAATCAGTATCCAGGATTTTAGTACCGAAAAATCAAGTCAATTGGCACAGATGTCCAAAGATGAACAACGGGCGGTTTATGCCGATCCTGGGATGATGGAACAGTTGAACAATGATGTGTTGTCCAAATTAACAACACAGGCAATGGCCGATAATCGCGCCATGGATTTGGGGTTCGTTGTATCTGATGCCCAGATTGCACGCGAAATTCGCGCGTACCCAGAATTTCAATCTAATGGCGAATTTTCAACATTGATGTTTGATAATGTGCTGGCCAGCAGTGGGTACAGCGAGGCTATGTTCGCAGATGTTTTAAGAAAAGATGTGTTGCGTGGGTATGTTTTGGGTGCGACGTCTGTGCCGATGCCGGTGCCAGATTTCGCCGTCGCGGCCACGTATGACGCACGGTACAGCGAACGCCAGATTGACTATGCCACCGTTGAATATGATGAATTTGATGTGGGGGCGCCCACCGAAGAACAATTGCGTGTGTTCTATGAACAAAATCCGCATGTTGTCCCAGAACAGCGTACTGTGTCGTATGTGTTGATTCCGGCCGATATGGACGAACCTGATAAGTATGACGAGGCATATGAAAACGCAATCTTGGTCGAAGATGATATTATCGCCGGTGAATCTATGGCCGACAGCGCGAAAAAGCATAATGCAAAATATGTTGCGCTGGGGACGTTCGATGTTGATCATCGGCCCGTGGATGATTTATTGACTGATAATATGATGGCGCGTATTTTCGATATGGAAGAAGGACTGGAAAGCGAATTGATTGAAACCAAAAAAGGCTTTGTAATCATTCGTGTTGATCAGGTTGTTCCGGCGCATAATGCAGAATTCGATTCGGTGCGATCTGAATTGGTTGATGGGTGGACCCGCGCCGAACAGCGCAAGCAGGCATATGTGCGCGCCAACGAATTATTGGTTGATTTGAACGAAACCGGTAAATTGGACGGTAAAAAAACAGTTGTTGCAAAACGTGCGTCGGGGGCACCGTTGGATGTGTTGTCAACCGCGTTCAACAGCGAAGTTGGAACGAACACTATTGTTGATGGCAGTGATGCGTTCTATGTGTTGCATGTGGAACGGGAAATAATGCCGGATACAGATGAAAAAAAGATGGCAGATATTCGCAAAGAATTGGAAAAATCAATTAATCCATTGTTGATGGATGATTATAATGCATTCTTGATTCGCGAATATCCGGTAAAGGTTAACGAAAAACTGTTTAATCGGTTTTTTGCAAAATAAAAATCCCCAAACGGGGGATTTTTTTTAGTCCAGTTTGTGAATTACCAAACCACTGCGCAGTTTGGGTTCAAACCATGTTGTTTTTGGTGGCATTATGTTGCCTGTGTCCGCAATGTCTATGATTTGTTGCATGCTGACGGGGTACAGGGCAAATGCGACCGCCATTTCGCCAGAATCAACACGGCGCTGTAATTCGCCCAGACCACGGATGCCGCCGACGAAATCTATGCGTTGGCTGGTGCGCAGGTCGCCCAAGTTTAATATTTTATCAAATACTTGGTTCGATAAAACCGTTACGTCCAATACGCCGATTGGGTCGTTGTCGTTGTATGTGCCGGTGCGGGCGGTTAATGAATACCATTTCCCGTTCAGGTACATACCAAAGTTATGCAATTTGTTTGGTTTATAAATTTCTGGGCCCATTTCAACCACGTCAAACGATTCGCCCAGTTTTTCCAAAAACTGGTCCGGGGTCAAACCGTTCAAATCGCGAACAACACGGTTATAGTCGATAACGTGCAATTGGCTGGATGGGAAAATTACCGCCAAGAAATAATTATATTCTTCGTTGCCCGTGTGATTCGGATTTTGTTCACGTTTTTCCGCGCCAACACGTGCGGCAGCGGCGGTTCTGTGATGGCCGTCCGCAACGTACATTGCGGGTATATCACGGAATATGTCCGTTATTCGGTTGATTATGTCATCATCATCGATTTTCCAAAATGTGTGGCCAAAGCCATCTGGGGCAACAAAGTCATATTCTGGTTCGTGTGACGCAACATAGTCCGAAATGATTTTGTTCATTTCATCAACGTCTGGGTATGCAAAGAATACGGGTTCAATGTTTGCGTTCTGGATGCGGACATGAATCATACGGTCGTCTTCTTTGTCGCGACGGGTCAGTTCATGTTTCTTTATTTTTCCCGTCATATAATCGTCTACGTTCGCCACCGCAACCAGACCGTATTGTGTGCGACCGTCCATCGTTTGGGCATAGATATAGTACATTTCTTTGTCGTCGGGAACCAACCAACCGCGTTCTTGCCACAGTTTGAAATTTTCGACCGCTTTGTCATATACCGCCTGGGAATGTTCGTCGGCAATCGGGTCAAAATCGATTTCTGGTTTAATGATATGCAACAGCGATTTTTCGGTGGCTTCGGATTTAGCCTCGGCAGAATTCAGAACGTCGTACGGGCGGGATGCAACCTGGGACGCGATGTCGCGCGGTGGACGTATGCCTGCAAATGGTTTTATTTTCATGATGACTCCTTTTTACATTTTGTCAGACAAAACAAATTATATCACTGTTTCTTGTAAATTGGGATTACAAGTTTGTTTTGTTTTTGGTGTCAGAAAATAACTAACCATTCGCAGTGCGTATCATCCGGTAATTTGCCGATATTATTTTTGAATCTGGATTGGGATGATTGTTTGTTCCTTGGTCGTGTCCAGTGGGTACGATTGGAATTTTACGTTTGCAAAATCTATCTGGCCCAGGTCAATAGAACGAATCGTGCGATTGTACATAGTGTGATAATACACAATGCGATTTTTTGTGTCGTTTGCAATTGTCCATTGCGTCGCAGACGGCATGTTCACAGGTGCCTGGCCGACGGGAAATTCTGTGCCCAGTGGTACGTCAAAGTTATTCAGTATGTGAAACGCCTGCATCGCGGAATCGAATGTCGTTTCTTGGGGAATAGAATAGGTCTGTAAAAATGTTGCGCGCACGAAACGCGATGGTGGGGTGAAATCACCCGGTAATCCCAAAAATCCAGACCCAGACCCAAATGCGCGCAGGGTAATTGGACCAATCTTTACCGGACCCGCCGTACCAGGAATTAAATTTACATAGTTGTTCAAATTCTTTAAGTGCCACGGATATTCTGGGGAATTTGCCAATACGCCCAGTTCACTGTCATATACGTTCACATTGCCGTCAACAATTTCGATGATGATTTGTTTGCCTGATGGTTCGGTGACGCGCCAGTGCGCGGTTGACGCGCGTGGGTCGATACTGGTCACGCGGACGCGTTTGATTGCATCGCGTACCTGGTCCACGGTGGAAAAACGCGACAATATCCAAGACACCAGTTGAAAGTCAGAAATTGTGGTCGATGCATAGTCTGGGTTGTATTCGGGATATTCGCCATAGCCCGGGAAATAGAACAAACCAGCGGACAGGCCCGCTTCGTTTATTCCGTCCACAACCCATTCGGGACGCACCACCGCCAGGCCGACATATCCATACATGCTGGAAAAAGTCATGCCACCAATATCACCACCGGGCAACATAGATTGCTGGATATAGCCACGTGGGACAATCGTGTACATGTTGTCCATTTCCGATTCGCCCCATTCGATTGTGCGTGCAACAACGACGCCGTCATCATTGGATTTCAGGGTGATACCCGTACAGGCATCGGCCCCGTTTGCGCCAATTATGCCGATTAACGTGGCCAGCGCATAAATAATCTCTCGTTTTCCCATGATTGGATTGTGGCACTGTTTGAAATCTTTTTCCACAGGAAAGAATGCGGGTGAACCGTGACGATTTGACTGCGTAAATACTTGTCAAATCTACTCATTGTCTAACCAAGCAACAAATTGTTGCGTGGTCGAACTGCGCGTCCCACGAACCAAAAATAAAAACGCCACAAGGGCGTTTTAATTTTTGGTTGGGGCAGCTGGATTCGAACCAACACTGACGGAGTCAGAGTCCGGAGTTCTACCGTTAAACTATGCCCCAATGTGCGGGCTATTATATATTGTATTATATGGGTTTGCAATCTATTTTTTTTATTTGATTTATTCCGGTGTGCAATGTAGAATTTATCTGAATCCACATCGGAATGTGGCATTCGGGGATTTCAAAACCCTACATAACAGCGATATGCATATCCTGTATATGCATGTTGGTATATCCGGGCACAATATTTTTTAGGGCGCCGGTTGCGCGTTTTTTATTGTGCTGATTCCCCGCCTGTACAGGTCGGGGGGCCGTCGGTTATACAACAGGGACGCAACGGACCTGATGTTTTCAGGTTTCCCAAAGATCGGCGGAGTCATGCTGTTATGTGATTTTTGAACCCACCCGACCGCCATATTTTGATAATGGCGGTATTATTTTTTAGTTTTTTGATTCTTGTCCACAATATTTTTGTTGCAAGTTCGCCTAACTATGATACCGTTATTGGACAGAGGGGTATGTTTAACCGAAATAGAAAAAAGGAGAACGTATGTCAACATACAAACACTTGGCAGATTTGCTGAAATTGTGTTCGGTGTTGCCAGCGTTGGCGATTATGCCCGCAATGGCGACAACGGTAGACATTAGCAGTAATACTGTTATCGAAGATCAAACAAATTCAGTTTCAACCAATCAGAACGCGGCGGGGTTAACGTTGTCGTATGGCGATAAATTATCGGCCGATGGTGCGAACAACGTTGTGTTCAAAAATAATTCGTCTGTGAATTCTGGTGGTGCGATGAAGGCACTGAATGGATTTGTGGCGGGCGATGGTTGGACATTCGAAGGCAATCATTCAGATAAAATGTCTGGTGGTTTGTATGTCAAGATTCCAGAATCATATACTGGTGTTGACCCGGAAAATATTAACCGCGATGTTGTATTCGGTAAAAATACCACGTTTACAGGCAACAGTTCCACTTGGTTGGGTGGTGCATTGGGTATAGAAACCGCACGTAATGTAACCATTGGCGATAATGCAAAGTTTACAAGCAATTCAACCGATGCGGATGGTGGTGCGATTGCGATTTGGACGGATTCGACAAATGGCGTTAAAACGCCCAGTACGTTGACGTTGGGCACATCAGAATTCACCGGAAATACGGCGGCGGATCGTGGTGGTGCAATTGCAAATTTGAACAGTGATAACAATCCGACGGAATTTAATAATACAGTTAATATCGCGACATCGACATTCGAAAACAACAGTGCGAAAAACGGTGGCGCGATTTATAATGTTGGCACCATGAACGTTGGTGGAACATTTACAGGAAACAAAGCAACAAAACAAGGTGGTGCAGTTTGGAATTCTGGTACATTGAATATTGCAGATGGTTCTGTGTTCAGTGAAAATTCAAATGCGAACGGTTCAGCCATTTATAATGACTATAAAGCAGGTAAGTTAACGATTGGTGATAATGTTAAATTTTCTGGTAATTTAACCGGGGCGGCCGTCTATGGTGGTGGTGAAATTAAAATAGGCGATGGTGCAGAATTTACAGGAAATGCAGGTGGAATTGCTTTATCGGCATTTAATAACGGTTCTTTGGAAATTGGTGATAATGCTGTATTTACAAAGAACAATTCCAAGAAAGGTGGCGCCGCGATTAATATCAATGTTGGTGCGGATAAGTTTGTGATGGGGAACAATGCAAAGTTTTCTGAAAACACATCCACGCAAGTAGGTGGTGCGCTGTATATTGCTAATAATGACGCTACGTTGGGTACAGGGTATACGTTTGAAAACAATACGGGCGCACAGGGTGGTGCATTGGCATATAATGGTAAAAATGCGGATGCGGTGTTAAGTTTAGATAACTTTACTTTTGATACAAACCACGCTATTGGTAGTACAAATAAAACAGCTGGTGGTGGTGCCCTGTTTATAAGCAGTGGTGTCACGGGTACGGTAGATATCAAGAATTCTACGTTTGAAAAGAATGATTCGACAGTTGCCGGTGGTGCCATTTTGCAGGAGAACGGTTCAACCGCAACAATGACTATCGATGGTTCCACATTTGCCCAGAACCAGACCGGTGCCGAAGGGGGTGCGGTTGTTTCTGATGCAACGTTGGTTGTAAAAAATTCAACATTTACCGGAAATAAAACAACCGGTACAAAGGTTGTAGAAACAGGCAAACCCGTGTTGGATGCCAATGGTGGTGGCGGTGCAATATTCTTGTACGACGAATCCAACACAACCATCAGTGGTTCCACATTCACGGGTAATGAATCTGGCACATACGGTGGTGCAATATCAACACGTATGGGGGCAGATTCCGAGGTGTCTTCGTTGACATTGTCTGATTCTGAATTCAAAACCAACATTGCCAAGGCAAACGGTGGTGCGATTTTCAATACTGTGAAAACCACGATTGCCGATGGTATGTTGTTTGAAGACAACAATGCAAATTTTGGTGGCGCAATCTGGAATGAACAGGGTGCAACATTATCTTTTGCAAATACGAAACTGGTTGAGTTTAAGCACAATGTTGCGGGCAATGCCGGTGGTGCCATTTACAACGCGGGCGTGATTGACAAGATATCGCACGTGTCGTTCCAAAAAAATGAAGGTAAGTTGGCCGGTGCAATTGTTAACGCCGGTAATATTGTGTTGATTGATGATTCTGAATTTAATAGCAATCGCGCAGATAAGATTGGCGGTGCAATTGCAAACGTTGCGCCACAGGATACAGATGGCACCGCCATTGCGACCATTACGTTAAAAAACACCGATTTTACCGGAAACAAGGCCGGTGAACAGGGGGGTGCCATTTACAATAACGGACGTGGTAACATTGTTCTGGACGGTGAAAACTTGTTCAGTGGCAATACGGCCGCGGGCGTTGCAAACGACATCCATAATGAAGGTTCGCTGGTTATCAGTGGTGGTGTGACCAAGTTGGGTGGCGGTATTACCGGAACCGGTAATCTGACCATTAAAGATGGCGCAACGTTAAGCATTGGTACAACATCTATCCAGCAATCTGAGATTGCATTGAATGGTACGTTGGCCGCGCAAATTGTAAATGAAAAATCGTTCGCAAAGATTCAGACAGAAAACATTGTCGTTGGTGAAAACGGTGTGTTGGATCTGATGTTGGGTTCGGTCGGTACGTATAACATTGGTGTTACGGTGCCAGAGGCCAAAATCGCATATAACGATTCCGTTTACAATGTTAAATTCAATGAAGATAACAACATGGTTGTATCGTTGAAATCGGTGGCGGAAATTGCCGAAAACAACGGTGTTTCGTCCAATGCGGCAGCTGTGTTGACCGGATTGATGTCCAGCCAAGACGACACGTTGAATATCGCGGCGCTGAACGTACAAGAAGCGTTGGCGCGTGGTGATACCGAATACGTCGAAACTGGTACGGCCAAATTGTTGCCCCAGGATAAGCCCGTGGCGCAATCTGTTGCGACATCTGTCCAGAACCAGGTTCTGTCCGTCGCAACAAACCGTATGAGTGGCGCAATGGTCGCAGGACGCAACGGTGGTGATTTCGCAAATGCTGAATACGGCGTGTGGGCCCAGGGTCTGTATAATCATTCTAAATATGCGGATGAATTTACAGGCGACACAATGGGTATTGCCGTCGGTGCAGATGCGTTAATCGCGGATAAATACACAATCGGTATCGGATACGCGTATAACGAATCTGATGTCGAAGCCAAGAACGATGTTGATATCACCAGCAACAGTTTGTTCGTGTATGGCCAGTATAAACCAAATCAGTGGTACGTTAATGGTACGTTGAACTATACAATGTCCAACTATACCAACAAAGTGGCCGCGTTTGGTATCGTACATGACGAAGAATATGATGTCGATTCGTTCGGTGGTCAATTGATGGGCGGTTATGATATGGCGTTCGGTCTGACGCCAGAGGTCGGTGTCCGTTACCTGCATATCGCACAAGACGGTTATAATTCCGTGTTGGGCGCGGTATCTGATGCCAGCTATGATTATCTGACCGGTGTGATTGGCGCAAAGTATGCGTTCACAATCGAATCGGGTTCGGATTGGTTGTTCCGTCCAGAACTGCGTGCGGCCGCAACGTATGACTTTATGTCAGACGAATCAATCGCAACAGTTGATATCCCAGGTATTGGTTCATACGTAATGCCGGGTGAACGTCTGTCGCGGTTCGGTGGCGAATTCGGTATCGGATTGGCCGCGCTGTATAACGGGTGGGAAATATCGGTCAACTATGACCTGGATCTGCACCAAGATTATACGTCGCACACAGGTATGTTGAAATTCAGATATGATTTTTAATCAAAAATTATATAACTGAAATTTAACAGTCCCCCCGATTTCGGGGGGATTTTTTATTGTTTTTGTGTCAATGATACGATATACTTTGTATTGAACTGGCGGGGACGCCGGCTCAGGGACTTGAAAATCCTGTAAAAGAACTGTGCTGATTAATTCAGTACTGAATCCGACAAGAAAACGTCGGCGCGTGTGCGCCGTGTGTTTTATCACCCGACATGAGTGTCGGGGATCTGCGACTATATAACAGGGGGCAATCCCTAAAAATCGCGGGGTCATTTTCTTTTATGATTTTTCAAATCCCCGACCGCCAATTCATGGGCGGTTTTTTGTTTCGTTCGTCTGGGTGTCTGGACGGACGGGTTATTAAAACAATGGGGGATAAAATGAAAAAATATCTAATCGCCGGGACGGCCGTTGTGTTCGCAACACTGACTGTTCCCATAATGCCCGCTGGGGCGGTAATGCCAACGTTATGTATGAGCGTGCAAACTTGTGTGCGCTCTCCGAGTTGCCGATCGGGGTCATATTGTTGTCCGAATGGTAAACAGGGAACAAGTTATACTTGTCCAACAGGGTGGTCGTATAACGTTTTGTATGACGAATGTCGTCGCGACGCCACCAGTGGTTCTGATTCCAAGGGATCGTATACGCAAAATTACGGTACGTGTGCACCAACCACCACCACGTATGCATGTTACGGAGTAACATCAAATCCGCCGTCACCAATATCGTGCTTGGCGTGTACAGGGGGCATATCATGAGAAAGTTATTCTTGTTTTCTGCCATCGTTGCAATGTGTGGCGTGGCAAATGTTGCGTACGGTGCATGTACGGCAACAACAAAAACGTATTCATCATGTAATTCGGGATATTACCTGGCAAGTGGCGATTGCGCGACGTGTCCGTCGCCCGGCAGTGCGTCCGATGGCGGTACGTCCGGCATCAGTGGTTGCTATATACCGTCCGGGACATCTGGGTCCGATGGATCCGGGTCGTACACGTATTCTGGTAATTGCTATTACTGATGCGATAACAATTTGTATTTACGGTTTTTCACACCCGACACAGGTACATGTAATGAACGTGTGCATGTGCACATTTCCGTGTTTTTACAATACAGGAAAAAAACATCCCGCATTACGCGGGATGTTTGTTATATCGTGTTAATCGTCTTGGAAATATATCTTGCGCTGGGACGCGGATTTTTCCTGCATCCGGTCGAATATGTCGTCCGCGTCATCCGCCGTTGTGGGGGCATTCGCGTACGTATACGATGGATCCGCGCCATTCAATTCCAATATGTTTGTTGCAAAAATAGAATTCGGGTCGCCACATTCAATCTTATATTTCATAGGATCGTAATATTTACCAAAGCATTTACCCGCCTGGGTCGCCATAAATCCGTTGCGTGCCAATTCCGAACATGTTGGTTCGCGACCGTTTTCTGGCAATTCGCCATTTGGCAGATAATTGTCCGGGTCCGGATTGTCCAGAACGCCGTTGCACCATACACGCACATATTCGCCGTTAACAGATGCCATCGCGCCATTATCGGTCGTCTTGCGAACACCAAAACAATCGCCGTTCAAAATGTTTGTGTCATAGTCTATGTTAATCTTGTTACCACTGGCAATTTCTTGGCGTCCCATCAGCACGGGTTGATATGAACCAGGGGTCTTTAACGCCTCAGGACAGATGTATTTCATGCCCCAACATCCAGTTTCGGAATCCCATGCCTCGCCATCATAGCCGGCGCCCATTGTCGAATAACAATCCGTTGGATCCAATTTACATATCGTCGGTTGTTCCCACCATGGAACCGCAGAAAACGCCGATGGCGCAAACATTAAACACATAACAGAAACAGCGAATATTTTTTTCATTTTCTTCTCTCGTTTTCTTAATTTTAACAAAAATTTTTATCCAAGGCAAGATAACATATTCATTATTTGGCGCCAGATATCACGTCGTTTCACCACCAGATTCTTCGCCGGAATTTTCGCCTTCGCTTTCGCCTTCGCCTTCTTCTTCCTCTTTTTCTGTTGCTTCTTCTTCGTCGGTCGGGATTTCCGCACAGAATCCCCATTTGGTATTTGCACCAGTTTCATCATAGAAATATTTGAACAATACGTGATCTGTTTTGTCGTGTACATTATCGGATATATTGTCCAGTGTCCCGTTGCCGTTCGTGTCGGTGTTTTCCATAACGTCCAACCATTGGGTGTCAACCCATTGGCCACCCAATCTGTCGCATTCCGCAGACAGGGCCTTGGCCATGTCAACACGTATGGAATCCATTACCACGTTGACGTCTTGCAATACCGTCATCGGAATATCCATTTCACCCGTCATAATCGCATCGTAATAAGATGGACGTACACAGACCTGGGTCGCGTATTTAACCATACGCTGATACAGACTGCCCGCATAGTCGGGACCACAATTTGTATCCGTTGGCGAGAAATCGCCACCTTCGGGGGCTTCGGTGCCACCAGGACATTTGGAACCCGCGGGACATGGTTGACACGAATTGCCCGCCGTTGGTGTGCCGTTGTATGCGTAACCGCCACGGTTTGAATCGTATATCGCCATAAAGTATCCCGCACGGCATGATGTGTACATAATTGATTCTGGGCATACGTATCCGTTGGTGGATGAACCGCCACCACCACCGCCACCCGGAATAATCCCGGAACCCGCACCACCGGATGTGTTTTCCCATTGCAATTGATTACAGAACCAATTGGTTGCATACTTTTGTTCACCAGGCGCGTAAACACGGCACGCGTACGGATATGCGTGTAAACTGTCGTTGCTGGGCGTAGAGCAGGTGTCAACCGCAAAGGCCTCTAATAATGCCTTGCATTCTTTGGCAATCTTTTGATCTGTGATGTCGTGCATTGCGGTTATTAATAATTCCAGACCTTCGCCATTGGGGTCGCCGTATAAATTACTGCACGCGTACAGTTTTTCTTCGCATAATTCTTCGGATAATTCCAGACGTGAACCCGCCAATAATTCTTCTTTGATATTGCTAAAATCTTTTAACGATTCACTCTGCTCATCATAGCAGGCGTTGACCACGTCCAGGCATTCGTTCTTGACGGTACGGATTTTTTCCTGTTGGCCTTGGTATATTTCGGCAATCGCCTGGCGCAGGAATTCGTCCCAGACGTCGTTCGCAATGTCGCGACATGTTTCCAAACCGCGTTCTGCATAGATACGCTTGCTGTTTAATTCCGCAACAATCATTCGGTTTGTTGGATTGGTCAGGACGTCGCCTTCGAGTGAAACCTGGTTCGCCAATTGATAGAAATTAGGTGTATATATGGGTTCGCCAGTATCACGATTTAAGTACTGGCCCGTTACGTCCAGGCAATGAACATAATCTGTACCGCATGCAGTGTCCGCGGTGATGTCGGCGCGTACCTGGGCAATACAATCGTTGATAGATGTTGAATTGTGGGCGTTATAGTTGTCCAGACGCGCCGTATTCATTTCACGTTCTGTTTCGCGTATTGTGCTGTTCGCCTGGTTCAACTGGGTATCCAGGGCATTGTACAATGTTGTGCAATCATTTTCTATGTACATGCCGTACGCAGATACGACCATGTTCAGTGTCGCACTGGATGGACATTGGGCGGAAATTAATTCAACGCATTGGGCGTGGACGGCGTTATATAACGCTTCGCCAGTCAGGTTTGATATATTTGCCCCAGATGCCAAATCTGTTGTTGCCCATATTTGATTGATGTCGCCTGCAATGTCCAGTGTCCCCAGTGTGTTTAACGCCTGGTGCTTGGCGGATGATAAAACCTCGCTGATGCCTGCCAATTGTTGGGCCGATGCAGATTTATCTTCGATGATGGCCAATTCACCTTCGGTTGCGTTCAGCATGGCGTGCACTTCTTCGGCGGTTTTTGGTATAACCTCTATATTCAAATCTTTGAAATCTTGGATTTGGCCCGCCGTTTGTGACAGGGCGCGTTCGCGTTCTTGGATATCTGTCAGGCGCGACGAGCACACACATCTGCGATATTGGTCGTTCGCGGTGGCGCAAAATTGGTCCATGCATGTAAAGTACGCATTACGGCATGTATTATAATCTGTGCCAAATGTATTCGTTACAGATACGGGGGCAACACTGGTCGCGCGGGCAGAACGTGCAACCGTATTTGTTGCCGATGCGCGCGACATATTTGATGTTCGGGAAACGGTTTTTGTCGCACTGCGCCCAGATGTGGTCGTTTGTGG
Organism: uncultured Alphaproteobacteria bacterium; assembly: GCA_944389345.1. Lineage (GTDB taxonomy): Bacteria > Pseudomonadota > Alphaproteobacteria > Rs-D84 > Rs-D84 > Enterousia. The sequence continues at coordinate 81,177 of CALXMA010000003.1, read as the reverse complement.
GGTTGTTGTGGTGCGCGCCGAACGGGCAACGGTGGTGTCTGTTGCGGTGCGGTTCGCACCACGTGATATATTGTCGCCACGCGATACAATGTTTGTTCCACGTCCACCGGACGTTGTCGCTTCGCGCGAACCCAGTGCGCGTTCGGATGTTCGGGTGGTTGGGACAACCGTTGTCGTGCGGGCAATGATTGTATTTGTGTCGGTGGCAGATTTCCCGCCACGGGAAACGGCGTCTGAATCACGTACGGCACCATCGGCATTTGCGATGCCGATTAAACACGCAATGATGAAAATAAAAAAATTCCTCATTTCCCGTTTTATACAGGTAAATGATAACAAAAATATGCCGTATTGGAAAGTGTTATTTATCCATATTGGGGCAAAAATATATTGATAAAAATCCGCCGTTGGCGGATTTTTTTGATTACTGTTGCTGTTCCGTGGATGGGCGGTTGCGTTCAACGAATGTTATGCGTCCCTTGTCCAAATCATATGGGGTCATTTCAACGCGTACGCGTTCGCCGACGTTTACCCAAATGCGTGCCTTGCGCATTTTGCCACAAACAGTCGCCAAAATTTCGTGGCCGTTTTCCAAGCGTACCCGAAACATAGTGTTCGGTAATTTATCTTCGACCGTGCCAGAAAAAACGATTACATCATCTTTTGCCATACATATATTCCGTTGTTGTATTAACTGAAAAAAATTCAGGTGTAATAATATGGCGTTATCAAAAAAATTGCAAGATATTTTTATATCTGCTTGCACCGATGGGGCGCATTTGATAAAATTATATATAAATTATGTAGGGTGGGTTTCATGAAACTAGGATTCTTTTTTGCATTGTTGGCCGTTTGCCCAGGTGTCGCGTTCGGTGTGGACAGAACGTCGGGAACCGTGCGCGTGGGGGTGAATCGTGTGGCCCAGGCCGGGTTGCATTCCGGGAATATGTCGGTGGATTTGTCAGACAGTAATACTGCGTCTATGCCGACATTGTCGATAAAACCGGGTGGTGGGTCGACATCTGTGTCGGGTGGCGGAACAACAACGACGCCGGATAATGCGGATGATGACGATGTCAAAGATGACGGTGGTGATGGTGAAACCGGTGCGATTGTTTCACAGTCTTGTCGCGATGCGTATCGGGCGTGTATGGATGAATTCTGTTTGCTGGATGAAACCGAGGGTGGACGCTGTGCGTGTTCGTCTAATATAAATCAGGCAAAATCATTAATTCAAGAAATTCAGAAAATTCAAAACGAGGCAGACCTGTTGTATACCGAGGGTGTTGAACGTGAACAACTGGGGGCACAGGCGCGTTTGGTCTTTGGCGAAAGTGAAGAAGCACAGAAAAGTTCACGTGTGTCGGGTATAAGTTTTACCGAATGGATTAACAGTGGCAACGATGTGTCCGATGGTTTGGGGGCGGATTATGATATTGGCGATAACCTGTACGCAATGGCGGCGGAATATTGTGCCGACAGATTGAAATCTTGTGGTGATGATGCCGAAATGGAAGAAATGCTGTATGCGCGCCAGATTGTTCAAGACTGTAAAACATTTGAAACGTATTTGGCAGATCAGAAATCCATTGCGGAACAAAACAAGCGCACGGCCGAGGCCGCCGTTCGTCAGGCGCGTTTGGAAATGTTAGATACGACAAACAAATATAATCGCGGTGAATGTTTGTTGGCGTATCGGTCTTGTATCGCAGACAAGGGCGGTTGTGGTGTGAATTTTGAAAACTGTTTGGATGCGGATTTGTTAAATCGTCGTGCGAATGCGTGCGAAAATGTTTTGGATCAATGTATGGCCGTGCGTGAATATGTGTTGCAAGACTGGGAGGCCGAGGCCGAATCTATCTTGGTCGATGCGGCCAAATATGCCGACAGAAATGCACGTGCGACATGTTTGGCGCGGATTCAGTTGTGTCTGGAAGACAGTTGTTCGCCAGAAACCAATTCTGCGTGTTTGACCGACGTTAATGTTGCGGCGGGTGTTTGTCCAGTTATCGACGAATGCGAAGAAATGATACCGGGAATTAAAACGGCGGTTAATGACAAATTGGGATATTTGCAAACACAATTCTGTCAGAATGATATTGACCAATGTATGCGCAGTAGATGCGGTGATAACTTTACCGCGCCAGAATGTGTTGGAAAAAGCGCGGTCGAAATCGCGGAACTGTGCCCACAGAGCATGTTCCCATCGTGCAAAAACGAACCGCAATTCGATATCATTGTCCAAGCCGTGTTGTTGCAGATGGATTATCAGATGTTGCAGGGCTGTTTGAATTATTTTAGTGAACAATTGGGTGCGGTTTGTGGGACAGATATGTCTTGTCTGCCGACAGATACCCAGATTGCATCGCTGGTCGAAGTGCCCGATACACAAGAAGAACTGGCGCTGTTGCGTGAAACCGTGCGTTCCAATATGGAAAGTACAGTTGATGAATTCTTTGAACAATTTGAACAGGATAAAACCGTGGCCGCGTGTATGGATACGCAAAAGCCCGCGGACAGACGCAGTCTGGGGGACAGCGTGTTTAACAGTGCCAAAATGATTGCGCAAATTAATGCCGAAAATCGTGCTATGCGTGAATTAGAATCTAAGATTGCGGAACTGTCGCGCCAGCAAAGTTTGGAAGAAGCGGAAGAAAACTGCTATAACATGTATCAGGTTGAAACACCGGATAAGTCCAGTAAAAATTATAGTTATATACGCAGTGTATCCTTTGAACCGGCGTTGCGTAATTGCCACGTTTGTCGTATGCAACAGGTGTGCGAAGTCGGTGGGCAGTCTAAGGGTGCCGCCGGGGCCCAGGGTGCCGCAGGTGGTTTGGCGGCCGGTGCGTCTGCGGGGACAATGGTGTCGCCGGGTTGGGGAACCGCAATTGGTGCCGTCGTTGGTGCGGTTGGCGGATTCTTTGCAGGACGCAGTGCCGGTGGCGAACAGGAATTCTGTCAGGAAATTGAAAGTTGCGAAGACATTAATATGTAATGTGTGTGATTACGCGGGGGAATGGTATGAAACTTAAAACGGTTCTTGGTTGTACGGTGGCACTGGGGGCGGTTGTGTGCGCGCTGGATTCTTATGGGCTGACCACGTCCGGGCGACAGTCGGCAATTCAACAGGGAACCACCGTACGAACACGTATCCAGGCAACGGGGTTGTATGACCAGGCGTGCTATGACGCGTATTTTGGATGTATGGATCAATTCTGTATAACTGATAATACCAGTGGCGGCGCATGCACGTGCAGTGATGACAGTATTGAATATGATAAAGAACTGGCCGAAATCCAAGAAATATTGGACAATGCGAATAAATTGATGACCGAAGGTGTGGAACGCGTCCAGGCCGGTGCCGATGCAGATATTGTCTTTACCGGTCAACGTCGATATGACGAAGATGGAAATATTATTGATGTGGATGAACTGACCCCAGAAGAGGAACGAGAACAGCGTCGCGCCAGTTTGTTGGAAATATTTAATACCAGCATATACGATATGGAAGATGATGTTTTTGGCGAAAATTCTGTATCGAATATGGGTGATTTGGTCGGCGATGATTTATATGTGGCCGCCGATAATATGTGCGTGGCCCAGGTCCCGGATTCTTGTGCGGGTGATATAGAATTCTTGCGTCAATTATATTCACGACAAATTACATCTGATTGTTTGGGATATAAAAATTCTTTGGCGTCTAAGCGGGGCGAGGCGGAAAATCAATTGGCATCGGCCGAGGCCGCCGTGCGTGCCGCATACCAGGAAAGTTTTAATGCCGCAAATAAATATGACCTGGGGCAGTGCATGGTTGAATTCAGAACGTGTATGCAGGGTGTTGATGCGTGCGGTGAAGGTTGGGAAAACTGTGTCGCGACTATTGCATCTGAAAATATGCAGAATAATGAAGCCGTCAGTACCGCCGGGACCACCGTCGAAACCGTTGATGTGTATGATATAACGGCGTCTACGTTGGAAATGTTAGAGGCAAAACGGCCGATTTGTGAAAATGTTTTGGATCAATGTGTGGCCGTGCGGGATATGGTTTGGCCGAATTTCCTGCGCGAAGCCGCGCCCGCCATTCGGTTTGCTGAAAACCAGGCGGAATCAAAATTCCGTCAGTCTTGTTTGTCAGAAATTTCAGACTGTATAACAACCGCGTGTCGCGATGATATCGCCGGCAAAGGAATCGCAACAATGGATGCGTGTTTGTCAAGACCAGAAATGGCGCGCAGTTTCTGCAAGGTTGAAATTGATCCGTGTGAACGTATGGAACCGTTGATTTGGGGGTATGTGGAAGACAAGTTGGCCGCTATGCGGGTCGATGCGTGTACCCAAGAAGTGAAAGATTGCTTTACCGATGAAACACGTTGTGGTGCTAATTTTGAAAACTGTATCGGTATGGATTATGACTATATCCATGAAATTTGTCCGATTGACAGTTTGGTCGTTTGCAAGGCGAATAATCCGAACTTTTCAATGGACGATTTGGATGAAATGTTGATGGGGCTGTATCTGAACATCGATAATTCTATGATGGAACAGTGCCAGATGTTGACGGAACAAAAAATGTCCGAAGTTTGTGGCAGTACCACAGATTGTAATCGTTTCGCCGCAGACGATACAATGGGTGCGGGTTCTTTGCGTTCACAGAAAGATGGCAATATATATCGTGTCACAGGTATGATTTCTTTTGGCAGTATTAAAATGGGTGGGGCAACCGGTACCACAATCGAAGACGAAGACGGTAATACCGTGTATCTGGGACCGGGCGAAATTGGTGTGTCTGAATATCTGGCGCAGATTCGTGAAAGAAATGCAGATGTCCCGAATGCCGATGCGATTATTGATACCATCGAAGAAGAACTGAATAATATTGCGGGTACCATTAACCGTACAATCGAAATGATTGAACAGGATCCGGAAATTCAATTCTGTATCAGCGGACGTGATTTGTCCCAGATTACCGGGGATGCGGGTGAAAGAACAACGGGGCGGTTCCCGAACCTGTTGAACCAGGTGAAAATGCAAATCGCGATGGCGGCATTGCGCCAGGCACAGGATAACTATAACGCAAAACTGAACACGGCGGTGGCCGAAGCAACGCGAAACGCATCGACCGATTTGGCGCAATATATGTGTCAGATGTTGCCGACAACAAATGGTTCTGTGTTGGGTGGGGCAACCGACGTGGATACGCCACTGACCGCGCCGTATGCCATCAGTTACGAGGTTGGCGCCGGACTGGATAACAGTTTGCTGGTCCAGGGGGCGGGGCGTTCGTCTGGGGCAACATCGGGCGTCGCGGTCCAAGATACCACCGCGGGGACGTCCAAGGCGGCAGAACTTGTCAATTCTTTTACCGGGTTGGGTTCTAATCGTGTCAAGGTTGAATTGCCCAGTGGTACGCGCGAAATGTGGTCGTTGTTTAATCGCGAAACACGTACGTGTCATTACTGTACGTCAACGGTTACAAAATCGTGCCAGTCTATTGTTAAAAAAGGATTCTTGGGAATTGGCGCCAAGAATGAATTGAAATGCGAAGAATCTGCGCCTGTGGAAAAGTGCGAAGATATCGAAATGTAATTAAACCGCCCCAATGTCGGGGCGGTTTTTTTGTATGAAACAAAAAATAAATTCCTAGACTTTTTTTATGATAAATGTGATATTATGTATGCGTAAACGAACAAAAGGGGTGATACATGAAAAAATTTACAATTATGACCGCGTTGTGCGCGTTGGTATGTGGACCGGCATTGGCCGATTTTCAGCCGAATAAGCCACAGGCACCAATGGGTGGCGGTTTTGTTGGTGGTAACGAAACAATTTCCACAGTAAAACAGGCCAAAGAAATGCGCGATGATGTGCCCGTCATTTTGCAGGGTAAAATCTTGCAACGTATGGGTGGTGATAAATACCTGTTCGAAGATGCAACAGATTCTGTGACGGTTGAAATTGATGACGAAGATTGGCGTGGCCAGACCGTTACACCAAACGACACCGTTAAATTATATGGCGAAGTTGATGCGGGTATTTTCAAAACCGAAATCGACGTTGACTATGTAGAAAAAATTAAATAATAATGGGCGCCCCAAATGGGGCGTTTTTATTGTTCCGACGTGACACCCCGGGCGTTGGGCCGTGGGTGTCGTCTGTTTTTGTAATCGATACGTCATATGTATTTTGCAATAACAAAACATTCCCCCAAAATGGGGGAATGTTTTTTGGGGGAAAAGCAAGTTGGGGTTTTAATTCTTCCAATAGCAATTGGATGTATATTTGTACGTACCCGTGGAATCAGAACCCGTGGTCCCCGATGGAATATAGCAACCCGTTGCAGATGTTGTACCCGCGGATGATGTGCCGCCACTGGGGCATGGATTGCACCCGGATGTTCCGTTTGACGAAGAACCATAATATCCCGCCGCACAACGATATGAATATGTGGTTTTGCATGTGGTGCTGTCGGAACATGAACGGTTCGCCTTTTTTTGATATCCCGTGCCCGCGGCCGACCATGACGTGTCGCTTTTACAATTTGAAGTGGTACAGGTGGGTAAACATGTATTATATGTCGCGGTTACCGTACCACTCCCACAGCTTAGGATCGTTGATTTGGATACCTTGGTATATCCACTTTCGCAGATTGTGCATGATTCAACACCCGTTTTGTGGGTGCCATTGCTCCAACATGTGGCGGTTGACATTGCACAATTTATGCCCCGGACTTGGATGCTGGGATCCGATGGCATACATCCTACCCGATTACAGGTTGTAATTAATCCAAATGCCGTGTTGGGGATTGTTAATATTCCCATCATTATCGATGGTATGATTAGCAGTGATGATTTTTTCATTTTTCGTTTCCCTTTGTTTGTGTGTAAACAAAAACCACCAAAAACCTGGTGGTCGGGAAGTTCGAAAAATCATACAATGTAATGACCCCACAGATTTTGAACGCACGTGTGTTCTGTTGTATGTCTGTGGCAACCCGACCAAAGTCGGGATAAATGGCATAAGTAAGCCATTTTGGATTAACGACGCATAACGCCGACATTGTAAGGGATTTTCGAAGTCCCGAACCCGATATCCGTTCAGGTTCAGTGTAGATTATAGTTTAGTGGCCTGGTAAATACAAGATAATTTAGTTTGTTGTATGCGCGGAAAAAAACGAACCGCCAATTTGGCGGTTCGGACATTAACGATCAGTTTTACCGATTCGTTAACTGTAATTCTATGCGACGATTTTGTTGCAGGCTGTCGCGGTCCGTGCCCAATGCCACGGGGTGCAAATCGCCGAAACCACTGGGGACCAGACGACGGCGCGATACACCATCGCGGGCCAATTCTGATGCGACCGCATTCGCACGCAACAGTGATAATTCCATGTTGTTCGAATATCCGCGTGTGCCGGGTACCACCTGTTTCCGGTCGGTGTGGCCATCAACACGAATAATCCAATCTATGTCAGACGGGATTTTGTTTTCTAAATCTTTGATTACATTCGCAATCAGACGCAGTTGATTTTTACCCTCCGGCGACAGGGTGTATGAACCACTGCTGAATAAAATATCGCTGGATATTACGAAACGGTCGCCTTGGGCCTGGATAAAATTGTCATCCCCCAGGGCGTCTTTTATCGCCTTGTAAAATTCAGACTGGTATTGGGCAACATTGTTTAATTCCGCGACTTTATCGGCCAATGCCTTGTTCAGGCGGGTTGACATTTCAACATATTGAATGTCTTTTTGGTGCGATGCTTCTTCGGCCGCGTCCAATGCCGTTTGTAATTTATTTAATTGGCTGGCCAAATCGGCGCGTTGTTGTTCCATTTGCGCCTGTAATGCACGACGTTCTTGTTCCAGTTCGGCGGTGCGTTCTTTGTCCAACGTTGCCTGGTTTAATTGTTGGGTTAATTCAGCAACCTGGGCCTGTAAATCTGTGCCCTGGGATTGCAGTTCGGCAACCTTGGCCTCGTAATCAGAAATCAGTTCGTCCATACTGATATCAACGTTTTTCAATTCATTGGCCAATTCTGTATTGTTTGCTTGTAAATTTTCCAATTCTGTGCGCGCCAGTATCAGCAGGCGTTTCGCTTCTTCTTCGTCGGCGGTCATTTGCAGGATTTTTTCGGCCTGTTCTTGGTTCGCCTGTTTCAAATCAGCCACGGTTTTTGCCCCCGTGTTTTTGTTAAACACACTGGTCGTGGTCCACAGAAATACAAACACAATCAGTAAAAAGATAAGTATAATCACCAGGTTCGAAAATAAATCCACGAACGCCGGCCATGTGTTTGTCTTTTCACGAAATCTTATGTTCAGCATTGTTTTTCTCTCTCTTTAATCGTGCGACAGTTTTGTTTTATTGGGCCAATTCAGAAAACGTTTGTTTTAATTCTTGGACACTTTTGTTTAATTCATTTGTGGCATTGCTTATCTGGGGTAATACCGTTGCAACAGTGTCTGTTGTGGCAACACTGGTATGGGCGGACAAATAATCTTCCAGTTCGCGGAATATGCCGTTCTGGGCCAATTGTACCTGTAACCCCAGGAAACCGACCATCAAACTGCCCGCCAGACCCATCAATGATGATGTGAATGCCGTTGCCATCCCAGATAATGGGCCAGTTAACCCGTTGCGCATTGTTTCCAATACCGCGTCATCCGCAAAGTCCAAGTTGCCGATTAATTCCGCAAATCCGCCCACGGTCAGAATTAATCCCCAAAATGTCCCCAGCAATCCCAAAAATATCAATGTGTTTGTTATATAGCGCACGGATTCACGTGAATCTTCGAAGCGCAACAAAATCATGTCCAGCATGCCGTTCAGCGTTGTCGCAGATATACGGACCGGGCGGGCACGCAATATCAGTGCAACCGGACGCAACAGGCGCGGTGGCAATGGTGCATTTTTCCGACCAGAAAAATATGCACGCGCCCATTTGTATTCTGGTAATAATTTGAACATTTCGACAAAGCACAGGCCAATGCCGAATATCGTTGTGCCAATGATTATTCCGTTCAGCAATATATTCGCCGATGCAACGCGCAAAAACGGTTCGTAAAACAGTATCAGTCCCGCTAGCAACAGTGCTGTGAAAAATGCCATTCTGTTCAGTGCGCGATGAAATTGATTGGTCATGTATCTCTCTTCTGTTTCTTTTATAATGATATTAGTAAATTTTATGGATTTAAGTCAATAGGGATTATGATATTTTTGCATTAAAACAAAATGAAAGATTTTACTTGATTTTATTGCGCTTTTGGGCATAATTGGGGTTGTTCCTGCTGGCGATATGGTGTCGTCGGCTGTTAAGACCAAAGGAAATAAAATGGCTTACTATGAAAGTGTACTGGTATTTCGCCAGGACCTGACCGAACCGCAGGTCAAAGAAAAAGCGGGTAAATATACTGATATTATCAAAGAACTGGGCGGTGATGTTAAATCCACAGAATTCTGGGGATTGAAAAATTTGGCCTATGTCATTCGTAAAAATCGCAAGGCACACTATGTCATGTTGAACATTGAATTGCCGGGCGATAAAATTGCGGAATTGGAACGTCGTGCACGTATTGACGAAGACGTTATTCGTTTCTTGAATGTGCGTGTCGAACAATTGGCGATGCAACCGTCAATCATGATGAAAAAAAATAATGAAGAGGTTGAATAATGGCAGTCCGTGCAGCAATTTATCGTAAAAAATCTAACCCGTTAAAGGGCAAGGTTATTGATTATAAAGATATTAAAACATTGTCCCACTATATAACCGAACGCGGTAAAATCGTGCCGTCGCGTATCAGTGGCGTTTCCCAAAAAGATCAACGCGAATTGGCAACTGCCATTAAACGTGCACGTCATTTGGGACTGATGCCGTTCGTTCGCAATAATCTTGGTTAATTATGTGTGTGGGGCGTGTTCACAGTTCCTTGTGTGTGTCTGATACACGTCGGGACCGGGGTGAACACTGCCCACCCACGCACATAATTCACCAATCCATATGCGTGGGTGTTGTGTATAAATTTTAATTTGGGTTTTATCCCTAACTTGAACAAAGGACAGATAAAATGAAAGTTATTTTGACAGAAAAAATTACTAAACTGGGCAATATCGGCGATACCGTAGAAGTAAAGACAGGGTTCGCGCGTAATTACCTGTTGCCGATGGGCAAGGCGATGCGTTGGTCGCGCGAAAACATCGCGTTGTTCGAAGCCAAAAAGGCCGAATTACAGGCGCGCCAAGAACAGGCTAAAAAGACGGCAGAATCTTTTGTTGATGCCGTTAAGAATGCGAAACTGTATATGATTCGCCAGGCGGGTGATACAGGTCAATTGTATGGTTCTGTGTCCACGCGTGATATTGCACGTGCGTTGAAAGAATTGGCGGGCGTCAGTGTCGAATCGGCACAGGTTATGTTGGGTGCACCAATTAAATCTGTGGGTGTGTTTGATACAAAAATCGCATTGCATCCGGATGTTATTGTGCCGGTTAAAATCTATGTCGCCCAGAGTCAGGATGAAATTGACGCATTGGTCGCAGGCAAGGTTTTGACATTCGGTTCTAAAAAGGTTGACGAAGCCGAAGAAAAGGCAGAAGAAAAACCACAGGCCGAAGAAAAGGCAGAAGAGGTTAAGTCCGAAGCCGAAACCACAGTTGTGGAAGAAGCAAAGGCAGAATAACCTTTACCAGTATTTTACGAAATCCCGCGTTTGCGGGGTTTCTTTTTTTTGTGAACTTTTTATATGTATATGTATATAATGCGTGCGAAATGAAATTGGAATCAGATGGAATTTTAATATCTTTGCGACCGTTTGGGGAACGTGATTGTGTTGCACGGGTGTTTACCAGTGATTTCGGTATAATGTGCGGAATGATGCGGGGGGCACAGATTGCACGCAAAAATAAACCGCTGGTTGGACAGGTCGGGGCCGTGTCTTGGGTTGCGCGATTGGATTCCCAATTGGGCGCGTTTCATTGGGATGCGGAAAAAAATCTGGCCACAGAAATTATGTTCTTGGCCCAACCGTTACAATTTATGAACAGTGCATTCGCGTTGATTTCTGCGCTGGTGCCGGAACGGGAAAAATATGGTGCGTTGTATGTGCAGACGTTGGATTTATTAAAAAATTTACCGGTCGCGCCGGTTGATGCATATCTGAAATGGGAAATAGGATTGTTGCGTGAATTGGGGTATGCGTTGAATTTGTCTGCGTGTTCGGGATGTGGGGCGCGTGTGGGTTTGGAATACCTGTCGCCACGTACGGGGCGCGCGGTGTGTGTCGATTGTGCAACACCGTACAGGGATAAATTATATCGATTGCCGGTTGATTTGAATATAACGCGTCGGTTCTTGGAACGGGCTTGTTTCGCCCAGGGCATTGAATTGCCAAATGCGCGTCGTGTTTTATGAATTTATGTTTAATTAGTTCTTGCATACAAAAAAAAATTTGATTAATCTGTACACAGTTCAACAAATAAAGGAGAAAAACTATGACTTGGACAATCTTGGTTCTGGTGATTGGTATCTTGTTGTTCTTGTTTGGTGGCATGCTGTTGCCAAAGGGCGATGAAAAGAAACCATCCGCTGGGAAGATCGTTGTAAAAAAATCCATTACTTTGATTGCAATCATCTTGATTGCGGGCAGTGTTTGCCGTCTGTATATGCCGTACTATCTGACCGCGGTTAACCCGATTATCGTTCAGGAAATGATTACCGGTATGCAGGAACAGCAGAACGCCGAAAAAAACAAACAGATTCGTAAGTTTGTTCGCTCGGAAGGCGACAGAATGATGCGTGATGCGCCAATTATGGGTAATCGCAAAGACGCAAAGAAAACGATTTATGTTTGGACAGACTTCTCTTGCCCGTTCTGCCGTCGTGTACACGGTGAAATAGACCGCGTATTGGCAGACCGTGACGATGTTCGCGTTGTTATCAAAAACTTCTCTATCCATGGCGATTTGTCTGATGCACCGGCCAAGGCTGTTATCGCGGCAAATATCCAGGATCCTGAAAAAGCGGCTAAATTGACAGATATGTTGATGACACGTGATTATTACAGCCAGGAAGATTTGTCAGATCAATCCAAGATTGCTGAAAAAGTCGAAGCGAGTGTTATGAAGTTCGCCGAAGAAGTTGGTTTGGATACCAAAAAACTGAAAGAAGATATGGAAGGCGAAGTCGTTGCACGTGAATTGAGAAATGTTCGTGATTTGGCACAGCGTTTCGAAATCACCGGTACACCGTTCTTGATCATCGGTGAACAGGCGTTCCCGGGTGCAATCCCAGCCGACCAAATCGAATCGGCATTGGACGCAGAATAATATTCGCGTAATAGTTTGAAATCCCCGCAATTGCGGGGATTTTTTGTTGTGATATTGTGCCCCGGGTTTGTTGTGTTTATGTTTTTGTCCCTTGTTGCGTTATTTGTTTTTTGATGTTCTTTTGTTGGATGTACGATATAAAAACACCCCCGTTTGTGGGGGCGTTTTATATTCATAACAAATCGTTTATTTGGATTCCAGTATCGCAATTCCGGGCAGGGTGCGACCTTCGATAAATTCCAGGAATGCACCACCGCCGGTGGATACGTATGTTATGTCGTCTTTGACACCACATGCTTCCAGTGCGGCGACCGTATCACCACCGCCAACAATACTTTCCAGTTTGCCGGCGCGTGTTTGTTCCGCGATGGCGTGTGCGATTGCAAATGAGCCGTATGACCATGTGGGTTGCCATTCTGCCATGCCGACCGTGCCGTTCCAGATGACCGTGGCCGCCGATTTAATTGCCGCGACATCGCGTTCTGTTGTTTCTGTGCCCGCGTCAATTATTATGTCGTCGTCTTGGATTTCATCAAAGTTTTTATTTGTGCGTGTGGCGGTTGGTGTGAATTCTTTGGCAACACCTTTGTCCAGTGGCAACAAAACATCGCAATTATTTTCTTTGGCGTATTCCAGAATTTCCAAGGCGGTGTCTTTTTGGTCGGCTTCGTACAGTGAATTGCCAACGCGCCCGCCCAGTGCGTAATTAAATGTTGTCCCCAGTGCACCACCGATTATCAATTTGTCTGATAATTTTGCCAGGGCCTTTAATACACCGATTTTGGTGGAAACTTTACTGCCTGCGACAATGGACAGCAATGGACGTCGTGGATTTTCCATTACCGCGGTTAGGTGTTCGATTTCAGACGCCAACAATTTCCCCGCGTATGATGGCAATATTTCCGCAACACCAACAGTACTGGCGTGGGCACGGTGCGATACGGCAAATGCGTCGTTTACAAAAATGTCGAATCCGTTTGCCAACTGGGCGGAAAATTCTGGGTCATTTTTTTCTTCGCCCGGGTAAAAGCGCACATTTTCCAGCAGTACAACGTCGCCGTCTTTCATTTGAGCCAAGAAATCTTTGTCCAGGCAATCTGGGATTAATTTCACGCCCATGTATTCGGCGATGGGCGCCAAAGTAAATTCCATGTTGCGGGTACCCTTTGGTCGGCCCAGGTGTGCGCAAATCGCAATACGGGCACCGCCGGCGCGCAGTGCGTTAATCGTTGGCATACTTTGTTCAATTCTGAATGCGTCGGTAATTTTTCCGTCCACAATTTGAACGTTAAAGTCGTCGCGTAATAAAATATATTTTCCGCGAACGTCCAGATTTTCAATCGTGCGTAGTTTCATTTTTGTTTATCCTTTCCTTTACGGGTTTATATGTTTTTCGATAATGTTCGTTTATACCATATTTATCAATGGCGTGCAAATGTTCCGCGGTCGGATATCCCGAATTTTTGTCCCAGCCATACATAGGGTATATTTGCGCCAATTCATGCATGATTTTGTCGCGTGTTTCTTTGGCGATAATGGACGCGGCGGCGATGGATAATGATTTTGCGTCGCCATGAATAATTGGTGTGGCATTTAATTCAGGGGGCAATTTGTTCCCGTCTATTAAGCAAAACTGGGGCGCACAACCCAAATTTTGAACCGCACGTGTCATGGCGGTCAGTGATGCACGTAAAATATTCATTTCGTCTATCTCAGATGCACTGCATTGTGCTGTTGCCCATATTGTATTATGTGTTATCCATTCGTATGCGGTGGCGCGCATGTGTGCGGTCATTTGTTTTGAATCACGAATTACAACCGGGATTTCAATGTTGCGTTTTGGAAATATAACCGCCGCCGCGACAACCGGACCGCACAGGGGACCACGGCCGGCTTCGTCCACGCCGGCAACCAATTCAAATCCGGTTTCGTTTTCTATATCAAATGTCGGGGTTGTTTTCATATCCACCACACAGTATCACGATTATCGGCGGAATAAAATACAATTTTTATTAAATTGACATGCGGTCGGCGATTTGCTTTTGCACGTATTCGTCTTCGCTGTTATACAATGGCCATTCACCGTCTGCCAAATCTTTCATAGTGGTTAACGGTTGGTTCAAACGGGCGCGATACAACCACAGGTTAGACATAACGCGCTTTATATAACTGCGGGTTTCGTATGTTGGGAAACTTTCTATGTACAGTAATGGGTCGTATGTTTCAAAGTTTTTTTCAAATTCAACCATGGTGCCCATGCCCGCATTATATGCCGCCAACATTTTTATAATATTATTGTTGATGTTCGGGTGCGCCAGTAAATCCACGATATATTGTTGACCCAAGAACATATTGTGTTCGGGTTTAGACATATCTATTTCAGACATATCAACCTGGTTTTCACGGGCAACACGCTTGGCGGTACTGGGCATAATTTGCATCAGACCGTTCGCGCCCGCGCCAGATTTTGCGTTTGCGTGGAAACCACTTTCTTGTTTTGTGATGGCCAACAGTAATGCGCGATCGATTGACCAACCGCCCATCGGTTCCCAATCTGGCAGGGGATATTGTGCGGAATATATAATATTGTCATCAATTTCCAAAATGCCACGGTCTTGGACCAGACTGGATGCCTGGATAGACACACGGGGCAGGCCGTACGCCGTCGCCACAGAATTTATTGCGTGCAATGTTTTATCTGATACGCGCGCGGTTATCATATATTTCAAGTATAATTCGGCGCGATCTTTTTGGCCGACCTGTAACAGTGCCAACGCGCGTTTTCCATATTTGCTTTCGCGCAGTGTGTCTATGTCTTCGTCGGTACAGTCTTGTTCAAAGAATTCATATCGTGGTGTGTGCCCCAGCATTACGGACGCCAATGCGCCATAAAACGCCATTGGATATGTGGCTGCGATTTTCCAATACTTTTTTGCCTGGGAACGTTCGCCGTTTTCGTATGCGGCACGACCAGCCCAAAATGCGGCCTCGGTCTTGCGGGCGTTGTTTATCTGTTCCAGGTCTAATATAGCACTGAAATATTTTTCACTTTCGTCGAATTTTTCTTCTTGGAAATACAGCAATCCCATCGCCCACAGGCCGTATTCTGATTTTGCATCGGCCGCCACAAAACCCCATTTCTTGGCCAGTTCTGTTTCACCGTTTGTGTAATATATAAATGACAATCGTCCGGCCAGACGACCATAGTCAGATTCTGTTAATTTTTTGCGTAAAGACGCGTCTTCTAGAATCAAACGGGCGGTTTTTGTTGCGCCACTGCGTATGGCGCGTTTGAACTTGTTAATCTTGGTATTTGTTTCACCAGTGTATTTTTTCGCCGTCCATGTTTCTGATTGGGCCGTTTCAATTGATGCACCGCCACTGATAGAACGGGGAACAGACGCCTTGCGCACGGTGGCCTGTTTAATTTTGGCCAGTTTTACCATGCGTTCCGCCCCCGGCATATCATAGTATTTTTCCATCCATGCGGTTATTTCGCGACCGCGTGTGCGGTATGTATCAGAAATATAGCGCTGATACAAAACTTCATTCATTAACAGGGGATCGGTCAGTTGTTCTTCCAGTTTTTGTGCCGCGCTGATTTCTTCTTGGGATTGTAACAGGAATATTTGTGTATATAAACTGGCGTCGGCATCAGACAGTACGTCTATGTTAGGCAGGTCCGCCCCAATGGCGGCCATTGGCAAAAACAGTGCTATTAAAAATGTGAAAAGTTTTTTCATAGATTATCAGAATAGTGATGTCTTGGGCAATTTGCATACCGATGCATCATCATCAGCCTCGGGTATTTGGTCGATGATTTTCTTGAAATCCGAAATCCGCGAAAATTTGCGGTATACGGATACAAAGCGTACAAATGCAATCGGGTCCAGGTTCAATAATGAATCTGATACCATTTGGCCAACCAAGGCACTGGTTACCGTGTCGTCGGCCGTTTCTGTTTCCAGACGGCGATGGATGGATGTTACCAGTTTTTCAATCTGTTCATCACCGACATCACGATTACGACACGCCAATTTTATACTGCGACGCAGTTTTTCGCGGTCAAATGCCTCTAACTTTCCGCTGTTTTTACGGACCATCAGATCGCGCATTTGTACACGTTCTACGGTCGTAAATTTGGCGCCACACTGATTGCAAACACGGCGACGCCGAATAATGGCGTCTTCGGTATCGGGTCTGGAATCAGTCACGCGACTGTCAGTAGAATTACAATATGGACATCTCATATCCATATACGGTAGCAGTCAAAATGCAAACTGTAAAGCAGAATTTAATGTGGGCGCAAAATCCAAAAAAATGCGTTTTTTATAAAAATCAAGAACTTTATTTGTTCCCGCGGGGTGCCGGTCAATTTTTAATAGGGGCGTTTTGTGGTAAAATGTTGGTTGAGACCAGAGAGAGATGGAAAAATACCTGAATCAGATTTTGACCGGTGATTGCGTGGAACTGATGCGCGGAATACCAGATGCATCTGTGGATGCCGTATTTGCAGATTCACCGTATAATTTGCAATTGGGGGCCAAGACACTGTATCGGCCCGAAGATCAAACCGCGGCGCGTGCCGTTCGGGATTCGTGGGATTCTTTTGGCAGTATGGCCGAATATGATGAATTTACGCGGGCGTGGTTGGCAGAATGCAAGCGCGTGTTGAAACCCGATGGGGCAATGTGGGTCATCGGCAGTTATCATAATATTTTCCGCGTTGGTGCGATTTTACAGGACTTGGGATTTTGGATTTTGAATGATATTGTGTGGGTTAAAACTAATCCTATGCCGAATTTCCGCGGGACACGTTTTACGAATGCGCACGAAACATTAATATGGGCAACACCACGTAAGACCGGTAAGTACACGTTTAACTATGAAACAATGAAAAAGTTAAATGGTGGCAAACAGATGCGGTCTGATTGGAATATAAATATTTGTTTGGGCGAAGAACGTGTCAAAGATTCTGATGGTAAAAGTTTGCACAATACTCAAAAGCCTATGGATTTATTGCGTCGGGTGATTTTGGCGTCAACCCGCCAGGGGGATGTTATTTTGGACCCGTTCTTGGGCAGTGGTACAACCGCCGCCGTGGCCAAGGAATTGGGGCGCAATTTTATCGGTATTGAACGGGAAGAAGATTATGTTGCCGCCGCACGTGCGCGTGTTGATGCGGTAAAGCCCATTGATTTGTCTGGGATTGAGGTGGCCACACCAAAACGCGCCGAAATTCGCGTCGCGTTCAAGGAATTAATCGAGGCAGGGTTGCTGTATGTTGGTCAGACTTTGGTCAGTCCGCGTGGTGAACGTGTCATGATTGCACGTGATGGACAATTGGTGCATCCGTTGATGGGCAAGGCATCTATTCATGTTATGGCCGCGCGTTTGCAACATTGTGTCAGTTTTAACGGATGGGATTATTGGTCTGCGGAACGGCGTGATGGGACCCAGGTGCCAATTGATGAATTGCGTAAATACATACGTGATGTAAAGCGCGATATGAAGAAGGTTGCATAAGGTGTTGTGAAAAATCCCCGAAATGGGGATTTTTTTATGAAATTGGCGTACCCCATATATGCGCGCGTAATAACAAAAACATTCCCCCAAGATGGGGGAATGTTTTTTGGGGGAAATGCATCAGTAATAACAATTGGCCGTATATTTATACGTGCCCGTACTGTCCGACCCGGTGGTTCCGGCCGGAATATAACAATCGGATTGACTGGTCGAACCCGCGGCCGATGTTCCGGGTGATGGGCATGGTGCACAGGCGGTTTCGTTTGATGCGCTGGGGTTGCCGTATGCGCCGGCAACACAACGGTAATTTTGGCCACGTACACACAAATTGTTCACGCATTCGGCGGTTGCTTCGCATTCGACATACGAATTGGCGCCAACACCGCATGAACCCCAACCGGTTGTGGTCGGTTTGCAGTTTTCTGGGGTGCAAAGGGTGGGCGGCGTTATACCGCCGCCGACGTTTACGCATGTTCCACCAGGGCATTGTGAATTTACCGTGCATGTTGCACCAGCGTTGCTTCCACCAGAACATTCGCAAGTCATGCCGGGGCCTTGAATACAACCAGTACCACCGATGCCAATTGCATTGGCGATGTTGGGTATTGTGGTTAGTATCGCAAATATCCCAATGTGTAATATAAAATTTGTTTTCATTGTCTGGACTCCTGATGTTTTTCGAAATGAAAAACCACCAACAAAATTTGGTGGTCAGGAGGTTAACGACAATCACACGAATTGTGTCGCGTATTTGATATTCCGCGACCCTCCTGACCCATAAAATCAGGAGTTTGTTTTTCGTCGTAATAGTAAAAATAGCGCAATTGATGCGCCACGAGATTATATTCCGACGCGTGTGCAGAGGTCGTTACACCCCATGAATGGAACACCCATTCACAAATATCATGTTATCGTTAAAAATAAATATTTGCAAGATTAAATAAGTATGCGAATGTCTTATTCACGCGTGCGGGCAATTTTTTTAATCAGGTTCGATATTGTTTTTCTTTGTCTTTGCAGAAAACGTAATTCGGACAGTCTGATGTTCTGGTACGCGGGCGACGTCATCATTTCTGTGTGTGCCAGGTCGTAATCAGATTTCATGGCCAAAATTTCTTGGCGTAATTCGATTGTTTCACCAGAATCAGGGTCAATATCGGCATAACCGAATATGTGGGCCGCGAAATCTTGGGCCGGATTTTTCCGCAGTTCTTGGATTTCGGCGACGTTTTTTACGTTCGCGTCGTAAACTTTCTGGTGTTCGGCAACAGATGTCGCGATTAACCGTTTCAAACGCGCCATTTCCAGCATATAAAAACCAGTTGTGTGTTCTTGTGTCATTTTTTATAAAAATTCCTTTTAGAAACAAGATATACTATAAGTAAAATTTGTCAACATAAAAATGTGGGTTGTATTTTTGTGTTTGGGGACTATATATATGATAAATTCGCGAATCGGGTTTTTGTATGATATAGTTCTTGGTGTAAAAAAGTAAGGATTTAGTAATGTCTTTGATACCAGTTGTAATCGAAGAATCGCCACGTGGTGAACGTTCGTTTGATATTTATTCCAGACTGTTGCGTGATCGTATTGTTATGATTAATGGACAAATTGAACCGGGTATGGCCAATACGATTGTGGCGCAATTGTTGTTCTTGGAATCTGAAAATCCAAATGCAGATATTTCTTTGTATATTAATACGCCGGGGGGTGATGTGTCCGCCGGGTGGGCGATAATGGATACTATGCAATATATCAAGGCGCCTGTGTCAACCATTGGTATGGGACTGGTGGCGTCCATGGGATCGGTTCTGTTGGCGGCCGGGGAAAAGGGAAAACGTTTTGTTTTACCAAATACGCAAATCATGATACACCAGCCGTTGGCCGGCGCCGAAGGACAAATTACCGATATGGAAATTCGTATGGCACAGTATCAGAAAAATAAACAGACGTTGATTAAGCAAATGGCTGAATTTACAGGACGTAAAGAAAAAGAACTGTTCGATGCCATGGAACGCGATAATTGGATGACGCCGGACGAGGCCAAAGATTTCGGCCTGATTGATGGCGTGCTGAAACGTAAATAAAAAAACAGTTGATTTTACCAAGACGGGGACAAACGGGAATGAGCGACGATAAAGTAAAATCTGGGGCGGAAAACCAAGAAAATACGACACCACAATTTTGCAGTTTTTGTGGCAAGGCGGTCTATGAGGTTAAAAAATTAATCAGTGGACGCAATGTTTGTATTTGCGACGAATGCATTAATTTATGCAATGATATTATGGCCGATGACCAGCGCAGTGAAATCGGACATGATACGTCCAAGTTGCCAACACCACGTCAGATTTATAATTTCTTGAACGAATATATTGTCGGACAAGATGATGCAAAACGGACTTTGTCGGTGGCGGTGTATAATCACTATAAACGACACAGCGTCGCCCAAAATACCAAGGTTGAAATACAAAAGTCTAATGTGTTGCTGATTGGTCCGACGGGGACGGGAAAAACACTGTTCGCCCAGACGTTGGCGCGTATATTGGATGTGCCATTCGCAATCGCAGACGCAACCACTTTGACCGAGGCAGGTTATGTCGGTGATGACGTGGAAAGTGTTTTAACGCGGTTGTTGCAAAACGCGAATTTTGATGTGGAACGTGCCAGTCGCGGTATAATCTATATCGATGAAATTGATAAAATTGCACGCAAGTCTGAAAACCCGTCGTTGACCCGCGACGTGTCGGGCGAAGGTGTGCAACAGGCCTTGTTAAAGTTGGTCGAAGGTACCGTCGCCAATGTGCCCGCCGGTGGTGCAGGGCGCAAGCACCCGGGCGAGGCCACCGTGCAATTGGATACATCCAAGATTCTGTTTATTTGTGGTGGGGCGTTTGATGGGTTGAATAAAATTATCGGGGCGCGTACAAATGAACGCGCAGGCATCGGTTTTGGCGCAGATGTTTTGTCCAAAAAAGAACGTGAACAAAAAAATCGACTGGGCGATGTGCAACCCGAAGATTTGGTTAAATTCGGAATCATCCCGGAATTGGTTGGACGCCTGCCGATTATAACGACATTGCAAGATTTAGATGAAAGTGCGCTGGTCAAGATTTTGACCGAACCAAAGAATGCAATCGTAAAACAGTTTTCGGCTATGTTGGAAATGGACGGCGTGCATTTGAATATTACCGATGACGGGTTGCGTGCAATCGCAAAAATGGCGGTCGAACGCAAGACGGGTGCACGTGGGTTGCGCAGTATACTGGAAAAGATTTTGTTGCAACCGATGTTTGATGCGCCAGAAAAAGAAGACTTGGCCGAAATTGTAATAGATAAAGATGTGGTTGCCGGGAAAAAGGCGCCCGTGGAAATATTACGTAATACGAAAAAGGTCGCATAATTACGGGGCGTTTGCCCCGTTTTTTTTGTCCGTATAGAACATAGTTTTGCGGGGCCCGATACTGGTCGGACTCTTCTCGTCCGACACAGGACCAAAAATAAAACCACCCAAAAGGTGGTTTATATCTTTGGCGGCGAAATCACCCACAAAAAATATTTTTTTGCGGGGCCCGATACTGGTCGGACTCTTCTCGTCCGACACAGGACCAAAAATAAAACCACCCAAAAGGTGGTTTATATTTCTGGTGGCGAAATCACCCACAAAAATATTTTTTTGCGGGGCCCGATACTGGTCGGACTCTTCTCGTCCGACGCAGGACCAAAAATAAAACCACCTAAAAGGTGGTTTATATCTTTGGTGGCCCTGGTCGGACTCGAACCGACACTCCTTGCAGAACTTGATTTTGAGTCAAGCGCGTCTACCAATTCCGCCACGGGGCCAAAACCAAAACGCGTGTTATTTTGTCGCGTTTTTGCGTGCTTCTACCTTTTTTACCAGGCGTGCACTGCGATTCGCCTTGTGCGCCGGTTTCTTGGCCGGTTTTTCCGCCGGACCAATTTTTTTGTTAATTGCACGCTTAATCGCCACCATTTCCGGGGTCAGACGCGATGGAGATTTGGACATTACATAGGCGTCCAGACCGCCATGCTTGGTCAATGTGCGCAGACCAGCCGTAGAAATACGCAGTGAAAAATCGCGATTCAAAATATCGCTGTGAAACTTTAATTTTTGCAAATTCGGCAAGAATGTACGCTTGGTATGGCGTTCCGAGTGGGATACGTTCATTCCCACCATTGTTTTCTTACCTGTAACCTTACATACGCGTGGCATATTATAATCCTTTGATAACTGGCGCATAATTTATAATAAAAATCCCAAAAAGTCAAGAATTCTTTTATTCTTTGTCTTTTTGCGCGTGTTCGGGGAATTATATCACAAAAAATCTGGTTTTTCAATTGGGGATAAAAAATCAATGTTTTGTTTCCTGTACCTTGAAAATGGGGGTTGTGATACTATATATAGTTGGAAAATACAAGGAGATTGATAAAACATGAATCCAGAAGAAATGCAAGAAACACCCGAACAGGCCATTGCTAAATATACAACCGATTTTACTAAATTGGCGACCGATGGCAAGTTAGATCCTGTAATCGGGCGGGACGAAGAAATACGTCGCACTATTCAGGTGCTGTCACGGCGTACAAAAAATAATCCCGTGCTGATTGGTAATCCGGGGGTTGGTAAAACCGCAATTGTCGAAGGTTTGGCCGAACGAATCGTGTCCGGGGATGTTCCAGAAAATTTATTAAAGAAAAAGTTATTGTCGCTGGATATGGGCGCGTTGATGGCGGGCGCAATGTTCCGCGGTCAATTCGAAGGACGTTTCAAGGCGATATTAAAGGCGGTCAAAGATTCTGATGGACAAATTATTTTGTTCATTGATGAATTGCATACGCTGGTTGGGGCCGGCAAGGGCGAAGGTTCTATGGACGCCGGTAATTTGATTAAGCCGATGTTGGCACGTGGGGAATTGCACTGTTTGGGGGCAACGACGTTGGACGAATATCGGCAATATATTGAAAAAGACCCTGCGTTGGCGCGCAGATTCCAACCTGTTTATGTCGATGAACCGACCGTTGATGATACTATTTCAATTTTGCGCGGGTTAAAAGAAAAGTACGAAGGGCATCACGGGGTCAGAATTTCTGATGCCGCGTTGGTGTCGGCCGTGCGGTTGTCCAGTCGTTATATAACAGACAGATTTTTACCAGACAAGGCAATCGATTTAATCGATGAAGCCGCCGCGCGCGTTCGTATAGAAATTGCATCAAAACCAGAAAAACTGGACGAGGTTGATCGGCATTTAATGCAATTGAAAATAGAACAACAGGCGTTGAAAAAAGAAAAAGATGAAGAATCTAAAAAACGTTTGGCGGAATTAGAAAAAGTAATAAAAGAAACCCAGGCTGAATCTGATACGTTAACCGCCCAGTGGCGCGAAGAGCAGGGTAAAATGCGCGCGTTGTCTGATGCGATGGCGGCGCTGGATTCGGCCAAGGCCGAGGTTGCGACCGCTATGCGTAATGGTGATTACGAAAAAGCGTCTGCGTTGCAGTATGGAAAAATTCCAGAACTGGAAGAACAAATCCGTAAAATGAATGCGGATGCGCGTGAATACAAGACGGTGTTGCCAGAACATATCGCCGCCGTGGTCAGCAAATGGACCGGGGTGCCGGCAGATAAGTTAAGTATGGAAGAACAGTCCAAGTTATTAAATATCGAAGATGAACTGCGCAAGCGTGTCGTTGGCCAAGATCATGCGTTGACGGTTGTTGCGCGTGCAATACGGCGCAGTCGGGCGGGATTGTCTGATCCGCATCGTCCGTCGGGCAGTTTTATGTTCTTGGGACCAACCGGGGTCGGAAAAACCGAAGTGGCCAAGGCGTTGGCAGAATATCTGTTTAACGACGATACCGCGATGACGCGTATCGATATGAGTGAGTATATGGAACCGCATTCTGTGTCGCGTCTGATTGGCAGTCCCCCGGGATATGTTGGGTACGAACAAGGTGGTGTGTTGACCGAAAGCGTGCGTCGTCGTCCGTATCAGGTTTTGTTGTTCGATGAAATCGAAAAGGCGAATCCTGATGTGTTCAATGTGTTCTTGCAAATATTGGATGATGGACGGTTGACAGATGGCCAGGGTCATGTGGTGAACTTTACAAACACCATCATCATTATGACCAGTAATTTGCCAGATATGGATGCGGTAAAGAAAAGTTTTCGTCCGGAATTTATAAATCGTATCGACGAAATCGTGTTCTTTAATCCACTGGGCAAAGACGTTATGGCCGGTATTGTGCGGATACAACTGCGCAATTTGGAAAAAAGTTTGGCCGAACGTCGTATCGGTTTAGAGGTGTCTGACAAAGCCATACAATGGTTGGGCAATAACGGATATGATCCGGTGTTTGGCGCCCGTCCATTAAAGCGTTTGATTACGTCCGCGGTCGAAGACAAGGTTGCAGATTTGATTCTGTCGGGGCGTGTCGGCGAAGGCAGTACCGTATATGTTGACGTTCATGGCAAAGAACTGACGGTGCAATAAACCGATTGTGTGATAAATAAAAAAACGCGGGGAATCCCGCGTTTTTTATCTTTCTTTTTCCAATTTGAATCGGCGCGGTCCCGCCAGTTTTTTCATGCGTTCGGTGTCCAGGTATGCGTTCGCACCATTTGACAATACTATGCACAATGCGTTATCGGTTTCTGCAACACGTTTGCCCTGGATATAATATTTAGAGAACGCATGACGTTGGGTCGGTATACGCAGTTTCATGTTGGTGTCGTATACCATCCATATTGGTGCCTGGGGATAATTATTGTTATCTGTGATTATTCCATGAATGGCGACAATTGTATCGTCGCAGAATAATTTTACCGTGGTATTAACATGATTGTGAAACATACGTTTACCGTTTATGTAAACGTCGTTATACAATCCGTTCAGTGTGGTTTTACCAGGTTTAACGTCAACCATCATATAATTGGTATTTTGTTCGGCGTTTTTTTCCGGTGTTGGTGTGGTTGTGCGTTTCGTCGGCACGGGTTGCACGGTGGTTTGTTCCGCCACAATCGCGTCATTCTTTTGTCCCGTTTGTGTTGGTACAACGTTTGGCGATTTGCCAATGGACGACATAATCGAATCCACACGTGCGTTCATTTCATCATACTTTTCAATCGGTTTGATTTGCATTAATGGATATGATGTTTCGCGACCCTGGGCATCGATGAATACCGTGAATTTAGATTCAGATTGCGCCTTTAACGTTTCGGCGGTTGGCAATGCGTGAAAAACAGTGCCCGTGGCGCGATTCGGTGATACGACAATTTTTGAACTTACGTTTTCTTTGTCTATGAATAACTTGTGCGATTTCGTGTCGTATCGGATAATCTTGACCCCTTTCTTAGAGCACGGTAAAACGCGACCATCGGTCAAATCGATGATGAATAATTGGTACAAGTTTGCCAGAACACTTTGTTTTTTCCGAATAATTGCCCAATTTGCCAATTCGTCGTATAAATATAAATCGTATTCTGCATGTGCCGTGCGTAAAACAGAAATCTCGCCGTTGCCGTTGTTAAAAAATAACGAATAACGCGGGCGTTCCGCCTTGATAGATGTTATGCGTGAATATAATGGAATTCTGTGGGCGGGGCGCGGTGCCGGTGTTTTCGGGGGTTGATGCGTCGCGACCGATTTAGATTCCCGGGTGTTTGTGTTGTCCGTGGTGTGCACGCGTTTTGATGTGAAACGCTGGGTCTTTGGGTCGTATCCCGCAAAACGGCGCGTCAGTTCCGCATCCAGTTCTGGTTCAATTGGTTGTTGGACCTTTTTTCTGTAATAATACAAGGCGCGTAATGCATGGTCGTTAATGGTGGTGTATGCCGGTGTTTTGCGCCGTTTGGGTTGTTTTGGTTGTGTCGCGTTGGCGGACACGATTGCTTCTTGGTTCTGTTCCGGCGCGGGTTCCGCGATAATTGTTTTTTCTGGGGCTGGGGGCACAGTATCGTTTTGTGGTTGTGCGATTTGGCCGATTGTTGCATCAACGCGTTGTTCCGATGCGATTTGCACGTTGTGCAATGTGTTCGCCAGGATTATTTCTGTTAATTTTTTTGTCAGGGCGTCTGACAAGTTTACAATTGTATTACGTAAATCGGCAACGATTTTTGCAATTTCTGGGTCAGAGATAAGGGTTTCTATTAGTTTGTTATTCGAATCGATAGCATTTGACATAAATTATTCTCTTTGTGTTTTCCCTCTCTGTTTTTCCCAAATTGTGTTTTCTGTCAGCGTGTGTGCGCCAACTGGTGATTTATTATGCGCGCGTAATCCACCGGGATTCCCATGTTTGGCATATTATTTGCGTTAATGCGTGGTTTGCCATACCGAATCGGATTGGCGGATTTCAGTGCATATGGAATTTCAAATTTTGCGTGCATTGCCGGACGCGTCATGCGAACGGGTTTACGTTTTTTTCGAACCTGGTTCAATGTGATGCGTCGTTTATTGCGCGCGCGAAGTTTGCGGTTTTTACGCAACCGGCGATGCTTTATCCGTGTGCGTGGTTTGTGTGGTACCACCATCATTGGCGTGCCATGCGTTGTGGCGCATACCGCGTATACGGATGATGGGGATTCCATAATTTTCTGAATTATCGCGGAATCTGTTTGGCGTTGTAATAACAACCACATCAGTAATATATTCATCGCACCAGCATCGTTTGCGGTGAACATTTGTAAATTTTTTTCAAAATAAAACGTGCGTGTTTGTGGATTATATGAAACGCCCGCAACGCCGTTGCGCGTTTGTTCATCTATTTTTCCCGTTTGTGTATTTAATAAATACAAACATGGTTGGTTTCCCGTTTTTGTCGCGACATAGCGTTTTATTGCGACAAATGGCGTACCCGGGAATTGGGACACAATTTGGAACGGTTCGGCGCCAAAACCAACAGATTTCACCCGGCGCATGTCGCCGTTTGCGTTCACCGTGTTCAATGTATAGCGACCACGTGGCGTTTTTACGCATACCAGTTTTGGTGTCTGAACAAAATTATTTTCCACTGTGTTTTTTTGCATTCTTGGTACCAGTCTTTTTATTGGCGGTTCGTGATGGTTTTACCGATGTTGTGTCCGATTGAAATTGAATGTCGCGCAATTTTTTATATTCGCCGTTCAATTTCACCAATTCTGCATCGGTTCCACGTTCTATGATACGACCGTCTTTGACAACACATATTATATCAGCATCCAGTATTGTTGACAAGCGATGCGCGATAACAAAAGTGGTGCGACCACGCATCAAATCGCGCAGGGCGGATTGAATTAATTTTTCACTGTGCGTGTCCAATGCGGATGTCGCCTCGTCCAGCAACAAGATGGGTGCATCTTTTAATATCGCGCGCGCAATGGCGATTCGCTGTTTCTGGCCACCAGACAGTAATGCGCCGTCTTCGCCAACCTGGGATTGATATTTTTGTGGCAATTCCATAATAAAATCGTGCGCATTTGCCAGTTTTGCCACGTGTTCCACCATTTCATCCGTGGCGTCGGGTGTGCCGTATCGTATGTTGTCGGCGATTGTGCCGTTGAACAGAAATACGTCTTGGGATACTTCTGCAATATTATGGCGCAAAGATTTCAGTGTGAATTTTTTTATGTCTGTATTATTTATTTTTACATGGCCGTGTGTCGGGTCGTAAAAACGTTCTATTAAATTGAATAACGTGGTTTTGCCACCACCAGACGGACCAACCAGTGCGCAAACGTGGCCGGCGGGTACCGTCAGGTTAATGTCGCGCAAGACTAATTCGCCCGGATTGTATGCAAATGAAACGTTGTCAAATTCAACCGACATATTGCCGGGTTGTAATTCGCGTGCGTTTGCGGTATCGGTGATTTCGGGGCGACTGTCCAAGAAATCAAATAAAACCTCGGCCGCAAGCAAGCCATGTTGCATTGTGTTGCTGGTACTGGTAATACTGCGCGCGGGTTTGTACGCCGCCGTTAATGCCAACAAGAATGCCGTGAAATCACCCGTCGTTATTGCGCCACTGACGATAAAATGACCACCGATAATCAGTGCCATACACAGGCCAATCGATATCATTAATTCCAGTAATGGTGATTGCAGGGCAAATGCCTGGGTTCCTTTGTATGAATTGGTAATAGAAGAATTTAATACGTGGGCGAATTTTTTGGTTTCGAATTCTTCGGTACCAAACGCCTGGATGGTTTTTATGCCGTGCAGTGTTTGATTCAACTGTTGCGATACTTCGTTCGCAATTCCAAAAGATTCGCGCGACAGTTTGCGACGACGACGCATGATTAATGTCATGGGTATCAGTATTGCGGGTACCAAGAATAACAGCACTGCGCACATCTGGGGGGCATAATATATCATTAATCCCAATGCCATCGCCAATGTGGCAAATTGTTGGATGGTGTTGACAATCGTGCTGGTCACCAGGTTCAGTACGGCGGTGGCCTGGACATTAAAATAGTTCAGATTTTTACCAATGCCGTCGCCATAGAATTTTGAAATGCTCATTTTAACCATGTGGTTATAAATGCGCTGTTGTAATTTTGCGCTGGCGCCCAGGCCGGCCTTGGCCATCAACAGTGATTTTGCGTATGTAAATATACCCTTGACCCCGAATGCGGCGATGACTTGCAGACCGAAAAAGTATATGTGGGTCATACTTTTTTGTATAAAGGCCTTGTCCACAACCTGTTGCACCAGGGTGATTGTATACGCTTCGGCGCCGGCGGCAATTATTGTTGCTAATATGCCGAATATCAGCCATTTTAACTGTGGCCGGCCAATTTCACGCCATACACGACCGTACAACGACCATTTAATTCGTGCGTTTTTTTCATCACCATGAATAAAATTTTTTATGCCTGTTTTGATTTTCGTAGTCATGTTGGCAATTATAAGGGGCGGGATAAAATCTGTCCAGTGAAAGATTAAATTCATGCGGTTTCATTTTTAATTTGACAATATGCGTAAAAGTGTATAAAATTAGGGGGCTTTCAGAACAAGAAAGTGTGTAAAGGCAAAGTTTTGGGGTTGTAGCTCAGTTGGTAGAGCACCTGCTTTGCAAGCAGGGGGTCGTCAGTTCGAGTCTGATCAGCTCCACCACAAAATAAGAAGTGCGTTAAAGGGGGTGAATGTATATGGTGAAAGTTCTGGTTCGCGATAATAACGTCGAACAGGCGTTGCGTGTCGCAAAGCGTAAATCCCAGAAAGAGGGTTTGTACCGCGAAATGAAAGAACGTCAGCGTTATGAAAAACCCACAACTAAACGCAAACGTTTGAAAGAAGAAGCCGTGCGTAATGAAAAAAAACGTCAGTCAAAACAACGTATGGTCTTTGGATTCTAGGTTAAGATTGCACCCCGTGATTGCGGGGTGTATTTTTTATTTGTTTGTGGTATAATTGTCAGGTAGTTAAAAGGATTTTTATATGCCAACAAAAACAGCAAAGAAAGAAAAAAAGATTTTAGACAGTGTGAAATACACTAATATGTTCAAGGCCTATGGTGCGTTTTGGTGCCGTGGGTTTACCGAATGGGCGGGGACATCGTCGCGGTCTGAATATTGGTGGTCGTATTTAATGACCTTTTTGATTTTTATTGTTTGGCTGTTATGTGTGATGGTGGTCGGCACATTCGAATATGCGATGTGGCCGTTTTGGTGGCATGATGTGATGTTGATGCCCGGTGTGGCCATTTTGGCGCTGTTGTTTGTCTTTGGCGGTATGGCGATGTTTATACCATGGATTTCAATAACTGTGCGTCGGTTGCATGATGTCGGGTTAAGTGCGTGGTGGATGATGTTATGGTTGCTGGCAATGGTGCCGGGATTGGCGTTCTTTGTGTCGGTTGTATTCTTTGTATTTTCCATATTGCCGACCAAGGTAGAAGGAAATCCGTATCACAAATTTAATAAACAATAATAAAAAAATCCCGCATTTGCGGGATTTTTATTTGCCCCAATATTTCCCAATTACATAATCCGCGGACAATGGTACCGATAACTGGGCGACGTTTTCCATGGCGCTTTCTATTTTTTTTGCGAATTCGTCCGCCACATCGGCATCGCATTCAAAAATGATTTCGTCGTGTACCTGCATAATCATTTTTATCTTGTCCGCGTTTGGTTGGATTATGTCGCGGTCCAGGTTCACCATTGCGCGACGCATCAGGTCTGCTTCGAATCCTTGGATTGGGGCGTTAACCGCGGCACGCATGGCGTACGCACGCATGCGTGGATTTTTAACCTCGGGCAATTCAATGCGACGACCCCATGGGGTATAAACGCACGCATTTTTTGTCGCAAAATCTTTGATGTATTCAATATAATCACGAATTTCCGGCAAACCCGCCATATAAGAATCTATGATTTGTTGGGCGTCCGCGCGGGAAATACCCAACTGGTTCGACAGACCAAATGACGATATGCCATAAATAATAGAAAAATTTACGGTTTTGGCCGCACGGCGCAGTTCGCGCGGTACCGGCGCGTTTTGTGCAATGCCGAATATCTGGCGCGCGGTTTGTTCGTGAATGTCTGTGCCGGCGTTAAATGTTTCTTTGAATGTATGAACATTCGCAACGTCCGCCAACAGGCGCAATTGTATCTGGGAATAATCCGCCGAGATTAATACGCGACCCGTGGGGGCAACAAAACATTTTCTGATTTCTTCGCCCAGTTCTGTTTTTATTGGAATATTTTGCAAGTTTGGATCACGACTGGACAGGCGTCCCGTGTTCGTACTGGTTTGCAAGTATGTTGTATGAATGCGCCCGTCGTGGGCAATCTGGCGGGGCAGGGCGTCGGCGTATGTGCCCGCCAATTTTGCAATAGAACGCCAATTTAGTATTTTTTCAATAATTGGATGGGCGTCAATTAATTCGTTCAATGTTTCTGCGTCTGTGGAACGTTTCCGATTCGCCGGCAGGTTTAATTCGTCAAATAAAATCGTGCCCAGTTGCTTTGGACTGGCGATATTAAATTCGCGTCCCGCCAATTGCCAAATTTCTGATTCCAGTTTGGTCAATTGGTTGTGAAAGACCGCGGATAATTGTTGCAGTCCGTTTTTGTTTACCAGCACCCCCGCGCGTTCCATTTTTACCAAAATAGGCATCAGTGGTAAATCGCACGTTTCATATAAATCTTTTAATTTTTCGTTTGCATCCAGTTGCGGGCGCATCAGGTTGTACAACGCCATGCATATTGTCGCATCTTCGGCCGCGTATGGTGTGGCCTGGGATATGTCCAGCGCATCAAAGTGCATATCTGCGTCGCGGGTTTTGGGCGGAAATAATGACGCAAAAGAAATATTTGTATGCCCCAAGTACTTTTGCGCCAATTCGTCCAGCCCATGACCGTGTAATGTACCATGCAATGCGTATGAAATCAGCATGGTGTCATCAATTGGTGCAATGTCGGATATATTCCATCCCATATTCGCCAATATGTGCAAATCGTATTTCAGGTTATGGCCAACCTTGGTAATTTTCTTGTTGGTCAAAATCGGCCACAGGCGGTCGCGTACCGTATCAAGTGTTAATTGGTTTGGCGCCAATGTGTCGCCTGTGAATAAATCGCCCCCAGGCGCGCGGTGTTGAATCGGAATATACACCCCGTGGGTATCATCTGTTGCCAGTGATATTCCAACCAGTTTTGCGTCCAGGTAATTTAACCCCGTCGTTTCTGTGTCCAGTGCAATTTTGTCCCGGACCGTGGACAAGAATTTATCCAGTGCATATGGGTCAGAAATTGTTTCATAGGTTAATTTTAATCCTTTGGGTGCGACGGTAGATGGGGTGTTTGATGGCGCCTCTGTTTCGCATACCGAACCGGCGTATGCAGGTGGCGCGGTATACGTTGATGCATCGAATTTTTCGGATGGAAATAATTTTTCAATTTTTGTAATCAAAGAATTACTTTCCAATTTAGTGCGAACAAAATCCAGCGCCCCAGGTGTATTAAATACAAATGGCGTTATGGTTAAACCTGATAAATCGACGTCGCGTTTCAATGTGACCAAACGTTTGGAAATATACGCCATTTCACGATTGTCGCGCAACAGGTTGCGTGTACGTTCGTTTGGAATATCATCCAAGTGATTGTATAATTCGTCCAAAGAACCAAATTTTGATATTAATTCAGACGCCTTTTTCGGACCAATGCCCGGAACGCCCGGAACGTTGTCAGACGAATCGCCCATCAAACTTTGTACATCTATGACATGGTCTGGGGGAACACCGAATTTTTCAATTACCTGGGGGGTGCGAATTTCACGGTCCTTCATCCCGTCGTACAGAAATACGCAATCGGATACCAGTTGCATCAAATCCTTGTCGCTGGTGATGATGCGTGTTGCGTCGGGGGCGTTACAGTTTTCTGTGGCCAATGTGGCGATGACATCATCCGCTTCGACCCCGGGAATACATAACACTGGAATTCCCATAGATGCCACGCCGTCGCGTACCATGTACGATTGGGTAATCAGGTCGGTCGGCGTTTCTGGGCGATTGGCCTTGTATTGGGGATATATGTCTTGGCGGAAAGATATGCGGGACGCGTCAAATACACAGACAAACGAATCGTTTGGTTGGGCGCGCGCCAATATCGGTAATATCATATTGAAAAATCCGTAAACCGCCCCGGTTGGGGTGCCGTCCGAACGTGTCAGACGACTGTGCACGCCATAATAGGCGCGGAAAAGAATGGAATTACCGTCTATTAGTGTCAGCATTTTTTATCCCCATAATCCCAGACCATAAAACCGGGGTGTAACCCGGTAATCAATTAAAATACATAGCGTAATTTCAGGCGAACTTCGTATTGCAATAAATCTGGTTTAATGTCTGCAACCTGGTACAGGTTTGGAATGTATATCGCCCGGCCTTCGGCGTCGATTTTTATTGGCAATACGGGGACGTCAAATGTGACACCCAACATACCTTGGTATGCGACGGCGGAATCCACATCCAGATCGTGTGCGTCGCCACCGAATACATTACCAACACCAACCCCCAGGTATGGGTGTACGACCGTGGACGGCATTTTACCGTACAGGTTTATCATTCCCATGTGCAATTTTGCACTGTCGTTATTCAGGTAATCGTATTCCAGTTCAAAACGAACCAATGGTATATCCAGCCCCAGTACCGCGCCATACGATTGGGCAGAATCTGTGTGGGTTGCGTCATCTGCAAATTCTGTGGCCGCGCCCGCGCCGATGGTTGCCCCAGCATATAAATCAAACAATAATTCTGCGTTTGCAGACCCAGAAAATGCCAATGTCGCAACGCCTAAAATCCCCAGATATTTTAATTTCATATTTTTCTCCTTTGTGTGATATTATAATAAAAAAAAGAGATATATATGCAAGAAAATAAACCGTTTTTGGTGGTCGGATTGGGAAACCCCGGGGCCCAGTATGAACGTACCAGACATAATGTTGGCTTTATGGCGGTGCGGTCATTGGTGCCAGATGATGCCACATGGCGCAAAGAACATAATGCGCTGGTATATTCTGGGGTGCATGATGGTGTGCGGACAATATTCGCCATGCCCCAGACTTTTATGAATAACAGTGGTGTCGCCGTGCGCGAACTGATGAATTTTTACAAGATTCCGTTGGAAAATCTGGTCGTGATTCATGACGATATGGATTTGAAGACGGGGGCGTTGCGCGAAAAAATTGGCGGGGGCAGTGCGGGGCACAATGGTATCCGATCAATTGACGCCAATGTTGGAAACGAATACCGCAGAATCAGAATTGGTATTGGACATCCACGTGATTTTGACCTGAAAATCGACCCCGCAGATTGGGTGTTGGGAAAATTTAGTGATGACGAAATTTGTTCCGTGCGCGATGCAATTTCCAAAATAGTTTTATAAAACACTATGGATTGTATGGTATCGTTCCCGTCCCGGGCAGGGTAAAGCAAGCACCGGTTCCGTTGCAAAATTTTGTGCCACTGGAACCACGTACCATATGACAGTCTTCTATGCTGGACGCGCCACCAGATGTGGTCATACCAGCCGGGCATTTGTTTTGTACACCGCTGGCACAATAGTATCCGGCGGGGCAACTTTCAAAGCGTGCGTATAATTTTACGGGTTCGTTGGTCAGATAGTATTCTTCGGTTGGTTCGGGAATCTGGGTGCCCGGTTCAACGGGACCAGAACAGCCCGCGCCACATTGCCAACCGGCAAATACCTTGCCCGATTGTGATGGACCATCGGTTCGGGCCAGGCATGATCCGCCCATTTCGCACGTGCTGGATGCGAACAAGGTTTGCATCCCAGAATCGCTGTAATAATTCACGGTGAATTTTACGGCTTCTTCATTCCAGCGGCCATATAATGTTGTGTGTTCTCTGAATGTTGTTGGGTTTGTTGCCGTGCCGGTTGTGCCACCTTCGGAATTGAAACGTATGGACCCGCCCGTTTTCGCTGTGTAATAGCCTAAGAAATCTTGAAACCATTTCATGC
This sequence comes from uncultured Alphaproteobacteria bacterium, assembly GCA_944389345.1. Lineage (GTDB taxonomy): Bacteria > Pseudomonadota > Alphaproteobacteria > Rs-D84 > Rs-D84 > Enterousia. The sequence continues at coordinate 46,847 of CALXMA010000003.1, read as the reverse complement.
TTGGGGTTACGCCCGGTTCGACGCCGGTGTATTTGAACGGGCCGTTTTCATTGGCAGAAAAACCCGTTCCGTATTTTACGTATGCATATTTGGGTGTTTCAAGAAAGTTTGTTAAATTTTTTTCCAGTGTTATTGTGTAAACAATGCCATCACAAACAGCGTCCTTGGAATAACTGCTGGCCCCGGTGGCGGTGGTGCCACGTCCGCTTAGTCCGAATCCTTGGGTCCGTTTTGATGTATAATGTTCGCCACATGGGGTACAGCCAAACGTACTGATGCCACCCGTGGACGTCTGCCAATATTCGTCCGCGTCACATTCGGCCTGCCATGAACAGGCGGTGGTCAGACCAGATACATCGTCCTGTTTTTGCGTGGCGCCGGTTGGAAATACGCATTTTGTACATGGTAATTTATTTACCGCGGATTTATACGACCCGGGGGAACATACTTCGCACCCACCAAGACCGTCCGGTTCACAACCTATGGAACAGTTGCCATCTTGATCCTGGCTGCACGTTTCAACCGCCATGGCGCCCGTATTAACAATAAATAAACATAACATTGTGAAAAATATTTTTTTCATTTTAATTCCGTTATGTGTGAATTTCCCGCCCGTATTTTTATGCATATCTGTATTTGAATGTTTGCATTTTTTTGCCGGGATTGTCAATTGTTAAAAAGTGAACGGAATGGGTGGTGCGAATAAAAAAATCCGGCATTAATGCCGGATTTTGTTAACGTTGATAATCGGTTGATGGGCGATATTTGTTGATGGTAAATCCCTTGCTGACAATCCATAAACTGTCTTCGGGGATTTCAGATGGCGCCCCAGGATAGAAATCGAAATCGCCTTTGCCCTTGAATTTCGGCGAATAATCGAACAGTGGTTCCAGTAAAACCTTGCGCATGTTGGTAATCGTGCTGGCCACATAGGTGCTCCATGTTCCAATTGGAACCAGGTATATAGTGCCAACCGTCGGATCGTTCGCGTACGTTTTTGCCATCAGGCTGGGTTCGCGGTTTCCGTATCTGTCTTGGTAAAGAACGGTGGAATAATCACCGGTATGAAAAAACAATTCTACATCGCGCGTTTCCGGTTCTTTTTCGCAACTGGTTAATGATGCCGTCGCCAGACCGGCCAAGCCCAATGCGGGTATTAATGTCCGTAATTTGTACGGTATTATTTTTTTGATGTTTTTCATTTGTGTGCCTCCTTTGGTTTGGCGTTGGCCTTTGTCAGGATTATGATTTTTTTCCCAACAAAAGCAAAAAAGCCCGGAAAAAATCCGGACTTTATTTAGTCTTTAACACAAAATCATCAAATGTATCGCATTTGGTCCCAGATGAAAACGTGCCCCCCGTATCCCCCACGCAGGCGCCGTCAAACCCCTGTGGCGACCGATAATCGGACGCCCGTCCAGGTATTGATAAAAACGCGCCATATCTCATCATATACTGTCCATTTGTTGCATAGATGACCGTGTCGTTTTTTTGTTCGTTCATTGACGAATATAATGCAATTTTTGTTATTTGTCAAGTACTGTTTGCGTTAAACTCTCCGTTTTTACGTTGTTAATACTGAATAATATAATTTTTGGGCGATGCGGTACACTGGGCACCATCGTTGGATGACCATGACCATGCGCCACCAGAATATGTGTAATTGCATTGGCCCGAATCATCATTGCCACGATAATATATGTCGGGCATTGGTGTTGCGTCGCCACTGGAATAGTGCGGAATCATATACCGACCGTCCTTGGTCACGACGATGAAATCGCCACTGCATGTCAGGGTTTGTCCCGATGGGTATGTTGTGGTTTCGTTTGACGCACTGATTGAACCAACACAGAACAAGAACCCGATTCCCGTTCCATAGTATGCCGTATCACCAGTCAGCGGGAACGCCATTACAAATGTTGCACCAGATGGCAGGCAGAATCCCTGGGCGGTTTCTTGGACACCGGCGGCCACGGTTTCTGTTGTCGGAACAATTGGTGAACTGGCGGCGTTGGAATTACTGTACCCCGTGGTTGTTTCCCAATTCAGATGGCTTATGGAATTGCCCGTTACACTGCCCAGGCAACAATTTCCAAACGCATCGCGTTTACCAGGTGTGCTGTCACCACTTCTGCAACAGTTTGTGGAACCGCCACCCGTGTTAAAGCGCCAGAATGTTTCCAGTGGGCACAGCATGCCGTCGTCGGATATATTCGCCTCTAAGACGCATACGGTGGATTGTGCCTCGGGATCCCAGAACGGTGTATACCCAGGTCCACATGATGTATCACGGCAACTGACGTTTGAATCTTCGGTGTTGGTGTTGCGCGCAAACCAAGATAATAATGTATCGTTCTTTTCGCCGGTTATTGGATCGGACAAAGGTATTTTTATTTGGTTATGCGATTCGTCGTTGGACAGATTGCTGGCGGGGTGGGCCTCGCAATTGCCCCAGATGCGTTCCGCCAAACGGCATACCTGGCATTCATCGCTGTCCAGTTTGGAATATGTTGCACCACCGGCCGAATCGTATCCGCATTCGTCGGCGCATATATCGAATATGCAATTGCCGTTGTCGCCCAAGATACATGATTCACCGGCAAAATCACCTTCTAGTTCGTCGTTGGTTATGTCCGCAATGTTATACGAACCATATAATTCTGTATAGAATGCGCGTGTTTCTGCGTCCAGATGATTTTGATATTGGTCTGTAATTTTGTTGATTGAATCCAGACCCGCAGATGCCACGCAATCCAAAACCTCGTTCCAGCACGCCGTACGGTTAATAATTGCCTTGCGGTTAACGGACGTTTCGATGTTTTCACACAGTCCGAAATTACCAGATATCGATTTGCACGACTGGATAATACAGGAACGTCCAACCTCGCGACAGGTTTGCATAATTGTTTCGTATGTTTTGTCGGTGGCAATTTCTGTCATACCCGTATCCCAATCTGTGCCACCATCGACCGTGTCCAATAATGCCGTACATGCGGTTTGAACCTGGGCGCACATTTGTTTTACGGTTTTGTCCGCTTCGACACCAAAGATAGACAGCGCGCGGGCATCAAATTCTTCCAGGGATTCGGCGGAATCTGTTAAACATTGGGTGGTTAATGTGGTGCAACCCTGGCGTACTTCTTCCATTTTTTCTTCTTGGGCCAATTTAATTTGTGCCAGTGCGTCTTCGATAAAATCATCCCATACGTGGTCGGCGATATCCTGGCAATTTTCGGTTGCAGATTCCAAAAACATTTTTTTGGATTCCAGGTACTGTACAAATTTATAATTACCCGGCGCGCCCGTCCATGTCTGACCCGGACCAGGACGAGATATCAAGTTGTTCAGATTTACCAAGTTAGATGTCAAAATTGCCTGGCCGGTGGATGGGTCTATGTATTGCCCGCTGATGTCCAAGCACTGTTGCAGGTCGGGACCACAAACAGATGTATTGGTCAACATATCCAACATCTTGGATTTACATGTTAAAATGTCATCCGAATTACGTTTCTGGTATATGTCCAGGCGCGACATATCAAGTAATGCACTGCCTTCGCGGATTTTTTCACGTGCCTGTTGCTGTTGTGTTTCGTACGCCTTGGCCACGGTGTTACAGTCTTGTTCTATGGCCATTTGGTATCCGCTTTCCACTATGTCCAATTCGGCGTCGGTGCAAACCTCCATCGCCATTTCGCGACACACCGGCAGGGCCGCACTGTACAGGTCGGGACCTGTGCGTAATGTTGTTCCCGCGCCGGCCAGTGAATCAACACTGTCGAATGCGGCGTCAACGTTTAATGTTAATGTAATAGGGGACAGGTTTGCATCAAACGTGCTGGTGTCGAATGTGTCGTTTAATTTTTCGGAAATTTCGTCCAGTAATTCTTTGGATGCAGACGTGTCTTCTTGTTGGAATGCCAATTCACCTTCGGTGGCTTGGAATAAAGCCTCGGCATCTTCGCGGTCCATGTTGACCGTCAGCAGGCGTTGATTGAAGTCCAACAGTCTGTCTTCGATTTCGGTCAATTGTTCTTTGACATCGTCGAATTCATTGACGCGTGATGAACAAGCACAACGTTTTAACTGGCTGTCCTTGTTGGCACAGAATTCGTCCATGCAACTGTAATAAACCTCTCGGCAGGTGGTATAGTCGCGGTTCATTATTTCTTCGGCGGTGATGCCGGCGCGGGCCGTGGTTGTCGATATGCCACGACGGGCAATTGCGTCGCGGGATGTTGTGGCCGTGCGTGATACATTTTTTGTCGCCGGTGTCGCCGTGCGCGATATTGTTGTTGCGCGTGCAGGAACGTTCTGTGTGGCCGTGCGTGATACGGTTGTGGTCCCGGTGCGCGCAGTTGTTGTGCGGGCGGGAACCGATACCACGGTTCCGGTCTTGGTTGTGCCACGTGGTAAAACAGTTGTTGCCGTGCGTGCGGAAACGTCGCCGGTATTTGTCGCCGTGGTGCGCGGTGTGGTTTCGCGTACGACAACCCCGGAACGACCCGTTGACGCCGTGTCGCGGTTGCGTACAGATGACGATGTACCAGATGTGCGTGATGAAGTTGTTGTCGTATCGTTGCCACGTGTTGATGTGGATGATGTCTGGCGACCCGCAGAAACAACAGATGTCCCACGGCGTGATACGCCATGTGTATTGTCAGTTTCCGTCGCGGCAATGGCACCGAATTCAACACATGCCCACAGTGCCAGGAAACACGTAAAGATTAATCTGATTCCCTTCATTCCGTATACTTATATCAGATGTTAGCAAAAATTTGAAAAACGGGGCAAGTGTTTTGTTAATATATTAAGTGGTGAAATTGGTGCGGACGGGGGGAATCGAACCCCCACGGATTTTAATCCACAGCATCCTTAGTGCTGTGCGTCTACCGTTTCGCCACGTCCGCAGTTGATATCGGTGGCAAAGTTCCACAACACGGCGGCACTTCGCTTCGCTACGTAGTCGCCACGTCCGCAGTTGATATCGGTGGCAAAGTTCCACAACACGGCGGCACTTCGCTTCGCTACGTAGTCGCCACGTCCGCAGTTTGCACGGGCCCAGGCATGTATTCAAATTTATCAAGAAGCGTTTTTGTTTTCAATCTTTTTATGATATAATATGCGTGATAATCGTAATGTAGGGGAATAAAATGAAGAAAGTTTCTTTGCTTGTTTTGATGTTTGTGCCGTTCGTCGCAAATGCGGCGGGTACGTACTATACAGGTACATATCAATCGCCACAATCCAGTTATGCGTCGCAGACATATGCAGGACGTCAGTCTGGGTATTCCAGTCAATATTCACGCTATTCAACACCGTCGTATAATACGTCGCGGTATACCAGTCCGTACAGCAATACGGCAAATGTTGCCACGCAACCGCAACAGGCGACCGGTGTACAACAACAATCTGGTAAATCTGGGTTCTGGTTGAATGCCGGAATTACACACGAAATCGGCCAGTGGCAGTTCGAAATGGCGGAATCTGGCAGTATTTTAAGTTATGATAATTTGGCGTGGAATGTGTTTGATTTGTCCGCCGGGTACGCGTTTGATTTGGGCAAGACAACGTTACAGGTTGATGCCGGATTCAAATATGGTATACAGTGGGGCGAAACCAGAATGGTTGACGACGATATTTCAAATGGTGGGTTCTTGGTCACAACATGGATCGAGGCCGGAACCGAAAACGAAATTGGTCAACAAATTGGTCATGCTATGTCCGTCGGTACCAGCAAGGGCGGTAATATGATGGGATTTAATTTTGGGTTTGGTCTGACCGATATGTTCCAGATTGGGGGTGTGAAATTTACACCGTCTGTGGGATTCCGTTATTTGAAATATAAATTGGAAACCGAAAATAATTATGGGCTGTCTGTGGATACAACCGCATGTTTCGAAGTCAATGGCGAAGTGCAATGCGATCCTGCAATAATTGTTCATTTGGCTGATGGCAAACAACAGATTATATGGCGCGAAGATATTAATGAACCAATGCGTATACCCGATAATGCAGAATGGGTTGATACGGGCAGTACGTATTACTATCAGCAACCAGGAACCAGTCATTCGTACGAAACAACATGGATGGGGCCGTATTTGGCGTTGGATATGGTGTATGACATAAATCAGAATAATTCTGTGAATGGTCGTATCGAACTGGGGTTGCCGGGATATAAATCTGTTGGTGATCAACCGTATCGTTTTGACTGGCAACATCCGAAAAGTGTCGAAGACGAAGCCGGTATGTTTGGGGCATTTCATTTGGGACTGTTGGCTAACTGGACAACGGCGCTGTCGGATTATGTTGCATTATCGATTGGTATAACGTATGATTACTATACCGTCAGTGGTGCAGACGCGAAAACGTATCTGGACGGGAACTATTACACCGATTGGTATAATCAAATCTTGAACGACGATTTTGGTGGTGATGAAACCGCTATGCTGGATCCAGATAACGGCAGTGCGACCGCCATCAACATTAAAGATTTGGAAGAAAGTTGCCCAGGTTGGGTATGTTCGACCAATGGCGAAATAGATTCTTTCTATAAGTCTATGGGTGTTCGCGTCGGAATTAATGCAAAATTCTGATAAGATACAAGTATGGTTAGTGTAAGAAAGTTTTTGATTATGGGACTGTGCGCCATTGTCGTTCCGATGATGGCGCATGGTGCAGAATTACAGTCGGTGGCGTCGGTGAACATTACCAGTGATACCGCGTCAACCGCAAAAAATATGGCGTTTAACGAAGCACGACGTCAGATTATTACCGATGTTTTGAAGCAATACGCCAATGTGGAACAGTTGGATGAATTGATTAAGAATTCGTCTGATGCGCAGTTGACCGAACTGATAACATCGTCCAGTGTCGATGGTGAACAACAGTCTGATACGACGTATTCTGCGAATATTACCATGACGGTTAATCGTGATTTGGCACGTAATTGGCTGACGGAAAATAATGTACAAAACTGGTTGACGGATGGCGGAACCGGTGATGTATTTGTGGTCCAGGCCGTTATGTCTGACAGATTGGCGGGTTGGATGGAATTGCGACGTATTGCCCGTGCCGAAGGAATTAATTTGGCAACACAATATATCAATGGTAATCAAATTACCATAGAGGTGCCTGTCGCAAATCGTGCAGAATTTACAATCGCGTTGCGTGAGGCGGGGTGGCAATATGCCGACCAAAATGGCGTTCTGCATATACTGAAATAGTTTCTGGTTTTTATAGATTTTTTAGGCAGGTGGACTGTGAAAAAAATATCGCTGATTTTATTCCTGGCGTGTGTGCCAGCGGGGGCTTTTGCGGGTGATGATACACCACTGTTTGGGGTATCAAATGATACGAAAACGTTGCAATTAAATGTGCGACGGGTCGGGTTGGATTTATCCAAGACCCAGGTTGATAATGCAGGTGAATATTTGAATTCGCCCGTGTCTGCGTTGAATGCCACCAGTCAAGATTATATCAAGGGTGTGTTTGATACTATTTTGGAATTTACGAAAAATAAATTCAAATGGGACAACAGTTTGTTTATGGAATACGGAAAAACAACGTTAAAGCCGTATAACGAACCCGCGACAACCGACGAAAACGCCGACAAAATTCAATATTCCAGTGATTTGTCGTATGAATGCTGGGAATTTTCGGGATTCAAATTTGGACCCACGGTACGTGCGGCGTATGAAACGCAATTCGCAGACAGTGATGATTCACCACGACAGAACATTCTGCGTTCCAGTGCGGGTATTTCTTTGTTCGCGCACGAGATATTAAAAAGTCTGTATTTGACCGGAATACACGAATATGATTTTACCTATGCCGGCAGTCAGAACAGCAAGTTTGGTGCGGAAATTGGATGGCGTGTTGACTATAACATCCGCGAAGGTGTTAAATTATCAACCGATGGGTATTATCGTGAATATTTGTCTTATTCCAGATATATCAGTACCGATTTAGAACGTGATTTAAGCGCGGTTGTGCGTTTGGATACAAATCTGTGGGGGAATTTTACAATGGGACCATACGTCCAATACAGATTGGCCAAGGCGCGCGGTGCCAAAGATTACGGCAGTAATTTAATATTCGGTATTTCGTTTAATTATATAACTGATTTCTTGTTGTAATATCTATTTTACAACGCTGAATTCCAGGGTCGTACCGGACCCCAGTTCGTCAATGACGCGGACCGTGTGGGTGCCGATGTCAACGTGTTTGGTTAATGTTTCGCCCGATGTTGTTGTGCCCAACATTTCGTCGTCCAGAAACCAAAACATCTGTACGTCGGGCATATCTGATAATGCACGAAATACGACGGGTTGTGTGTCGGAATCCGATGTTATGACATATTTTGTGTCCTGTATCGGTGATGCTATAACCGGGCGTGTGCGCATCTGGGCGATGGCGTCCAAATCACACCCTGGCATGAATGGTGGTGGGGTGTTGCGCGTTATTCCCGCACGATTGAACATATCCAAGTATTCCGGTTCCCAAAATTCGTATACCATCATGTGCGTTGTTTTGGGGTTATTATTACATGCCCGTAATCCTGTGGCGTTGTCTATGGGGATGGCGCGATATATCTGGGATGTGTTAATCGGCGATTTCCCAGGAATAAAATATGCCGTTGTTGTTTTAGGACAATATTTCCCGGCCAGTCCGCCAACGCCATCACACATTTGTACGGTTGATATATTCATATCTGGGCGCAGAAAGTTATTGTTATGCAATGGTGCGCCATGTGACGCATAGTATTTTGCAACCGTATTTGCCAACGCAAAGTATATCGGTGCCGCGGTTTTGGCGCCACTGAATGCATTGTTTGGTGTGCCATCAAAATTACCGACCCATACAATTAACACAAAGTCGCCGAATATGCCCGCCGTCCATGCATCACGAAACGATGATGATGTGCCGGTTTTCCAATAATGGCGCAATGTGTTGGATTGGTGGCGTGCAAATGGAATTTTGTCGGTTGGGGTGCCTTGGTGCGCCAACATGTCCAGGGTGATAAAGAATGCTTCGGGGCTTAACAGTTGTGTGCCGTTTTCTGGGGCAATGTCGCGTTCTGTGCGAATCGGTCGGCGCAGTCCCAGGTTCGCCATTGTCGCATATATATCGGCCAGTTCGTACATAGAAACTTCGGCCCCACCCAGGGCGACGGATATACCATAATAGTCCGGAGATTTTAATCCAGTTACACCGGAATCGTGCAAAATTTTATAGAAGTTTTTTGTGCCTATTTTTCGCAATAAATCAATCGCGGGTATATTACGCGAATGGGTCAGGGCGTCGCGTGCCAAAACCGGACCAAAAAATTCACTGTCTGAATTTTCAGGTGCGTATACGCCAAAATTTATTTTTGCGTCGCGCAATAATGTCATCGAATGAATTAATCCCATGTCAACCGCGGTCGCGTATATCAGTGGCTTTAATGTGGAACCGGGACTGCGCCGGGCACGAACACCATCATTTTGTCCGTATATGGATTTATCAAAATAGTCGGCGGAACCAATGTATGCCAATGTTTCCATCGTTTTATAATTTAACAATATTGCGGACGCGTTTTGTACGCCGGTACTGTGTCGGCGTGAAATTTCGTTCAATAATGTACGGGTCATCGCGTTTTGTAAATCTGTGTCCAGTGTCGTTTGAACAGACGATTCGTGTGGCCCCAGGTCAGACCAATAATTATTATGACGCGATATTTCATAGTCTGTGAAATGAGGCGCCAAGAATGGTAAATCACGCGGTGTGCGCGCGTTGATTGGCATGCGGGCCAATGTGCGTAATGTTGTGTCGGATGGATTTTCGGATATCCAACGTTCTACTAAATCAGCGCGCATGTTCATAATATTTTTTATCCCAGTTGCCGTATTCAAACCGCGCTTTACAGGGTTTTGTGGAATCGTGGCCAATGTTATTGCCTCGATTGTGGTTAAATCGCGTGCATGTTTATTAAAATAAATCAAAGACGCGGATTCTATGCCTTCTATGTTCGCGCCATACGGGGCCATGTTCAAATATGCCTGGATAATTTCGTCCTTGGAATAGAACGCATCAATATAAATTGCCACGGCAATTTGTTTCAGTTTTCCCCAGATTGTCGTGGTGTTCATATCGTATTTTATACGTGCAACCTGCATCGTTATGGTTGATGCACCAATCTGGCGGGCGTTGGGTGTAAAATAATTTTTTGTTGCCGCCATTAATGATACGGGGTTTATCCCGGGATGGTATTTGAAGAATTTATCTTCGTATAAAATTGTTGCGCGCACCAGGGCGGGGTTGATTTCGTCCAGGGGAACAAACAGTCTGTATTTATCGTCCGCGGTTAATGTGATGCGCAATAGTTTATCGTTTCTGTCAAAGTATGCGCGACCGAAATGTGTGTCGTTTAATAATGGTGGGGTAAAAAATATCTTAGTAATTACATACGCCAGACCAATGCACGCAATTGTGCCATATAAAATTCTGTGGCGTTTGATGTGTCGCGCCACAGAATTTTTTAATTTGGCAAATCTGTTATTAGTTCGATTCATTTAATACCGTAAATGTGCCTGTGTCGTCGGTTGCACGAATCGCAGAATTATACATTGATTCCGCCGTTATGGCCGGTATCGTAAATTTCCCAATCGCACCAGCGGTTACAGTGTATGTGAATTCGTGCGTTGTACGATCCAGGTCTGTGTAAATCAGAACACGGTCTTCGCGGGATTCTGAAAATTCCATGTCGCCCGTTATTGAATCCGGGGTTGGGGTAAATCCGCCCGGTAATAAATCGACAATTACAACGTTGTCCGCGTGTTTCGTGTCGCCACGTGTTCGGGCAGATATTTTTACAGTAATTGTATCGCCAACCGTTGCAGATGTAATCTGGTTCCCGTTTGCATCGTAATATTTTCTGGATATTTCCAGGCCATCAGATGTGGGCGACGTATGTGTCGGGTATCCCGCCTGGTATATCGTATAGAATAACGGCGAATCGGTTGAACATGACGGACATTTTAATTCCAGTTCTGTGGCGTCTGATGGAATTGTTGCGATTATGCCAGATTCTGATTCTGTGGTTATTGTTGCAGTGTCAGAATTTGTGGTAATGCCGATTTCAGAAATTGAATCTGTGTCTGGGGCCGTGGTTAATCCCATAATCACAATTGCCGATGTGTACGCGTCATAGTTTCCAGATGATACATAGTTCCATATCGCATTGGATTCTGTGATGTTTTTGGGGGTGAAATGGCGCGCCATCAGATAATAATACATCGCGTCATTCGCAACATTATTATCATACATGTTGAAATATTCAAATTGTGGGCGATCAGACATAGCGTATTTTTCTATTAAATCGTATGCGATGTCGTCTTGTTTTAATATCTTGTATGATGATGCGATATATGCGCCCATCAACCCAGATTCCCATTCGGGGATATTTTCATTCGCATATTGGGTAAATGTATCTATGTAATTCGTTGTGACGTAATCATTAATAGATACTGTATAAATTGCGTATGCGGTTGCGCGTGCCGATGCGTCGTCTGTTATTGTTTGACCCGCGTATGTACGCAGGTAATCAATTCCGCGTGATAACATTTCGTTCGGTACGGCAAATCCCATGTCGCGTGCAATAGTTAAAAAGTGTACTGTATATGCGGTCAAGTATGCCGTGTTTGCATCTGATGCGGTGTCGCGCGCAGATATGTCCCCGGGCCACAGCGCAAATGAACCGTCATAATTTTGGCGATTTTTTAACGCGTTGATTGTTTCTGATATTTTCTTGTTTGATGCATCATGGTCTATCCCCAGAAAATCGTTTGTCGGGATAATTGCGTACGGCATCGCACGTGATACCAGTTGTTCTGTGCATGGGTATTCGTAATTACGCAAGTATTCAAACAATGGCATAATCATCCCCAGTGCACCGCGCGATACATACAGGTGATTCGTCATTTGTTCTGGGTACATATCTGTATGGAATTTGGACACCGTTGTTGTGTCGGAATCCATTATGCCCGTTGTGATTTTTGTTGTGTATGTTGTCGCGGGCCGTACAGATAATCCTGTGGTAGATGTGCGGGACATATTGTCTGCGTTCGTTGGCGACAAAGTTGCCTGTACGGTTATGTCTGCATTGCCAAGTTTATCCGTGGCGCGGGCATCGAATGTGAATAGCCGGTCTGAATTTTCCGATATTGTTCCGGTTTGTGTTGTGTTCCCGGTTATTTCCAGACCCGACGTCGCAGATATTGTGCCCGTGGCGGGTGTGTTTGGGCCAGAATTCTGTATCATATTGGTGATGACAGAATTTATTTTGAATGTGTCGCCCGGTGCCACCGCCAATGGTGCAGATGTGGATATTATAACCGGCGATTGCACCAATGTTTTTGTGTCCCCAGAACCAACCGCGGTTGCGTTCGTCGCCACGGCAAACACGGCCAGTTCGCCATTGAAATAGTCCGGAATTTCAAAGTTTACTGTGCCGGGCACGTTTGCGCGTGTGTGAATTATTTTAGAATAAAATGCGACCGGTGGCAGGTTGTTGCGCGCAAATGGATTTTGTGCGATTGCGCCGGCGCCATCCGTGGTACCGTAATCGCCACCGCCGGTTTTGGCATACTCGCGCAAGATTTTATATTCTGGTAATAATAATGACAATATTTGATATGTGCTGACCTGTAATGCAGATTTTTCAAAGAAATGCGCAATCGGGTTCGGTATTTGATATTTTGCAACCTGTAATATTCCGCGATTTACCGCAAATATCATAATGTCTGAATCGGCCGATGTCGTGTATTTTACAGCCAGTTGATTATTCGTGATTTTTTCGGGCACGTCCAACGATATATTTATTTCTTGGGCCGATGTGTCCGCAGAAAACGGTGCCACCGCGTATGCGTATGGTGTTGTGAATACGTCGCGACTGTTTATATCGCGGACAAATGACACGTTTACGTATCCCGTGCCTGTAAAACCATCGGGCAGGGTAATGTGTTGAATCGACGAAGTCGAATTCGTGCGGAACCATTTGTATGCGTATACTTTATCCCGTTCAATTGTTATCAGGCCCGTACCTGTGTATGGGGCGGTAATGCTGACACTGATATCATCGCCGGGTGCGTATTGATTGCGATTTAGTTTTATTTGTAATTCGGCCGTTGTGTCTGTTTCCAAAGACGTGTTTTCTGTGCCGGCAACAAAATATTCTATGTTGGCCAAGATACGATCTGATGCATCGACAATTTGTGCAAAATATGTGCCACCGGTTGTCGTATCCAGTTTTATGTCTGTGCCAGTTGTGGGGATGTCTATTTTGTTTTGGGACACGATGTGGTCGCGTGACACGGTTTGGTATTTATAGAAATTGTTATAGTCTTTGACCAAACTGGTTTGGTTTTCGCGACGTATAATACGTAATGTTAAATCCGGTACCGCGGTCGGTGTCGCGGTGTGGTCCAGTGCGACAATATTCACAGTGCGTGGGGCATTAGTATTTATGTATTCCAGGTCAGAATTCGCGTGCCATCCGATTAAGTATTTATAATCCGATACCTGGGTTGTTATGTTTGTTTGTACACCCGTGCCGGCGTTCGATTCAAATCCCCGAATGTTCAATGTCAATGTATATGTGCCATTCGGAATATGTTGATTGAAATCCAGTGCCAATGTTGCCGTACCATTTGCGTCCGTACGTGTGTCTGTTAAATCCGCGGTAAATGTTTGCGCGCGACGTGCGGTATTGTCGGCCAGTCCCGTGCCAGATATAAAATTCGGTGTGAATTCATATTCTGGGTATTCGGGAAATGCAAACTTGGTTGGTGTCAGTGTTGCATGCGCGGATATGCGTCTGTCTGATGCGGGGGTGCCAAACAAATTACGCAATGAAACGTTAGCGGTTATATTGTCTGATGGAATCCATCCGTCATCCAGTGCGCCGTTGATATTCGCGGTGATTTTCATTGTGTCGGGGGTAAATTCTTGGACATTGAATGTCGTCATCCCCAGCATATCATCCAGATTGTTCGTTGACGTCAATGAATACAAATATGCGGTCCATGAACCCAATGGCGCGTCGTTTGGGATATCAAATTCTAGGTCGAACATTCCGTTTGGTTTTAACGAAAATGTTTTTTCCATCGCAACGCGACCACGCGAATCGTACATCTGGAATTTAACGGGTATGCCCGCCAACGCGGTAAAGGTTTTGTTTTTGACGATTGCACCAATTGTCAGTTCTTCGCCCGGGCGATAGATTCCACGATCTGAAAACATAAATGCGTTCAGTGGCGTTGATGCGGTTGTATATATTCCGTCTATATCAAATTTAGAATATTCAACCTGTTGATTGTATGCGTTGTATGGAATAAATGATACGTCATTGCCATTGCGCGCAACGACCGCCACGGGTTCGCGTGCACCACGATATTCAGACCATGGCAATTCTGGGATGTTGGCGCGACCGTTCGCGTCCGTGCGTCCGGCCCATACCGCATTACCATTGCGACCCAATACAGATATTTCAATGTCGCCCGCCGGTGTTCCGTCCGACAGTTTTGATACAAATACCGCCGATGAACCGTCCAGATTGACTTTGCGTATTATGCCCATGTCGGTTAATAAAATCAGACGTTTGTCGTTGAATTCTGTTTGATTTTCCGATGTGCCTGTTTGAACAATAAATATGCCCGTGTTGTCGCCGTATGTTCTGTCCAGGTAATCGCCCAGGTCAACAGATGCATAATCTGTGCGTGTCATGGACGGATTCGCAAATGATATTTTTTTCTGGAATACGACAGACATATCGTATACGCCAAATGCATAAGATTTGAATTCCATACTTTGGGCGAATACATTATATGTTTGTGATATCAGATGATTGATTTCAGATGATTTTATTTTGTACAGGTTAACGTATGCCGTGTCAACACCACCACGTGCAACAATCCCCAATTGGCGGTCGCCGGCCAGTGATAACAGCGCCCCAGACCCCGCAATTTTGACCGCGCGTTCGGGATACGGAACGGGTAATACACCGGTCAGACCGTTTTTCATTGTAAAACCATTTTCAGAATCTGCGCCCGGTTTTATGTCCATGTAAATATAACGCGCGGTTTTATCCGATACGTCGAATGAAAATGCGTACTGGAAAACACCGTTCGGGGTCGCAAAATCCATTGGTGTAATTGTTAATTTTTCGGATTCTTGTAAAACAGTATCGGTGATTTCGTCGCGTGCCCATGTGTGTGGTGTTTCGTTTGCACGTTCGGAATCGTCATGATATTTCGGTAATAAATATGCGGTTATATATTTTGACCAATCAATTCCAGAACGTGCGGATGTTGTGGTGTTTAATAATATTAACTGTTGTGCATTGCCGTCTGTATCATCGGCAACCGCGGTTTCCATATTTGCGATTTTGAATATATTATCCGCCGATTCCAGTGTCAGATTGGCGTTGATTTTTTCTGTGCGGGAATCCCCAGACATTGCCGGCACGCGGTTTAACTTTACGCGTATAATTTGTGGTTCTGATGTGATTTTTACCGGTTCGGTTATTATGAATGCGGTACGGTGGAATTTATCAAATTTTGTCGTAAAGCCCAATTTGTCGCCGTCCAGTTTTACCGATACTTTGTCATCAAAATGTGATGTATCAATTTCGTAATTAAATGATATGACCGCAACACCAATCACAGATTTTTTATCGTTTGGTGCGGGGTACATATTGAAATTATCGATTGTTGCCGTAATGTCCGGGGTTGTGAATGATGTGCGTAATGTGTTTGGGCGGGTGTCCGGGTTGAATAATTTTTTATCTGTCTTTACCGTGAATTTTGTGCCGGCGGGCCACCAAGATTCTGGATAGAATGTTATAGTGTCGCCATTTATTTTCCATGTGCCACGGATAAAAGGCGTTATTTTTACATATTGGGTCAAATCTGATTCATCAATGTTCACATCGAATGCCGGACGATATTCACCAGATTCAACAGAATATGTTATTGAAAACGCGTCGGGGTTATGCAATTCGCGGTCGTTATTTACATCTGGGATACCACCGTTTGTCGCAAAAAACATGGTGTTATTGTCAAAGAATTCGGCCGGTGCGGGTGCAGAAATATTCGCCCCCAGTTCGGTTTTATTTGCGTTATTACGTACGATGAAATATGCAGAAACAGCAATAATCCCGCACACAATTAATCCGCCCAGTCCCCATATCAGTTTGCGTAAAATGTGCGATTTTTTTTGATTAATCGTGCCCGTGCGCGTCGTGCGTGATTTTGTGGATTGTTGACGTTTTACAGATTGTTTGCGTTGCATAGAAAAGCCCTTCCTTTGACAGTAATTTATATTATAAGTGAAAACGCCAATAATCAAATTATTTTTGTTTGATTTTTGCAACAACGTGCCGGTGTCGGGTAGAAGGGCTAAAATTTTATGTTGCCTTTGACCATGATAAAGAATTCATCGGTGCCGTATGGATAGTCAACAAAACTGGCGGTGATGGATTTGTATGATGCGGAATATTCTATGGCGGGACGTGACATCAGGTCTATGGAATAATCGCGATAGATAATGGTTCCTGTGGCGTTTTTTCCGGTTGGTAATCGCATGGTCATTGTGCCGTCGATAATGGTGTCTGGGATAGAAATCCCGAATGTCCAATCTTGGTATTGTGCGTCCAGGCCGATTGATGTCATATAAATATTGGAAAAATTAGTTATAACAGAATTCGTGGTTGTCTGTGGCGTGCCAAATGCGATTCTGATGCGCTGGGTCAGGGTTATGTCGCCAAAAGTAATAGAATTTTTTGTGCCGACAAAATTAAACATATCATTACCACGTGTCTGCATAAATCCATCACCAAGAACAATATCACTGGTCATAAGTCCGAATTCCAGCGCACCCAGTTTTAACACATTAATTTCTGGGGTGGCGCGCAGACGTTGAAATCCGATGCCTGGATTTTTTATTGAAATTATATCTGATATGTTCGCGTTAAATGCGCGACCGTATTTATCAAAGTATGCGAATTGCGGATTTGTATCAATTATGTTGCGGGCAATGGTGCCAGGCATACGGACCGCGTGTAATTCTTGGGCCGGGGCGCCATCGATTGGGACCAGGGGTACGCCCACCGGGCGGGTTGCGCGTTCCAGGTCCAGCATTCCGTGGCCGTATATGTCATCAACCCCGGGTTCACCCAGATCCCGTGCCGTTTCAAATAACAGTGATGTTATTTCGGGTGCGGACATATATGGGAACGCTTCTTTGATTACAGCAATGGCAGATGATACAATTGGGGTCGCAAAACTGGTCCCGGTGGCATGTTGGTGCCCAACGGAAATGCCTGTGCCGGGTGCGGTTATGCACCATTGTTTTGTTATGCCACATGCGTTGCTGTAATCGGCCAGGGTATTTTTTGATGTGTCCCAGGCGACGACGTTTACAAAGTGGCCCTGTAATTCTGGAATTACCGCCGGCATCGCGGATAATAAACTGCTTTGTGCGCTGGCATCATTCCCGGCCGCCCAAACAAAAATGGCGCCACGGTTCGCCGATTGAATCAGTTGGCTGACAAAGTGTTCATTGGTCAGTCGGATTAATTGTTGGCGTGATGCCAGTTCTGTCGCGCGCATGGGAACGGACCAACTGGCGTTAAAAATGTCTGCATCAGATGCGGATTGTATTACGTCGCCTATGTCGGAATATGGTAAAAAATCTGTTGGGCTGTTGGCAATTTTGTATTGCTGTACCGTGGCGTTTGGTGATATTGGCCCAGATGCAATCGTTGCGACCGCGTATCCGTGCCATGTGTCGTCGCCAGAATCCAGTATCGCAATTGTTGAACCGCGTCCTGTAAAACCGCGGGCGATGGAATAACCCAAACGAATGTCGTCATATTGGTTCGCGTTTTTTTCGTATTCTGGGGTTGTGGTTGCGGTTGCCAGGTGTATTGATTCAACGTCGCCACCCACCATGTTGTATGCCGGTAATGTTGGTTGAAATGTTTGTGTCGGGTCGGCGCTGTCTGTTTCATTACCCCATGCCGACATACCAAGCCAGGCAAGTGCGCCACCCAATAATGTCGCGCCAGACATCATTGATATTGTTGTGGCGGTAAAATACGATTTTTTGCCACATTCGGCCGGGTGGGCATCGGCATATTCGGAATCCAAACAGTCCAGACCAGGCGTATATCGGGCCAGGGCACCAGTGTATGGTGTGGTCATATAACATGATAAAAGCAGTATGCGGGCGAACCTCATTGTAAGACAATGTTTATACGAAAAATTAGTTTTGTCAAATAGTTGTACAAAATATGGATGATGGTTGACAAAAAACAATTTTTACTTGATTTTTGTGGTGTTTTAGTCTATTATCCCGCTACACGTTTTTGCGTGAAGGACACAGTCGTTCGGTTAACAAGTTTCTGTCCAAATGAAAATTTGGTTTCGCGAACGGCGAGGATAACAACAGAAAACAAAGGATATTAAAATGGCTTTGCCAACATTTACTATGAAACAGTTGATGGAAGCCGGTGTACATTTTGGCCACCATACCCGTCGCTGGAACCCGTTAATGACACCATATGTTTACGGTGTAAAAGACAAAATTCATATTATTAATTTGAATAAAACGGCGCCGTTGTTGCATCGCGCGTTGGTCGCGTTAGAGGCGATTGCCGCCGCCGGTGGTAAAATTTTGTTCGTTGCGACCAAGCATCAGGCCAAAGATATTGTCAAAGATGCCGCCGAACGTTGCGGACAGTTCTATGTTAACAATCGTTGGTTGGGTGGTATGTTGACCAACTGGACAACGGTTTCTCAGTCTATCCGTCGTTTGAAAAAGATGGAATCTGATATCGAAAACGCAGATAAATTGGGCCTGACCAAGAAAGAAGTTGGCGTAATGACCAAAGAAGTTGAAAAACTGCGTGCGATTTTCGGCGGTATTTTGGAAATGCACGGTGTGCCACAGGCCATGGTCGTTATCGATGTGCCACGCGAAATTAATGCAGTACGCGAAGCAAAAATCTTGGATATTCCGACAATCGCAATCTGTGATACGAATGCAAACCCAGAACTGGTTGATTACCCAGTGCCGGGTAATGACGATGCGTCGCGTGCAACCCAATTGTACTGTGATTTGTTCGTTGATGCGATTCTGTCCGGTATCGAAAAACGTCTGGGCGGGGTGGCCGGTAAAAAGGTCGAATCCGATATGGATGGCGTCGCCGATGATTTCGAAGCGGATATCAAAGATAAAGAAGCACGCCAGAAATCTAAAACGTCCGAAGCACGCGCAGAACGTCGCAGTAAATTGATGGACAAGGCGGAAAAGGCCGACAAATAATTATCTAACAACTGTGGTGGCATGGCGGTTCCCCGCCGTGCCACAGAAAACAAATATGGGGGAAAATATGGCAGAAATAACCACTAAATTAATCCAAGAACTGCGCGAAAAAACATCTGCGGGTATGATGGATTGTAAAAAGGCATTGGTCGAAACAAACGGTGATATCGAAGCCGCCGCCGATTGGTTGCGCCAGAAGGGTATCGTAAAGGCCGCGTCCAAGGCAGGGCGTGTCGCCGCGTCTGGGTTGGTCACAGTTGTTAAATGTGATGATTTGGGTTGCGTTGTCGAAGTTAATGCAGAAACAGACTTTGTTGCGAAAAACGACAAGTTCCAGAAATTGGTCGCCGATGTCGCGTCCAAGGCAATGGAATTAAAGGGCGATTTTGATGCAACAATGGATGCCGTCAAAGATGATATCGCAAATGCGATTTCGACAATCGGTGAAAATATGAATCTGCGTCGTATTGCCAAGGTTTCGGGCGATCATATTTATTCTTATGTTCACAATGCGTTGGTGCCGGGTATGGGCCAGATTGGTGTTGTCGTCGCAATCAATGGTGATTCTGACAAGATTGACGAAATCGGAAATAAAATCGCCATGCATATTGCCGCGAATAAACCAGAATATATGACAATCGCCGATGTTGATCCGGCGGCCATCGAACGTGAAAAGAAGGTCTTTATTGAATCTGGGGCAACCGCGGGCAAACCAGAACAGGTTGTTGAAAAAATGGTCCAGGGTCGTATTCACAAATACTATGCCGAAACTGTTTTGGAAGAACAGCCGTTCGTTATGGATCCGTCCAAGAGCGTAAAGCAAGTCGTAGAAGAAGCCGGTGGTAAATTGGCTGGGTTTGCGTACTTTGTTTTGGGCGAAGGCATCCAGAAACGCGAAGACAATTTGGCCGACGAAGTTGCCAAAATGTTGTCGTAATGTTTATAAGATAATGTTTCCCAGAAATCCGGCGTGTATTCGCCGGATTTCTGTGTGTCGGGGTTGAAAAAAATAAAATGGAAAAATATACAGTTCAATCTGCTTTTGTCGTTGCCGACCAGATGGTTCACGTTAATATGGTGAATACAGGACGCAAAATCGAGGCGTTGTTCCCGGCCAAATTCGCGCCTGTGTTGCCGGCCGGCACGCGTGTTGATGTGTTTTCTTCGAAATATGACCAAGATTTGCAATTGGCGTATGTGTTCGGGGGTAATATGTTGTTCGGTTTGTCGCCAGATGGAATATTGCGGGCGCGGACTGTTTACGATTTGATACCGGGACTGGGCGAATTTAGTTTTGATAAATTCAGATTTTGTCGCGCGGTTCAGAATTCTTTGCATCGACGCGGAATGAAATCAACGGGGTCTTTGGTTCGTGATATTATGTTAATTCAACGACAAAACCAGAAATAATCTGGTTGCTATCTGGGTATTAATCCCATCGCGCATTTGTTGGGCGGTGGGATATTATTTTATGGAAAATTTGCGTCGTCGGTGCTATTGTTTTCTGGACAGGGTTGGGTATGGAAAAGTATATTGTATATGACATAGATAATCACGATTTGTGGTCCAATGTTTTATTAAAAAACAGGCATGGTTTCATAGAACGTCATGTGTTTATGTCTGATTTTATAAACGGAAACAAAACCAAAAAAGGTGTCATTGCGCCACGTGTCGCAGGTGCGGTCAATGTGGGCGACAAAATGTATTCTTTGGGGCGCAGTCAACCGTTTGTTTTGCCCGCCGTGTGGGTGTGTCGTGGGCGGTTGTCGTTTTGTATTCAACCGGTCAGTGATTATGCAATCAAGGAATTTGTCTATAAATATTTTGATGCAGAAGACAGATTCTTGTTTCGTATTGCGTTATTTCGTGCGTTGATTGGACGTGGAATCACACCGACGTTAAGCACGGAAAGTAATTTGCGGTTGTTTTTGGGGCGTATGCGTTAATAATAAATAAAAAAGGTAATTAAAATGCAGAATGCTTTGTTGCGGGAATTAGAGGCGCGCGGTTTCTTGAATCAGGCGTCTAATATGGACGGATTGAATGATGCGTTGAACGCCGGCCAGGTTGTTGCGTATTGGGGTACGGATCCAACCGGCGATTCGTTGCATGTCGGACATTTGGCGTCGTTGATGTTAATGCGATGGTTCCAGAAATATGGAAACAAACCTATTACATTGGTTGGTGGGGCCACGGGACGTATTGGCGACCCGTCGGGACGCGACAAGGGGCGGCCAATGTTGACCGATGAACAAATTGAACATAACTGTGCCGGATTGCGTAAATCTATATCCAAGTTTATCAGATTTGGTGATGGCGCGACCGATGCAATTATGGTGGATAACAATGATTGGATGAAAAATTACAGTCATATGGAATTCTTGCGCGAATATGGGACCGATTTTACCGTGCCACGTATGTTGTCTATGGAAAGTGTGCGCAGACGTCTGGAAAACGGGATGACGTTTTTGGAATTTAATTATATGACTTTTCAGGCGGTGGATTTTTTAACGCTGTATAAAAAATATAATTGCACATTGCAATTCTGTGGTGCGGATCAATGGGGCAACAGTATTATGGGTGTGGAACTAATCCGTAAAAAACTGGGCAAAGAGGCGTTCGTTTTATCCACGGCGTTAATCACAGATTCGCGCGGTGAAAAAATCGGCAAGTCTGCGGGAAATGCGGTGTGGGTGAATGAAGATAAAACATCGCCGTATGAATATTATCAATATTTTCGCAATACCCCGGACGATTTAGTGGAAAAGTTCTTGAAAATATTTACAGAAATTCCATTGGATGAAATTGCGCGGTTGTCCGCGTTACAGGGGGCGGAATTAAACGAAGCAAAAAAGATTTTGGCGTTCGCCGCAACGGAAATTGCGCATGGACACGATGCCGCGGTGGCGGCCCAGGAAACGGCGGATTCACTGTTCGGTGGTGCGCGTGATGCCGAAAATATGCCCAGTGTAGAAATAGAAATGCCGAGCGATATGGGCGTTTTGGATTTCTTGGTGATGGCAAAATTGTTCCCGTCTAAGTCCGAAGCGCGTCGTATGATAGAACAGGGGGGCGTGCAGATTGATGGCAACAAGGTTGCGGATTGGAAAATAAATGTTTCGCCCGCGGATGAGTTTGTCGTGCAAAAGGGTAAAAAGACATTCTTGCGCGTGGTGGTGAAAAAATAAAAAATATGGCGGGCGTTTCGGGCGCCCGCTGTCTGTTTGTTTTGCAATTTTATACGAATTTGGTACAATATGTGGGGTATGAAAAAATTATTTGCGCTTTTTTTATTGGGGGGAATTTTTGCCGTACAGCCTGTGCACAGTGCCAGCGAGTTGGCCAATATCCAGGCACAGATTAAAAAAACAGAACAACAGAATAAAAAACTGGAACAACAGGTTAAATCGTCCAGTCGACAGATTGAATCAACAAAAAAAGAATTGGTTAAGGTTGCCGACCGTGTAAGCACACTGGAAGAACAACGCAGTGCCGTCGCAAAAAAAATAAAAGAATTAGATGCACAAAAGGACGAATTAGAACGGGAATTGGCGAAAAACCAGGAACGTATTGCCAATGCCACATCGACAATTTTATTCGTTGCATCACACCCGAATTTCGATTCTGAAAATATGCGCGATTATGTTTTAACGTCTGCGATATTGTCGGGGGCGGCGGATAATTTTGATGCCGAAATAAAAAACGCCAACGAACAAATCAAAGAACTGGCCCGCGTTCGTGATGCGCGCGCAATCGAAAAAGAAAAATTGGACAGAACGGCGAAACGCTATGCAAATGAAAAAGATGAATTAGACAAATTACTGCGAACGCGGTCTGCGCAGAACCAAAAATTGCGAACCCAGCAATCTGCGTTGCAGAAAAAATTGCGCGATTTGTCGGCGCGCGCAAAGACTATTTCAGAGTTGTCCGCCGGCGTGGGGAGTTCCGAAATGTCGTCCGATTCGCGATTTTCAATTCGTAAGTTAAACAAGCCTGTGCGTGGACGCGTTGTTGTGCGCTTTGGCGAAAAAACCGCGTTGGGGTTAAAGTCTGATGGGTGGCGGATTCGTGTGCGTGGAAATGCGTTGGTGATGGCGCCCGCGGACGGAACGGTGAAATTTGCCGATAATTTCAAGGGATTTGGCAAGGTGATAATTATGTCCCATAAAAATGGGTACAACACCGTTATGACCAATTTGGGCGAAATAAATGTTATGCTGGGCCAAGATGTGTTGGCGGGCGAACCAATCGGACGTATGGACCCGGATAAGCCAGAAATGTATCTGGAAGTACGACGGGGCGACAAGGCCGTTAACCCGTCCAATCTGTTCAAAGAAGAAGATTAAGCGCGGTTATTTGGAAAACTGTTGTTCCAGATTAATGAAATTCTGCATCTGGCGACGCATAAAGAACACTTTTTCCATGTTGTTGTTTATGCCTTTTTGACTGGCCGGGGTGACGCGCAGGTCATCTGCGGCCTTGATAAAACGGCGCAACCATACAACCATAATTCTGTATTTCATAATTTCGCGCAGGTTTTCGTTTTTTAACCCCGGCATCGTATACAGGCGTTTGTCGTGCAATTGGCAATATGTTTCGTATACCCGTTTGTATATATCCAATTCTATTTGTAATGGGGCGAATATATCGCGGTATATGTATTTATAACTGGCTTCGGCGAAATCAATGAATGACAATTTGCTGGATAATGTGTCGTATAACACGTTGCCAGAATTCAGGTCTGCGTGCGACCATGCCAGGCGTGTGTCGTATTCAAATGTGCCGATTTGGTCCCGGATGTGCGCCATTTGTTTTATTTCGGCGGTTGTAAACCATATTGACATTTTATTTTCGATAAAATTATCCAGACGCGAAAATTTTAATTCGTGGGATATTTTATGGTGTTCCAAATCGCCAATCGGTTTTAATTCATTCATATCAACCAGAAAACTGGCCAAAGAATTTATAATTTCAAATTGTTGGCGACGCGTCAGTCTGGCGTAAACACTGGGGGTTAACGGTTCGCCGGGGGCACGTTCTTCCAGAATCTGGTATTCGTCATCATTAACGAATTTCATCGCCGGAACATTGTACAGTGGGTTGCCAACCGAACGAATTTCATCAATGATTTTCTTGGTTGCGTGCTGTTTGGCCAACCATGCGTTCTTGGCCACGTCATTAAATGTCGGTAATGGGCGTTTCAGTACGAATTCATCGCCGTAGTATACGGCGTATGTTTCGCGTCCATGATTTTTAAGATTTTTTATCTTGTCCGACATGGGGCCCCCTTATAACGTTTTTGACGTTTTTAACAGGTTTATTATTTCACGCTGGGTACGGACCATGCATGCAGACATATATGACGCATATTGCTTGTAATTCCCAGATGCCATTGCAATTATGGCGTCTTTGTATTTTTGTTTATCTGTTGGTTGATTGAACACAATTGGACGATATCCGCCCTGGACCAGAATCCAATTCATAATCAGGCGTGATGTACGTTTGTTAAAGTCATCAAACGGTTGTAATGCAATCAGGTCATAATGGGCGTTGAATGCACGGTTCAATGTGTCTTCGGTGTTGTTGATTTTGAATACAATTTCATTCATGCGCGACAGTATCTGGGACGCATCAGGTGTATGCATTCTGTGGCCGTTAACATTGATTTCCAATATCTTGGGTGTCGTACGGAATATGCCACCCTGGATATATGTGTTATGGCACAGGATACTGTGGACCTTGCATATTTCGGTCATATCTATTGTTTTTTGTGGATTATTTATAATGTAATCGTATGCTTCGCCCAGGTTGCGCATGGAATTATAGTCCAGATATGGCAATTGTTCGCGTGCCGGGATATAAAACAATATTCGCGGTTCATTATATGCAATTTCGTGACGCAACCAATTCAGGTTATTCAGGCGCTTTACAGTGTCGGCACCCGATAACATTTTGGTTATCGTTTCACGATTTTGTTCTATAACTTTCTTGTATTTAGGCGTTTTTGTCATATCTGATATACCACCATTGTTTACTGTAAATATAACCCTTAAATTAATTTTGTCAATATTTTTTGTGAAATTTCTGTGGAAAGTGGCAAAAATCGTGTTGCGGGTTGTGTCTTTTTGTTTTATGCTGTATTCACGATATGTTTTTCAATTTTTACGAAAGGGATTAGTAATGCTGAAAAAATTTATGGTTCTGGTGGCTTTGTTGGTGCCAATTACCGCCGTCGGTGCAGACAAGGCGAAAGATGAAGAACCTGTGGAACACCTGACGGATGAAGAAATTTATGAACAATTAAAGAAGTTTGCACTGGTGTTCGAAGTTGCACGCGATAATTTCGTAGAAGAAGCGGACGAGAAAAAAATGCTGGAATCGGCAATGAACGGTATGTTGCAGGCACTGGACCCGCATTCGTCGTATCTGTCGGCCGATGATTTCAAGGAATTTAACGATAAATCGTTGGGTGAATTTGGGGGCTTGGGTATTCAGATTACCAGCGACCGTGGTGCCGTGCGTGTGATTTCGCCCATAGACGATACGCCCGCGGACAAGGCCGGGATTAAGGCAGGGGACTATATAACACATATTGATGATGAACCTGTGTTTGATATGACGTTAAACCAGGCGACTAAAAAAATGAAGGGGCGTCCCGGGACCAAGGTTAAATTGACCGTTGTATCCGAAGGCGAAGAACCACGTACAATTACGCTGAAACGTGCAATTATAAAGGTGGAATCTGTTAAATATGAAGTAAAAACAATGGCAGACGCCGAAGAAGATACCGATGAAAAAATCGGATATATTCGTATTTCTGATTTCGGTGCAACCACGTCCAAGGAAATAAACAAGGCGTTGGAAAAACTGGAAAAAGAAGATGTTATCGGGTATGTATTGGATGTCCGTAATAATCCGGGTGGCTATTTGACCGCGGCCATTGATGTGGCAGATGCGTTCTTGGACGCGGGGGAAATTGTTTCCACCAGGGGCAAGCAAAAGACTGATATTGAACGGAACTATGCCAAACCGGGTGATTTGGCCAATGGAAAGCCTGTTGTCGTGTTGATTAATCATGGTTCGGCGTCGGCATCGGAAATTGTGGCTGGGGCGTTACAGGATAATGGACGTGCGCTGGTTATGGGGTCGCAATCGTTCGGCAAGGGCAGTGTTCAACAGCAAAAACCACTGGGGGATGGAACGGCAATTCATATAACTATTGCACGGTATTATACGCCATCGGGGCGGTCTATTCAGAACGAAGGTATTACCCCGGATATAGAAGTCTTGCAAAGCAAGATAGAGGTTTTGGAACGTAAAGAAAGTCTGTATTCCGAAGCGTCATTCAAAAATTCGCTGAAAAACGAAGATGCGGATTCTGATAAAAATAAAAAGAAGTCTGATGACGATGAAGAAGAACTGACCGATGAAGAAAAAGACGCATTGGATTATCAGTTGCAACGCGCAATGGATATGGTGCGCGCAATGGCAACGTTAAAAGAACGGGCGTCCGTGGTGCCCGCCACGCCAGAAAGCCAGGCGGTGTTAGATGCGGAAATCTTGGGCGACGATGATGCCGATGCAGATTCCAAAGCAAAAGATTCCGATGATGATTCTGGGGATGCGGCCAAAGATAAATAGTAAAAAACCGGGTTTGACCCGGTTTTTGTTTTTGTCAATATTTTGATAAATCTTGCCTTGTTCTAATTTTGGGGGTATGATATAGCCCGTATGATTTTCACAAGGGAATAAAGAAATGGCTAATTTAATTGTTGATGGAAACTGGGCGGCGGCTGATGTCGCGTACAGATGTGTTGATTTTGCGGCGATATATCCAATCACCCCCAGCAGTACTATGGGCGAATTGGCGGATGAATGGTCGTTCCAGCACAAGAAAAATATATGGGGCGCAATTCCGCAAATAATCGAAATGCAATCCGAAGGCGGGGCCGCCGGGGCAATGCACGGGGCGTTACAGATGGGGGCTTTGGCGACGACGTTTACCGCATCCCAGGGATTGTTATTAATGATTCCGAATATGTATAAAATTGCCGGTGAACAGACGCCGTTCGTTATGCACGTGGCGGCGCGCGCATTGGCCACGCATGCGTTGTCTATTTTCGGCGACCACAGTGATGTTATGTCTGTGCGGTCAACCGGGTTTGCGTTGCTGTCCAGTCATAATGTGCAACAGGCGCACGATATGGCGGCAATTGCGCATGCGTCTACGTTACGTGCACGTGTGCCATTTTTACATTTCTTTGATGGGTTCCGTACCAGCCATGAAGAATCTCGTTTAGACAGAATTGGCGATGATGTGTTGCGCGAAATGATACCTGATGAATTGGTGTTGCAAAATCGTGCGCGGGGTATGACCCCAGATAAGCCCACGATTCGTGGTACGGCACAGAATCCTGATGTTTATTTCCAAGGACGCGAGGCCGCAAATCCACTGTATGCGAAAACGCCCGAAATTGTCCAAGAATGTATGGATAAATTCGCAACGTTAACAGGACGTGCATATCATCTGGTGGATTATGTTGGTGATCCCAATGCAGAACACGTTATTGTCGCAATGGGCAGTGCGTGTGAAACCATCGAAGAAACGTTGGCGCATATGCCGTCGGGGTTGGGTTTGGTTAAAATTCATCTGTTCCGTCCGTTCCCGGGTGATGCGTTCTTGAACGCGTTGCCAAAAACGGTTAAAAATATTGCGGTTCTGGACAGAACAAAAGAGCCTGGGGCACTGGGGGAACCGTTGTACCAAGATGTTAAAACTGTTGTTGGGGACCGGGCAAATGTGTTCGGTGGACGATATGGATTGGGTTCCAAAGAATTTAAGCCACGTGATGTAAAGGCGGTGTATGAAAATATGATGCTGGGGACGTTGCATCATAATTTTACCGTTGGAATTGATGACGATTTAACGGGGCTGTCGCTGAAAACGGATCCGGCGTTCCAGGTCCAAGATGATAATTTCAAAACGGCCATATTGTACGGTATCGGTTCAGACGGTACTGTTGGTGCGGTTAAAAATATTGTGAAAATTGTTGGTGAAAATTCTGATTTGTATCCCCAATCTTATGCGGTGTACGATTCGAAAAAGTCGGGCGGTTTGACCGCGTCGCATATCAGATTTTCTGATAAACCGATAAAAAGCCAATATCTGGTCGAAGTTGCCGATTTTATCAGCGTTTCGAATTTTATGATTGCACAGCGGTTTGATGTGTTCCGTGGATTGCGTGCGGGTGGAACCGTTATGATTAATACATCCATGGCGCCAGATGTCGCATTCGCAAATTTACCACGTGATACCCAGGAACATCTGATTCGTATGCGGGCACGTGTGTTTTTCTTGAACGCGAATTCTGCGGCCGCGGAATTGGGGCTGGGGAATCGTATTAATACGTTCATTATGTTGAATTTCTTTAATTTGACGCATGTGATTGATCCGGCGGTTGCCGCACAAAGTGCCAAGGTCGCAATCGAAAAAACATACAAAAAGAAAGGTATGGACATTGTTCAGGCAAACTGGGCCGCGGTGGACAAGGCATCTGAGTATTTACACGAATACACATTGCCGTCGTCTGTGTCTGAACTCTCGCCGGATTTTGTTCCCGCGATGACGTTGGATACCCCGGCCGAGATAGCCGGTACGTTGGGTGAAATGGCCGCACAGCGTGGCGATGCGTTGCCGGTGTCGCGTTTCCGTGTGGATGGCGAATTTGGGGCGGGGCAGTATCCTGTGGGTACCGCAAAGTATGAAAAGCGCGCAATTTCGGAACGGGTTGCGTCGGTTGATTTGTCTAAATGTATTCAATGTGGCAAATGTTCCATGCTGTGCCCGCATGCCGCCATACGTATCAAGGCGATGACGCCTGACCAGGCCGATGCCGCACGTCGCGATGGCGTCATTGTCGTTCCGATGAAAACGCCAGAACTGGGGGCGGATATGTATTTTACACTGAATATTTCACCGGCCGATTGTACGGGGTGTAATATTTGTGTGAAAAATTGTCCTGTGCATGCGTTGGCCATGGTTGCGTTAAAGGATGCCGATGCCCAGCAACAGGCATTCAATAACGCGCAAAAAATCCCAGATATGCCACGCGAAAAATTAAATCTGAATTTGCCAAAGCATATCGAATTGTTGCCACACTATTTTGAATTCCCGGGTGCGTGTGCGGGTTGTGGCGAAACGCCGTATATCAAAATGATGTCGCATTTGTTCGGCGACAGAATGGTTGTCGCAAACGCAACAGGTTGTTCGTCTATATATGGGGCCAATTTGCCGACGACGCCGTGGACGCATGACGCAAATGGGCGCGGGCCGGCGTGGTCTAATTCTTTGTTCGAAGATAATGCAGAATACGGTTTGGGTATGCGTATTGCATTGAATCAAAAGCGGGATACGCTGAAAGGTTTGCTGTTCGAATTGGGAATTGCAAATGTAGAAGAAATTATGGCCGAACGTAATCCGGACAAGCAACGTGAAATCGAACAAAATTTGCGCGCGCAATTGGCGAAAATCGATTCGCCACGCGCGGATATGGCACGCAGTTTGATTGGCGAAATTGTTGACAAGTCTGTGTGGATTATTGGCGGTGATGGTTGGGCGTATGATATCGGATACGGTGGTTTGGACCATGTGTTGCACAGTGGTGAAAATGTAAACATATTGGTTCTGGATACCGAAGGTTATTCCAACACTGGTGGGCAACAGTCCAAGGCAACACCGTTCGGGGCCAGTATGAAGTTCGCCATCGGGGGCAAGGAACACGCCAAAAAAGACTTAGGTATGATTGCCATGATGTCGGGTGCCTATGTTGCCCAGATTGCGTTGGGCGCGAACCAGGTTCAGGCGATTCGTGCATTCCGTGAAGCCGAAGCGTTCCCCGGACCATCAATCATATTGGCGTACGCGCCGTGCATTGCGCATGGGTTTGCGTTGCAGAATGGGGCCGAACACCAGGCCCAGATGGTATCCACCGGGGCGTGGCCGTTGTATCGGTTTGATCCGTCGCTGTTGTTGGATGGACACAATCCGTTGACAATGGATTCTAATTTGGACCAGACGACGCCGTTGGAAGATTTCTTGAAGACAGAAAGTCGTTTTAACGCCGCCCGTGCGGTTAATCCACACTTTGACCGTTTGGTGGAACAGGCCAAGGAAAATAATCGATATCGCGATGAATTGAAAAAATACATTGCGCATTTTGCGATGATGAATTCGCCAGTTGTTAAAGAAAATGGTGAAGGATAAGAAACGGGGCAACGCCCCGTTTTTTGTAATGTTTTTTTGTTGCGTATGTTAGTTGATTTGGTGTACATTTGGGGTATGAAAAAATTTGTTTTATTTTTTGCGGTGTTAATGACGGCGTGCACGTTCCAGACCAAGCATCGCGGTTATGTATTCCCGCCTGATTTGGAAACGGTGGTGGCAGATATTAAAACAACGCGTCAATTAACGGATGAAATTGGTTCGCCCCAGGTTAAAACAATATACGGGGACGAAGTATGGATTTATTATGGCGCCGATGAAAACTATCGTGGGCCGTTGCCGTTAAAGTATGATAACCAGACCGTGTTGTTGGCGTGGGTTGATGGTAATCGTGTGTCTGATATAAAAATTTTGCATGACCAAGATTTGCCAACTGTCATTATTTCCGAAGACGAAACGGAAATCCCGGCGGCCATAGAATTGAATGCCTTGCAAGAACTGTTTAATAATGTTGGGCGTTTTTCGCCGGCGGGTTTGGGGCAATAGTATAAAAAAACGGGGCGGTATAAAATTCGTCCCGTTTTTTATGAAAAAGTCATTTGCAATATATTGTCAAAACGTGTAAAATAACAGTAAAAGAGAATTAGGCATGAAAAAGATTTTATTTTCCTTAATCGGCATCAGTTGTATTTTTGGGGTGGCAAATGCCGCGCCGTCGGCCAGTACCGGTGTTACATGCGGTGCCGGATATATTATGGTTGATCGCAGTGATATTGACGGCATCAGTGCAAAAAAATGCGAAAAACTGTGGTGTCGCGATTTGGAAACGGGTAAGCCCATGGGAAATAATGAACGGGCGAATACCGGGTATAAATCAACGTCTTATCCGATGGAATTGTGCGACGCGGATGGAAATTGCGTTGAATGCTTTGGCGACCGTAAATGGTGCAGTGGCGAACCCGAAGGTTATTGGAACCCGGAATATGGCGCGTATACGTACGGTGGGGACGATAATGCCACGTACAGTTCGTATTTGCGGGGCAGTTGTTTCGCATGGAATCTGGAAAAACCGGACTGTCCAGATGGTCAGACCGCGGTTTTGCAAGGTGGCAGATGGACGTGCGCCGTTGCCGAAAATTCCACCGAAGGCAGTCGTGAATCCGGTATTCGCAGAACGTCTGGGTCCCTGCGTCGGGCAATCAGATAGGTGTCATGGTTGTTGTTTGAAAATGCGTCCGTATGGGCGCATTTATTTTTTGCAGTCAATTATTTGTTTTTCGGGTTTTTTGTGCTATAATACGTGGGACAGAGAGAATGGCAACTGTTAAAAGGTATCCAAAATTATGCCAAGTAAGAAGTTAGATTTTAAGACAGGACAGTATGTCGTATATCCAACCCAGGGCGTTGGAAAATTGGTTCGGGTCGAAGAACAAAATATCGGTGGCCAGAAAATAAAAATGTTGGTCATAGAATTCGAACGCAATCATATGACGTTGCGGGTGCCGGTTGAACGCGCGGAAATTTCCGGGTTGCGTCCGTTGACGTCTGTACGCAAAATGGACGAGGCCATTGCATCCGCCAAGGGCAAGGCCGGAACAAAACGTATGATTTGGGCGCGCCGGGCCGCACAATACGAAGAAAATATTAATTCTGGCGATCCAATGAAACTGGCCGAGGTTGTACGCGACCTGCAACGGCGAAACGCCACAGATACCATGACGTTTTCCGCGCGACAGTTGTATTTGCGTGCATTGGAACGTATGGCCCAAGAATTTGCCGTTTTGCATAAAATGGATTTGGACAGTGCGTCTGAAAAAATCGAAGATATTTTGGGCGTGCCAAAGGAAATAGATTTGAATGCCGTTGACGTTGATGAAGACGATGACGCCGAAGATGATGAAGAATAATAATTTTGGGCATTTTGATTGACCGCCGACGAACGGCGGTTTTTTATTGTTTTTATTTGGCGTATATTGTATAATTTCGTGTGAACCAATGGGGACGTTGGTTCGGGGACGTAAGAAATCCTTTATCAGAGCAGTGCGATTGTGAAAATCGCGTTGTAATCCGACTGAGAAAATACTTGGCGCGGATTTGCGCTTTTTATTTTTTCTTCCCGATTCAGGGTGCTTGTTCACCTTGGCCGGGGAGCCTGTGGCTATACAACAGTGTGCCGATGCACACAAAGGCCACGGGGGTCATTCTCTGATGTGATTTTCTTAACTCCCCGACCGCCATTGCTTCGGCGGTCTTTTTTCATAGTTCGATGTTCGTTCGGGCATCGTTGCAAAATGAAAATGGGGGAAAAGAAATGAAAAATATACTTAAATTAATCGCGGTTGGCGCGCTGTGTGTGCCAATCGGATCGCCGGCATGGGGGCTTGCTGAATTCAACTGTTGTTACTTGGCGATCGAGTTCTGCCCGGGTGGCACTTCGCCGTTGTGTACCGATCTCAGTTTTTGTTCGTCGTGCAGTGGTACGGGAACACAGATCAATTCATATGGTATTGCGGTTACGGGACGCCGGAGTATAAAAACGTCGTGTGTAAACAATATTGTTACGCCAAGTTGCGAAATTACAAATGTAACATCGTATGAATGTGCGGTTGGGTATTATGGTACGGCAACCAGTCAAACGTCCGGCTGTACACGGTGTCCCGCAAATGCGACATGTTCCGGTGGTAATGGTTCCACGTTTGTGTGCAAGGCCGGGTATCAAAAAAATGATGCCGGTACCGGTTGCGAAGAAAAGCCACCACTTGTTTTGAGTTGTCCCGCCGGTCAGTATATGCCGAATGATGGTGGTTTTATAAGGTGTCGTGATTGTCCGTCGCCGGGAACCAGTGTCAGTGGCTCTACTGGTATAACGTCTTGCTATATCCCGTCGGGGTATACCGGGAGCGATGGTACCGGTTCGTACAAGTATGCGGCGAATTGCTATTACAAAGAATAAACGGTTTTTACAGGGTTTTTCACATCCACTACGCGGGCATGCCCGCGTTTTTTGTGTTAAATAGTGATATTGATTACATCGTAAAATCTTCGCCCAGGTATACTTTTTTTACCATTTCGTCTTGGACGATTTCGGATGTTGTTCCGTGTTTCAAAATTTTCCCGTCATGCAACACATAACTGCGGTCTGTGATGCCCAATGTTTCACGTACATTATGGTCAGTTATGATTACGCCCAGACCACGGTTTTTTAACTGGGACACCAGGTCGCGGATTTCGTTTACCGCAATTGGGTCAATGCCCGCAAATGGTTCGTCCAGTAATATAAATTTGGGGTCGTTGGCCAACGCACGCGCAATTTCTACGCGTCGGCGTTCACCCCCAGACAGTGCCGTCGCAGGACTGCGACGCAGGTTTGATATAGAAAATTCTTCTAGTAATGCATCCAATTTCTTTTTGCGTTTTTTACGGCTGGGTTCGACAACTTCCAGTATTGCCATTATGTTTTGTTCCACCGTCAGACCACGGAAAACACTGTTTTCCTGGGGCAGATAGCCTATGTGCAGGCGGGCGCGCTGGTAAAACGGCAGGTGGGTTATGTCCTGGGAATTCAAAAATATTTGACCGCCTGTGGCACTAAGTTGGCCCGTTATACAATAAAACGCCGTTGTTTTGCCCGCGCCGTTCGGCCCCAACAATCCAACGGATTCGCCTTGGTGTGCCTCCATCGATATGTCGCGAATAACCATACGTTTGCCGTATGCCTTGGACAGGTGTTCTATGCGTAATACAGATTGTTTTATCATAATTTTATCACCAATTCATCTGTTCTGATTTTGTTGCCGTCGCTGGAATCAACGTGGACATTGTCCAGCAATGTTATCGTTCGGTCGCGACGATTAAAATACCCGCCATCGGCCGTTATGTCGTCTGTGATATTCTTGCCGTTGGATTTACGGGTTATTGTGCCAGATACCCGGGTCAGTAATATTTTGTCGGGATTATCATATTCTTGGCGACCTGTTTCGGCATTAATACTGAACGGGTGGCCGTTCTTGTCCGTGCCGTAAAACGACGCCCCGGACATCTTGAACTGATTACTGACAATGTCGGTCATATTTATCGCGGATATCGGCGTCCACAGCAACTGGCGCGTGAACAGCGAACCCGCAATCAGGGCAACAACCATTACCAGACCCCATCCGGTAAAGAAAAACTGCCACAGGCGTTTTAGACGTCTGTGTTTTGTGAATATAATAAAACTGCGTTTGTCGCCTTGCACGTGGCACAGTTTAGCGCGACCAGAACGAAAAAGCAATTTTTATATTTATTCTGTGTCATTTTTGTGCTATAATCCAGTTCAAAGAGAGATGAAAAAAATTCTGGCTGTTTTTATTGGGGCAATCGTGTGCATGGTGGGGGGCGCGCATGCCGTTACTATTACCAAGGCGCCGACCGTTGCGCCCCAGGAATCGTCTGGGACCGATGGCGCGGCCAGTTTGGTGCCAACCGTATTAAGTTTAATCAGCAGTGTTCAGCAATTAAGCGCAAAACAAAAAGAACTGACAAACGAATGTATCCCCAGTTCGCAAGAAATAACCTTTGTTGATAATATTGTCAAGGCGTGGGCCAAAACAGGTGCCATGACCGCGGACGAGGTTGGAAAAAGACTGCGTCGCGAAAAATGCCGTACCGCCAATGGGGGGTATCGTAACGCGGTTCAGATTGCCGCAGGAACAGAAATGGACAATATTTGTTATGACTATTTCGCGGGCGATGGCAACGATGGTATGGTATGGGCGGGATTCCCCAAGGTTGGCGTCGCAACGTACTGTTCCGATGGCACGTTGTCTTGTTCCGCAAATAAACAGGTTACCGTGTCCGATATTTATGATATTTTTAACTTGGTCGATTTTACGACCGCGGATTATACGCCGTCTGAAATGACAATGGCAACGCGGTTGATGGACAAAATAGAAAAATGTTCTTATTCGCGGTTAAGTGCAAAAAAACGCCAAATGTGGGGTGAGTTTTTGACCGATACAATTAATAACTTGGGCGAGCCCACAAATACCAGTACGATTATGCAATCCGTGGGCAGTTTGACCACAGGGGGATTAAGTGGCGGACTGGGGTCGATTGGGGCATTGGCGACACAGGTTTTAAGCAGATAGATTTATCGGGCGTTCGGATTGGACGTCCGATTTTTTTTTATGTAAAAATACGTGGCAAATTGTTCTGGTATATTATCGGATTTCTGGGGTACTTTTTATCTGGTTGATGGGTTGCGGGTGTTGGGGCGCATTGTTGTTGGTGGGGCGGGTGTGTGGTTGGTGTTGGCGTCGGGGTGTGTGGTTGGTAATGCGGCGACCCGGTGAATTAAAAACGTTGTGTTTTTCGGTGTACTTTTTCGCTTTACTAGTATGTCAAAAAATCGTATAATAAAGGGGATTACAGAAAGGAAGTTTTATGAGAAAAAATAAATATCTGACATCTGGGTGGGTAATATCGCGGGTGATGGCGACCGTTGCAATCGTGTCTTTGGGCGCATGCGCGGGAACGGGAAATGACGACGCCGTGCCGATGGCAACACCAACGGTGGACTATGTCGAAGGATTGGATGTATATTCCGCACCACACCAGGATTCCTTTTTGAATCAGTTGGCGATGAATTATCGTTCTTATGCTATTTATAACGCGCGGACCAGTGGATATCCAGATATGGGCGAATTGTTCGCGCAAAAGGCCGTGGCCGCATTCTCGGGCGAGGTTCCTTTTCCAGAAACATTGGATAACTGGGTAATCGAAGACGAACAGACGTCGTTCGAATTGTATACCGCGTACAATGATTTGCTGGACCAATTGAAAAATGATGCCAGTATGACACAACCGCAATTGGCGGCCGAGGCCCAGGCGAAATTCGATTGCTGGTTGTCGGCAACGGCCAGTGGCCAGACGGGGACTGCAAATGAATGTCGCGACAGATATTACAAAACTATGACCGCGTTGCGTGATTGCGAAGGTGGCAAGGTTTTGGATAATAAATCTGTGCAAAGTCGTACAACAACCCAGACAACCAAGACGTCGGTCAGTACGACGGGCGATGTTACGGTCGCGGTTGAACGTGGCGGAATGTCCAGTCGACAGACCCCAGAATATTATCCTGATACGCGTAATATGAACGCCGTCAGTGGCGCCGGTAAATCGCGCGAAGGTGTTATTATTGTAAATAACGTAAATGTGCCAAAGCATTTGATTAATCCGGAACCTGTGCGTCCGATGGTGTTTAATCAAAACATTTATGGTGGCGACAAAACCATCAGCGACAGCAATAATATAAATGACAACAGTGTGCGTGAATGTACGCATGATGGCGATGTGAACTGTGTTAAGAAATCTGCGGAACCCGCGCCCAGCCAGCCGGCCGAGCCTGTGGCCGAAATTCCACAGGTCAGTGATGAATTGGTCACACGTGAAGAATTTATCAATATGATGATGGCTATGCGGGCGGAATTGGCCGCGATTAACGCGCGGTTGGACCAAATCCAGAATACTGCAAACAGTGAAAAGACATACGAAAAGACCTTTATCAAGGTTCAACAGATTCCGTTGGAACCAAAACAGCGCGTGATGGAAGAGGTCTTTGAAATTCGGTTTGATTTTGACCAGGCAACGATTAAACCGGAATACGAAGATTTAATCAGACAGTTGGCATCCGCAACCCAGGAAAACAAAAATATCAAGGTGTCTGTGATTGGGCATACTGATACGATGGGGGATTCTGATTACAATTATGCGTTGGGTGGCCGTCGTGCCGAAGCCGTGCAAAAAATGCTGATTAAATACGGTATCCCGTCCAGCCAGATTGTCGCGGTTTCCGCCGGGGAAGAAGATTTGGCCGTGCAGACCGGTGATGGCGTTGCAAATGCCGCAAACCGCCGTGTCCAGGTTATCAAAGAAGTGCACTATACCGAATATCCAAATGCTGTGCCCGCCCAGGCACCGCAAAACCCGGGACCAATTGCCGTGGTCGAAGAATACGTTACGCCGGGTGATGACGGGGTGTGCGGAATGTACGGATGTGCAAAATAGTTTGTCTGACCAGGTGGTGTATTAAAATACTTGACAAAAAATAATTATTGGTATATATTCGCCTTGTCAGAGAGATGTTTTTGAAAGAGGCATTGAAAATGACTGAGAAAACGAATGTTTACAAATCCGGGGTCCAGGCGTTGGAAGAAAAGGGTGCTGGTGCCGGATATAAAAAGGGTAGAAAGGCTGTGAATTTTGCGGCCAAGTTTCTGGCGTGTGGTGTGAATGTTCATGATACCCAGTACGAAAAATAATTGCTGAATTAATCGCTATTGTTGGCGCGAAATGGTGGGTTGGCTGTTTCGCGCCCCTTTTTTTATTTCTGATTTGCTTGGTTGGTGTGTGATGATGTGGGGTGGCGGGTGCGTGGGTGTTGATTAGTGCGAAACAATGTGTTTCGGTGTCCGATTGTGTCGTGTTTGTGCGTGAAATGGGGCGGTTATCGGGCGCCGGCTTTATTTTTGTGGCATGGTGCGGGTTAGATGGGGATGTTTAATCCGATTAGATTATATTGGGTGTGTGATGATGTGGGGTGGCGTGTGCGTGGGTGTTGATTAGTGCGAAACAATGTGTTTCGGTGGCCGATTGTGTCGTGTTTGTGCGTGAGATGGTTGGGTCGGTGGGGCGGTTATCGGGCTTTGACTTTTTGTGATACGGTGTGGTATTGGGGGCGGTAATTACGTGGGATGGCGTTGGTGGTTGGGTTGTTTTACGCCCCTTTTTTTTATTTCTGGTTTGTTTGGTTGGTGTGTGATGATGCGGGGTGGCGTGTGCGTGGGTGTTGATTAGTGCGAAACAATGTGTTTCGGTGTCCGATTGGGTTGTGTTTGTGCGTGAAATGGGGCGGTCGGTGGGGCGGTTATCGGGCGCCGGCCTTATTTTTGTGATACGGTGTGGGTTAGATGGGGATGTTTAATCCGATTAGATTATGTTGGGTGTGCGATGGTGGGTTGGCCGTTTCGCGCCCCTTTTTTATTTCTGATTTGCTTGGTTGGTGTGTGATGACGCGGGATGGCGGGTGCGTGGGTGTTGATTTGTGCGAAACAATGTGTTTCGGTGTCCGATTGTGTTGTCTTTGTGCGTGAAATGGGGCGGTTATCGGGCTTTGACTTTTTGTGATACGGTGTGGTATTGGGGGCGGTAATTACGTGGGATGGCGATGGTGGTTGGGCCGTTTCGCGCCCCTTTTTTTTATTTCTGGTTTGTTTGGTTGGTGTGTGATGACGCGGGGTGGCATGTGCGTGGGTGCAATGTAATAAATGGCCGATTTGTATGATGTGGCGTCGGTGGCCGGCCAATATTGTCTTGTGTTTGATGGGGGAATAAAGTATAATTTTCGGTGAGTCTGACAGGGATGTTGGATTCAGGGACTTCAAAATCCCATAAAAACGCGGTGCCGATGGGCACCGGAAATCCGACGAAAAGGCAACGCATTCATTTTGCGTGGCTGATTTATCGTCCCCGACATAAAAGGTCGGGGTGCCGTGGATATACCACAGGGAATACCCAAAGGCCACGGGAACATTTCGTTTTTATGTTTTTTGAACGCCCCGACCGCCATCCAGATTTTGGCGGTTTTTGTTTATTCGTCGTCGTTCGGCGGTGAATGTAATTAAAAGCAAAAATGGGGGAAAATATGAAACATATACTTAAATTAATCGCGGTTGGCGCGTTGTGCGTGCCAATCGGGCCGGGTGCGTATGGGGCACCTAATTGTTGCCCGCATAACTGCCCAATCGGTTGTGGTGGCAGTATAACGTATGATTCACGATGTACAAATACTACTTTCTGTACCAGTTGCAAGACATCTACGCGTACCGCTAATGGTGTTACGACAACAACAAACCGCAATATGACAGCGACATGTAGTAGTAGTTGTCATGTAACACCGTTGTGTAAGACTACCAGTATGACATACAAATGTGCATCGGGGTATTATGGAACGGCAACATCGGCATTTGCGGGCTGTACAAAATGTCCGACCAATGCGACATGTGCGGGTGGCAATGGTTCCACATTTGTTTGTAACAGTGGCACGTACAAGAGTGGCAGTGGGTGCGCGTCATGTCCATCACCGGGAACATCACCGTCGGGTTCAACCAGTATATCGTCATGTTATATTCCGTCTGGTACAACCGGTTCAGATGGCAGTGGTACGTATAAATACACGGCCAACTGTTATTATTGACGATTTTTCGGATTCTTTTGTGCGGGGTTTCTTCACGTCCAAATATAAAATAAACCGCGTTTTGCGCGGTTTATTTTTTTGCAGACCAAAATAATGACCATAACCACCCAATGCCCGTCCACAGGAATATCCAACTGGCCAAGCGGACCAGTATCATGTCCTGTTTCGATTTGCCCGTTTGACGCGCCAGCCATGCCGGCGCCAGCACAATCGCCAGCGTCAGCATAATTGCCAGTGCGTATTTCAAAACAGTCAAAATGTCAAATGGTATGGTCATTTTGTTCCGTTATTATTTACCGTATGTCGCGGTGTCGGACAATTCTTCTTCGATACGCAACAGTTGGTTATATTTCGCCATACGGTCAGTGCGCGACATGGAACCCGTTTTAATCTGGCCCGCGTTCGTCGCCACCGCCAGGTCGGCGATTGTTGTGTCTTCGGTTTCGCCACTGCGATGTGAAATGATGACACCGTAATTTGCGTCTTGGGCCATTTTAATCGCACGCAGGGTTTCTGTCAGACTGCCGATTTGATTTACCTTAATCAATATAGCATTTGCAACGCCGGCGTCAATACCCTTTTTCAGGCGGGCCGGGTTCGTCACAAACAGGTCGTCGCCAACCAATTGGCATTTGCCACCGATTGTGTCTGTTAATTTTTTCCAGCCGTCCCAATCTTCTTCGGCCAGGGCGTCTTCGATAGATATAATCGGGTATTTGGAAATCAAATCTGAATAGTATGCAATCATTTCATCAGATGTTAATGATTGGCCCTGGAATGCGTATTTCCCATCCGAATAGAATTCAGATGATGCAACGTCCAGGCCGATTGATACATCGTCGCCCGGGGTGTATCCCGCCGTGCGTATCGCAGATATGATTGTGTCCAGTGCCTGTTCGCAGGAATGAAAGTTCGGCGCAAAGCCACCTTCGTCCCCGACGTTTGTCGAATTGCCACCTTGTTTCAGAATCTTTTTCAAATTGTGGAAAATTTCTGAACCCATACGAATCGCGTCTGATTCAGATTTTGCACCGTTGGGGATAATCATAAACTCTTGGGCGTCCAGGCCGTTATCTGCGTGTGCACCGCCGTTTATGATGTTCATCATTGGACGTGGCAGGACATGCGGGTTTTCATTGCCGTAAACTGATGCAATGTATTTATATAATGGTGTGCCCATTTGATGTGCAACCGCATGCGCCGTTGCCAATGATACCGCCAATATTGCGTTGGCCCCCAATTTTTCTTTGTTGGGTGTGCCGTCCAAGGCCAACATTTTTTCGTCCAGTTCTGTTTGATTGCGGGCGTCCATACCAATGATTGCCGGTGCAATAACATCATTTACATTTTTGACCGCCGTTAAAACGCCTTTGCCCATATAGGCATTGCCACCGTCACGCAGTTCTAGGGCCTCGAACGAACCGGTCGATGCACCAGATGGCACCGCCGCGCGTCCCATCGCACCACCAGACAGGGTGATGTCACATTCTATGGTTGGGTTGCCACGACTGTCCATAATTTGACGTGCATGTACGGATTTTATTGAAAACATACTTTTTTCTCCTTGTTCCTAAAAATATTCGTTTTTGATACAGTTCCGTCTTGTCTTATTCGACGAATTGTGCAATAATATAATCATAAAACTAATTCTAAACAAACAGAAATATGATGAAAAAGACAATATTTTTTATGTTGTGCCTGGCGCCGGTCGGTGCATGGGCCGAACCTTTTACCGGTGGATTGGTCACAAATACTACGTTCGAAGACGGTATTGATGTCAGTGCAATGTACATAGGTACAACGGTCGAAGATAATTCGGCCTTGTTCACAGGACCAGATATTAACCAGGAAAATTATACCCTGACGACCAAGGGCGATATTTCTGTTGATGGGCTGTTGTCTATTGCAGATGGGTATGTTTTGAATCTGCAAAACTCGTTGGGGACAACGTATAACGCAACGTTTGACAGTATCGATGCAAATGGATATTTGTCTATGCGCGACGTTGGTACGTTAAATGTTACCAATGGAATCAGTGCGGATAACGGACTGGTGATTCAGGGTACGCCCAGTACAACGGGACAAGAAGATGGTGCGGAATCAATGACCGTCGGTGGTATGGTTGCCGTCAGTGGCGGAAATACCGTGCTGGACGTCAGTGGGCCGTTGTCTATGGGCGGATTCAGCAATACTGGGACCGGAACAACAAATATCAATGGCACGGAATCTATAACCGTGACGGGGTCAATTGAAAATTCTGATCGCGCCGGGAATATGATTATTAAAACCGAAGGTGCGTTGAACGCGGGCAATATTTCTAATTCTAATTCCGAAATGAATATTAGTGCCGGTGATATTACCGTCAGTGGTACTATGAAAAATGATGCTGACTTTGGTACAGATCACAGTGGCAAAATGGTTATTGTTGCGGATAATCTGACGGTGCAGGGCGGTAATTCCGCGAATCCGTCGTTTGTCAGTGGTGGCGATTTAAGAGTTAATGTCAGTGGTGCAACGGTCTTTGAACATGGTATCGATATCAGCGCGATGGCCGATGGAAACCAGTTCGAATTAATTACGGGAACTTTGGATTTGGGCACCGATAATGCCGATGATTGGATTGCGGTGTTCCAAAACAGATTAAACAGTTTTGATTTACAGGTAACGGCGGATACACTGGAAATAAACAGCGCGATTGTTAACGGTTTGACCAGTGGTGTGTCATATAATGCCGATGCAAATATGAATATCAAAGCCCAGGCGTTAGTCGTTGGGGATTCTGTGCGTGGTGGTGGTTCCGTGACCAACCATGGCGGAATTTTGAATATCGAATCGACGTTGTCCAGTGGGGCCGGCATTGTTATCAATGGCGGAATTTCGTCTGATAATGTTGCCGTCGATACCCAGGTGGATTCTGCGTCTACGTTGGCGGTTAATGGCAGTGTTTCGAACAGCGCCGGTACAATGTCTGTGACCGCGGATGGGGCGCTGACAATCGGCAGTCGTAATTTTTCCAACAGTGGCAGTGTTTCGAATTCTGGGGAACGGTTAGAAATATTGTCTACGACCAGTGATGGCGTTATCACAATTACACAAAACGTCACAAACGAATCGGGTCAGTTGGAACTGAATGCGTATGCAATTAATGTCGGTGGTGTGTTGACCGCAAATGGTGGCGAATTAAATGTTCAGGGGTCCAGTACCGGCCAGGATGTTTTACCATATATGACCATCGGTGCAATCGATGTTAATGGTGGCGAATTAAATCTGAATGCGTTAAGCGG
Organism: uncultured Alphaproteobacteria bacterium; assembly: GCA_944389345.1. Taxonomy (GTDB): domain Bacteria; phylum Pseudomonadota; class Alphaproteobacteria; order Rs-D84; family Rs-D84; genus Enterousia. The sequence continues at coordinate 3,748 of CALXMA010000003.1, read as the reverse complement.
TGGTGTAACCGTTTCCGGTGGTGTTGATGTCAGTGGCGGTGTTATGAATATTGATACCGCAACACATAAATTGGCGGCGGGTGCATCTGTGAATATCGCGGGAAATGTTAATGTTGCGGGTGATTCCACAGCAGATGGTGATGTTAATGTTGCTGCATATGGGAATCAGGGATTTGTATTAAGTGCATTTAACAGTGCCGGCGGTACGGATAATGCATCTATTCATATTGGTGGAAACATTGTTAATACGTCTCTGTCGGGACGCAGTATCACGTTTGATGCCGCGACTATTTTCGTAGACCAGGGCGTAAAATTGTCTGGTACCAATAATGCAATTGCGTTTGGTGCAACGGGTACTGATTATTTGTCTGTGTCTGGGGCCGTAGAAGTTGAAAATGGTGCAACATTAAACTTGACGGTGGATGATGCGGATTTGGGTTCTTTGTTTGTCGATGACAGAAGTGTGTTGTTGGCAAATGGTACACAAATTACAACGGACAAGGAATTGCATCTGGCGGGAAATCTGTGGTTTGATGGTTTGGCGCCATCACCAAAGCCGGTCAGTGGGACTGTCGTTGGGTCGGGCGTTAATAATTTGACGTTGAAATCTAATGATGCCCAGGTTGTTGTCGGTGGTTCAATTGATTTGGGCGACAAGACATTAAATCTGGAAGCGCCACAGGGTGCGGTTATCGTTGATGGCGGGGTCCAGGTTCAGTCTGGCGGTACGTTCTTGGCCGATGGTGTTACGGTTCAGGTTGGCGATGTTGCCAACAGTGGCACGATTACGTTTGAATCTGACAAGACCGTTGCGATGGGGAATGCGGTCGTTAATGCCGGAACAGTGAATGTCAAGGCAAATGGTACAACCACGATGAATGGTATGACAATCGCAGAAGGCGCGGTCGTTAATATCGATGCGGTCAGCGTTGCCGATGTTATCGCAAGTGGTGATGTCGTTGTTAATGGTGATATCGCCCAGGGAACAACCGGTCAGACGGGAACATTGAATTTGTTGGCGTCTGATGTTGATTTTTCGGCAAATTCTTTGAATGTTACGGGTGATTATATCGTAAATGATGGAAACGGTGTTTGGACGGTCGCAAACAGCGCGCGGTTCGGCGGTAATATTAGTTTGGACGACGGGACATCTTTGCGTTTGGTCGCCGGTGATGTTTCTGCGAACATGCTGAATAATGGCGGAAATTTACAGATTGTGGCGCAGAATGGCATCAATGTTAAATCTGTTGCGAATTCTGGTAATTTGTTGCTGGATTCTGGCAGTGGATACACAACAGTTGATACGTTCGATGTTGGTTCCGTTGGTGTAATCACACTGGCGGGTGCAGGATTGAATGCCAATGATGGTACGTTTACAACGCAAAACAGACCGCTGTATCAGAACTTTGAAGGCCAGTTGGTAAATGGTGATGTGAACGTGGCATCTGATTCGTATGAAATCTTTGCAACCGCGTTCGACGTTGCCGGTATTGACCAGGCGTCGGGTTCTATGATTGTTAACGCCAGTGATATCAATGTGTCTGGGGATATAGACGCGTTGGATTTGCGATTCGTTAATAACCCAGAAGATTCTTGGATTGTTGCGAATATTGATGGCAGTGTTTCCGGTGGTGTGGACTTTATGGGATTAAAACGGTTGAACATCACGGGTAATTATACCATCAATAACAACAGCGATTTGTGGGCGGCCATTTTGCCGTATGGCGATGGTGTTGGCAATACGTCCGCGCAGAATTACTGGGCATCGGTTGAAATTACCGAAGATAACAAAGTCGGCGAAATTACAAATCCAAATCCAGAAAATGGTGGGGGGGCACTGATTACCGTTGGTAAAAAACTGAACAGTGTTATTTCCGGTGTTGCGGGCGGTTCTGCGACAATTGCACCAGATTTTGGTATTACGTTGTTCGAAATCGTTGACCAAGGTTCGGCAATTTGGCTGTTGCATGCCGAAGATGGATTGGCCACGGCCGAAGGTTTCGAAAGCCTGCGTAATTTGGATATAAAGTTCTGTAATGCCGATGGTTCCATTTGTGTGCCGTATTTGGCGGTATCAAATGAATACAATATGTCTAACCCGCGCAAAGAATTGCCTGCGTATATAACGGAACGTGATACGGATGGCGATGGGTTGGCCGACAGTTTGTATGTTGTGTTCGATCCGCAGTTCGGTGGACCAATCCAGGTGTTTGACCCAGAAGATGTTGTCGCAGGGGTCGAAGATGTAACAGATGGCGAAATTTCTGCGTCTGATGCGTTGGATAAATTGGTCCAAGGTCAAATGATGAACACTGGATTTTCGCCGAATTCGCCAATCGAAATTATACCGGCGATATTCGAAGGTACGAATTTCGAAGAAATGGCCAATGAATTGTATGACCGTATGGAATACTATCAAATGACCGGACATGGGGAACCGCTGGCGCGATTCAGCCGTTTGTTCCAACCGCGTGAACTGGAACAGGTCGTTGGCAGTATTACGTTGAATGAACATACAAATTTCCGTTCGTTCGAAGATCGGATGTTTGATGAATTCATTTGGAATCGTAATCGCGATTTGAAAAAGGCTTGGTTAGATGTCGAATACGGCATGTTCAGCCAGGATGTGTCCGATGATAAGCGTGTCAAAGGCGACAGATTCCGCGTTTCTGGTGGTTTTGATTGGCAACAGTCTGAAACATTAATCGTCGGTGTGACGGGGCATGTGTCCAACACAAATGGCGATAATTCCGATGTTGTCGAATTGGGATACAGACCGGGTGAATCTGTGCGTGGAACGGTCGGGTTGGATGTCGATGATTTGAACATCGGGGTCGGTGGTTATATGATGAAGACCTTTGGCGAAAAGACACGTTTGTACGGTAATGCGTTCTTGGACGTACATATGTTGGATATTTCGCGCGACCAGACGTTTGTTGACCATATTGACGGCAGTGGCACCGCGTTCAGTGTCATTAGTGAATGGGGACTGTTGCACGATTGGTTGAACGAATATGTCGTTGGCAATATGTATGCACGTGTCGGTTATAACTTTGGTTTTGATATAACCGAACATGCCGGTGGCCAAGACTATATGGATATGCAGTCAGATGGTTATCTGATTCTGACGCCGGGTTATTCGTTGACGGCCCAGAAACGTATATATCCGTCTGCGTGGTTCCAGATTCGTCCATATGCGTCCGCAGGTATCGAATATGATGTGTTGGGGGCACCAGATTTTGTTAAGTACAAATTCGCGCCGGCGCATCAGTACACCAAATATAATGTCGATGTTGACCCGCTGTGGGCGAATATCGGCGGTGGTGTAGAATTCTTGTCTGCGAATGGGTTGCAGTTTGGTATCGATTATCGGTATCAATATAACCAGGTAATCCAATTGCATAATATCAAGGTTTCGGGATCGTACAGATTCTGATGAATTATTCCCCGCCAATCGGCGGGGATTTTTTTATATCATTTCTTTTATGGCATATTGGTTATGATGCTGGTCACGACCGTTGTGGCGGTGCGGTTGGGGCAACCGTTGTTGTTGGATTGTATGTTCGTGCATGGCGTCAAAGTAAAACGAATTGTTGCGCGTTGTCTGTGATGATGGTGGTAGGGCGGGGGGTAGTGGGTGTTTTGTTTTGGTTGGTGTTTTAATTAGAATGTTGGGTATAGGGCCACGTTCATACGGGATCAGAAACGGAACGTGGTGTTTTTTGTCTTGGTGTGTATCTTAGGCATG
>CALXMA010000002.1 GCA_944389345.1 uncultured Alphaproteobacteria bacterium | reverse complement strand
TCCCTCGCACGGCGCGGTGCGCCGGCTGTGGGGAAACCGTGACGATTTGACTGCGCGATTGCTGGTCAAATCTACTTGTTTTCGAACCGGCAACCGTTGGTTGCAGATTGCGAACCGTGGCCACGAACCAAAAATAAAAACGCCACAAGGGCGTTTTAATTTTTGGTTGGGGCGCACTCAATTCCCTCGCACGGCGCGTTGCGCCGGCTGCGGGGAAACCGTGACGATTTGACTGCGCGATTGCTGGTCAAATCTACTTGTTTTCGAACCAGCAACCATTGGTTGCAGATTGCGAACCGTGGCCACGAACCAAAAATAAAAGCGCCACAGGGGCGTTTTAATTTTTGGTTGGGGCGCACGGATTCGAACCATGATAAAGAGAACCAAAATCTCTTGTCCTACCATTAGACGACACCCCAAAGGCAACGCCTATTATATATTTTTTTTGTGCGTTTGCAATAACATTTTACGTCCTGACATTTTTTCAATTGAAAAAATTTATAAAAAATATTATTTTTCCACTTGCATTTTGTTTGTTAAAACATATAATCATTAAGGTTTTTAATGATTAAACCGGTTTTCTCAAATGAAAAAGGGATACAAAATGGCGCACAAAGAATTTGTAAAATTGTTTGAATCCAACATTTTGCTGTTTGATAAATTGGCGGATCGGTTAAAGCGGGCACCATCGGTTTTGTCGGGTTTCCCGCGTCAACAGTTAAGTATTTTGGTTCGTTTGCATTTGGGTGGACCGGCGCTGTTAAAGGACATTGCCCGTCGTGAAATGGTGACGACACCTAATTTATGTGCGGCGTTTCGTAAACTGGAACGTGATGGTTTGGTGTTGCGTCGCATTGATGAAAACGACCGTCGTAACACTTGGTATTCTGTGACAGAACGCGGTGAAAAAATCGCGTCCCAGGCAATGGATGCCATGCGTAATGCAATTGACAATTTATTTGCCAAAATTTCCAAGGCTGATGAGGTCGCACTGACGGGCGCAATGAAGACGATAAACAGTATCTTAGCACGTATGGAGTTAACAAATGCGTAAAATTAACTATGCAATGTTTGCGGTGTTGGCGTGTTTAGTGTCGAATACATCGTACGCGATGGATTTGTCATTGAATGACGCGGTCGATATGATTTTGGATGAATCCCAAGACTTGAAAAAGGCCGATGCAAACATCAAACAGGCCGAAGCGCAATTGGACGCGGTCAACGCGAACCGTTGGTTCAAGATTGATGGCACGGCCACATATATGAATCTGATTGATGTCAAGAATCCGACCAAGTCATACAGTGTGGATATTCCGCCAGAACTGGGCGGTATGTTATCGCAAATTGCGGGCCAGACGGTAAGTTTACCGACCAGTATTGATATTCCTGATAATATGTTTATGGCGGGTGTATCTGTGACTCAGCCGATATATACGTTTGGCAAGATTGGTAATGCGGTCCGCGGGGTAAAATCTGCGATAAAGATGGCCCAGGCGTCTCATGAAATCACCCGGCGCGAGGTTAAATACAGTGCGGTTGACCTGTATTGGACGGCCAAGATGACGGACGAAATCGTAAAGATTTCACGTGCAGATTTACAAGAGGCCCGCGACGCCCGGCGCAGTTTGACATCTGTGGGACGTGCAAACCGCAGTAATTTGGTAAAAATAGAATCAGATATTGCGACCAAGGAAATAAATTTGTCGAATGCGGAATTTAATCGTGATACCGCGCACCGTATGTTAAAGATTCTGGCCGGTATCGACATTAACGAAGAACTGAATCTGACGGATGAATTTCCGGATGAATTTCCGGATTTGAATGCGCCCGAATTAACATCTACGCCCCAGTGGGATGCGTTAAATGAACAGATACAGATGTACGAACGCAATGCCCGGTCCCAGCGTGCAAACGCATTACCGACATTGGCGGCAACGGCGTCATATAACTATATTGCATACGGCCCGAACATGGCGAATATGTTTGGTTCGGACAATATGCAGTCTGCATATTGGGGCCTGGCATTACAGGTTCCGATTTTCAGTGGCGGTGCCAACATGGCAAACGCCACGGTTCAGGCGATGAATGCGGAATCCGCACGCCAAGATTTGGATAAATCGAAAAAGATGACAACCGAAGAATATAATCGTGCCATTGACCAGTATAATCATCTGCGTGGGAATTTGCAAACGCTGGAAAACGCGCGTGATTTGGCGGCCAAGGCATACGATTTTTCCAGTGAACGTTTTGCGTCTGGCCAAACGTCTGCGGTTGAATTGGCCGAAGTGTCCGCGGGTCTGTACCAGTTGGACATGGCATTATTACAGGCCAAGTACAACATTTTGATGTCTGCGGAATCGGTAAAGAAATTGGGTGAATAAAAATGGAAAAAATAATAACACATTTGAAAACGGAAAAATTCAAACGGGTATTGTACTGGGGATTGGCAATAGTAATATTCGGTTGGTGCGTATTCAGATTTACGGCCATTGGCGCAGAAAACGCCCGTATGGTGTTTAATCCGACGCGGTATGCGGCGGATGTTGGTGCGCCTGTGTATGCGATGACGATGACGCGTGACACGGGGGTGTTGCGTGAACCGTTGGCGATAAAGAATAATCGTGCGCTGGTGTCTGTATCGCGTGTTGGCAAACTGGCATCTGGCCAGCGTGTTGGCGACGGTGAAATTGTATCTGTGTCCCGCGACGTAGATTTGAATACGGGTATGCATATTGTTCGCACGCGCGGTGTTGCGGATGGGTTGCAGTATGCAGAATATGAAACAGATGGCTATTTTGTTCCGCTGTCTGCAATTGTCAACGGCACGGTTATGACGGATGTTGATGGTATTGCGACCCCGCGCGACGTCACGGTTTTACGCCAAGACACCACAACCGCATTGGTTGATGGTCTGCGCGATGGCGATGTCGTGATATTGTCGCACGTTGATGCGGGAACCAAAGTTCAAATAAAACAGTAAAATATTCGTTAAGTCTTTTCTTGTCAGGGGGAATTTTGCAATGTTAAAGTTTTTTGTTCGCAGACCTGTAACAACTGTTATGTTTGTTTTGTTCTGGGTTGTGTTGGGTTTTGTATCATTTCCGAAAATGAACATAGAACGTACGCCATCGGTTGATATGCCGATGATTACGGCGACGTTTGTGTATCCTGGGGCGGCGCCGGCCGAAATAGAATCCCAGGTGATTAAGCGTGCCGAAGACGCCATATCCGAAGTATCTGAAATCAAAAAAATCACGTCCCAGGCATTTGAAAACGGTGGCTTTGTAATGGCCGAATTCAATTTGGGTGTGGACGTTAATGACAAGGCCAGCGAAGTTAAAACAAAACTGGATTCATTAATATCTGAATTTCCATCTGATATGGAACAGCCGATTGTTGAAAAATTGAATCCGTTGGAACAACCGGTCGCAGATATAATGATTACGGGCGACAATCTGCGTGATTTGCAAGAATACGTAGATGATGATTTGTCTAATAAAATCACTGGGATTGCCGGCGTGGCCAGCGTAGATGTATTCGGTGGTGAAACGCGTGCAATTCGCATTGAAATGAATCCCGAATTATTGGCGGCGCGTGGCGCAACGGTGACAGATGTGGTGTCTGCATTGGGGGCGCGCAATTTGAACGTACCGGGTGGAAAAATCGAATTTGGTACGAATTCGTCTAATGTTCGCTTTATTGGTGAATTTACATCTGTGGACGAAATTGCAAATCTGCAATTAACCACGGTCGAAGGCCAACGTTTCAAACTGTCAGAAATTGCCAAGATTACAGATTCTGCGCGTGATATGGAAAACGGTGCGCGCTATAACGGGCGTGATGTTATTATTGCGTCTGTGGTAAAATCGTCTGATGGTAATGCGATAAACGTATCGCGTGCATTGCACGAACAGATGCCCGAACTGCGCGCGGATTTACAGTCTAATTTCCCAGGCGCAACAATGGAAATAATTTCTGATACATCCACCGCGATTGCCGACGAAACATACAGCACTATCGAAGGTATTATCTTGGGTGTTATCTTTACCGTATTGGTATTGTTGGCGTTTACGCGTAATTGGCGTTCGACAATTATTGCGGGCGTTGTGATACCTGCGTCGTTGATTGCCGGTTTCTTCTTTATGGACGCCAGTAATTTTACGATTAATGCACTGACATTGTTGGCGTATTCGTCGGCATTGGGTACATTGGTGTCGAACGCGATTATTTTGATTGAATCCGCATTGCAAGAAATGAAATCTGGCAAAGACCCGGAAACGGCGGCAATTGACGGTACGAAAAAGGTCGCGGTATCTGTGTTGGCGGGCGTCGGAACGAACGTGGTGGTGTTCTTGCCATTGGCGTTTATGGGCGGTATCGCGGGCCAGTTTATGAACCAGTTTGGTTTAACGGTTGTGTATTTAACATTGCTGTCGTTGCTGTTTTCGTTCACATTGACGCCTATGATGATTGCAAAATTCTTGCGTCTGACGGGTGGTGGCAAAAAGACCAAGAAACAGTCGGCAAAAACGGTCAGTGCGACGGTTGTGTCGGATAAATCGGCAACCACAAAGCCGGCACACAAAGAATCACGTATGCGCCGTTGGTATAATTACCAGCATGCACATCCGTGGCGTGTGGTTGTGATGGCGTTGGCGGTGTTGATTGGTTCTGGGATGTTGATGCGGTTTGTTGGAAATGAATTTGCACCATCCACAGACGCAAATGAAATCAACATAACGGCGCGCGCGCCGATGGGTGCAACATACGAAAAATCTGTTGAAATTGCAAAACAGATTGAACAACGTATGGCCCAGTTCCCCGATGTCACGGCCACATCTGTCAAGATTGGTGAACGCGGGTTGCAAAATATTGCGGTCAAATTAACATTGACCGACGTGGAAGATCGCAAAAAATCCGACCAAGAATTGGCACGTGAAATTATGCCGGCATTGGCGGATATTCCGGACGTAGAAATCCAGATTAATGCCGGTGCGGCAATATCGTCCGGGATGTCATCGGCGGACATAGTCTTGAACGTGTACGGACCCGATGATGCCAAACGTACGGCATACGCGAATCAAATACTGGACATGATAAACCAAATACCCGAAATTCAAACCGCGGTATTGGCGCAACAAAAGCCCGCGACAGAAACCCAATTTGTCCCAGACGAAGACAAAATGAATTCTTGGGGGATAAATAATTCCTATGCGGGTCTGACACTGCGTACGGCGCTGTACGGTAATGACGATTACAAATACAAAGAAAACGGCGAAGAATATCCGATAATTTTGGAATTTGCCGAAGAATTCAAAGGCATGGAAATGTTCGACAGTGTCTTTGTAAATTCCCAACGTGGCATGGTTCCATTGTCTGAATTGGGAACGATTCAGGTTGTTGATGCAACGCCCGACATTATGCGCATTGATAAAAATCGTATAACGGAAATAGACATCAATATTGGTAAATCCACAATGGGGCCGGTTCAAAAGAAAATAGAATCCGCCATTGCCAAGGTTGATTGGGAACCGGGATACGGTACAACATTCGGCGGTATGTCAGAAATCCAAGACGAAACAACAACCGAAATTGGTAATGCGTTTATGTTGGCGATTATTCTGACGTATATGTTGTTGGCGGCGATTTTGAATTCGTTGGCACATCCGTTCACGATTGCTACATCTATTGTGACCAGTTTTGCGGGCGTGTTTGCACTGATGTTCTTGTCAGGCGCGTCAATGAATGTTGGTGCGATGTTGGCGTTCGTTATGTTGGTTGGTTTGGTTGTGAATAACAACATTCTGGTATTGGAACCAACGGTTGGTCGAATTGCGAATGGTGAACGTCCGTACGATGCCCTGTGGACAGAATTAAAAGATAAACAGAGCATGATTTTAATGACATCCATTGCGGTTATGACGGGTATGGTTCCGCAACTGTGGGCCGCCGATGGTATGAAGGTCGCAATGGCGGCGGTTATGATTGGCGGAATGTTCGCCAGTATGGTGTTCACGTTTGTATTAACGCCCGCACTGTTCTTTTTGGTGGAACGTGGTCGTGAAAAACTGAAACGTAAACATAAATAAAAAAACGGGGGTTGTCCCCGTTTTTTTATGAATAGTGGCAATCACTGACATACTTATACGTACCCGATGAATCTGACCCGGTTGTGCCGGCCGGAATATAGCAATCAGATTGACTGGTACTGCCCTCGGCCGATGTGCCGGGCGATGGGCACTTGGTACAGGTACCACTGGATGTTCTTGGATTGCCGTAATAACCGGCCTCGCATTTATATGTGAATGTGGTACTGCAAAAGACAAGATTTGTCCCAGTGGGACTGGTTGCGCAGGTTACTTTGGTTTCCTTGTCTGTGATTCGAATTACACCATTGCCGATGCTTTCTTCGGAATGTGTCAGACCGGTACAACATTTTTCGGTGCATTGTGACTGGCTTTGATTATATGGACATTTTCCACAACAGTTCAGGGCCGCCATTGATACGCCTGGTGTGGCGCCGACAAATACGGCCATTATTAAATATTTTTTCATACCAACCTCCGTTTTTTCTGGTGAAAGAAAAACCGCCATTTTTCTAGGGCGGTTGGAGGTTAGCGACTATCTTATCAATAGTGGTGGTATTTGAATATTTCCACCCCTCCAACCGATGGTTGGAGATAAAAAATCGCACTATATAACGCCATAATGCATGCGGATAAGAACGGGTCGCTAAACCCCATTGTCGGAACACCCGACAACACATTAATCATAACAATATAAAAATTGCAGTGCAATAAAAACCTTGTTATAATCCACTGCGTTATACAAAGGAATAGTAATGTTAAAGAAACAAGATATTGTCGTTTTTGATTTTGATGGCACATTGTCGGGTCATGACACGAACATAGAATTTGCCAAATACTGTTTTCATAATTCTGCCCGTCCGTGGCTGTATTTACCCCTGATGGGTGTTGCCACGGTTGGCAAATGGTTAAATCCCGGGGGGATTTGGTGGCGTCAAACGATACGTCGTTTTTTAACGCCAGACATGGTGCGTCGCTTTGCCCCCGGTTTTATTAAACAGCATCGTCGTGAACGCTTTGGTTGGTCCCGGGACCAGGTGGACGCCGAACGTGCCAACGGTCGCATGACATTACTTATCACGGCCAGTCCGGATTATTTAATTCCGCAATTGGTGCGCGATATGAAATTTGATGCGGTTCTGTGTTCGCGCATGGACGCCCAGAAACCATGGCGCTATGAATTTTTATGCTGGGGTAAAAACAAGGTTATCGCGATGGACGAATGGGCAAAGCAAAATCGTCTGATACCGAACGTTGTGCGTGCATATTCGGACAGCAAAAGCGATATGCCCATCATGGAAATTGCCAACGAACAGGTGTGGGTGGATAAAAAAACAGGATTAAGAAAATCCGCCTAGTGCAAAAAAACGATACGTCCGTTATAATCATGCCATGGTTATAACGGATGTTTTATATGATTTAACGGTTGGTGTTGCGGGTGCGGTGATTGGCGCGCTGATAATGCTGTTATTCAGCCACCAGAAAACGCGCCGTTTATCCAATGAAATTCTGGTCAACCGCCAAGATTTGGAAAAATTGCGATTGGAAAATAACCGCCTGATAGAAACGATAAAAAACCGCGAAAACCAAATCCTGGAATTGCAAAGAAAGATATTAAAACGTAAATAATAGTTCTTTTTTTCAGTCTTCGCCCCAATCCATATCGCGTAATTTTTGTGCACGCGGTACGATTTTTCCCACAGATGTCTGTAATTGCCCCAGGTCATCATTGGCAGAATTAAAATGTTGGCGCAATTTTTCCGCGCGTTCGCCCAATCTGTCCATATCGCCCAGCAACAGGTCTAATTCGCGTTTAATTTTGTCTGCGACGCGCTTGATTTTTATATCTGACAGAATTGCGCGAATTGTATTCAGTGTCGCCCACAGTGTTGACGGCGAAACGATGAACACTTTGCGTCGCGCGGCATAGTCTATGGTTGCGGGGAATTCACGATGTAACGTATCGAACACAGATTCTGATGCGATGAACATCATCGCTGATTCTGCGGTAACCCCGGGAATGATGTATTTATCGGCAATTGCGTTTATGTGTGCCCGCACGTCCATATCAAATTGACGTTTTGCGCCGGCATCATTGAATTGCATCATACGCGTATAACTTTCCAGTGGGAATTTACTGTCAATCACCATATCGCCCGGCGGATACGGCAGATGTATCACACAGTCCGGTCGCACATCGCCAATTTTCGTTTGAAAAGAATACGTTTCTGGGGGCATAACATCCGCGACCAAATCCGCCAATTGCCGTTCGCCAAACACCCCGCGGGCCTGTTTATTTCCCATTAAAACGTCTTTGAAACGTGCGATATCATTGCTGATGCTTTTTAATTCATTTGCGTTTTGTGCCAATACCGCCAATCGTTCGGCCAATCTTTCACGCAATCTGGTATTGTCTTCGCGCAGTGGCGACATATCCACCGTGGGCCGTCGCATCAGTATCGCGATTAACAACGCGATAATCACAAACAATAATACAAAAATATAAGTTGTCATTTTGTAATCCTTTGATAGAATCAATTATAAAGGGATAAGTATAAATGTTGCAAATGAAACTTTGTGGTGATTTGGTTTTGCGTGAAAAGTGCGAACCGATTACAGAAATCACCCCTGATGTTTTAGATATTTTGACTGAAATGGTCGGCATGATGCGGGACCAGAATGGGGTTGGCCTGGCCGCGCCCCAGGTTGGTCAACTGAAACGTTTTTTGGTTATGATGGACCCGGATACGGAAACTGTGTTCAAAATGATTAATCCAAAAATCATAACGCGCAGTTCGGATACATGCACCATGGAAGAAGGGTGCCTGTCCGTCCTGGGGCCGGATGATTTACCAGTTTATGCGAACGTAACCCGGCCGGCATCTGTGGATGTGGAATGGACGGATGAAAATGGACGGTCGTTGGCGGCGCATATGTCTGGTCTGCCGGCGCGAATTGTTCAACATGAAACGGACCACTTGGACGGTATATTGTTCATAGACTATCTGTCGCCGGTGCGTCGTGAAATGCTTATGCGCAAGGTTCGGAAACACAAATGAAATTGGTATTAATGGGCACAAATGATTTTGTTGTGCCGATGTTTGACGCGATATTAAACGCCGGCCATGAAATCATGGCGGTGTTCACGCGTGCGCCAAAACCAGTTGGTCGCAAACATGTCTTAACCCCATCGCCTGTGCACGTGTGGGCCGAAAAACATGGTATACCCGTACATACAAATATACGTGAATACAATTTTTCCCCAGATATGATTGTGGTGGTGTCTTATGGTGTGATTTTACGTGAAAACGTATTATCGTCTGCACCGTGTATAAACATTCACCCCAGTCGTCTGCCACAATATCGTGGCCCATCGCCAATTCGTACGGCGATATATAATGGCGACACATCGTCTGCGGTGTGCCTGATGCAGGTAAACGCCGAAATGGATGCGGGGGACATTTACATGTGCTGTGATTTTGAAATTGGTGAAAATGAAACGAACACGGACATTGAACACAAGGTATCTGGGATTGGGGCGGAAATGTTGGTTGAATATTTGAATAATCCGTCCGCGTATATTGCCACGCCCCAGACGGGCAATGCGACATACACGCGCAAATTTACGGGCGACGACGAAATCATAGATTGGTCGCGTGGCGCCCGCGCGATACATAACCAGGTTCGTGCATTGGGGGCGGGTCGTACACGTATTAATGGCACGGACGTAAAAATATTGGAAACGCGTGTTGTTGATGATAAATTGAACATTCTGCGGATTCAGCCTGCGGGCAAGAAACCGATGGATTGGCGCAGTTTTGTAAATGGTCTGCATGGTGCAGAAATCAAATTAGGTGAATAATTATGAACGTAGAAAAATATTGCAAATTCAAAAAGAAAACGGTTGTCTTGAACGAGGCTAATTTGATGTGCATCTGTGTACATTGTGAAAACAGTGAATGTATATCACATACGCCTGGGAACCCGCGCGCATATACACCATGCCAAGAATATTTGGCGGCCCGCGCAAATGCGGAATATCGTGCGGAAAAAGAAAAACAGTGTCGTATATGTGGCGAATTGTGTCGCGATTATTTCAAAACACGCTAGGCACAGATAATGGGGATTAATTAAAATGAACATTAAAACATTGCCAGAAAATGAATATCCGCCACGTTGGTGCAAATATTGTCGCCACTTTGGGGAATATGACAGATGGAATGCGTGCTATCGCGGGAATTTTATATATCTTTTGATGCATGGTCCACGCATAGTAAACTTTGACGCCTGTTGCGATTATTTCGAATACGCTAAACAGTATCGCAATGCGCCCCAGAAAATGCGCTAGGTAAAAAATACAGAAATGACACGGTATAAAATAACGCTTGAATATGACGGCACAGATTTAATTGGCTGGCAAGAAAATCGCCAGGGTCCGTCCGTACAATCGTTATTAATGGACGCCATTGAAAAATTCTGTGGTGTGCGTCCGTCTGTGGTGTCTGCGGGGCGTACAGACGCGGGTGTGCACGCCATTGCGATGACGGCGCATTTTGATTTACCCACGTCCCCCGATGCCGGTACGGTTATGCGTGCGATGAATTTTTATCTGACGAATTCGGTGGTGTCCGTTTTGGATTGTGAAATTGTACCAGACGATTTTAATGCGCGTTTTTCATGCACACGGCGACATTACAAGTATGTCGTTCTGAATCGTCCGGCGCATCCGGTTTTGGAGCGCAATCGTGTATGGTGGGTCCCCCGCAGGTTAAATATTACGGCAATGCGTCGCGCGGGCGAAAAATTAATTGGCCACCATGATTTTACCAGTTTTCGCGCCACCCAGTGCCAGGCTAAAAGTCCTGTAAAGACACTGGATATGTGCAAAATCACGCGTCATGGCGACAAAATAATTTTTGAATTTTCTGCGCGTTCGTTTTTGCATCACCAGGTTCGAAATATGGTCGGCACATTGGTGGAAATTGGTTTGGGAAAACCGTACGACATAGATGAAATATTTTCTGCACATAATCGCAGTGCTGCGGGACCAACTGCGCCGGCGTCGGGACTGTATTTTATTCGTGCGGATTATGCCACGGACGATTAAGTGGAATGTGCTGTACCACGCCTGATGGATATATGACAAATCCGCCACGCAGAATTTTGTGATTGCATTGTGGTGCGTCTATATCAAAGTAAGACACGATATAATCTATATCTTTATCACGACACAAACGCACAATATTGTTTTGCAGTGGTACGTATTTTTGAATATAGGCAACAGTAAAGTTTTCTGTTTCATATATCCATAAACCATCAACGGGTTTGCGCCTGATGTTTTTATCACTTGGTGCTTCGCCATTAATTTGTCGCCATGTGTTAAACGCAAAATAATGCCCGGACGCGCGTGATTTACTGAATTCCAGATTTCCATTTTCGCCGACAAATGCCAACAGTTCATGATCTGCGGTTGCATAAAACACGGGGCGTGGATTAATTACCACTAATAAAATTCCGATGCCCGTAAAAGATATACTTAAAATCCAGTTAATTTTCACACGAATTGGTCTGATAAATATTACGCACATTAACCCCAGGATTATGAATATCATCGCGATGTTCGGGATATGTGGCATAACCACGGTTGAACCCGACAGACCTGCGATAAATTCGCCAATGTCCAGACAAAAATTATAAATTTGTTCTGCGAAATCGGTTGGCCAATTCCACCCAAATGGCGCACACATCACCCCGATAATGACTAACGGCATAATGGCCGCAGAAAATACAGGCAACAGAACCAAATTTCCGAATATTCCATACAGTGGTAAATTGTAAAAGTGCATAATTACAAACGGCGCGGTAAACACTGTCGCCACCACAGACGTCAGTATTGCGCCATATATCATCCCCAGTATTTTATTATGTGGCATTTTGGGTTTTACATCTGTCCATAACCACACCAGACCGAACACCGCACTGAACGACAATTGAAACCCTGGTTGCATTACATAGTGTGGATTTACCAAGAACAAAATCAGAAACGCGATACATATATTTCGTACAGAAATTGCGTTTCTGCCGATTATGAATGCACAGAACGCCAGTGTCGTCATAATAAACGCGCGTAATGTCGCCACATCGCATCCCGACAGAAACAGATAAAATACTAATCCCACCCATGCGCATATCAACGCGGGTATTCGTGCGGGAACGCGTCGTGTTATTGGCGTAATCAGTCGAACCAGAAAATAAAATATTGCGAACAACCACCCAGAAACCAAAGCAATGTGAAACCCGCTGATAGACCATACATGTCCAACGCCTGTGGCGGTCCATATTTTTGCATCTTGTTCTGGTACGGCGTTTTTATATCCCAACACCAGCGTGTCCACCAGAAAAGAATCCGATATTTCATGGATTTTGTTTCGCAACGTTGCAATGGTGTTAATATCGTGTGGTGTAATGATATCATAGTGTGTTAAATAACCCGTCGCGGTCAAACCGTTAAAATATGCCCATCGTGCATAGTCAAACGATTCTGGCGCGTCCGCCCCGTTTGGACGAAACAGTCCGACGTTCGCAGAAATTACATCGCCGACATTTGGTGGGGTAATATCGCGATTCAAAGATACACGAACAACTGCGCTGTCGTGATTGCCGACAATTTTATCTGCGTCTGTTTGTATGTAAATTCTGGTTTTGTCATCGGTATAGTCAATATATGACACGACACCTGTTATATCTATATTGCACAGTGCATGTGGAATCTGGGGCGTGTTGATATAATGGGCGAATGCGCCGGCATAACAAAAACCGAATACGAATAATGATAATATCCGAAACAATATCGGCACCCGAACGCATGACAGTACCAGACAAATCACTGCGCCGATTACACACAGAACCAGATTCGGTTCTTGGGGAACGTTGAAATACAATCCGGCCCCAAACGCCATTATAAATGGCACCCACAGGAACAAGTTATCTGATTGATTCTGCAAAAAATCATTCATGAATAAAGTATAGGATTTTATTTGATTGCACGACAATTAAAAATTTCGTATGATGAAATCCCATAAGGAGGCAATTCTTATGGCAAAATATATTTTCATCACCGGTGGTGTTGTATCCAGTTTGGGCAAGGGCGTCGCGGCGGCAAGTTGTGGCGCCCTTCTTCAATCGCGTGGCTATACCGTGCATGCGCGTAAATTTGATCCGTATTTGAACATAGATCCCGGCACGATGTCGCCGTTTCAACATGGCGAAGTGTACGTAACAAACGACGGTTTTGAAACAGATTTAGACCTGGGGTATTATGAACGTTTCTTGGGCATTCGTTTGTCGCGTAATGATTCTGTATCGGGCGGGCGGATTTATTGGGACGTTTTGAATGCGGAACGGCATGGGGATTACCTGGGGGCGACGGTCCAGATGATTCCGCACGTCAGTAATAAAATCAAAGAATATATTTCTGCGCCATCTGGGACGGATTTTGTTGTTTGTGAAATCGGGGGCACGGTTGGCGACATCGAAGGTAAAATATTCTTGGAATCCATACGACAATTTGCAAATGATGTCGGCCGTAAAAATGTTATGTTTGTGCATTTGACACTGGCGCCATACCTGGAAAAAAGTGGCGAATTAAAAACCAAACCGACCCAGATGTCTGTGCGTGAATTACTGGAAAACGGAATTCAGGCCGATATGTTAATCGTGCGCACACCGCGTATTTTGACGGCGGACGAACGTGCCAAGATTGGAATGTTTTGTAATTTACCCGCCAAAAATGTAATCAGTGGCATTGACGTAGATAATATCTATAAAATTCCGTTGGCATACGACAGTCAACACGTGTTTGATATAATTGCGGACTATTTTGATTTACCAAACGCGGCGGGCAATATGGATAAATTCCAAAAAATAGACCACTATCTGACGGCGGATTTACCGCATGTGAAAATAGGTGTCGTTGGTAAATATTTTGATGTTCCTGACGCATATAAATCTTTGAACGAGGCCCTGTTTCATGCCGGCATCCAGAATAATGTGCACGTTGATATTGTGAAAATAAACGCCGAAGATTTTTCACCATCAGATGTTTCTGAATTGGACGGAATTTTGGTTCCGGGCGGTTTTGGCACACGTGGTGTTTCTGGGAAAATTGCGGCGGCGTGTTATGCGCGTGAAAACCGGGTGCCGTATATGGGGATATGCCTGGGGATGCAGGTCGCGGTCATAGAATTCGCCCGAAATGTTTTGGGAATTTCTAATGCAGATTCCACCGAATTTGCGAAAAACTGTACCCCGGTTATAAATATAATGCCGGACCATGATGCGCCTGATATGGGTGGCACGTTGCGCCTGGGGGCGTATCCGTGTGTTATTACGCCGGGCACATTGGCGCATAAAATCTATGGCACGGACAGAATATCCGAACGGCATCGCCACAGATATGAAATGGACATTGCGTACGCGGAAAAATTTGCAGACGCCGGTATGATAATATCCGGACGCAGTCCCGACGGACGTCTGCCGGAAATAGTGGAATTAAAAAATCATCCGTTCTTTATTGCCGGGCAATTCCACCCAGAATTTCAATCCAGTCCGTACACCGGCCATCCGATGTTTAACGCGTTTATCGCGGCGGCACGGGATACGCACTGTAAATAAATTCAAGGCAAATGAAAATCCCCGGATTTTCCCGGGGATTTTATCGGCCAAATATCATTTTATTATTCACAGACAACGTGATAATTGTGTCCATGTTATCACGTGGCGAACATTTTTGTCGAATAACCTTGCCACATTTTTCGCATTTGTGCGTTATGATAAAATTGTTCCCAGATTTTTCTATTTGTATTGGGCGCATCATTCCACCGCATGTCGATGCGCGATCGCCCGGATTGTTGTCCACATGTTTTGACCATAAACATTCAGGACAGTGGTTTGTATACCCATTGCCCTGAACACTTGTCCCACAATTTTGGCACACAAAATTTTCAATTTTGCGAACAAACCGTTTCATTATAATCCCAATGCCGTTCTGTACATTTGTGTTAATTCATCGGCTTCGTCCAGTTCATCCGGATCCAGTTTGCGCAGACGTATCATCTGGCGGATATATTTCGGGTCGAACCCGGCGGATTTAGCCTCGCTATAAATTTCTTTGATATCGGCGGCGATGGCGGCCGCGTCTTCGTTCAGTTTTTCGATGCGTTCAATAATGCTTAACAATTGCTGATTATCAATTGCACCATGATTTGCGTTTTTCATTGCAGATTCCCCTTGTCTTTCGATGGACTATATGATATATCATAAAACGCAAAAATCAAGAAAAACAAAACAGATAAAAATACAGAAAAAAACAGGATAATCATGAGATTTACAAAAATTACTGCGTCCATTGGACCAAAATGCGAAGATCGCGAAACATTAACGAAAATGATATCTGCGGGCGTGAATATGTGCCGTCTGAATTTCAGTCATGATACCGGCGACGTCCAGGGTAAAAAGATTGATTTGATACGTGAAATTTCGCATGAACTGAAAACGCCTGTTGCGGTTATGATTGATTTACAGGGACCAAAACATCGTATTGGGAATTTTGAAACCGAAGATAAATATCCATTAACCCCGGGCCAGAAATTTATATTTGATTCCGACCCGACGCCGGGCGATGGCACACGTGTTCAATTACCAGATGCGGATGTTATGAAATCTTTGAACGCCGGCGACAGAATTTTGTTAAACGACGGTAAAATAGAAATGACGGTGGACACCGTTTCACCGGACAAGGTTGTTGCGACGGTTGTTCGCGGTACAGAAATCTGGTCGCGTCGTGGGTTTAATTTACCAGATACAGAAATTGCGACATCGGTGTTAACGGCCAAAGATCGTGCGGATTTGGAATATGCAATTACCAAGAATCCTGATTGGGTTGCGATTTCGTTTGTGCAACGCCCCGAAGACATCGCCGAAGTTCGCGATTTTATTACCGCACGTACATCGCACCCGATAAAGATTATTGCAAAAATCGAACGTCCAAACGCGGTTGCACGCATCACAGAAATTGCCGCCGTGGCCGATGGAATAATGATTGCGCGTGGCGATCTGGCCGTAGAGGTTCCATTCGAAGAAGTTCCCGCCATTTCGCGTCATATCATTCGTGAATGTCGTAAAATGAACAAGCCCGTGATTATGGCAACCCAGATGTTGGGCACGATGGTAAACAGTGAATTCCCCACGCGCGCGGAAATTACCGACGTTGCGAATACTGCGTACCTGCGTGCGGATTCGACCATGACATCCGAAGAAACGACAATCGGTATAAATCCTGTGAATGTAATAAACACGATGGATAAAATATTGGCCTATGCGGACAGTGATGCGATTGCGAATCCATACGATTGGTCGCGTGTTGAAAACATCCCAGAAAATGATTGGTCGCGCAGTGTTGCATCCATGGCGTATTTGAATCGTGCATCTGCGATTGTGGTATTTGCGCGTGATACGAATGCGGCGATGCAAATATCTTGTCGCAAACCAGATATACCAATTGTTGCCGTGTGTAATGAACGTGTCATCGCGAACCAGTTGTGTATGTTGCGTGGTGTGTTCCCCGTGTACGACACAGACTATTTTGCCCAGCGCGATGCCTTTAATTCCGCGCGCAGATTTGGTGTGTCGTCTGGCAAGTTAGTTATTGTGGACGAAGAAAAAATCAGTCTGCGTACATTGGACTAATAAAACACAAAAATATAAAAATAAGTTATCACAGTGGCGGGAATTTGTATTGACCGCCACTGTGATTTTTTACTATCATATTATTTGATATGAAACGCATACTTGGTGTATTTTTGATGTGCTGTGCATTTGCGATGCCGGCATTCGGGGCCCAGTATCGGGCGGCATTGGTTGCAGATATGGATACGGGCCGTATTCTGTACCAAGAAAACGCGGGTGTTCAAAATTATCCGGCATCTTTGACGAAAATAATGACGCTGTATTTAACGTTTGATGCGCTGGAACATGGGCGGCTGCAACTGGATGACTATTTAATCGTATCTAAATCCGCGGCGTCGGCATCACCGGTTAAATTGGGCCTGTCCGCGGGCAGTAAGATAAAGGTCGAAGATGCGATAAAGGCCCTGACAGTGCTCAGCGCGAATGATGTCGCACGCGTATTGGCGGAAAATTTGAAGGGCGGTATGGAGGGTAATTTTGCAGACCTGATGACGCGCGTCGCCGGTGAAATTGGTTTGTCTGGGACAAATTTTGAAAATTCGTCTGGTTTGCCCGATGATGATCATATGTCGACGGCGCGGGATATTGCGTTGCTGTCCATGGCGGTATATAAACATTTTCCACAATATTGGAAATATTTTTCAATCAAGACTTGGACATACAACGGAAAAACATACACAAACGGTAATCGATTGTTGGGAACGTATCCGGGGTGCGATGGTATGAAAACGGGATACACGAATAAGTCTCGCTATTCTTTGGTGGCAACGGCCAACAGAAATAATCATCACTTGATTGCGGTTGTGTTGGGTGCGGGAAACAAAGATGTCCGCGCGAATGTCGCAACAAATATGTTAAATCGTGGTTTTGAAATGTTGAATGATGGTGGTCCCGCGCCCCAGACGTATACGGCGCCCGCACCAACATCGACGTATACAGCGCCTGTGCCGCCCCCCGCGCCAACATATACCGCACCTGCGCCGACACCGACATATTCTGCCACACCGACGTTCAATGGCGCATACGCGGTTGCCACGGCCCAGCATGCGCCCGCAACCACCACCCCCAGTTATTCTGGCAATGCGTCTGGTAATGCAGGGGTCCAGTTTGGGGCGTTTTCATCACGTTCTTCGGCCCAAGACCAGGTTAATAATGTAAAAAATAAAATCGGTGTATCCGCGGTCATAGAATCTGCGCCGAATGGGATGTTCCGTGTTCGTGCAAATAATTTGTCTGAATCTGTGGCGTCGGACATTCGTGCCCGTGCCCAGAACGCGGGAATTGATTGCTATATTTTCCATTGATGTTATAGTTGGTCGTCATGAATTCAAAAATAGAACGTTTAATAAAACAGTTTGCGAAATTACCGCGTCTGGGGTCGCGTGCGGCGGGACGTATTGTTCTGGCGTTATTACAGGATAAAACCGGGCGTGCGGAAAATTTGGCGAATGCATTACTGGACGCGGTCGCAACGATACGCCCGTGCCCAATTTGCGGAATTTTAACAGACGCGGATACGGGGATGTGCGAATTCTGCCGTGATTCCGCACGTGCAAACGGACAGTTGTGTATTGTGCGCGATTTATCAGATGTGTGGACACTGGAAAAATCGGGGGTGTTTCACGGTCGGTATCATATCCTGGGCGGATTGTTGTCTGGGATGTCTGGTACAATGCCGGACGATTTGAATATATCGGGCCTGACGGACAGGGTGCGAAACGAAAACATATCTGAAATAATTTTCGCGTTGCCCAACACGGTCGAAGGTAAAACAACCCAACATTATGTTATGTCGGTCATAGACCCTGCGACGGGCGTACGTTTTTCAGAATTGGCGTCCGGGGTTCCATTGGGTGGTGATTTAGATTACCTGGACGATGGCACGTTGTCATTGGCGTTTGGGGGACGCAAGGCGTTATGAGTACGACAAAACTGGAATCTTTGCCACCCGTGTCTGAAATGATGCGTAATGCGGGGTTGGAACCCAAAAAACAGTTCGGCCAGAATTTTTTATTTGATTTGAATTTGACGGGTCGGATTGCGCGCAGTGTTCCCGATATCACCGACCGCATTGTCATAGAGGTTGGACCCGGCCCGGGTGGGTTGACGCGTGCGCTGTTGATGGCGGGGGCGCGCCGTGTTATTGCCATAGAAAAAGATAAAACAACGCGTCCGATATTGGACGAAATTATGAATGCCTCAGATGGTCGTCTGACCGTCATATATGACGACGCGTTGCGGGTTGATTTTTCAAAATTGGGCATTTCGGAATACGCGATTTGTGCCAATTTGCCATATAACGTCGGAACAGAAATGTTGACACAATGGTTGATACGCATGGCCCACGGTGCCCCGATACGTTCTATGACATTAATGTTCCAACGCGAGGTTGCAGAACGTATCACTGCGCGCCCCGGTGATGCCCAATATGGCCGTCTGGGGGTATTAACGTCATTGGTTTCGGATGCGCGAATTTTATTTGATGTTCCAAATACGGCGTTTGTTCCGCGCCCACGTGTGCAAAGTGCGGTAATTTCTGTCATTCCGAACGCGACCAAGATTAATTCTGTTGGTGATATAGACAAGATAGAAAAAATAACGGCGAAATTGTTTGGCCAACGTCGCAAAATGATACGTGGCATAATGCCGGGCGTTGATTGGTCGCATTATGGACTGACGGGGACGGAACGTGCAGAAAACCTGACGCCGGAAATGTTTGCGCGACTGGCACACGATTTGTTATAATATATACATGTCGACGGGGGAAAATACAGAGAGATGACATTACCTATTTTAATGTTTTTTGTTGTTCTGTTTGTGCTGATATGCGTATTGCGTGTGGCGCGTGTTGGTACATTGGTTGCATTTTTATTGGCGGGCGTTTTATCAGGGCCGTATGTTTTTGATTTATTCAAATTAACAGACACCTGGTCATTTCTTGGTGATCTGGGCATATTGTTTTTATGGTTTACATTGGGTTTGGAAATCAATATGCGTCGCCTGTGGGATATGCGCCGTACGATATTCGGCTTTGGCGCGGCCCAGGTTTTGATGGTTGCATTTATGATGTTTCCGATATTGGCGGGGCTGACGCCGTGGTCTATGTTGGGGTGCATAATGGTTGCGTTATTGTTCGCGATGTCCAGCACGTCCGAAGACATGCAATTATTGACTGACCGGAATCAGTTAAATACAAACATGGGGCGCCAGACATTTTCTATATTATTATTCCAAGATTTATTATCCATCCCGTTATTGGCAATGTTGCCGGTGTTTGCCGGGAAAAGTTTTAATCTGGGGGCCACGGCCATAGACGTTTTGGTATTGTCGATAACGTTGATTATTGGTGTTGTGGTTGTTGGTCGTTTTATATTAAACCCATTGATGCGCCTGGTTGCTAAATTAAAATCCAAAGAGGCATTTATATTAACCATAATGCTGAACATTGTTATCTGGGCATTGGTTATGCAGTGGTTGGGTCTGCCGGCGGGGCTGGGGGCATTTTTGGCGGGGATGTTGTTGTCTGAAACGATATATCGCCATCAAATCAGTGCGGAAATATCGCCGTATTCTATGCTGTTTTTGGCGTTCTTTTTCATTGCGTTGGGTATGGGATTAAACCTGCCGTTATTGGAACAGAATTGGTATATAATCTTGGCGGGTGTTTTGGGATTGGTACTGATAAAGTTCTGTGCGATATTTATTGTTGCGCGCGTGCGTCATGTATCTGTCCCAGACGCGGTAATGATTGCGCTGATTTTATCCCAGGGCGGTGAATTTGGATTGTTGATGTTGCAAACCATGAAAACATCGGGCATAGATGCATTGCCTGAAACGCACCAAGAAATTTTAACGGCGATAATAATAGTCTCAATTATGCTGACCCCGATATTGGTTGCGATATTTGATTTCTTGCGCCGTCGTGGTTGGATTTTATCGCGTTATCCCATGCGTACGATTGCGGACATAGACAGTTCTGTAAAACCCGCGGTTGTTATTTGTGGTTTTGGACGTGTTGGCCAGATAGTTGCGCAAATGCTGGAATCACAAAAGATACCGTACGTTGCGCTGGATCTGGACGTAAATGCGGTTATGTTGGGCCGCGAACGTGGGTTCAATGTTGTATATGGAAATACCAAGAACGAGGCTGTTCTGCGTGATTTCGGCGTTGCCCCGCGTCGTACCCGCGCGGTTGTCATTGCGCTGGACAATGTTGCGACGGCGCGCGATACGATTTTGACCGTACGCCAGATTGCGCCCCGCGCCAAGATTTTCGCCCGCGCACGTAATTTGGCCGACACCCAAGAATTGCTGAAATTGGGCGTGACCCAGGCATTGCCCGAAACCATAGAATCATCGTTCTTGCTGGGGACGGGGGTTCTGGAACATTTGGGTGTATCTGCGGGCAAGATAGATAACTTGTTAACATATCTGCGGTCGGATAATTATTCTGGCGTGGAACAAACGATTGCGGACCGCGGATAATATATTTGGGGCAATATTCATTTGTCCCAATTTTCTTTTGTATTTGCTTTTGTGTGGCGGTACTGTTATATTCCAAAGAACGGGGAATTTGATATGATAAAGAACATATTAAAATATGGCGGAATTATATTGGGGGCAATTATTGCGGACCAATTGACCAAATCTGTGTTATTGTACTTGATAACGGGCGGGGTGCCATTGTTTGGAATGGCGTGGGACATTGTGCCTGTGCCGTATTTGATGGCCCATGTTTGTAATTTCTTTAACATTGTGTTCACGTGGAATCCGGGCGCATCGTTTTCCATGTTGCGTGGTGTTGGGGAAACGGCGCCGATAATAATGGTTGTGTTAACGGCGTTTATAATCGGTCTGATAACATATTACCTGTTTACGCGGGCGCCGAAATATGAACGTGCGCCATTGGCGCTGATTGTTGGTGGTGCGATTGGTAATTTAATAGACCGTGTGCGCTTTGGTGCGGTGGTTGACTTTTTGGACTTTCATATTGGTGGTTGGCATTGGCCGGCATTTAATATTGCGGATTCATGCATAGTCATTGGCGTTGCGTGGTTGTTAATTTCGTTTATTTTGGCGCGTCGTCGTTGCATTCGTGCCGTAAATTCAGGGGAAAAATAATGGTAAAATATATGAATAATAATTCTGGGTTCCAGCAATGGAACGCTAGTCGTGATGCGTCCCGGCCAAAGTCTAAATGGGGTGGGATACTGTGGTGGTTTATATTGTTCTTGGCATCGTGGTGGTTGCTGTCATGGTGGATGGCGCCGAATGATACCAATACGACCACGACCGAAACAGATATAGAATTGGTGGACGTATCTGCGGTTCCTGTATCGGAAATAGTATCCGAAAATTTAACGGCCCAGGTCCAGGGTCTGCGCATATCCGACATAGAATTGTTAAAGTATGCATCAGACGCGTCTGACGATGAATCTGGCCCGGTTGTATTATTGGGGTCGGACAATTCTTATGCATTGGTTGGTTTGCTGGCGAACGGGACAGATGCACCGACACAAACAACGGTATGGACACAAAACGGCGATACATATACGTGGCGTAATTCTGATGGTGTTGAATTTACCCGTAAAATAACGGTGGACGGATATGTAATATCTGTGTCGGATACGGTTAATAATACCGCGACCAAAGATATATCAGTTGTTCCGTATGCAGAAATTTTGCGTGCGAATGATATGACATCGTCGGCGGGTGTTTACACTGGTTCGGTTGCATACGTTGATTCAGATTTAGAACGCGAAGATTGGTCCCGCATTGCGGATAAATCTTTTGCATACACGACGACAAATGGTTTTATCGGGTTCGTAGACCAGTATTGGGAAACCATTTTATCAGTGGCCAGTCCGGAACAAACGATGCGCGTTCGTCCTGTGGGGGAATTGTTCCGTGCCGACGTGGCCAGTGCCCCGGTTAATATCGTTGCGGGTGAAACCAAGACAATAACGACGAATTTGTATATGGGACCGCGCGATAACAAAATCCTGGATATTGCGGACGCGACGATTCCCGGAATTTCAGACACGGTTGATTACGGTTGGTTTTGGTTTTTTGTGCAACCGATATTGTGGTTGTTAAACATTCTGAATTCATTTGTAATGAATTACGGCGTGGCGATAATATTGATGACATTGCTGATGCGCCTGGCGATGTGGCCATTGACGCGTAAATCGTACGTATCAATGATGGCGATGCAGAAAATGCAACCAGAAATGGCGCGCATCCAGAAATTGTATGCCAATGACAAGGCGCGCCTGCAAATGGAAATGTTGCGCCTGTACCAGACGCACAAGACATCACCAATGTCGGGATGCCTGCCGATGTTGATTCAGATACCAATCTTCTTTGCATTGTACAAGGCGTTATTGATATCTGTTCAGATGCGCAGTGCACATTTCTTGTGGATATCAGATTTGGCGTCAATGGATCCATACTTTATATTGCCGATATTGATGGGTGCGACGATGTGGTTGCAACAGTATTTACAGGCGCCCACCGCCCAGAAAAATGCACCTGCGAATGATCCTGCGGCCCAGACCCAGCGTGTAATGAAATGGATGCCGTTGATATTCACGGTGATGTTTGCATGGATGCCGGCGGGCCTGGTACTGTATTGGACGATATCAAACGTATTTGGTATCGGTCAGATGTACTATATTAAAAAACGCTTGCAGAAATAGTTGATAAAAAAATTAAGGCGCCATATGGCGCTTTAATTTTTTATACAAACCGTACGGGGTTTTTATATACGGGGCATGCATACCAATTACGGTCATGCACAAATCAACACAAGATTCCGCCATAATAATATCTGGACATATATTATCATCATATATATTGGCGGTTGAATCACAGGCGTCGTTGTCCAGATTTATAAATTCCCATCCTTGGGCGCGCAACAGGTTAATACCGTGTTCATTCACAGATATTTGCGCCACGTAACCTCGTCGTACAAATTGCAACATTATATACATATCATCGCAAACCTTGAATACAGGTGCACAGTGCTTAAATTTTCTGCAAAAAATTTTTGGAAATAATTTAGATGTATTACGTGAAAATCCGACAAGAATCATATTTACCTCCATTATTTATGTTTTTTTGTGTTGTGTGCCTGGCGCGCATATTGTTTATTTTTCAATCCAACCGCGGTTTGTGCATTCGATATCCAGAACATTCATTGCGTCCCGCCACAATCCAGATGCACGATTTTCCGCCCATATATACTGGTGTGGTGCACGACGTCTGTCGCCAAACTTTTTCATAACGGCCAATTGTTCATCGGTCAGTTTTCCCGACAGATACAGTTTAGTTATCAATGTTTCCACATCTAATACCTGGCACACGCGTCGCGTTGCGTTAACGGGGTTGTGCATAAACCCGTTTTGCATTGATTTAGAATACAGAAACCAAAACCATAATTGTTCTGCGTTTTGGAATTTTTCTGCTGTGGAAACGCTGGGCATATTTTGATTTGTCATTTTCTCTACTCCTTTTTTTATTTTTGGTTTGCGATAGATTATGTTAAACGTACGGTTGGTATGTGTAAAACAGTACAACTGTCGGTTGAATTCCGAATCAGAAAACCGATTCGAATTCGGTTTTTGCATATTTTTGCACGAATCGCAAAAATCAATTTTTTTGCAATTTTTGCAAATAAAAATGCGCGCCATGGCGCGCATAATGATAAATTTCTCACGTATATGTTTATAGTATAACTTGTTCCTTTTTTCAATATGCGTTAATAAAAATCCCGCCATACGGCGGGACACAATTTCGATTACAGTATCGGCGGGAAACAATCGCCACCTGTTTCCGGACAACAGTTGAATCCCTGTTCGCCCATATCGGTATATATTTCCCCCGGACAGCAACCATATTCATCGGGCAGTGCGCCCCCTTCGCAAGTGATGACGGCCTCGGTCGTGGTTTCTTCTTCGACGGTTGTCGAATTAAACGGATTCTGAATCGCGCCACTGTCATCGTATGTCAACCCCAGGATATCTTCATTATACGCCTGGTATTGTTGCTCGGTTTGGTTGGTCGATGTTCCATAATTGGTTTGGAACTGTTTTTGTTGGTCTTGATACAGCGCATCCTGTTGGGCATTGCTGATGGCCTGGTAATTCATTGATTGGCAATACGCCAACACAGTTCTGTAATCATAACCCGATGTCATAATATCATCCATCCGGTCTTCATTAATATCCCATAAACCATCTGCGGTTTGATTTGTGCAAAAATTGCGCAAATCAAACGAACGTACCTGGCCAACCCAAGAAGGGTCGTCATAATTAATATTTGGTCTTTGCGACTGCCAATCGTCCTGGCGAGTATTGCGCTTTGTATCGGCACTGGCCAATCCTGTGGCGGCCTGGACCTTGTCCACGGAACATTCTTTGTCGCCATGGCCACATGTGATGACCAAATCCGTTGGTGAATAGACGGTTATACGTGTTCCGGCCGCGATAGAAAACGGCGGAACGGTATTGTCCATTGCATCCACCAGCAATTTTTGCGCCACCTGGTTCCACGCGGTAATAATTTCATTCTTGGCCAATTCGGACGAACGCACGGTTCCCGATTGCACAACGGTGTTATTGTCCAAATCAATTTGGTTTACAAACGTGTCCGCAATTGGCGCAATCATATTAACCGCCGCCGGAACAATTGCCGTTAACATCGGCATAACCAATTGTTCGACATAGTCGGTACTGCCATGTCCCGGCACACCGGCACGTCCCTGGGAATCACCAGAAAACGGCGCGTTTGATGTGCTGAAATTAAATTCCACACCGCTGGGTAAAATGAATTGATACCATTTTATTTCCATGCGGCCGATTGTTTGATATGGCCCCGGCAAATCACCCGTGACATAACCCAACATCAATGTACCCGTCGGTATCACAACCGTACGCCCATCATCAGAATACACATTACGATCAACCGTGGCGCGAACAGGCAACGGCTGTCCATTGGTGTATATTTGCGGATCCGCCCGCACTTCGGATACTATTGTGGCGGGAATTGGTTTATATTGGCGCAACACAAATTTTCTGTCAAACGGGTCCGATGAAAACACCGCCGTACCGCTGGTCCCAACAATTACACTGGGCGCCGGCGCATCACGCAGATTCAGCCCCACCACCTTGTTTGTATCCGCGGGGATGGGGGAAATCGCCCCGTCCAGACCCAATTCTTTATCAGTTGCCTGGCGTGCGCGCCCGCCGGACGATGTTCCCGTCGATACCGGATTAGACAACTGTGGCAGTGCGCCATTTTGAATTGCAACATAACCGATATGATCCGCATCCGTACCGATTTTTTGTCCGGGATTATTAATGTCCGTAATTATCCCATTGTCTGGGTTGTATGTCCCGGTCGGATTACTGCACGTTGTATCAGAAAAAGGATGATAATAATACGCGCCACCACTGGGGCGAATCCAACCACTCTGTACCCCCGACAGATTATATGCCGGCATTGCGAAATCAGAACAAGATTCTGGCGGACGGACATATTCCGGCGTATCAGAACCATCAAACGTCGTTGTAACCGATGTGGTGCCAGGGTTCAAAATGTCAATCGGATCCGGCATTAACAAATCCATATCTGCCTGAATCCCCGATGCAATATCGGTCGTTTCATCTGTGATATTTTCCACAACATCCGCATCACTGGCGTCGTCGATAATATCCATATCATCCACCGCATCATCAGATGTATCGGCGGGGATTACGGGTGCCGGTTCTGGAATTTCTGGTGCGTTGGCACCCAACACGACAATAATTTTGTCTGTTTGCTTCATCGCATCAGGTTCGTTAATCCCGCGCCAGTCAATATATATTTCGGTTGTTGTGGTTGCCGACGCAACATTGGGTGCATATTCCAACACAATGGAACAAGAAACATTTTCATCAATTTGTCCCATGGTTGTGCAAGTCTGTTGCGACCAGACCAGACCGTCAATTTCATCGCGTGGATATATGTCGACAATCTTTGCAGGCGCGGTCGCAGAAACCTTGATAGTTTGGGATTCTTTGTCGCCGACAACAACACTGGGCCATTCAACGGTGTCTGGAAATATATTCAGTCCGATTGCAATTTCGTCCTGATTTTCGATTGCGTCTTCGTCCTTTCCCGTCAGCAACAGCGTCATCAAAATCAGCACGACAACAAACGCCGCCACCAACAACAGCCACTGGACATGCTTTGGCGTATTTTTACGCAAATCAGAAAATTGTTTTTTTATATTAATCGCCATAGGTTATTCCCACCATTACCTATTGAATCCGCACGACATTGCAACTGACCCCGCTGAATTCCAGCAATTTATTGCACAGTTCTTGTGCGGTGGTAACATCTTGCAATGGCCCGATGCGTAAACGATACAGACGTGCCGTTGATGATTCTGCGCCCAAATCGCCGACGCCTTGTTCATCAACCGCAAAGAACACCATATCTTTGTACTTGGTCAATATGCCTTGGCCATCGGCACCACTGAACTTGGCCAGCAAATTCGCCCAGTAATCGTCCAATGCCTTGATAGACGTATCAGATTTTAATTCAACGGCAACACCTGTTTGGTTGCTGGTAATTAATGGAATATCAGATTGGGGTAAAAACGAACCCGCGGTCAGACGTTCTGTCGGAACCATGGACAAACCGCGTGTTCCGCCACCCGTTGTGCCCGTGGATACGAACCCGGCGGGCGCATAGTACCCGGCGGTTGTGCCACCCATCGGCATATTTCCAACCATCATCGGTGTGGTGGCGTATCCGTTTGCAGACGCATTAATGGCGGCCTGGCTGGCGCTGTATGCTATATTATTTAACGATTGTCCAGACATCATACTCTGCGCGACATTTGATTCCGCCAATGCCATAACCGACGCCGTATCTGCAATCAAGAACGGTTTTTCGCGCTTTTTAATACATACGATGCGTTGACCACTGCGCAGAACCATATCACCGACCGCTTCGACAATTAACAGACGACCATCTTCGCCATCTGTGCGGAAACCAACGGGGGATTCGCCACCTTCGATTAACAGCGATACAACCGGACGTTGGGTCATAGAAATAACCTTGTCCCCGAAATCGATGTATGTGAATATGCGATCGCGCCACACGCGTTCTGGCGCAATGACATAATCATCTGGGTTCGGAACGAAAATATCCAAATCAAAACGGAATTCAGACGGGTCTATTTTCATAGACTTTATCCACCCGTAATCTTCGCCGTCAACACCAACGGTACTGGATGCGTTTGACACCTTTTTGAAAATGGACGCGGACCCCGCCGATGCGGTTGTACCGCCCGCCATTGGCACCGTTGAATTTCCATCCAAAATAACATCAACCTGGGAATATGTAATTTCACTGGCATTTGATGGCTCACTGCGCAGATAGAATGTGTACACGTTCCCGGATTCCCCGGTCACGATTAAATTTGTATCAGAACCCTGGTTCGACGTCGCCGGCGTTATGAACATGGTATTACTGCCCTTGGCGGTATCAATAGAAAACAATCCATCGTTTCCGACAACCGCGTCGGCAATTTTTTCGCCGTTCGGCAACGTAATCAATGTTGTCATACCATTGCGTAATTTAACGGGTAAAACACTGCCCTTGGACCAGGTTAACTGTGCATATCCAGGCTTCAAACTGCCCGATGCCATATTTGCACTTGGGTTGTCCCAGGCGCTTTGAACACCGTACGGAGTGCCCATCGCCCCGTTTGCGCACAGCATGCACAGGCATAATACAGATACATTTAACTTAATCGCCTTTGAAAATGTCATACCTTGTCCTTCCGTTTTCGTGGGGCGGATTATTCCAAATACCCCGTATCCAATGGGTCGCCGTTTCCAGATTCTATTACGTATTCAGAAACGCGAATACCCAATGGGTTGTTTAACCTGTCGGCCCATTTCATTTCTGTGCCGTCGTCCATAGTTAATTTTATCTTTATTGTATAATCTTTTTTATCCATCTGTCTATTACTATCTGAACAAAAATACTTAAAACTAACTGCGTATTCTGTTCCTTCGATGCGTGGTTCTATTGCGCCTGTTTCAAATTCCACAGAACACGAGAATTCGAAATCTGGAATTTCACTCATCCACGCGTTCCACATATTTGTTTGGGTGAACGCGTTATATACGTCCGGCGTGGACCAAGAATACACAACGCCATCTGGCCCGTTGTTCCATTTTGTGCGCATTTCGCGGGCGTTGGGTACAACCTCGTTCCGGGCACGGATGTATTCGCGGATAAATGCATACTTGAACGCATCCAGATTGGTGTCGTTTGGCACCATTTCGCGCATAACCATTTTCAAATCATTTTTTGGCGCGGTCATTAAAAAGAACACCTGGGGCCGGTCCAGCGGAAACATGTTGTACAGCGTTACCCCCAACGCCCCCAGCACGACCAACATGGTCGCGAATACAAAAATCATCAGCCTGGACAGCAAAATTGGCGGTTCTACGCGGTTTTGCAATGGAATCCTCTCCCTTTTATACAAACCGATTGTAGACAAAAAAACAACACCTGCGCAAGTAAAAAGTGCATAATAACAGTGTAATGTTTACTGGTTGATGTGTATGGGTGATGTGCGCGCACGGCGGGACAAAATATTACGATGTGCGGATAACTTTTTGCTTGCAGTAAATAAATTAAAAAAGTATAATAATTTCCGCTTGATTTTCTGTATTCTTGTGCTATCTTTACGCAGACTGCGGGGTCAGACGGTGTAAAGACGGATGTTTTTACAGTTAAAATAGGGGCATAGTTCAACGGTAGAATATCGGTCTCCAAAACCGCGGATGAGGGTTCGATTCCTTCTGCCCCTGCCATAAAATTCACCAAAATATGCTTGCCATATTTTGGGGAATTTTAAGTCATGGCGTCATAGCAGGTAATACGGAACGTTTTTGTTTTAGGTGTACACATATGAAGAAAATACTGGATTATATCAAATCTGTGCGCGGTGAATGGTTCAAAATTGTATGGCCGTCGCGCGATACGGTTATTCGTGCAACGATTATGATTTTGATATTTTCTGGATTGGCGGCGTTGTTCTTTTTTGTTGTGGACAGTGGTCTGAACGCGCTGATGGGTTGGATTTTCTAAACGGGCAAAGGATACAGTCATGGAAGATAAAATGCAGTGGTTCGTTGTGAACGTTCATACCGGTTGCGAAGACAAGGTTGCGCGTGGTTTACGTGAACAGATTGACAAACGTCGCTTGAATGCGTATTTTGGCGAAATTCTGGTCCCGACCCGTGAAATTACAGAGGTCAAGGCCGGCAAACGTGTTAAGACGGAAAAGAAATTCTTTCCTGGCTATATTGTTGTCCAGATGGTTATGAACAACGAAACGTTTTCGTTGGTAAAATTGATGCCCCAGGTTGTTATGTTCTTGGGGGCGAAAAATAAACCAATCGCGGTCAGCGAAGAAGAAGCGCGTCGTCTGTTAAAGCAAGTAGAAGAGGGCAGTGTTGTCGAAGAAGATACGACATACGACGTGGGCCAAGAAGTGCATGTTATCGACGGGCCATTTGCGGGCTTTAATGGTGTTATTGCCGAAGTTGATAATGTGAAGCAAAAAATGACCGTAACGATTTTGGTGTTTGGTCGTGAAACCAGTGTTGAATTAGACTTTGAACAGGTGGAAAGAGTATAAGTATGGAAATAAAACGGGATTTGTCCGGACATTATCGTGTAAGTATATCGCGCGAAGAATTGATGGTTGCTTTGAAACGTTGGCGCGAAAAACCAGAAACCCGTGCAATGCTGGAAAAAATAACGAACGAACGCCGGGCATGGGTTGCCAAGGTTATATCTGATATGCAACCGCGCCAAAAATAGTTTTTTGGATTTTTGTGGAATTGTTCCAATAAAAATCCAGTGGTAGATGCGCCACATCGTACCACAACACTGACTGAAACAAGGAGTGAATAAATGGCAAAGAAAGAAGTCAAGGGATTGGTCAAATTGGTCGTCCCGGCTAAGCAGGCAAATCCTGCGCCACCGATTGGACCCGCGTTGGGTGCCGCCGGTGTTAATATTGCAGAATTCTGCAAACAGTTTAATGATAAAACGGCTGACAAAGAACCGGGTATGCCGATTCCATGTATTATAACGGTGTACACAGATCGCAGTTTCGAATTTATTATGAAATTGCCACCGGTGTCTTACTATATCAAAAAAGCGTTAAAATTGAAAATCGGTTCTCATAAACCGGGTCGTGATTTTGTTGGCACTATTACCAAGGCGCAAATTCGCGAAATTGCTGAAAACAAAATGCCGGACTTGAATTGCTCTACCATTGAATCTGCGATGAATATCG
Organism: uncultured Alphaproteobacteria bacterium; assembly: GCA_944389345.1. Taxonomy (GTDB): domain Bacteria; phylum Pseudomonadota; class Alphaproteobacteria; order Rs-D84; family Rs-D84; genus Enterousia. The sequence continues at coordinate 125,207 of CALXMA010000002.1, read as the reverse complement.
TTGCGGGTCAATGCCGTTCAATGGGCGTAAAGGTGGAGGAATAAAGCCATGAAACTGACGAAAAGACAAAAAACGTGGACGAATTTGGACACGGAACGTGTTTATTCTGTGGCGGATGCGATTGATGCATTGCGTGCATATACGTCCAAAAAGTTTGATGAAACATTGGAAATTGCAATTCGTCTGGGGGTCGATGTGACCAAGGCAGACCAGAACATTCGTGGCATGGTATCTTTGCCGAATGGTACTGGAAAAACGGTTCGCGTTGCCGTGTTTACGGTAAACAGCGCAGACGAAGCGACCAAGGCCGGTGCCGACGTTGTCGGTGGCGAAGACCTGATTGAAAAGGTTGCAGGTGGTGAAATTAACTTTGACCGTGTTATTGCAACACCGGACATGATGCCGAAAATGTCAAAGATTGCACGTATCCTGGGGCCCAAGGGTTTGATGCCGAATCCGAAATTGGGAACTGTTACAAACAATGTTGCGGACGCCGTTGCCACGGCCAAGGCGGGTCAGATTGAATATCGTGCTGAAAAGAAGGGTATTATCCACGCCGGCGTTGGCAAAATGTCATTCGCGACAGACAAATTGGTTGAAAATGTGAACGCATTGGTTGATCAATTGAAAAAGGTTAAACCTGCATCTGTCAAGGGCCAGTATATTTTGGGCGCATCGGTTGCGACGACCCAGGGTCCTGGATTAAAGGTTGACGTAAAATAATAAATCGCGGTTGTGGGCGTTGCCCCGACCGCGTACAGATTTCTGTCCAAGACTGATGGTGCCCGGAAATCGGACTTAATTGCCATCATAGACAAAGAAAATTCTTTGGGGCGGAAATATTGGCCCCACCCGATGGGAACATCGGATGGAAAGTTTAACAAGTACAGGGATTTTGAAATTCGTTTCAAAATCTTGCAGATAAGGGTAAAGATATGAGACGCGAAGAAAAATCAGATTTGATTTCAGCGTTGCAATCGTCCTTGCAGGAAGCAAACGGTGTTTTCGTTATTGAAAACAATGGCCTGACGGTGAAAGAAATGGAAGCGTTGCGTAATGAATTGCGTCCATTGGTTTCTGCGTTTCGGGTTGTTAAAAACCGTTTGATGAAATTGGCGTTAAAAGGCACCAATTTTGAACCTGTGTCTGAAATGATGAAACGTCCGACCGCGGTTGCGATTGCAACAGACGGCCTGGCCGTGACCAAGGTTTTGGCTAAATTTGCAGATGAACATCCAAATGTGGCCATCATTGGTGGAAAAATGGACGCAGATGTATTAAGCAAAGACGACATTTTGCAATTATCCAAACTGCCGTCCCTGTTGGAAATTCGTGGTCAGATTGCACGTATATTAATAGAACCTGCATCTCGTCTGGCGCGCGTTTCTGCAGAGTATGGAAAAAAAGAATAAACAAAAACCAGAACCTGTGCGTTCTGATTACATAGGAGCAAAAAAATGGCAGACATTCAAAAATTAGTTGAAGAATTGTCAAAATTGACCGTTTTGGAAGCAGTTGAATTGTCCAAAGCATTAGAAGAAACATGGGGCGTCAGTGCCGCCGCCGCTGTTGCGGTTGCCGCGGGTCCTGTTGCCGCTGCTGCTGAAGAAAAAACAGAATTTGATGTTGTGCTGGCCGATACCGGTGCAAACAAATTGGCTGTTATCAAGGCTGTGAAAGAAATGACAGGCTTGGGTCTGGGTGAAGCCAAGGCATTGGTAGAATCTGCACCAAAGACCATCAAAGAAGCGGTCGCCAAAGATGAAGCCGAAAAAATGAAGGCTACATTAGAAGGTGCCGGTGCCAAGGTTGAATTGAAATAATTAACCTGTGGGACACGGTTCCAAAAATAAAATCGCGGTAATTACTGCGTCGCCTGTGGCCCACCTGGGGAAAAATCCCTTGGTGGGCGCCAAGGCGTAAAAGAATGCTATTAAATTTCGTTTGCAAAACGCATAAAAAAAAGGATTGAAACCAATGGCAGTTATCCAGAAATTCAGAAAATCTTTTGGAAAAAGTTTTTTGCAAACTCCGCTTCCTGATTTAGTTGAAATTCAATATAATTCCTACAAAGATTTCTTGCAGGCTGATGTTGATCCGCAAAACAGAAAGAATATTGGTCTGCAAAATGTTTTCAAATCTATGTTCCCGATTCATGATTATGCGGGCAATGCCGATTTGGAATTTGTCGAATATACGCTGGATAAACCTGTGTACAACGTCAAAGAATGCATGTTGCGCAATATGACGTATTCCAGCAAATTGAAATTGAAGCTGAGATTGATTTTATGGGATATCGATGAATCTGGCAAAAAATCTTTGCGCGATATCAAAGAACAAGAAATCTTTATGGGTGATGTGCCGTTGATGACCGAACGGGGCAGTTTTATTGCCGCCGGTGTTGAACGTGTTATCGTTTCGCAAATGCATCGTGCCCAAGGTGTCGTTTTCGCCACCACCAAAGAAGCCAAGATTGCCGGAAACCCAATTACATATACGGCGCGTATTATCCCGGAACATGGTTCTTGGATTGATTTCGAAGAATCCAAGGGTGTTATTTATGTACGTATTGACCGCCGCCGTAAAATCCCGGCCACGGTTTTGTTGCGCTGTCTGCCGTCTGCCGAAGACGAAAAGAAATGGTTGGCGGATCCGCGCAAACCGACAATTCGCGGTATGGACGACACGGAAATCCTGGGCGTATTTTATCAAAAGATTCCGTTAAAATTTGACGGCAATATGTGGATTGGCCAAACATCCGCATTCCAGGGATTGGATAAATACCGTTTGAATTATGATTTGATTAACCCCAAGGACAAGAAAACTTTGGCCAACAAGGGCGATCGTATGAACGCCAAACGTTTGTCGCGTGTTATGTCTGCGTCCGCGGAATTCGGCATTGTTTCCGACAGTTTGTTGGGCGAATACCTGTTCGAACCGATTACCGACGGCGAAGGTAATGTTTTATATCGTGCCGGCACGGAAATAACGAACGATGTTTTGGCCGATATTGAAAAGTTGAACGTTCGCGAAATTTCACTGATTGCGATTGATAACACGACCGTATCTGCGCACATGCGTAATACATTGATTGCGGACAAGATGTCCAATCGCGAAGAAGCGTTAATTGAAATATATAACATTATCCGTCCGGGCGAACGTCCCACGCTTGAAGCCGCGATTAATCTGTTCATGCGCCAGGGATTTGACCCCGCATACTATGATTTGTCTGCGGTTGGTCGTTTCAAGATGAACAAGCGTTTGAAAATTGATTCTGGTAAAAAGCCCGAAGATGAACGTTTGTTGTCTAAATCCGATTTCTTGGCGGTGTTAAAGACATTAACAAACATCATTGATCACAAAGACAATGTTGATGATATTGATAACTTGTCTAATCGTCGTGTTCGTACGGTTGGCGAATTGCTGGAACAGAATTTCCGCACTGGTATGGTTCGCATCGAACGCCTGGTCCGCGAAAGTCTGTCTTCGCCCAGCATCGCAACCATGCAACCCCAAGACGTTATCAATGTAAAACCATTAATGTCATTGGTGTCTGAATTTTTGGGCACGTCCCAGTTGTCTCAGTTTATGGATGCGTATAATCCATTGTCTGAATTGGAACACAAACGTCGTATATCTGCATTGGGACCTGGTGGTTTGAACCGTGATCGTGCGGGTATTGACGTCCGCGACGTTCATCCAACACACTATGGTCGTTTGTGCCCGATTAACACACCCGAAGGTGCCAATATTGGTCTGATTAACCATTTGGCGACCTATGCGCGTGTGAATCCGTATGGCTTTATTGAAACACCGTACTATGTTGTCGAAAACAGCAAGATTACCGATAAAATGGTATACTTGACGGCGGACGAAGAATTGGGTCATAAAATTGCCCAGGGTAATACCCCAACAACGGCCAGTGGTGTTTTGGCCGAAGATATGGTAACGGCGCGCGTTGACGGCGAATTTACCATGGTGCCCAAGGAAGAAGTTGACCTGATTGACGTTGAACCGCGCCAGGTGGTGTCCATTGCGACCGGGTTGATACCGTTCGTTGAAAACGACGACGCGAACCGTGCGTTGATGGGATCTAACATGCAACGCCAGGCGATTCCATTACTGCGTGTCCAGGCGCCGTTGGTTGGTACCGGCATTGAACGCGAGGTTGCACGTGATTCCCGCACGGGTGTTGTTGCAAAACACAGTGGTGTTGTTGAATCTGCGGACGCAAACCGTATCGTTGTGAAATGTATGAACAGTCGCAACGTTGTGACGGGTGTGGATATTTACAACCTGGAAAAATTCGAACGCAGTAACAGTGAAACTTTGATTCACCAGAAACCGTTGGTCAAGGTTGGCGACCGTATTTCTGCGGGCGACATCATTGCGGACGGGTCTTCTATGAATTATGGCGAACTGGCATTGGGACGCAATGTATTGGTTGCGTTTGTGCCATGGCGTGGATATAACTACGAAGATTCCATTGTTATTTCCGAACGTATTTCGCGTGATGACGTGTTTACGTCTGTGAAAATCGTTGAAAAAGAATTCAAGGTTCGTGATACCCAGTTGGGACCGGAAAGTCTGACCCGTGATATCCCGAACGTCAGCGAAGAAGCACTGAAAAATCTGGACGAATCCGGTATTATCTATGTTGGTGCGCGCGTGAAACAGGGTGATATTTTGGTTGGTCGTGTATCACCAAAATCTGAAACATTGCTGACCCCAGAAGAGGCATTATTGCGCAACATCTTTGGGGAAAAGGCTTTGAACGTCAAGGATACATCTCTGCGCGTGGGCCCGAACGAAGAAGGTACTGTTATCGGGGTTAACGTCTTGACCCGTCATGGGGTAAAGAAAGACGAACGTACCCAGATGATTGAATTGCAGAAAATAGAACAGATTAACAAAGATCGCGAAGAAGAAACGTCTATTATCGAACGTGGCTTTGCCGACCAGATTTTCCAAATGGCCGAAGGTTTGGTCATTGATGGTGGCACGGGCAGTTTGAAACCGTTTGTCGGTAAAAAACTGACGCAAGAGGTCTTTGAAGGAATCCGCCCATCTGATGTCAAGAAATTGGTGGTTCATGACAAAGAAGTCCAGGCCAAGATTGATGAATTGCGTGAACAGCACGTGGCGAAATTAAAGGCTTTGAACGACAAGGCCGATGCCGAAGTCGCCAAGGCAACGGAAAGCAATTCTTTGGGTGCGGGCGTCTTGAAAGAGGTCAAGGTTTACATCGCACACAAGATGAAATTGCAACCGGGTGACAAAATGGCCGGCCGTCACGGAAACAAGGGTATCGTATCCAAGGTTGTTCCAATCGAAGACATGCCGTACATGGAAGATGGAACACCGGTCGATTTGGTACTGAATCCGTTGGGTGTGCCGTCGCGTATGAATCTGGGCCAGATTTTGGAAACCCACCTGGGGATGGCGGCCCGCACATTGGGCCAACAGATTGGTGCCGTCCTGGAAGAAGTTAAACAAAAACGCGCCGTAACCGATGATTTGCGCACAATTATGGGCAAAATCTATGGCAAAGAAACGGCGGAAAAATTGGACAAGATGACCGATACCGATGTCCGCGCCGAAGCGACACTGTTGCGTGATGGTGTTCCGATGGCGACCCCGACATTTGACGGTGCGACATCTGACGACATTCGTCGTATGTTGAAAATGGCTAAATTACCAGAATCTGGCCAGTTTACATTGTACGACGGTATGACGGGTGAAAAATTTGCACGTCCGGTAACGGTTGGTGTCATGTACATGCTGAAACTGCATCACTTGGTTGATGAGAAGATTCACGCACGTTCAATTGGCAACTATTCATTGGTAACGCAACAGCCTCTGTCGGGCAAGGCCCACATGGGTGGCCAGCGTTTGGGCGAAATGGAGGTTTGGGCATTAGAAGCACACGGTGCCGCCCACCTGTTGCGTGAAATGTTAACGGTCAAATCTGACGATATTATCGGTCGTACCAAAATGTACGAAGCGATTATATCCGGCAGTAATGATTTCCAGACCGGCACACCCGAAGCGTTCAACGTGTTCGTCCGTGAACTGCGCGGTTTGGGATTGGCGTTAACACCCAAGAAAATAGACTAATGTTGGTCCGACCGGCGTAAATCACGTCGGTCGCACAACAATTCTCAGCGACTGAAAGGAGCAAAATATAATGACCAATATGTTGCAAAAGATATTTGGACAAATTGAAACAAAAGAACAGTTTGATGCACTGCGCATCACTATCGCATCGCCAGAAGAAATTTTGTCTTGGTCGCATGGCGAAGTGAAAAAGCCAGAAACGATAAATTATCACTCGCTGAAACCCGAGCCCGAGGGACTGTTCTGCCAGCAGATTTTTGGCCCTGTCAAAGATTATGAATGTGCATGCGGAAAATATAAAAGAATTAAATTCCGCGGTGTTGTTTGCGAACGTTGTGGCGTAGAAGTTGGATCTTCTACGGTTCGTCGTGAACGCATGGGGCATATTAAATTGGCTATGCCGGTGGCACATACGTGGTTCCTGCGCGAAGGTAAAATTGCGACATTGTTGAACAATCTGCCCCAGAAAAAACTGGAACAGGTTATTTCATACGATGCATATATTGTTATTGAACCGGGCTTGACGGATTTGAAACAGTATGATGTTATCAGCGAAGATGACTATCAACAGGCTGTTGAAAAATATGGCGCAGACGCATTCCATGTCGGTATCGGTGCCGAAGGTGTCCGCAGTATTATCGCAAATCTGGATATGGGCGACGAACGTACACGTTTGCGCGCGGAATTGGCGGATACTAAATCTGATGCCAAGCGCAAAGGTTTGATTAAGCAATTAAAACTGGTCGAAGCGTTCTTGGATTCCAAAACGGAACCTGCGTGGATGTTGCCTGATATTATTCCGGTTATTCCACCAGATATGCGTCCGTTGGTAACATTGGACGCGGGGCATGTTGCGGCATCTGACCTGAACGATTTGTATCGTCGTGTTATTATTCGTAACAACCGTCTGAAAAGATTTATTGATATGCATGCGCCAGAAATCATTGTCCGCAATGAAAAGCGTATGTTGCAAGAGGCCGTAGATTCTCTGTTTGATAACGGGCACAAGGCACGTCCAATGGTGTCCCAGAATCGTCGTCCGCTGAAATCGTTGTCTGATTCATTGCGCGGTAAATCTGGTCGTTTCCGTATGAACATGTTGGGTAAACGTGTGGATTATTCCGGCCGTTCGGTTATTGTGTCTGGGCCGTCATTGAAACTGCACCAGGTTGGTTTACCGAAAACGATGGCACTGGAATTGTTCAAACCGTTCGTGTATTCGCGCCTGTTGGCGGGTGATTATGCCAACACATTAAAGGCCGCACGTAAAATGGTTGAAAACGGCGAAGACGTTGTATGGGAAATTCTGGAAGATGTCATTCACCAGCATCCGGTTCTGCTGAACCGCCAGCCGTCTTTGCACCGTCTGTCAATGTTGGCGTTCGAACCGGTATTAATCGAAGGCAAGGCGATACGTCTGCACCCGTTGGTCTGCAAGGGATTCAATGCGGACTTTGACGGCGACCAGATGGCCGTGCACGTTCCAATTTCGTTAGAGGCGCAATTAGAGGCCCGCACATTAATGCTGTCGTCTAATAATATTCTGTCGCCGGCGAATGGCGAACCAATGATTGTTCCGTCCCAAGACATGGTGTTGGGTGTGTACTATATTTCGTTGATTAACGGCGAACACACGGACAAATCACCGTGCTTTGCCAATATGGACGAAGTAAAAATGGCATTGGAAAACCATTCCATTACTTTGCACACGCCAATCGTTGCGCGTATTAATGGCAAGATTTACAAAACAACCGCCGGTCGTATGATTTTGGGCGAACTGTTGCCGAAATCTGAAAATATGCCGTTTGATTTGGTGAACAAGGTTATGCCGGTTGGCGAAATCAAGGCGTTGTTGGCAACAACATACGAACGCTGTGGCGACAAGGCGACAATCTTGTTGGCCGACGCGTTAAAAGATACTGGTTTCGAACAGGCCGCACGCAGTGGTATTTCCATTGGTTATGACGACATCGTTATTCCAGATGAAAAGAAAGAAATCATCGAAGAAACCGAAAAATCTGCCGAAGAAATTGAACAGCAATATCAAAACGGTTTGCTGTCTGGTGGTGAAAAGCACAATAAACTGATTGACTTGTGGCAGAACACGACCGACAAAATTGGTGATTTGGCGTATACTGCGCTGGAAAAAACATCTGGCGACAATTGGAATTCTGTATGGATGATGGCGAAATCCGGGGCCCGTGGTTCCAAGCGCCAGATTCAACAGGTTGCAGGTATGCGTGGTATGATGCAGAAGCCCGACGGTTCGATTATCGAAGTTCCAATTATTTCGAACTTTAAGGAAGGTTTGACCATGGCGGAATACTTTACGTCCACCCACGGTGCGCGCAAAGGTATGTCCGACACGGCGTTAAAGACCGCAGACGCGGGTTATCTGACACGTCGTTTGGTTGAATTGGCGCAAAACACGGTTATTACCGAACACGATTGTGGTACAACCGAATACATCACGGCAAAGCCTGTGTACCAGGGCAGTACATTGTCCGTACCATTGGGTGATGTTGTTTTGGGGCGTACCGCCGCGCACGATATTGTGCACCCAATTACCAAGGAAGTAATCGTTCCGGCTGGTGAATTGGTGACCAAGGTTGCCGCGCGCAAGATTAATGAATCTGGTCTGCCATCTGTCGACGTGCGCAGTGTTTTGACATGCCACAGTGATGGTTTGTGTGCAAAATGCTATGGTATGGATTTGTCGCGCCAGGCATTGGTACACGTTGGCGAAGCGGTCGGTGTTATCGCGGGCCAGTCTATTGGTGAACCTGGTACCCAGTTAACGTTGCGTACGTTCCACATTGGTGGTGTTGCGTCTGGCGGTGCCGAAAGCCATTTCATCGAAGTGCCTGTCGCCGGTACCATTAAATTGTCCAGTGTGAATACCATTAAAAATTCTGCGGGCCGTGTTGTGGTTCTGTCGCGCAATGGCGAATTGTCCGTTGTTGATGCCAAGGGTGAAACGTTGTTCAACACGAAATTACCGTACGCGTCTATGTTGATTGTTAACGACGGTGATACGGTGGACAAGGGCGCCAAGGTCGCGGAATGGGATCCGTATTCCAATACCATCATTGCCGAAAAGGATGGTATTGTACAATTCCAAGACTTGGTTGAAAACGTGTCGTACCAAGAAGAAGTTGATTCCACAACTGGTATTACATCGCGCAAGGTTATTAACTGGAAAACCAACACTAAAAAGGCCCTGAATCCGGCGATTACATTGGTGGATGAATCTGGCAATATCATATCGTTGGGCGGGAAAAAGATTGCGGAATACCTGTTGCCTGTGTATTCGGTGCTGAATGTGTCGAACGGTGCGACGGTATCTGCGGGTGATATTTTGGCGCGTATTCCGGTGCAAACCAAACGTACGGGCGATATTACCGGTGGTCTGCCACGTGTTAATGAATTACTGGAAGTTCGTCGTCCATCCAACCCGGCATTATTGGCGGAAATCGATGGGACAATCGAACTGGAAGACGCGAAATCCAAGATTATTATTCGCATCGTCCCAGACGATGGCACGGCCCCGGTTGAATACGCGGTGCCCAAGGGTACAAACCTGTTGGTGCGCAGTGGCGATATCGTGAAAAAGGCCGATAAATTGGTTGACGGTGATCCCGTGCCCCAGGATATTTTGCGTATCTTGGGCCAGAAAGCCTTGGCCACATTTATGGTAGAGCAGATTCAGCAAGTTTATCGTTTGCAGGGTGTGTCCATCAACGATAAACACATTGAAATTCTGATACGTGAAATGACACGTCGTGTTGAAATTACAAATCCGGGCGATACAGGCTTCTTGATGGGCCAGGTTATCGACCGTGTTGATTTCGAAGAAGAAAACGCGCGTGTTATCCACGACGGTGGTAAACCGGCCGAAGCATCCCAGGTTCTGGTTGGATTGACGCGTGCGTCATTAACATCGCGTTCGTTCATATCCAATGCGTCGTTCCAACAGACGACCAAGGTCTTGGTTGATGCCGCCATCAGTGGTGCAACCGATAAATTGGTTGGTATCAATGAAAACTTGATTGTTGGTCGTTTGATACCGGTTGGTACGGGTGCATACGTACGTCGTGTTCGTGAAATTGCCCGCGAAGAAGAACGGGCCGAAAAACTGGCACGTGAAGGCAACGAAAAACAACAGATGTTGGATTTCTGATTTAATTCTGCCCGCCTGTGATACGAATGTTATTATGGGCGGGTTGGGAAATCTGAAAGTTTTGCTTGCAAACGTCCCAGATTTTAATAAAATACCAGACTGTAAATAAAAAGGATAATAAAATGGCAACGCCAAAAAGTAAAACAAGTAAAGCACGTTCGGCACAACGTCGTTCTCATGACGCGCTGTCCGTGATGCCATGCACAGTGTGCAAGGTTTGTGGTGAAAAGAAACGTCCACACCATGTATGTCCGGCGTGTGGTGCGAAATAATAATCACGGGGAAATAATGGCAGAATTTGGCGCACGGTTATAATGTTGTGCCATTCTGCTTTTTTAATGTATCATGTCCACAGAAAAGAAAATCATAGCAATTGATGCAATGGGCGGGGACAAGGGTCCAAACGCCGTGTTGGGTGGTATGAATCAGTTTTTGTACCAAAACGGCGAAGATTTGGTGCATTTCCGTCTGTTCGGGAACCAGCGTCGGTTAAACGCGCTGTTGGCGAAATATCCGCGTGTTGCACGTAATTGTGATGTCATAGATGCACCTGGGGTTATCAAGGGCACGGACAAGGTTCGTGATGTTATTCGTCACGCCCAAGATACGTCTATGTACATGGCTATCAAGGACGTACGCGAGGGAAATTCTGCCGCCGTTGTCAGTGCTGGTAATACCGGTATTTTAATGTCTTTGTCTAAATTGGCATTGAAAACCATAGACGGTATATCGCGTCCGGCGATAACGACAATGTTGCCGTCTGGGGGTGGTGATTCCCGTGTGGTTGTGCTGGATTTGGGTGCAAACGTTCAATGCAGTGAACGTGATTTGTTTGACTTTTCCATTTTGGGCAGTGTTTATGCCGAAGTTATTGGTCGCATGCCCCGGCCCAAGGTTGGTGTTCTGAACATAGGTTCCGAAGAAACCAAGGGAAATGAAGTTCTGCAAAAATTGAACAAGGTTCTGACCGAACACAAAGATGAATTGCCGTACGAATACATCGGTTTTGTTGAGGGTAATGATATCGGCGGTGGTAATGTCCAGGTTGTTGTCACCGACGGATTTACCGGAAACATTGTGTTGAAAACGGTCGAAGGTACCGCAAAGTTAATTAAACGCGTATTGGTGGATAATTTGAAAAAATCCATATTGGCAATTATCGGCGCGTTTTTCTTGGTCCATGTGTTCAAGCGGTTAAAGAATAAAATCGATCCGCGTTCTTATGCGGGGGCGACGTTCTTGGGGTTAAAGGGCTTTGCCGTAAAAACCCATGGAAACAGTGATGCATTGGCGTTCGCGAATTCTATTAAATATGCGGCGGATTTAACAGGTGCCAATCTGGACGACATCATTGCCCAGCGGGCGCAATCCGTGGCCAAAATACGCCAAGAAATAATCGATCAAGAATAAATATATTGTCCCGCATTTGTTGCGGGATTTTTATTGGGAATACGTACGTATTGATATGTTCATCGTTTTTGTTGACCCTGTATTGTGTTAAACACCAGGGGTATGAACATGCACAAAAAAATTACATTTATGACAATTGCCGTATGCCTGAATGCGCCGGCCATGGCCGCCGATGTTGCGGATTTCGGCGCATTTTACAATTTATACAAAACGGCGACGACCCAAAACAATATAACAATCACATCAGATATCACATCAACCAGATTACTTAGTGTCCCAGGCGCCCAGACAACAAACATCGATGGGGGTGATTTTGGATTTAATGGTGGCGGATTTTCTGGTTTTACTGTATCGCGCGGATACGATTTTTCTTTGACGAATGCGGGCGCGTTTTCGGTATCTGGCACGAATGCGACGATAACAAAATCGTACAATAATTTTGTTCAAACACCCCAAGGCGCAGTTGTTGCGAATCTGGGCGGTAATGTGATTATAGAAAATTCTGCATTTGAAAATAATTCGTCATCGTATGGTGGCGGTGTTTTATATCAGAACAATTCTGGAACAACGACCATCAATAATTCTGTATTTGCGAACAATCGCGCAACGCGTGGCGATGGCGGGGTGATTTATAACGAATACGAAACAACCGCAACGATGAACAATGTAATTTTTCAGAATAATTCGGCGCAGAACGGTTATGGTGGTGTTGCGTTCAATGATGGCACGTTGAACATAACGAACGGCATATTTACGGGCAACAGCGCATCTGGTGGTGGCGCGACATTGTACAATTCTAATACGATGAACTTGGACAATGTCCGATTTATAAATAATACCAGCACCGACAGCGCGGGCGCGATTTATACCACGGGTGATATGCGCATAACGAATGCCACCTTTACCGGCAACAGTGGCCCCACAGGTGGCGCACTGGGTAATTATGGTATCATAGGGGATACATTATACGCGACGATAACAAATTCGTCTTTTAATGATAATACCGCTGAATACGGTGGCGCGGTTTATAATTGGGATGATATATATATCATAGATTCTAATTTTGAAAACAATTCAGCAACAGAAAACGGTGGTGCGATTTTTAATCTAGCCCAGTTATATTTGATTGCGAACAACGCAGACATTAATTTTTCTGGCAATACGGTTGGTGGCATATCGAATGCGGTGCATTCGACGGACGTTATGAATATAAACGCAAACACGGGCCGTTCGGTTGTCTTTAATGACGCAATATCTGGCACGGGACAAATTATAATAAACCGTCCCTATGCGTATAATAATCAGCCTGTTCCAACAGGCGGGCGTGTTATGTTAAATGCGGACATGGGTGCGTTTAATGGCGACATAGAAATTCATAATGGCACGGTTCAAATTGGTGCAAATGGAAAGTTTTTTGACGCGAATGATTTACACGTATCTGGCGGCACGTTGGATGTTGGGACTGCGTCTGTTTCTGCCAAGACGGTTTCATTTGATTCTGGGGCGACGTTGGCATTGAATATCCAGAACGCGGACACATACGGTACAATTACCGCGAACGCATTTACGATTGCCGACGGCGCAAATATGACGGTTGTGTTATCCCCGGACGCGATGAGTGATAAGGATTCTTTGCGTGTGCAAATATTGCGTTCTGATTCAGATATTTCAGATATGTTTTTCCCGACGATAAATAATAATGTTTATGACTTTGTGCAATTGGGCAACGGGTGGTATGAAATCGTACGTCAATCACCATCCACAGACATAGATATAATTGCCGATTTCGGTGGCAACCAGAACAATTATAACACGGCATCAGTGTGGCAAAAATCGCCGACGTTGGGCAATGCCATCGCGCGCATAATATTCACGCGTATGGACGCATTGATGCAAACCAGTGGCGCCGGATACGTGCGTGCATTGACGGCGTTGGCACCAACCGGTGTGCCCGCATTGCAAATGATAGGCGCGTCGAATATTCGGAATTTATCGACCAGCGTACCAAGCGCACCAACGCGTCGCAATGGGTGGCGCGTATGGGTATCTGGCAATGGTGGCGGTGGTAATATAGACGAAACAGCCATATCGCCCGATACAGATATGTATGCATTTGGCGGAACGTTTGGCGCAGAATACAGCGTTGGCGATTGGGATTTTGGCGGAATGTATACGTACCAGTATCACAGACTGAAATCTTGGGCCCGAACATTGCATGCACCGACGCATGGGGGCGGGGTATACGCGCACTATGCGCCAAATAATTGGATAATGCGCGCAAATATGGCCGGGTTCTATACGGATATGTCAGAAACCAAAGATGTCACCAGAATCGCGATAAATGCAGATATTCCGTTTTATACGTATGGCGCATGGTTGGACGCGGGATATCGGTTTGAATCAGCGGGCTGGGCATTGACACCACGTGCGGGTGCGCGATATATGATAATCCACCGCCGGGGATATTCTGATACGGTGAATCAAAAGGTTGCATCAAACAACTTGTACTTTTTAACGCCGTATGCAGACCTGGAAATATCGCGGAACAATATGAATATATTGGGTGTGAACATAACCCCGGTGTTAAATGTTGGTGCGTCGTATGATGTGCGAACAACGGCGGATAATGCGCACGTTGAATTACACGGGTTGCGGTATAACATATATGGCGATGCGTTGCCGAAACTTGCGATGCATTCAGAACTGGAATTGAACATAGATATCGGCGCGTATGCGAATCTGGGGATTGGCATTGGCACAGAATTGCGTGATAAGTATACGAATTATTTTGGAAACATTCGAATAAAGGCGCGCTTTTAATAATGTGCGATTAACAATATAAAATAAACCACCGGCAATTACTTGCCGGTGATTTCTCCCCTCCTTCTGGTTTCCCAGAAACTGTGATATGACGCAATTGACCGCGCGCCAATTGATTACGCCGCGCGTGCGACATGTGCGCCTGTACTGGCGGAATCCATAATCTTTTTAGCCTCGGCAAATACCATTTCTTTTACCCGCAATGCCAATACCTTGGTTTCCATGGTTTCCGCGGCGACGTCAAAATTATCTGTGCGAATTTGCAATGAAACATATGCGCCGACCAGGGATGCACGTGGCAAATCTTCGATAGAACGTGGTGCGTTGTTGTGTCCAATCTGTAATTCGTCGGCCAAAGAAATAATCTGGCGATCTTCATTCACCCAAACAGTCGTGGTCAATACTTGGTTCAGGGCTATCATGATTTCTTTGATTGATTTTGGCATTTGCGGTCCCTCCTTTTTGGGTGTTGTGTTGAAAAATCAACCCAGATTTTGTATGTACAACAGTATTTACAAAAATCAAAATTGAAATTTCTGTTTAATTGTTGTTTTCGCCAGAAAACCGTGTTTTTCGCGGAAATCTGGGACTTTTTATCTTTTTCTCCTTGTCTATACAAACATCTTAGAACAAAAACGAATCGCAGGTCAAGCACAAAATGCAAATATATAAAATTTATTTCAAAATATATGTGTTTTACATATGGTGTCATAAAATACCATAAAATAATTATAAAATGTCATTGACAACCATAAAATGGCGTGCTAAATTTTTTACGAAGTCACAGGAAAGGGGGCGGGCAGGTGCCCGAACAAAGGCTGAAAATGTCATTGTTTCTCTCATCTTATGAAAATCGTTTGGATACCAAGGGGCGTATATCTGTTCCGGCTTCTTTCCGGGCTTCGGTTTCTGGTGAAAAATTTGCCGGCGTTGTTTTGTATCGTTCGTTTACCCACAATTGCATCGAAGGATTGTCTATGTCCCGTATGGAACAGATGGCGGCTGCAACGGATAAAATGGGTGTTTTTGACAGTGAATTGGACGATTTGTCTGCGATGCTGTTTGCGGACGCGCGCCCATTGGCATTTGATGTTGCGGGACGTATAGTAATTCCGAATGATTTATTAAAACATGCGGGCATTACGGAACGTGCGGTTTTTGTTGGTCGCGGGACCAGTTTTCAAATTTGGAATCCCGACGCATTCCGCGTGGCCCAGGAACGGTCCCTGAATAACTTGCGTGCAACCCGGCCAAATTTGGTAATTTCCTAACATTCTTGTTAAGTTTGCTTGTTTGTGTATGGACGGGCTAAAAATTTGCAATTATATTTTTGAAATGTTATAATCGCACTTGCGACGGTGTGTTGCCGTGGCGGGGATTAAGAGCCCCAATAGAGGACCCAAAGGTCAAAAAACTCCAATCCTGGTTGGAGGGTGGCGAATATAATGAATAAGCCCGCTATACTCTATTATAGCTCTTAACCTCCAACCACTTGAATTATGTTCTGGTGGTTTTTATTGTATATTATGGTGATGATATGACTGATAATAACCGGAATTATGATTTAGAAAAATTGCGTTGCGATTTGAGTATACCTGTTTATGCGATGTGTAATATATTGGGAATAGATGAACCAGAATATGACCATATTATTCGCACACATTCGCGCTTAACAATATTCCAATTAATAATGCTGGTCGATGCGATACGCAAACCAATTGAATAGTTTGGTTGTCCCTGATGCGTGCCGGCGGTTTTTATGTACACCACATTTGTGCGGATTACGCCAAATGGGGCGGGGTAATAATGCACATATACGTATAATTATAAATCTTGGTTGGCGGTTTGTGTCATTGTATTCACGGGCATCACACAAAACATCTGTTATCCCAGATACATTCCCGCCATTACGTCGTGGGTATTACATCATCATGACATTGTGCATTTAACCGTGCGCCGTGTATTATGTGTGCATTAAAATTATGAAGGCCACAAAATAATCGCGGTTATTGCGACGATTGGATAAAAATAAACCCGCACATTGTGCGGATGCCACGGATATAAATAAATACAACGGATGTAAATAAAAAAACGCCCCAAACGGGGCGTTTTGTTTTAATCATCCATAATTTGCATAATCCATTCGTCTGCGGTCAAATCTTCGGTTGACGCGACACCATCAACATCGTTAACACTCATACACGATGTGATAATTGGATTACATGCCTTGATGGCCAATTTGTTACCACTGGACAACGTGTCGCCAGTATTTTCGTCTTCGTCATAATTGTTCTGGGCCAGACACGACGCAACGTCCAAAATGCAGTTTTCTGCGTAATCGGCCAAGATTGTATCTTGGGACGATTTAATCTGTACCAATGTACGGTTCAAGAATTCCTTAATCACGTTGTTTGTCGGATTATATTTCTTGTTTTGGCCCGTACCGGTATAGGTCACGTCTTGACATCTGTTCAGCACAGACATACACATACCGAAATCGCGTCCGGTATCGTCATCGTGATACCCGATTTTGTTCTGCAAGAATTCGGACATATTCACAGACGTTGCAACTGGTGCAGATTCTTTGACGGTCGCGGCGATATATCCACTTAAATCACCTTCGGTGCCCATACCCCACGCGTTTTTGGATGTGCTCTCGTCGGTATAATCCCACGTGTCATAAATCGGGGCATCGTCATATCCCGGCGCGCCTGGCTTACTGCCGACGACGACATCGCCATTAACGATGTATTTACCGGTCGGATCCAGACAGTTTTCATAATCGTCGCCACATACGAAATCGTCCTGCATACATGTATCCAATGCGTTTACGCATCCACGCAGGTCATACGTGTTCTTTTGCTGTGCCACCAACAGACGTGCGCGTTGCAACACGGCCTTGGCGTTGCGGACGGTGGACGACATCTGTTCGTTGGAATCGGTCAAACTGCGTTCATATGCGATACATGCCTTGTCGATTTCCAGGTCATACGAATTTGTAATAATGCTGGTATCGACACCCTGGGCGGCGCAACTGTTCAGAACCGCGGCCTTGCAACGTGCGGTTGCCGTTTTGTATAACTGTTCGCCACGCTGGTTGCTGATACTGTCGTTCTGGCTGGTCATGCCGAATAACGTGGACAAATCGAACCCAGTACTGTCGATAGTGAATTCTAACAACCCGGACAAATCAAACTGCATCGATGCATCAGACGACGGTGTTCCGCTCTTTACATCGATAATCATATTTTTAATCTTGTCCAAATCGTTTCTTAATTGGCTGTTATCAGACGATGTCTGCATTTCTAATTCCGCCTCGGTCTGGGTGAACAAAGTTTCCACTTCGTCTGCGGTCAAACCGATATATTGAATTTGTAATGCGACATCCTGTAAATCTTCGGTGGCTTGCTTTAATGCCTCTTCTGTTTCGGCATAGTTAGACAAATTGGCACTGCAACTGCACCGGCCCTGGTTATCGTCCAGAACATTACAGAAATTATCCATACATGCGACGTATTGGGCCTTGCAATAATCGGTCAATTGGGCCAATTCGTCAATAGACGCCGTTGTTGTCGCAGACGTTGTTTCTGTTGCGGTTGTCGTTGAAGATGTTGTCGCAGAACCAACGCGAATTGTTGGCACGCGCGTGCTGACATTAGAAGTATTAGAAACGCCAATCCGACTGCTGATATACAGTGGCGAATTAACCGTGTCGGTCTGAACAATTGATGCACGTGCGGTATTTCCGCCGGACTTTGTCGAATTACGCGATGTGACACCCGGTGTCTGCTGGGTTGTCTGTACAGACGCAGAACGAACCGTCGTTGTTGGGCGCGATGCCACGGTTGTGGATGCGTTGCCACGTGTTGTACGTGTGCCCGTGTTGCGTGCAACCGCCGACCGTGATGGTGTGGTGGTTGTGGTGCGCCCCGCGGTTACGGTTGTGCCACGTGTGCTGACCGTGCGTGCAATATTCTGATTTGTACCCGTGCGGGACGCGACATTACGTCCGGACGTTGTTCCCGCGGTTGCAACGGCGCGTGATGCGGCCGCGCGACCATTAGAATTTCGTGGACTGACCGCCGTCGGCACCACCGGTGTTTTTGCAACTTCGTCGCTGGCATCGGCATCGTCAACGGATTCAGCATCCGTTTCCGCCACCGCCATATCGGATTCCGGCATTTGGTCAGCGTACTGCGCCATCATTTCTTCATAGTAATACGCGGGCGCAATCTCTGCAAATGCAGGTAAAACCAGCAATCCACTAATTACGGCAATCAATCTTTTCATTAAAAAACTTCCCTTCTATTACAACTAATTTTATCATATTGTGCAAAATTGCGCAAACAAAAAAATAGACAAAAATATTAAAAAATTCCAAGTGTTTTATGCCAAAAATCTGGGGACTGGGACGGAAATCTTATATCGTTAACTTTTTTAATGAATTTGACTTGTCAAACCGGGATATGTTATATTATAATCGCTGGAAAAAGGGTAAAGATTTGTCATTGGTAAAGCGTGTATCTTTGTTTTTATTTACGTTGCCATTCATGGGGTGTACGACGATACCGACGTCTGTGCATGATGAACGCTTGGCCGACTATGTGCCCAAGGTTACGGCGTCCGATTTTAACTATGACCCCATGCAGACCCCAATTGCCCAGTGTTATGCCCAAGAATTATCCAAAGACACGGAAATCAGTGGCGCCACATTAATCGAAGATGGTCTGTCTGCGTTTGTCATTCGTGCGGCATTTGCGCGTATGGCGACCAAGACGATTGATTTGCAGACCTATATTTACAGTAATGACTTTTCGTCCAAGGTTTTAATTGCGGAATTAAAACGTGCCGCCGACCGCGGGGTCAAGGTCAGAATTTTACTGGACGATTATGGTACTAAATCTGACATTGTTGACGTTATGCTGTTGAACCAGCACCCGAATATAGAGGTCAAGGTTTTTAACCCTGTTGCAAATCGTTCACGTCTGCTGTATTACCCCCAGTTTTTATTGGATTTCAACCGATTGAATTCCAGAATGCACAACAAACTGTTTATTGTGGATAATGTTGCGTACATAACCGGCGGTCGCAACGTGGGCAGTAATTATTTCTATCCCGAAACCGCATCGAATTTTTCTGACACAGACGTTTTGTTCATTGGTGATATGACCAAGTACGCAACGGCCAGTTTTGACCAGTACTGGAATTATCACTTGGCCATACCGGCGTCCGTATTTCCCAAGGCTAAATCTGAAAAGGCGCTGAATAAAATGAAGTGCAAGTTTGCGGAATTGGAACGCGAAAGTGCCGAACAGTCCAAGGCGTATAATAAAATAATTTCCCGGGCCCAGCGTGAATATAAAAACAAAAAATTTGATTTCAGTTGGGGGTATGGGAAATTCTTGGCAGATCCACCGTCCAAGGTTGAAATGTCCATGGACGAAAAAGAAGAATATCGTGGTGATATAATCCAGGCTTTGCAACATCTGTGGAATCGCACCAATGATTCCGTGTATATGTCGGCGGCGTACTTTGTCCCGGGCCAGGGCGGTTTGGAACACATGTTGCGCGAAGAAAAATCCGGTGTGCACATGACGGTTGTCACGAATTCGTTGGCGTCTACGAATGCGCCGACGGTGTATGCCAAATGGGAAAAATATCGGAAACAGTTAATAGAATCAGGCGCCGATGTTTACGAATTTATGTTGTCTGCGGAAAATCTGCGGGGCAAAGAACACGATCGTGAACGTAAACAGTCCAGTTTTTCTGTTCTGCACAGCAAAACGATTGTGTTCGATGATGATATTTCGTGGATAGGCAGTTTTAATTTGGACCCGCGCAGTGCGTACTATAACACGGAAAACGTTGCGATTTTCGAAAGTCGTGATTTCGCCGATAAATTGCGTGAAATGATATTGCGTGATGCGCAAACATCTTGGCGTGTGACACTGGAAGATGGTGACCCCGTCTGGACCGGCAGTCGTCCCGGCGACACCGAACCGCGTGTGTATCATCACAGTCCTGATACCACAATATTCCGTCGTACGTTAAAATGGATAACGAAATTAATACCGGAAAAATTTGTATAAAAAACACCGGCATTTGCCGGTGTTTTTTATGTGTTTTTTAATGGTGTGCCATTGCGTGTAAAATAATACTGATTACAAAGAAAACAGTTATTATTATCATGAAAATTTTTTGCGATTTATGATTGTGCGCACCATGACAGTGATTGCATTCACAATGACAATCCCGGTATACCAGATACCAAGAAATCGCCAGCATAATCGCCGAAAATACAAACAGCCATGGTTCTATCCAGTGCGGTATAAATTCCGCGTGTGCAAATTCTGGTGCGAACAACCCGATAACCGCCAACGTTATGGGCAATACACAGCAAAACAGATGTGGTAATATACTTGCGATAATTCCGATTTTAATTGCTTTGTTTTTCATTGTAAAAATCCCATTGTGGCATCCCCAACAGGAATCGAACCTGTATCAAAGGTTTAGGAAACCTCTATTCTATCCAGTTGAACTATGGGGACAATGCACTATATTTTATTCACATAAAATCATATTGCAAGTTGTAATCACGGCTTGTATAATACCCCGGGTTAAAAAAGAGGAAGGTTAATGGGAAGCAGGTTGATTGGATACGGGTCTTATTTGCCCCAGCGGGTTATGACCAATCAAGATTTTGAAAAAATAATGGATACGTCTGACGAATGGATTGTCCAGCGTACCGGTATGCGCGAACGGCACTTTGCGCGTGATGATGAAACAGTTGTTGATATGGCGACCGTTGCGGCGCGTCGCGCGTTGGAAAACGCGAATATTTCCGTGAATGATATAGATATGGTTATCGTCGCGACAACATCCCCAGAAACAGATTTTCCGTCTGTCGCGGTCCAGGTTTTGGGGAATCTGGGGGCGACAAACAATGCGCCCGGGTTTGATGTTCGCGGGGCATGTACGGGATACATATATGCACTGCATTGTGCGCGTGCGTTTTTCACCGCGGGTATGCATCGGCGCATTATGGTAATTGGTGCGGAAAAGATGTCGCGCTTTATTGATTGGTCTGACCGCAGTACGGCGGTATTGTTCGGTGATGGTGCGGGTGCGCTGATATTCGAATCGTCCACGTCCAGTTATTCTGGCATAATAGATACTGTTGTAATGGCCGACGGTGCGGATTTGGAAATGCTGTACGGGACGACCGATCATCACATTAAAATGAACGGCCCAGAAACGTATAAAAAGGCTGTGACATTAATGCCCCAGGCGGCCAGTTATATTATGGAACACGCGGGCATTACGGCGGACAATGTGGATTGGATTGTTCCGCACCAGGCGAATTTGCGCATTATTCAAAGCGGGGCCCAGCGTTTGGGGTTCCCATTGGACAAGATATTGGTAACGGTGGACAAGCACGCAAATACCAGTGGCGCATCAGGGGTACTTGCGTTATCGTATGCATTTGATAATAATATTATCAAGAAAGGACAACTTGTTCTGTATCCTGCGTTTGGCGCTGGGCTGACATGGGGTGCGGCATTAATCAGGGTGTAAAAAATGGCAACAATAACCAGAAGTGATTTTGCAAATCGTTTGCGTGAACGTTTCGGATTAACGACATCGGACGCGTTGAAATTGGTCGACATTGTATTTGATGAAATACGTGAATCCCTGATAAATGGGGAAGAGGTTAAATTTGCTGGCTTTGGCAGTTTCAAGATTTTATCTAAATCGCAACGTATGGGCCGTAATCCCAAGACGGGCGCGCCGGCGATAATAACCGCACGTCGCGTCGTGTCTTTTCGTCCCAGTAATGAATTCAGACAACGCGTTGCGGACAAGAAATCGACCGAAAATTAACATCACAAAACAAATAAAAAAATACCGGCAAATGCCGGTATTTTTTACCATAATTTTATACGTTTTTCCGGGGCCAGATATAATTTATTGTCCGGGGTAATATTGAACGCATCATACCATGCGTCAATATGTGGCAATATTCCGTTGACCCGCCATTCGCCCAATGAATGTTCATCTGTTTTGGTCAGACGCAACGCATCGGCTTGGCGGATGTTTTGTGCCCAAACGCCGGCGTACGCGACAAAGAACCGCATGTCTGATGTTAAATTATTGACGACATCGGTTGGTGTGCCAAAGTTTTTATACGCGGTATACGACACGGTTATTCCACCATAATCGGCCAAGTTTTCACCCAGTGTGAATTCGCCATTTGCATGTACGCCCGGCGCAATTTCTATGTTGTTAAAGTAATCTTTTAACACATTTGCGCGCGCGTTAAAACCGTCCGCGTCATCCGGTGTCCACCAATCCCGCAGGTTCCCGTCTGCATCAAATTGCCGGCCAGAATCGTCAAATCCGTGTGTCATTTCGTGTCCAATCACACTGCCGATTGCGCCATAGTTAAACGCATCGTCCGCATTCATATCAAAGAACGGATATTGTAAAATCCCGGCGGGGAAACATACTTCGTTCGTAGACGGGTCATAGTATGCATTTACTTCGTGTGCGTTCATATACCAAATAGTCGGGTCTTTTTGTTGCCCAATTTTTTTCAACCAGAATTCATCTTCGAATTCGGCAACGCGTACCATATTTTCCCACAAAGATTCGTTTTTATCTATGTTCAATTTTGTATAATCGCGCCATTTATCTGGATATCCGATTTTTGCGTGAAATGTATTCAGTTTTTTTAATGCGCGCGATTTTGTTTCATCTGACATCCATTCCAGATTTTCGATGCGCATACCCAACGCGCGTTGTAAATTTTTCACCAGTTGTTGCATACGTTCTTTGGCGTCCGGGGAAAAATATTTTTCCACATACAACCGCCCAATCTCTTCGCCCAGTGCCCCGTCCAATAAAGACACCGCGCGTTTCCAACGTGGTTTTTGTTCTGGTTGTCCGGCCATTGTCCGGTTATAGAAATCAAAAGATATTTCGTACGTATCATCGTCCAGCAACGTATCTGCACTGCTGATAATTCTGTACCGCAGATAGTCTTTGATTAATTCCAAATCCGTATCATTCATAATTGCTATGGATTCAGCGATTGCTTCGGGTTGATTGATATTGATTTCCGTTGCGACATCCGCCCCACGTGCGACCAGATATGCGTCCCAATCAAATCCCGGAAAGTTTTTACGCACATCCGCCAAGGACATTTTATGATAGTTTGCGTTCGGATCGCGCAATTTTTCTTTTGGATAGAAAGATTTTGCCATACGTTCTTCTAACGCATATATCTTATCTGCGTCTATGTCCATACCAAAATTTTTAGTTTGGCGTGTGATAAATTCGCGATATTTTTTTCTGATTTCCACAGATTTTTCATCTGTATCGAAATAGTAATCACGGCTTAAACCGATGCCACCCTGGCCAATATTATACAGATAAAATTCGCTGTTCTTTTCGTCCAGTGCAACCCCGTCGCCCCAAAACGCGGATGAAAATCGATGCATTTTTCCCAAATACGCCGGCAATTCAGATACAGATTTGATTTCGTCCACCTGGGCCAGGTATGGCGCCACAGGTGTGGTTTTATCGGCGTTTAATTTGTCTGCGTTCATTGCAATTTCATACAACGCGCCAATTTTCCCAGAATCAGTTTCTGCGATTTCGCGTACCCGTTCCAGATTTGTATCATGCAGAATTTCAAATGCGCCATAACGTGTATAGTCTGATGGAATTGGATTGTCGCGTCGCCATCCCAACGTCGCATAGTCAAAAAAATTGTCGCCTGGATTAACAGACAAGTCCATATTTTCGAACTTTATTCCGGCATTCATAACTTTCTCCTTTGGTGTTGTATAAAAATAGGCCATTACAATTGCAATTACAACTGCGATTATTCCGATAATGTTTAATATTTTATGTTGCATTTTCTACTCCGTCATGTTCAGAACGATATCGTCCAAGATTAACATTCCTGCGCTGGTTGCAGAAATTCTGTTGTCATGTACGCGGACCAAATCTGGGTGTGCGCGAATCCAATCCATGTTTATAATATTTTGTACCGCCCCGTCCATACGCACGCCACGTACGGTACGCATTCCTGTTATAATTCGTTCGATGGCACGTTCTGTATCAGACATGGGTGTACATTGTACCCGCCCGCCCATTTGTTCGTACCATCCATTATTTATATACGGGCGTCCCGCCCCACCGCGTCCGATGCCGATATATGGTTCCCCGTCCCATACATTCATATTGTGCCGACATTCATTGCCCGCGACGGCGTAATTAGAAACCTCGTACCGGGGCAGTTTTAACGTATCAGATATAGTCGTGTACATATCGGCCATTTCGTTATTTGATGGCATGTCCAGATTCATTTTACCAAACGGAGTATTGGGTTCTATGGTTAATTCATACAAAGAACAATGTGAAATTCCCAAATTATTTATTTCCCGACACAGATTGCGAACGGTGTCTGGTGTATCGCCCGGCATTCCGTAAATAAAGTCCCCAGATACGCGTACTCCTGTTGACATTGCTTGTTCAATTGCGTGCCACGCGGTGCGTGCGTCGTGTATCCGACCCAAGAATTTTAATTTTTCATCGTCAAACGATTGTACGCCAATGGAAATTCTGTTAACGCCAGACGCGACAAAGCCCATCAGTTTATCTTTGGCCAATGTTCCTGGGTTTGCCTCTATCGTGATTTCAGCATCTGGGGATACGGCGAATTTTTGATATATTGCCTGTATAATATGTCCAAACACATCAACGGGCATCAGTGATGGTGTCCCGCCACCAAAGAAAACAGTCGGTACCACGGTATCCGCGCCCAGTCTGTCGCCCCATTCGTTTATTTCACTGATAATTTTTGTTTGGTACGCATTCCAATCGGGACATGGGTTTGCCATGGACCAGAACGCACAGTATCGGCACTTGGCCATGCAAAAAGGTACATGAACATATATATTATGTGGTTCTGACATGCGAATGATTGTATATAAAACGGGCTAAAAATCCAGTATTTGATTTTAATAAAATAAAACTCTTGTCCAGTTAAAAAAAATTATGCTATAATGCATCATACTAATGTAGGTATGAAGGCAGGGAAATTTGCATTTTTGTGCGGAATTCTGGCCCCGTTTGTCGCCCATGCGTCGAACGAGGGGGTGCCGTCATACTATCGTACAAACGAAACCCAGAATGCGAATAAAACCCTGTATGGCCAGTATGCACGCCAGGGGTACACAAATTATGTCGGTCAATCTGGTGATAAACAAATTGTAAACAGTCGGTCAACAACATATCAAATTCCCCGGCCCCAGGTCCCCGAAGAATCGGAAATGGTCACCATGATGACGGCCAACGGTATCGCCATGCCGGTCGAAGACAGAACGACGGTTTATGCGATGTATTCGCGCCGTTTTGCGGATTTTGAATTCAAAACGGGTGTAAATTCTGTTTTGGAATGGGACGATATGGTGTTTGATGAAATTGGTGTTGGTCTGCAACACAATTTCAGCCTGCGCAGTTTTGATATGTTTGCCTATGCGAATTATACAATGGGCTTTATGTCGCATGGCGGAATGTCGATGGACTATGATTTGGAACCATACGATTGGGCCGATCCTGATTATGGGATATTCACGATTTCTGTTGGCGATCAGACGGGGCGTACAAACCGGTTTCGTGTTGGAATTGGCGCACATCATATATGGGACGTTGCCGGGTGGAAGATTTCGCCGTCATTTGGATATGAAATATTCAATCATAATCTGGAAATGTCAAATCACCTGTACCCAAATCCGGGTGTGTTCTTGCCTTTGATGACGGACAAGGGTGATTATGTATACGGCGATGAATCCGGACATTATTGGTCTTTGCCGATTGGGACCGATGCACCAGAAGATTGGTACCAGGTTTGTATGTCGCCCGAAGATATTAAATTGGTCCAGGCCCCGGTCAGTGGTTTCAACGATTTGGGAACGGCGTTGGTTACGGGGGACTATGATCCCGCGATGGGCTATGTGCCGTGGGGCGTTGATTCCGGGGAATGTGTGATTATTGGTGGTGATGGCCCCGTATTGATTGAGGGTACAACCCATATTTATAACACGACTTGGTCTGGTTTTTACATTGGCTTGGAAATAGAAAAGCAAATGACGCTGGCGGACAAATTGCGCTTTTATTTCCAGGTCGGATTGCCAAAATATTCATCCGAAGGTACATGGCCAAACCGTACGGATTGGCAACAGAACCCAAGTTTTATTGACGAGGGCAGTAATGGTGCATACTCCTATGCGGCGGAAATGGAATATAATTATCGTCTGTCGGATCGTATGCAATTGGCGATAAAGGTTGATACTAACGTATTTCATGTTGGTAAAATTGGTGGTGAAATCTATTGGGCCGAAACGACCCAGTGGCTGGTTGATGAAAACGGTTATTATATTCTGGACGATAACGGATTGCCGATTTTGGAAACGGTGCCTGCGTGGACACAATCCGTCAGTGACCAGTTAAAACATGCAACTTGGCAATCATTTGGTTTGCATGTTGGACTTAAATATTCTTTCTAAGGGGTGTTGACATGACATTTCGTGGACTTGTCGCACGCGCATTGGGCGTTGCGATGGTGTGTGTGTTGCCATTTGTTGCGTATGCGGATACCGGTACATTTGATATGGACCGTTGGTATACCATATTGGATAACGTGCGTACGCGCGCCCAGAACAATCATATATCAGACACGGTCATAGACGCGACATTAAAATATCCTGTTTTTATCCCGTCTATTGTAAAAAGCGACCGCAACCAGGCAGAATTCAAATTAACACTGGACGGGTATTTGGCGCGTACGGTAAATTCGCGCCGTATTGAAAACGGGCGCAAAATGCGTGAAACATACCCGACATTATTATCGCGTGTGGAACAGACATACGGTGTACAACCACATGTTATTTTGGCGTTTTGGGGATTAGAATCTAATTACGGAACATATAAATCTGCGCATAAATTGACGGACGCATTTTTGACATTAATGTACGAAGGGCGCCGTGAAACATTTTTTGGCAACCAGTTATTGGCGCTGATGAAAATTGCGGACGATAACAATCTGGATATAAACGACATCCGGGGCAGTTGGGCCGGCGCCATGGGACATTTTCAGTTTATTCCAACCACGTTGCAACAATACGGCGCAGATGGCAATGGCGACGGTCGTGTTGATATTATACACAGTGTTGGCGATGCGATGTTCAGTGCGGGTAATTACCTGCATAAATTGGGGTGGAATCCGAATGAAAGAATTGTTCGTCGTGTGGCGTTGCCGGCGAATTTTGACATAACATTACTGGACGGGAAAACACGTCGTCCGTTATCAGAATGGGCGATGATGGGGGTTGTGAATGCGGACGGTTCTGCGTTGCCTGTGGCGGATATGACGGCGGGTTTGGTTGGTGATGTTGGCGCGATAAATGATGCGCGTGCGACGGCGATTGCAAATGCGACTAATGCGGTTGATCCGAACGCCATTGATACAGATGTCGCGCCCCAGCCGGTGATATACGCATATTTAACGTACCCTAATTTTTACCGCATAAAAAAGTGGAACAGTTCGAATTGGTATGCGATTGCGATTGCAACGCTGGCGGACGAATTACACTAGGTAAAAAACATTAACGCCACCATAATTTTGGTGGCGATTATTTTATATTGAAAACGGCGGATTTCTTTGATATTCTTTGAAGTATTGATAAAATCAAAGGATTTATTTAATGGCTATCAAGGTTCGTGATTACGAAGTTCGTCTGACACGTAACAAAGATGAACGTCGCCAGGTTCGTCAATTACGCTATGATGTTTTTGTAGAAGAAGAAGGTGCGTCCGCAACCGAAGAACAAAGAAATCTGCGCGAAGAATACGATGCATTTGACAGATATGCTGAATATATGGCGGTGTTCCACAATGGAAAAATTGTCGGTACATATCGTATTATTGACAGAAATGCCGCCGAAAAAATGGGCAGTTTTTATACAGAATCTGAATTTAATATTTCCAAGATTAAAAAGGTTGACGGCAATATCGCCGAAATGTCGCGTGCCTGCGTCGCGCGCCAGTATCGTGAAAACGCATTGGTGATGCGTATGTTATGGGCGGGATTGGGTGAATATGTTGTTCGCCGTAAAATTGCGATATTGTTTGGGGTTGCGTCTTGGGTTGGTAATAAACCTGTGGAATCGGCCCAGGCTATATCATACCTGTATTATAATCATTTATCGCCATTGGGATTACGTGCGACGGTGTTGTCTGAAAACTTTGATGACAGTATAAATCCAAAACTGTCGCGAATGAATATTTTACCACGTGAATTTGTGGACGAAACAGATGCGCGTCATCAAATGACCCCACTGATTAAGGGATATTTGCGCCTGGGCGCCACATTCGGCAAGGGTGTATTTATCGACAAGGCGTTTAATTCATACGACGTGTTTGTCATGGTCCAGACTAAAAAGATAGATTCTGCATATCAAAAGCATTTCTTGGGTCGTGAAAACGCATTGGAAAACCTGGATTACAAAGATGGCACGTTAAAGACCGTGGGTAAGATTATGTTATTACCGGTGACGGGGTCGTTCAAAATGTTGCGGGCATTTTTTGAATTCTTGTTGCGCGAAGATGCCGCCGACGCCGAATATATCGAAGACGATCACACAGACAGTGATAATGGGGATGACAAATAATGGGACGGGTCAGACGCCAGAATATTTTTAATACGACAACGGCGGTGTTGCGTTTTATATTGTTTTGGATATTGGTTGTAATCCAATTGCCGATAATATTTTTATTGCCACGCGGTCGTGCATCTGTTGCATATATGCGATTTTTTATGCGCATATTGCTGTACGTTGTTGGCGTTCGTGTTCGTGTGCATGGCGCACTGTCGTCGCATCGTCCACTGTTGGTAATATCGAACCATATATCTATTTTTGAAATTGCGACATTCCCCGTTGCCTTTGGGGGCAGTTTTATTGCCAAAAAAGAAATGGAATCTTGGCCGTTGGTTGGATGGGTTTCGCGTAAGTTTGGTGTTGTATTTGTGGACCGTCGTCCATCGCACGCCATGGATGCACTGGCCCAGGTCCAAGATACATTGTCCAACGTGTCTTATCCGATATTTTTATTTCCCGAAGGTACAACAACAAACGGCGCGTACGTAAAAACTTTCAAAAGTACACTGTTTAATTTCATAGAAAATTCGAATGTTGTTGTGCAACCAATGGTAATGAATTACCGTTTCCGCGATGGCACACCAATCAGTGATGCTGACATGGCCGAACATTTTGCGTACTTTAATAATTCTAACCAAGATATGGGCCCCACGTGTTCACGCGAACGCAGTGCATTTGGCCAGGTATTTCACATAATGGTATTGGGCGGGTTCTTGGTTGAAATAACTGTTATGCCACCACCGCCTTTGGCGGGTATGGACAGAAAGCAGATTGCGGAAACACTGCACACAATCGTTTCCGATAAATATATGAAGTTAAAAAATAAAACAGCAAAATAAAGTTTATAAAAGAGATAAAAAGATGAAAACAGCAATTACCCCGACACGTTCGGAAAATTTCAGTGAATGGTATCAAAATCTGATAACCG
Source organism: uncultured Alphaproteobacteria bacterium (assembly GCA_944389345.1). GTDB lineage: Bacteria > Pseudomonadota > Alphaproteobacteria > Rs-D84 > Rs-D84 > Enterousia. The sequence continues at coordinate 95,026 of CALXMA010000002.1, read as the reverse complement.
CGGCAGATTTGGCAGAAAACGCGCCTGTTCGTGGTTGTATGACGATAAAGCCATACGGTTGGGCGATATGGGAATTGATGCGCGATGAATTGGATAAGCGTATCAAGGCATGTGGTGCCCAAAATGCCCAGTTTCCGTTATTAATACCAATTGACTTTTTTAATCGCGAAGCGGAACACGTCGCCGGTTTCGCCAAAGAAGCCGCCGTTGTCACCCACTATCGTTTGAAAATGATAGACGGCACATTGCAACCAGACCCAGAATCCAGACTGACGGAACCGTACATTATTCGTCCGACATCTGAAACGATTATTGGCGATGCGATGTCGCGCTGGGTTCAATCGTACCGCGATTTACCATTAAAACTGAACCAGTGGGTAAATGTTATGCGTTGGGAAATGCGTCCGCGTCTGTTTCTGCGTACATCTGAATTTTATTGGCAAGAAGGTCATAATGCGTTCGCCACCCATGACCAGGCGAATGCCGACGCGCGCAAAATGCATGGTGTTTATGGCGACTATATGCGCGAAGTGTTGGCGATACCGTCGATTATGGGCGAAAAAACGCCCGAAGAAAGATTTGCCGGTGCGGACCACACATATACACTGGAACACATCATGCAAGATGGCAAGGCTTTACAGGCCGGCACATCGCACGATTTGGGCCAACATTTTTCTAAATCGTTTGGCATTCAATACTTGGATACAGATGGCGTGTTAAAACATGCTTGGACGACATCTTGGGGTGTGTCCACCCGCATGATGGGCAGTTTGTTTATGACGCATTCTGATGACGATGGTCTGGTTTTGCCACCTGCGGTTGCCCCGTACCAGGTTGTAATTATCCCGATTACACGCGATGAAAACGCGGACGAATTGAACGCGTACGCGGACGATTTGGGGACCCAGTTGCGTAATGCTGGCATTCGTGTTTTTGTTGATACGTCTGATATGCGTGCACCCGACAAGATGTGGAAATGGATTAAGCGTGGCGTTCCATTACGCGTTGAAATTGGCGCACGTGAAATGGCGGACGGCTGTGTTACGATTACGCGCCGTGATTTGGGAAAATCGTCTAAGCATTCTATCACGGTTGCGGAATTGATGGCGGACGTTGATGGAATTCTGAAACAGATTCAGCGTGATATGTACGACGCGGTTGTTGCGCGTAATCAGACCATGATTCACAACGTGTCTGATTTAGACGAACTGTCAGATGCGCTGGCCAATGGCACGATTGGATTTTTCCGCATTAAATATACGGCGACACAAAACGAAAAATTTGATGCGTTAATGGATACGTACAAAATATCGCGTCGGTGTCTGGATGACGCAGATTCCGATTACGTCTATGTTGCCAAGTCGTATTAAAAAAATCCCGCGCATGCGGGATTTTTTATGGTATAATTTATATGATATAACACAGGGGACGGGAATGAAGATAGCGATTATTGGTGTTGGCACCGTTGGTTCTGCGGTTGCGACGGCGGTTAAAAACACTGGGTTTGTTCATGAAATAGTTTTGTTTGATCGCGATGGTGTGCGTGCGCGCGCGGCGGCGGATGATTTGGGTCATGCGGTTTGTTTTGGTTTTGACGTAAAAATTACCGCGGCCAGCAATTATCGTGGTATCCGGGGCAGTGATATAGTAATTATCGCGGCGGGTGCGAACCAAAAGCCCGGTGAAACGCGCATGGATTTGTTAAAAAATAACGCGAACGTGATGTCTGATATCATCCCGCGTGTTATGGCGAACGTAGATGCCAAAACGGTCAAGATAATAATTCTGTCTAATCCGTTGGATGTCATGGTGATGTTGGCGCATAAATTATCGCGTCTGCCGACGTCGCGTGTTATTGGTACGGGGACGATGCTGGATTCTGCACGTTTGCGTACGATATTGTCGCGCCATTTATCGGTATCCACACATTCAATTAACGCGTACGTTTTGGGCGAACACGGCGACAGCAGTGTTGTCGATTGGACATCTGTGGCGGTTGGTGCATTAAAACTGGATGATTTTTGTCGCCAGATGAAAATATCTTTGCCCCAGACGACGCGCAATACAATAACGCACCGTGTGCGTAATTCTGCGTACGAAATAATCCGCGGTCGTGGCGCAACGTGGGATGGCATAGGTGCGGCGACGGCTGATTTATTGCGTTGCATAATAAATGACGAACACAGAATTTTAACGGTCAGTTGTGTTGATGGCGCGGGCACGGATGCGGTTGCGATGTCATTGCCACGTGTCGTTGGGGCAAACGGCGCGGTGGCGACACTGCGTCCAAAATTATCGCCTGGGGAATCTGCGGAATTACGGCGCAGTGCCCGAATAATCCGCAAAAATTTTGACAGTATTTAACATGTGATAATTACGGATAACAATCCGATTTATAACACGATGGCCCCCATGCTATAATCACGCATGGGGGCGCGTTTTATTATGTCAGACACAGAAAACATAACATACGATATATTTCCGAATGGTTTTGGTTTTTATGCGAACTGTGGCGGTAATCATATTGGTGAAATCACGTTCGTGCAAAGTGGTGGCGATAAAATGATAATAGACTATACGTTTATTTCCGACCAATACAAACAAGACAAGGATGTTGGATTAAATCTGGTCCGGTGTGTCGCGAATCTGGCACGCAGTCAGCATCGCAAAGTAATACCAATGTGTCCATACGCCACCGCCGTGTTCAGTCGCTATTCAGAATTTGACGACGTGCGATTCTTGCATGTCAGATAGTATGTTTTTCATACTTGAATCAAAAACAGTTTTTTACTAGCATCACCAATTAACAGGGAGAAATTCATGAGTAAAAAATTGCGTTTTTGGTTAATATTTTTGATATTTCTGAACGGGTATATCAGTTTATCTTTTGAATTGATTGTTTTACGCCAATTGGCGTTCTGGGTTGGGTCCAGTGCGGTTATCACCAGTATTATTATGGGCACATTTTTGGGATTTATGTCGTTGGGATATTTCTTGGGGTCTTCGGAAAAAATACCAAACAAGAAAATCAAAACGATATTAAGTGCCAGTTTCATCATTATCGCGACATTCGCATGCCTGGCGGCCAGTTTTCCATTGGTATCGGGGTACTTTAATTGGTTATTGGACCACGGTGTATTTTCCAGTGTCATTCAAACATTTATCTTTTCGTTTGTTTTGTTGTCGATTGGGCCGTTCTTGTTCGGGTTCAACACGACCCTGTTGTCCAGATATTTGCACAAATACAACACAAATTACACCGGCAACATTATGGCATGGGACACAATTGGTTCGGTTGTTGGATCATTGCTGACCACGTTATTATTGATGCCATTTGTCGGTGTAAATAACACGGTCAGTTTAATTGTTTTGCTGGCTGTATTGGCGGCGATTATCACACATCCAAAATGGTGGGTTATGGTTTTTGGTGCTGTGATTATTATCCCGACCGTAATTATCAACAGTGATTATGTCCAGCGTAATCGTTACGGTATTTTGGTAAATAATGCACTGTCAACAATATCCGTTGACGAATGGTTTGACGGTTCCCGGATTTTGTTTATGAATCAGTTGCCTATGTCCATAATGGATGATAACGGCAATACCGCCATGTATGCCCAGGCCATAAATACTATGTTCATAAATACGTTGCCAAATGATGTTCCCCAGAATATTTTGGTATTGGGTGCGGGTGGTTTTTCGGTTGGTCTGCACGACACATTTAATTCGTATACATACGTTGACGTCGAACCAACATTAAAAGATATTTCGGAAAAATATTTCTTGAAATATGAATTAACCCCAAATAAAAAATTCGTTGTCCAAGATGCCAGCCAGTTCCTGAAAAATACACCGGACAAGTACAAAATAATTGTTCTGGACGTATTTTCGAATTCGTATCAAATTCCCGAAGGTTTAATTACTGCGGAATTTATGGAACGCCTGAAATCGCATGTGGACGCCGACGGTGTTCTGATTGTGAACGTTATACAAAGTTGGACATTCAAAGACAAATGGTCCCAGGTGTTTGACAACACGTTCCGCGTGGTGTTTGGAAATAATTATACACGCTATGTTCCGTCGATGCCGAATCCATGGTATGGCGATGACGTGACGAATGTGCTGTATGTATGGTTTAATTCGGAACGCACGGACCGCATTTATACCATAAACAGAACACCCGTGGTATATGACAGATATGTTGACGTGTTGCGAGTACGGTAAAAATGGGGCAATTGCCTCATTTTTTGTAAATAATCATTTTATGAATTTTTAGGTTAAAAATGGCTTGCACAGGGCGGGGCATGTTTCTATAATCGGAACTAAGACAAAGGAGAAGTTATGAAAAAAATATCACTGTTATCTGCACTGTTTGGACTGTTTTTTGTTGGCACTGCGTTTGGCGCCGATATCAGATTATATTATTCCCCGTATTGCCCGCATTGCCATCATGCGCGTGAATTTATGGTAAATAATCTGGTGTACGAATATCCAAAATTGCACATTGTTCAAATTAACGTTATGGAAGAATCAAATCGTCCCGAATTCCAAGACGTGTTAAAGAAATGCGAATACGAAAGTGGTGGCGTTCCGGTCGTTGTTGTTGGCGAAAAATGCTTTCAGGGTTATGCCGATCAAATGCAACAGGAATTGCGCGACGCCATAGAAGTTGATATGTCCGACGCCGAACGTGCCGATGCCGCCGAAAATAAAAAGGCATTAGAGGCTGACCCCGAAGGATTCAAGGCAAAGCATTCTGATCGTCAAAATGCCATTGTTGAATTCAATGCCGCCGATGCCGCCAGTGCCGACATCGAAAAAAAAAATAACAACGCATCACCGGTCTATTTCTATATTCTGTTAATTGTACTGGTTGCCGCATTGGGATTTGTTTTGGTCAAGAAAGATAAAAAGAAAAAATAAAATCTTTGATAATTAACTGTTTGGATTGGTTATGCTGGATTTAACATCTTTGGATTATATATACGTGGGCGTCTTGGTGGCGTCCACGATATGGGCCGCCGTTCGTGGGGGCATATATGAAATGGTTGCCACACTGTCGTGGGTTATCGCGGCATTTGCGGCGCGTTTTATTTCGCCATTATTGGACGGCCTGTTACAGGATTGGTTTGGTCTGACGGCATCAACGGTTGGCACATTGGTCGCGTCGTATTTCGTCGTGTTCTTTGTCATATTGATGTTGGTCGGATTTTTTAACCAACGCCTGCGCGACAGAATCCAAAACAGTATTATGAAGGTCACAGACCGTACGCTGGGGATAATATTTGGTCTGATACGTGGTATTGTTATTATGGGGTTGGTGTATTGGGCGACGCTGTGGTATTATTCGGATGCACCACGTCCGGCGCCATGGGTTGAAAATGCGCGCACCCGCCCGATTATGCAATTAACCGCGGTAAAACTGGACGAATGGTTTTTCCCCGGCCCGGGCAGTAAATTGTTGGCGCGTGATATGACCGGAACCCAGGCAAATATAGAAATTCTGAATAACCTGATAAATCCGGCGGTGTCGGATGATGCCCAGAAAACAGATGGCGATGCCCCAACGGAAACGGGATATAAATCGTCCGAACGTTCCGACCTGGAAAAGCAGTTATTGCAAATCGCGAATATTGCCCGTGCCGAAGAAGAACGTGCCGCCGCCACAACGGCAGACGCGGAAAATTCGCCCGATGAAAATAACACCGGGGCCACGGATGCCACGGCATCTGCAACGGCCGAAATGGAAAATTCTGCGGACGAAATTGACACAGATGACGCGACAACGGAACCCGAATCAGAATATGGAACACCGGAAAATCCGTCTGGTTCGCAATAGGGTTATTATCAAAGATAAAATTAAAACGCCCACCGCATTTGCGGTGGGTTTTTGTTCCTGGTGATTTTCATATTCGTTCCTGTCAAAATAACAATACACAAAAAAAACAAACAGGAAACAAATATGAAAAGAACACTGGTCGCAGTCTTGCTGACTTTAATCGCGCCGACCGTATGGGCGGCCGATGATAATAATAATGCCCGTGGTGTTAACCCGGCGGACAACCTGACAAAGATGGAACTGTTGCCACAATTGCGTGCATTGGGTGATACGTCTGTTACGTCATTAACATTCAAATACGACCACGCCATTCGCCGTGTATTTGGTATCAACGCAGAATTGCCGTTGGTCAGATACAGCGGTCATGGATTTTCAGACAATGGATTGGGCGATTTAACTTTGCGTGCCCGTGGCCAGCATACCTGGGGCCGTCATACTTTAATCGGTGCCACAGAATTTATTTTACCCACCGCCACAGAAAAAACATTGGGCGCGCAACAGTATACATTTGATCCGATATTGGGATACGTGTATTCGTTCGGTCATAATGTTTTTGGCGCATTGGTTGCCAAGCAGTTTATATCATTACATAACACAGACCCAGATTTTGCGCCCGACATTAACCAGGGACAATACCGCGTATTATTGGGCTATGCGTCCAACAATGGTTGGTGGGTATTGGCCGACCCCCAGGTATGGGTAAATTATGAAACAGGTCGCCAAGAATTTTTGGCTGAATTAGAACTGGGGACCATGTTGAATAAAACCACGGGTGTTTGGGTTCGTGCCGGCCACAGACTGGGCGGTAATTGGACGCGTGCAGATTGGACCATACTGATGGGTATCAGATTTATGCAGTTCTAGATAACGTAATAAAACAAAAGGGGAAAAGAAATGTTCTTGAAATCAAAAATCGGCCTGACAATACTGTCAATATATGAAATCGTTGCGATATTGTTGTTGCACAGTCCACGTACATGCACGGCGATGTTCGGAACGACATTTTGTGCAGACGGATTATTAAAATACTTTATCGTATGTGTCGCGGTACCATTGCTGGTGTTTTTGATTGCGATGTGGATAATGGAAATAATTGCAATGCATCGTCGTCATCATTCTTTGCTGTATAAGGCCAAACGCGTAGTAAAACGTATGGCGTCAAACATTCGCGACCGCGTATCAGAAAACATATCAACAGATGATTTAGAAAAATTAGTATCGGGTGCATTATTGGTGGGCTTGAAAAAATATTCTGACCGTAATCCGCGTGCGCGCCATGTCCTGGACGAAATCAAAAACGCGGACATAGACGTAGAATATGACGCATACTATGACGAAGAAGACACACCTGCTGATTATGACAGCGCGTCGGATAAATCGTCCAAAAACCGGTCTCAAAACAAAAAGCAAAAGAAAAAATAAATAATAAAAACACCGCCCAACCGGGCGGTTTTTTATCCTGGTGCCAGTTGTCGGACTTGAACCAACGACCCTCTGATTACAAATCAGATGCTCTACCAGCTGAGCTAAACTGGCAATGTGCTTTACTATACATTGCCGACGCACAAAATTCAAGTTAAAAAATCATAAATTGCTTGCATTATTCAAATAAGCGTAAAAAATATAATAACTATGATTAAATTACCTGAATTATTGGCGCCGGCGGGTACGCTGGACGCATTCAAGACCGCCATTTTATATGGCGCAGATGCAATTTACGCGGGACTGCCGGGTTTTTCTATGCGCGCGCGTGCTAAAATAACGGTGGACGATGTTTATGCGGGGATTCAGTTGGCGCATTCCGCGGGGCGTCGTGTTTATTTGGCGTTTAACCTGTTTGCGCACGAACGCGATTTCGCGAATATGGACCGCGTGGCGGATGTGTTGGAATACTTGCGCCCAGACGCGCTGATTATATCGGACCCGGGTGTTATGATGTGGGTACGCGAACATTTCCCAGATATGCCGATACACGTATCGACCCAGGCGAATATATGTTCGGCGGAATCGGTAAAGTTCTGGCAACGTGCGGGCGCACGGCTGTGTGTGTTGGCCCGCGAAGTATCACATGATGAATTCAAGGTTATCCGTGAAAAATGCCCAGATATGGGATTGGAAATCTTTGTTCATGGCGCAATGTGTATGAGTTATTCTGGGCGTTGCCTGTTGTCTAATTTCATAACTGGTCGTCCGGCCAATCGTGGTGCGTGTGCGCAATTGTGTCGGTGGAAATATGATGTAATTTTGCGCGAACACGAAACGGGTATTGAAATGCCACTGGACGAAGATGAACATGGCGCATATATCCTGAATGCGCGTGATTTGTGCCTGATGCCACGCCTGGACGCGGTAATAGAATCACGCCCAGATTCGTTAAAGATAGAAGGTCGCAATCGCAGTGAATACTACGTTGGCGCGGTTGTGCACGCATATCGTATGGCGATGGATGCGTACGCCCGTGACCCAGACAACTTTGATTCTGCGCCTTTTATGGATGAATTAAATAAACTGGAAACGCGCGGATATACAACGGCGTTCTTTGATGGTGTATTGGGCCCAGACGCGCATAATTACACCAGTGCACGTTCAACATCAGATTGGCATGTCGCGGGTGTTATCACGAATACAAACGCAGACGCAATAACACTGGAACTAAGGAACGAGATTCGCCCCGGTGATAACATAACGTTTATTTTGCCGGGCGTCTTGCATGGTCCAACGGTCCAGATACGCAACGTTATAAATGCCAAGAATGGCGAAATATTGCCAAAAATGTCGGCGGGCCAGCATAATTCTTTGCTTGTCCCGCGTGCGTGGTTGCCCCCAGAATTCGCCGATGCGTTCACGCCGTATATATTGGCATACAAGCATAAATAATAAAAACGCCCACTTGGGCGTTTTTAATTATGCAACCATTCCATTTTGTCTTTTTTGAATTTCCAATATAATCATCTGTTGCATTTTCTGCATTGCGATTTTGTACGCATCGGTTCCCTGGGCATTGGCGACATTTGTTGTCGTGTGCGGTACGTTTTTTTCATATTGTGCCAATGTGGTGTTCAGGCCATTCATCGCCTGGGTTGTTGCGCGTGCGACCCGTTGGTTCCATTGTTGTATTTTTTCTGGTGATGCACTGATAACATCATTGCGATGCGGACTTGTCATCATCACCTGGGCCCATCGCGCTTTATGTGCAGACAACACCTGGCGCAGATACAGTCCGGCGGGATTTTTTGCGGATTTAGAATTAACAAACTGTTGCATTTGTGCCAACGCGCGATACCATGCCGTGCCCAGATTTCCGCCACGCAACCAATTTGCGAATGTCAAATTGTAAAACAGTTGGAAATATGCAGACGACAGTTTTTTCTTGTCCGCATCGGCCAGTTCGCGTTTTTGTTCGTCACGCTGAACATTTACGCCGGCGATAATTTTCATATTTGTGCTGAATTCATCGTTTGCCATGATGCACCCCCATGGTTAAATGTTCTTGTTCAAGTATATATAGGTTCGCAAACGCCCGGTACAAGTGGCTAATAAAAATTATTTTGACATTATTCACATAATATAGCACCCTGGTTAACGGTTGTATCACAAAAACGCACTGTTGCCAATAATGGGCGGGGCGGATATGACCCGCGGTCTTGCCAATAATGGGGGCTGTGTACATTCATTTCATCGCAAACTAAGGAGTTAAATGATGAAAAAAAGTTTGAAATTAGCGGCGGTTGCATCTGTCTTGGCGACGCCTGCGATGGCTGCTAATTTGGAAAATCCGTTGTATATGCCGACGGCTGGTGAATTTTATTCCAAAACATCGGGCGGATTGATGTTAAAGGTCGCGGATGATTCTGACGCGCACAAGTTAAAGGAACACGACGGTGCAACCGAATTCCCAATTTGGCGTGTCCAAGAAGATTTGGGTATCGGTATTACTGACCGTATCGCAATTCGTGGTGCGTTTGCGTACACACATGACGATGATGTTGACCGCAAGGGCATGAATCACGGCCGTTTGGGTCTGATATGGCGTGCGGTTGAAACGTCTGATGATATTGTTTTAGATATCTATGCAGACGCACACCTGGGTGGTATCAATAAAATGCGTGGTTCGTATACTGCGTCCCACGGTTTCAAATACGACAACTATTCCAACGGCCGTTGGGGCTTTGATGCCGGTGTTCGTTTTGGTAAAACATGGAACGAAAAATTAACGACCAGTGCATTTGTCGAAGTTCTGAAAACATTTGGCAACAGCAATAACGTTATTGATATTGCCGGTTTGAACCAAGAAATGGGTGGTATGTTGTCGATGGCGGGTGTGCCGGATGAAATATCCGTTGACCTGAAATCCGCGACCGAGGTTAATTTTGGTTTGAACGCGTTTTATCAGTTGAATGACGCATGGTCATTTGGCGCGGGATTCAAATACAATCATCACGCAGACAATGGGGTCAAAGGCTTGGCCACAGATGTTGATTGGGCACCAGTTATTGGCAACATGGTAAAACCAAGTGTTGATGCATTGATTGCGGGTCTGTCTGACATGAACGATGGTTTTGACGAATACATCGTTACATTGTCTGTTGCGAACCAGTTGACAGAAAATGTCCAGGTTGCGTTGTACGGCGAATACACATTCGACGATGCACATGCGAATTCCCAGAACGGCACAGATGTCAAGGCCGAAGTTGGGGTTCGTTTGAACTTGGCATTCTAAGCAAGACTGAAAAATCAGTAAATTTAATATATTGGACACTTACCCCGCCGTGTGGCGGGGTATTTTTATCAAATAACGCGATAAACTAAATACTTTTATCCAGAATATTTTTATGATATAATACGTTAAAAGGAAAATGGAAAGGCAATGAAAAAAGTCGGCTTTCTTGCGACATTGGCGGGTGTTTTGTTTGGTATGCACGGTGTGGCATATTCTGCGCAATATCCTGTATATTCCGGGTACCAGGGTACAAATGCATCGGGCCAGGTTATTTATTTACCGACAAATACGGGTACAACGGTGCCAACATCAAATCCTAATGTTGCCAATCCTACACGGATAACAGGTTCATTGCCCCGGGTTGGATCAAACGTGACCACCGCCGGGCGCCAGTATTATCAACCATCTGATTTTGACCGTTTGGCGGACAGTGGTCTGTACGTTGGGCTGGGGGTTGCATATTCTGCCAGTGTCAGTGGATCCGTCCTTGCGGACTATATGGGCGAACAAAACGCTTGGTTCGTTCCGGGTGCTTTTCAAGAGGCTGACTTTAACACCGACACTGTAATTCCGTTGCAGTTATCGGTTGGTGCATCAATTAATAACGATTTGCGCGTTGATTTTTCGTATTTACGCTATTCGGGAATTTCGTATCCGGACATGGTCCAATCGTCTGATGGGATTGGTGGCTATGTCGAAGCGACTGTGGACGGTGGTGCGATTACCGCGAACGCGACAATGTTAAATTTGTATTATAACATAGACGCATATACGGGATATATGGCGGGCGGTATGTTGCGCCCGTATGTTGGTGTTGGCGTTGGTATTTCGTTAAATACGATTGCGGACTATGTTATCTATGACGATACTTTTTATTCAGAAATGGAACCGTCTATGGCGGGGCCGGGTGATTTGACCGGTATTTCCGACGTGTATGCGTATCATAACGGTGGTACTGCGGAACAGTTAGCGTTTATGTTCGAAGGCGGATTGACCACGGAAATGGATGGCGGAATAAAAATAGATTTCTTTGTCAGATACACCAACCTGGGCAAGGTTAAATCATCGGGCAGTATTATTGTATCCCAAACAGAATGGTTGGGCGATGGCGCCGGTGGTGAATATCCCGCCCCGTATGACAGTGTATTCCATTACACAAACTGGTACGAAAGTGGCCGTCTTAGCACGGTTGACGTTGGTGTCAGATTAAGATTACAGTTTTGATATTTTGTGCGGTTGGGGGAAATGTGTCTGAATGGCACATTGGGGGATATCGATGAAAGCAACACGTTCAATTCTTCATTATTCTTTGTTTGCCGTGATTTTGGGTGTTGTGTCGTTTGATGCAAATTCCGCAATTCGTGTTGGTAATCATTCGCGCAGTTATGCCCAGGCATATCAACAGGTAAACGATGCCCGCATGGGCCCACAGCCTATTTACGTGAACCAGCCCCAGCCCGGTCAAAACACAACAACACCGACCACGAATACCGTGGCCACCCAGAATACTGACGGGACCGCGGCTGTTGATGATGTGAATGTTATCCGCGATGCGCGTATGGAACGTTGTTCTATGATTTATCCGAACGGCGAATTTGATTGGACGCAACCGACGGTTGGTCGTGGCGCGGGTGGTGCGGATACATGTACCGCGATTGTTGAAATGCGCGGTTATCAAATGGGCCAAGATGGTTCAGATGTCGTTTTGGCACGTGCGTATTTGGCATCTGGTGATGCGATGATATGCAACATTTCGGAATTTCCATCAGATTCATACACTGTGGACGCGGAAAGTATTGTTTTCCCCGCGGATGCCGCCCCGACAATGGACGACGTTGTTGACGTGATGAATCAAGAACAAAAGAAAAACGCCGGGTTAAAGATTGCGGCGGGCGCAATAATTGGCGGTCTGGGCGGAAATATGTTGGGCCAAAATGACCGCGGAAACGACAGTTTGTTGGGCACGGACACTGGTAAATTACAGGGCACGGCGATTGGTGCGGTATTGGGGTCTGGCCTGATGGCGGCCAATGCCTATACTGGCAAGGTTGCCGGGGACACTATTTTATCTGCGGGTGTGAATGCCACCGCCGGCAGTGTTATTGGAAATATGGCCGCGACGGGTGGTTCTGTACTGCGTATCGAAGATTGTACCATCCCGGATGGCGCGGATGGGGCGGGGCGCCGTACATCGTGTCTGTGGGGTGTTTTGGCAACGACAACGCCACTGACCACGGAACGTGCGTTTTTTAACATAGATACCAATGAAACCTTTGTTTGCGATGCAAATATGACCAATTGCAAAGAAGAAGAATTGGCGTCTATTCGTCTGGCCGCGTACCCAGATGCAAATATCGAAGATGTAACAGACGAACAATTCGAACGTATTTTGGCGAATTCCAGTTATCAATATTATGTTTCCAGTAATAATGGCGTAATCAGTATGGTTCCCGCGACCCAGGGTGGCGATAATGTCGACGTTGGTCGCGGTATATATGCATTGGTGTCCAGTGCCGGTCGCATAGACCGTCAAATGCCTGCGATGCTGGAAATGCGGGACAAGGCGTTTGGTTTGACCCAGGCGGATTGGCGTGAATGGCGCCGTAATAATCGTAATGGTGTGACGATATACGGCCGTACCACGAATGGTGATGCATACGCATTGTCTGATAACACGGATACAGATGTCCAGAATTTTTATCCGATGATGGTGGATGCCACCGACGGCAGTTTGATTGACTTTGGAAACAAGGCGCGTTTGAAAAGTACATTAATAGGCGCCGGTGTTGGCGGTGCATTGGGTGGTTTTGTCGGGTACCAGGGCGCCCAGAATGACGTTCAAAATCGTTGGGTTACGGCGGTGCGCGAATACGAAGATTCACTGCAAAAGGTATACTGTGCCACCGGAAACAGATTTTTGGGATATTATAACGACCAGATATTTATCCCGAATATGGCCGGAACCGCGGATACCACAACAGAATAAAAAAATCGCCCAAACGGGCGATTTTTTATTTTTCGTTTTTATTTATGATTTCCATAACACGTGCCGGCACATCGGCAATCGCGACGCGTTCCTGTTGCATAGAATCACGATAACGCAACGTTACGGTGTGGTCTTCGATTGTTTGATGGTCTACGGTTATACATACCGGGGTACCGATTTCATCGTGTCTGCGATAGTTTTTACCAATATTCCCAGAATTTTCCAGTTCGATACGACCTATATGTAATTTACGCAAATCGTTTTCGATATCATTTGCGATGTTTACCAGTTCCGGGACATTGCGTGCCAATGGAATAACCGCGGCCTTTACCGGGGCCAACGCAGGTTTCAGTTTTAACACAACGCGTGATTTTCCACCGCCCAAATCTTCTTCGGTATACGCGTCCAGCATGACCGCCAACATTGCACGATTAACACCCATTGCGGTTTCAATTACGAACGGGATAAAACTTTCGCCGGTTTGTGGATCACTGTACGCCAGTTTTGTCGTACTGTCGTGATTATCCATAACGTTGGCCTGGATATTGAATTCGTTTTGCGCCTTGGTATGCGACCCCAGGTCAAAGTCCTGGCGATTATGTATACCTTCGACTTCGTCAAACCCATCGGGAAATTCGTATTCTATATCGCCGGCGGCCTTGGCATAATGGGCCAGTTTTTCGTGTGGTGTAAAGCGCAATTTTTCCGCCGGAATTCCCAATACATTCACCCACCATGCCATGCGGATTTCCTTCCACATTTCAAAGTATTTTTCATCATCGGCCGGGTTTACAAAGTATTGCATTTCTGCCTGTTCGAATTCGCGCATACGGAACACGAATCCGCGCGGGGAAATTTCATTTCTGAATGCCTTGCCAATTTGCGCAATGCCGAACGGTAATTTGTGCGGACATGCATCTAATACATTTTTGAAATTGACATACGTTGTCGTTGCGGTTTCCGGACGCAGATACGCATTTATCGCCCCGTCCGCGGTTGCCCCAATAGACAGTCCCATCATCAATTGATATGCGCGCGGTGGTGTTAAATCCGTACTGCCACAGTTATCGCATTTTGTTTGGTCGCGCATTTTATCTTGGCGCATACGTGCACCACACTTTTTGCATTCGACCAACGGGTCAGAAAAACTGCCTTCGTGCCCAGAATATTTCCACAGCAACCGATTGCTGATTAATGCGGCGTCCAGTCCTTCGATATCGTTGCGTGAATAGACCATTGCGCCCCACCAAGCGTTACGAATATTTTTCATTAATTCCACGCCGTACGGGCCATAATCGTATGCCCCGCCCAGACCGCCATAAATTTCAGAACCTGTGAAAATAAAACCACGTCGTTTACATAATGCGACAATATCATTTACTGTTTTTGCTGGCATTTTTTATCCCCTAAAATATTACCGGATTATTGTTATACAGAATTTATATATTTGCAACTGTTTTAACAAAAAAACGGGGGCGCGACGCCCCCGAATATTACCCCGGATATTATTTAACATCTGGTGCGATTGCCGACGCAGGACACATCATCGCGCATGTCCCACACGAAATGCACTTTGCCGGGTCTATAACGCATTTGCTGTCTGGACCAACAGAAATTGCGCCCACCGGGCATGCGCCCATACATGTATGACATGCAATGCACTTTGCCGGGTCTATTTTGTACGCCATTTTACAACTCCATTTTTTGTTTTGATTAATTTCTGTTCAGTAAACTTAACAGATATTGGAACATCGCGACAAATGATATGTACAGATGCAATGCACCCAACACAGCCATTTGATTTTTCTGGTTGCCATCGCCCAGTACGGCATACGCGCGTTTCAGGTTCTGCATGTCATACGCGGTAAACAGGGCAAAAATCAGTACGCCGATAAGGCACACGATTGTCCCAAACGTACCGCCGACAATCGCCGGCCATATAAACGACGCCAAACCAACCAGAATCAGACCAATCATACCCATAAACAGGAATATTCCCATAAACGACAGGTCTTTGACAGTCTTGTATCCGAACAGTGCCATGCACGCGAACATAACGGCCGCGATAACGAACGCCGACAGAATTGTCAACGGATTATTCGTTATTGCCACCAACAACAACGGTGTCATAACAACCCCGGTCAGCACCGCATATAACATCAGCATCAGTGCACCTGTTGATGGTTTGAAACTGAATGCGCGCACCTGGGCCCATATGGACAACGCCAATCCGCCGAACAGTAATACATAATAAACCGCAGACAGTCCGTTCGCCGTGAACAAAACCGTCCATAACGGTGTCGCCATCGTCAGATAAGACGCCAGTGCCGTCACCAGCACCGCACCAAACATCAGTGCAAATATGCGCTTCAAATAAACGGACAAACCGCCATCTGCGCGCGTTCCCGCAACTGTGTTTTGGGATTTTGTCTTTGTTGCAACATTTCTTATTGCCATGTTTTTCTCCTTGTTTAGATACCAGAATATATAATACAATAAATCGACTAATTCAAGGTATATAATTTTCGGGGGCGACGATGGCAATAGTAATAGATCCAATTTCACCGGTGGCATTTTCTGTATTTGGGTTGGACGTGCGCTGGTACGCGCTGGCATATATTTTTGCATTTGTTATTGGGTATTTTATGTTGCGTTCGTTTACACGTGCCCCTGATGCCCAAATAAAATTAACCAAGAAACAACTGGACGATTTACTGACGGCACTGATACTGGGGGTGATTATCGGTGGCCGATTGGGGTATGTGCTGTTTTATAATTTACCATTTTTCTTGGCGCACCCATTGGAAATATTTGCGGTATGGCATGGCGGAATGAGTTTTCATGGCGGTCTGTTGGGCGTAATTATTGCGACGTTTATGTTCGCCCGCGCCCAGAATAAATCCGGGGCAATCGGGGGCGGGGTGTATAATACGGCGTTCCGCCTGTTGGACATATTGGCGGTAATCGCGCCGGTTGGATTGTTTTTCGGCCGCATTGCTAATTTTATTAATATGGAGGTTATGGGTCGTCCCACAGACGTTCCATGGGGCGTTGTATTTGCCGGCCACCCAGATGTTCCCCGCCACCCCAGCCCATTGTACGAGGCCACCACCGAAGGCATCTTGTTATTTATAATAATGTATTGCCTGTACCGTTTTACAAAACTGCGTAATCACCCTGGTGCGCTGGGTGGAATATTGGCGATGCTGTATGCGGTATTTCGTATTTTATGCGAGCAGTTTCGCGCCCCAGACGTCCAGATTGGCTTTTTAACCAGTTGGGGCCTGACGATGGGGCAATTGCTGTCAGGGATAATGTTTGTTGCCGGCGCCACAGTTTTTGCAATCGCGTTCAGAAAAAAATAACCGGCCCAGACGTGTAATTAAAAAACGCCCGTTCGGGCGTTTTTTATGAACCTTAGCGTTTTACTCCAAAACCCAGTTCCAGGTTAATATTCCCATCGGGGTCGCCCGTTTCCAGGGGCTTTGGATTGAATTGATACATCACCATGCCTGTTGCCTCGGACGGGATGTTGTTGTCACCATAATAATGTACGACAAAACGCATTCTTTCGTTGGTTGTGCCACCATTAGTGTTGATGGGCATATCTTCGGGCAATTTGGTATCTGTGCCGGGTGTTACACTGAATTTTGCGGGTACATTTTCATTGTCACGGACAATTTTGAATTGGTTTGTTCCGTCCGCGTTTTTTATTGCCTGGATACCATACCAGTTATCAAAATCTGCGGACAAAGTCTGGGTTCCGTCCGTCGCAAACACCAACGTCGCGTTATCGTCGCGCAAACCGTTGTTGTCCAGTGATTGTTCATGGTTGTTTCCGTCTTCGTCTATATAAAATCTGTTCAGGGTTCCACGTGCCAACCCCGTAAAGGTCATTTCGCCGTTTTTCGCCAATTCCATCATACGGTCTGTTTCAACGGCCTTGGTTGTATACCCGCCCGCAAATGGGGTATATTGTATTCCATATTCTTCTGCGCCCGGAATTTGTGTTGCGTCTGTTTTTAATACACCAAAGTCCGAATACCGCAATCCCAATTCTTTGGCATAACTGACATACTCGTGTCTTGCATTAATCGGGGTCCCATCGGGCAGTTCCACTGGTTCGACAAAGAATGCCGTTTTCCCGTCGCGTTTTATTGGGCCGATTGTAATATCGGTATAATCATTGGGAATTTGCGACGCTTCGTCCATTATTTCTTGGGCGTCTGGATATTCAATAGATTCAACTTCGCCGGTTTGCGGGTTTACATTAAATTTTAACCTGGTTATTCGACCACCCGCGACAGTGTCAAACATAACGTCTTTCAAATTAAAAACTTCTGTTTTATCCAACAAATCGTCCAACGGCTTATCAAATGCGTGTGATTCCCGTGTTTCTAAAATACGCCGTGCCGTTTCGTTCGCGTCGCCCCCGACAAAACAGTACATATCATCCATCAGTTTTAATGCGGCCTTGATTTTATTTCTGTCTTTGTTAAATTCTGCGATAATATCATCCGCGGTGGTATCAGACCTGTTCAACCATTCGGCCATATCAACCAATTCGGCCGCCCGGTCATAATCCATCGTTCCCGATGGATTCGGCGTAAATGGTGCGCGTGCGTTTGCACCGCGTCCTGTTACATTTCCCAAACCAACAGATTCTGCATCGTCCCCCAATTTATTGGAAACGTATAACGCAACCTGGTATTCGCTGTTTGATACCATACTTGTCAGTACCGCATTGCTTTCCGCAATGGTGTCTTCTTGGGGAACAAACGCGTCCGATGGTGGAATAATAACGTCGCCACCCGGTGCCCCGGAACCCCCAGAACCGCCACCACACGCGGTCAGTGCCAAAATGCTTGTCAAAATTGCAAATTTTTTCACGGAAACTCTCCCTTGGTGAACGAATGCTATGATTGGTATATATACCTAACAGAACTCTACAACAACTATATTGTATAATCAACAAATAATACACGTTTGGTGAATATGATATGATGATTACGGGCCATTTACGTGTTGTTGAACAGGAATTCATTGCCACCCGTACATGCCAGGTAATGATCAACAATTGATGGTTGATTAAGGACATATTTCACAACATAATTATGGCGATATGCCAAAGATATTTACAATTGGTTTCAGTGGTAAAAGCCCAGACGCGTTTATAGAAGTCCTGAATGCGGTACGCGTTTGCGCCGTATGGGACATACGCCTGTGGCGCGCCAGCGCGTACGTTCCGTTTTACAGTGGTGAAAATCTGGCCACAGTATTGGGTGCGCTTTACGAATATCACCCAGAATTTGCACCAACCACAGAAATATTGACGGGGTATAAAAACGGTACCATCAGTTGGGCCGATTATGAAAATCTGTTGGAGATTTTCGGTCCCAGCAAACATTTTTCTTAACGACTTTTGCTGGATTACCGCCAATTACAGTGTGTGTTTCAGTAAATTTCTTTGTTACAACACTTTCTGCCCCAACAATAGTATTATTTGGTATATTTGCATTTTTTAATAGCCTGACACCATGACCAAGCCAGCATTTGTTTCCAATTACAACATTGCCCGGACCGTTTAATACTTGTTTAGTTTTCTTATCAAGCACTGCATGAAAATCTGTCGCAACAATACTGACATGCCAACCAATCATACAATCTTGTCCTATGGTCACAGATGCGTTCGTTTCGCATAATTCTATGTAGCCACCAGTTATTGTGCTGCCGTTACCCCATTTTAACTTTTGATTTTTACCAAGACGAACAAATACGGACAAATTATTTATTTCCGGACTTGTTCCAAAAGAAAGATTTGCATTATCTGCTTCTATTATTATTTTCGATGATTTAAATATGGTCTTTGGTGTCAAAGTTATCGTATTATTTGAACCCTTGATTTCAATATTTAACCCAGAAACTTTTTTATATTTTGTTAAAACTGTATCTTTATCATCGGTTTTAACTATAATCTGATTGTTTTTACCAATTATTTTATATCTTTTGAAAAAAGTTCGAGCAATGTTTTTCATATTTATCTCACTATTTTATATCTGTTTTGTATTGCTTTATGTACCAAATGAATATACACGTCCATCATTATTTTTACAATCTGCTACAACAAATTCATCTATATCAATCACTGCCAACCAGAAAGTATCATTTTTATGTTTGTTTACACAATCTTTGTATGCCGGCATCAACATACGGGGCAAGAACTTGCTTTATATTATCTGTGCTGCCGTTATCATATATAGAACTTTTCAAAGCCAACCAACAAATGATATTCAAGCCATTCAGGCATATATTCCGCTTCGTTTTTTATTATACATGTTGCAGATAAATAATTTTTATAATTCATTACCTAAATTTTTGTTTTAATGAACCATTTTGTATAAAATATCTGTTTGTTAAATTCAATCTATCTAAAAAGCCATTTTCGTGTGATACTATTATAAATGCACCTGCATAGGCATTCAGCACAGAAATAATGTATTCTTTTGTTTCTAAATCGATATTGTTTGTAATTTCATCTAATATTAACAGCTTAGGAGGTCTTGCCGCAATTTGAGCCAAAGATAATCTTGCTTTTTCTCCACCAGATAATGTTTTTACTTTCGCGAACACTTCTTCGTTTTTACGGAACAAGAAATCGTTTAAGTGTTTACGAATTGCCTTTGCGTCCATTGATGGGGCATGTTTTTGTATGACTTCCTCTACTGTATCGTCTGGATTTAAATTGGTGTAATGTTGTTCCAAATATCCAATATCTGATGGCTTTGGCAAAAACCAATCACCAGAAACATTTACTGATTTATTTTGCATTATTGCTTTTATAAAAGTTGTTTTACCAGAGGCATTATTACCACTTATCGAAACCTTGTCCATTGGTGCCATAGAAAAGAATACGTCAGATAAAACTATATGTGCACCATAAGAGCATTCACCAAAAGAAACAGAAACTAAATTAGCACCAGATTGCACATACGCATTGTCAATATTGAATTTTAATTTATATTCTTCTGGTAAACGATTTTGTTGCAAAGAACTTTGTACATTCCCAAGGCGTTCATTTAATTTAGCGATTTTTGCATCTGCTTTGGCTTGCGCGTTGTCTGATTTTGCATCAAATCCCAATTTGTCATTATCTTTGGCTTTCTTTTTACCTGCTTTGCCGGCTTTTTGAGATTCTTGTTGACGTTGAATTTTCAGTTTTTTCTTTTCTTTTTTTAAATCGTTAAGTATTTTTTGTTGGGACGCCAACGCTAAACCATTTTCATACATGTAATCATCATAATCACCAGAAAATACGACTATTTTTCCGTCTTTGATGTGCCATAATTTATCAACAGTATGTGTCAAAACGTCCAAATCATGGCTGACTATTATCAAAGTACCATTGTAACCGTCCAACTTGCGCAACAAAGAATATTTTACATTTTGATCCAGATGATTTGTAGGTTCGTCAAGAATAAGCAAGTCTGGTTGTGTGGCGATAGCTTCTGTAAATGCTTTATTAAATCTTTCACCACCACTTAATTCGGTGTGTTCCAAAACAGTTTGCGGAACATATCCAACAGTCAAATCATCAATATTTGTAATTTTGCCACCAGAAGGGTCCATTTGTCCCATCAACATTTTGACTAATGACGATTTACCACTTCCGTTACGACCGATTATTCCTATTCTGTCACCGGGCAATATTTGTGTGTTAAAACCTTCAAAACATACTTTGTGCGGAAAATCTAGAGATAAATTAGTAATAGTTATAGGTTGATGTGACATATTTCAAGCCTTTTGTGTAAAAATAGAACAAATATAGTCAAAGTCAATAAATTTTGCTATCAGTAGTCGATAACAGGTTTGTCGGATGGAAATAACACTCTGCTTATATGAAAGTGTTTATAACCGTGTTGTTCAAACAATTTTTGTAATAAAATCTTGTTAGTTTCCAACTGTTGTAAATTTATGGCATTAATTTGGTGAGAAATATGCAATACCGAGATTTTATCATTTAATATAACTGGTTTGCCAAGTTTCAAATAACACAAAAAGGCGAAAGCATCGTCTTCACATCCATACCCATGATATTCCGGAAAGCCCCCAACAGTAATAAAATCTTTAACAGATATAAAACCAAAATTTCCTATAAATGACCGGGTAAGCATTTTTACAGAGATTTCATTTTTGTGTCTTATGTCTTGAGATGGCCTTTGATAAATTTTACGTAAAAAATCCCAGTTTTTATTTTCTATTGCAATATTTATCTTAGACTCATGAGATTTTATCCAATTTATATCGGGGCTCCATAGTCTGTTTGCGCCGTATCCATATTGTCCATTATCACAATATTGCGAAACAATTTCTAATACATCGTCTTGAATTGGGATAGTATCGTCATCATTAAATATTATATATTTTCCCTTTGAATGTTTAACACCCAGATTTCTGGCACCACCTATACTTGCATTACATTTAACAATATGTACAAATTTTTTGTCTGCACAAAAAGACTGTAGTTTTGCAGAATTATCGACATCAGATGCGTTATCAATAACGATAATTTCAAGAGGTGTATGTTTTTGTTGCAGATATGCATTTATGACAAATTCTATGGAACCGGCTTTGTCTTTATAGGAATTATGAGTCAAAATAATAACAGATACTTTCTTTTCCATTATGCTAATAATTTATTTAATATAATTTGCATATGATTATCAATTTCTTTAAATTTTTTCAAATCTCTTTGCAATAAACCTTCATAAAAAGGTTCTTTATATTCAATTAACGAATTTTCTAGTACGGATGATTGAACGAAACGTAAAAACGTCAATTTGAAAGCATTTTCTAAATCTGTTTTGGAAACTTTTGTTACATTTTCACATGTTTTTAAGAAATCGTGTGCCTTGGATAATGATTTATCTGACAAGTCATTATTTAAAAAAGCAAACCAAACAAAGTTCACCATATCTTCTGCAGAATTCCCTTTGTGAGACAGCTCAAAATCTAATATCGCCTTTACACCAGATTTAGAAAACAATATATTTTCATTATGAAAATCACCGTGAACGAACGAATTGGAACTTTTTATCCATTTAACCAAATCATCATTTTTCTTGTATTTATTCAATATAGAAGTTTTTAATTCCAAGATGTTTTTTACCAGTTCGTAATAGGAATCTGTCTTTTTTAGTTTTCTTTTTGTATCATTAATTTTATCCTGACTTGCCTTTATATTGAAATATAAATCAAAACTGGTCTTCAGGTTATTATTCGGCTCTATATGTTCATAATGTTTTAAAACTTTTGCGACAGGCTTATAAAAACATTCTTTTATATCATCACCGTGTAATACATCGCCTTTGATAAATTTGGATATAATAATTCTGTGCTGAACATCTTCTTTGATCGGTTTCGTAAAAAATTTACCACTTTTGTTGTTGAACAAGCGACTTACTGTTTCTATTTGTTCAACATATGCATTTGCATTGTTTCGTAAAATTTTTGCCACAAATTCATGATTGTCTCTTGTTTTTACAATATAATTTTCGGCAGAAAACCCACCGATTCGTTCTGCTGAAACGATGTCAACACCAAGCAATTTTTCAATTTGTTGTTGTTTTTTCTTGTCCACGTGTTTAATTTTAGGTCCAAAGTGCCGAAAAATCAACAAATTATTTGACTTTATAAATATAGGTTTTACCAT
The DNA here is from genome assembly GCA_944389345.1 of uncultured Alphaproteobacteria bacterium. Taxonomy (GTDB): domain Bacteria; phylum Pseudomonadota; class Alphaproteobacteria; order Rs-D84; family Rs-D84; genus Enterousia. The sequence goes on along the minus strand of CALXMA010000002.1, from coordinate 71,772 downwards.
TTTGCGTATGAACTGGCGCAATGTTTATTTGGACTGTGACGAGGTTTTATTACAAACCGCCCAAACTCATGCGCTGTTTTTACAGCAAGAATGCAATATAATTGTTAATAAAAATGCTTATCCCAGCCATTGGGTGTTTCCAGCAAATTCGGGGCTGGATTTTAATAAATCCACGGAATTGTTTACACAAACGCATTATTTTATAGAAGTACCTGCAATTTCTGGTGCTAAGGCCGCAATTCAAAAATTAAAAAATACTGGTGCCTCACTCTCTGTGATAAGTTCTATATCTACAAATTCTGTTGCCAGAAACAACAGATTGCAAAATTTACATAACGCATTTGGTGATGTGTTTGATGATATCATATTATTGCCACTTGGGTGGGCAAATAAAATGACCCAATATAAGAAATTGCCAAATGGTATTGTAATAGATGACAGCATTTTTAATATTCAAGACGCTATCAGTTGTGGACATGATGCTGTTTTTATAAGCCTGCCACAAAACAAAGAACATATTGCAATTGCCCAGAATTTATCAATACCGATTGCAAACAGTTTATTAGAATGTGTAGATAACTACATGGTTAAACAAAGGTAATATTGTGAATATAGTTATAAAACCATCAAAATTAAAATCTGCTAAAACGATAAAGGTTTTAGGCCACAAACACTCTTTTGTTCAATTAGTTGCCGCAACAATAATTTTTAATACTAAATGCATAATACACAACGTCCCCAAAACCGATGATACGAATATATTGTGCAAGCTGATAATTAAACTTGGCGGTAAGGCCAGTTTCAAAAACAATACAGTATATCTGGATACCAAGTCCATAAAATATAGACGAATTGATGATAAATTGTGTAATAAAATTCATGGGGCTTTGTATTTTATTTTCGCTTTGGCAATAAGGTTTCACATGTTTCCTGTTGTACCAACAGGTGGCTGCAACATAAGTACCCAAGGCGTACGTCCTTACAATCATCTGATAGATATTTTGAATTCTTTTGGAACCACGAAAAAGTTAAATAAAATAGAGTATTCCTGGAAACCTTGTAAACAAACAAAGATTGTTCAAAATATTAAACGGTTTTCGGACAGTATGTTCCGTCTGACTGGTGAAAAGGTTAGCAGTGCAACAAAATTATGTATATTGGTTGCCGTTGGAACTAAACATACAAAGACTATAATAAAAAACTATTATTTCAGAACCGATGTTTACGATTTATTAAAGTTTGCAAAATTATGTGGAATTGATATAAAACAAATACACAACAGACTGATAATCAATACAGAAAACAAAAACATACCGGATAATATGGTTTATAATTTATCAGATTGTCAAAGTGAAGTAATGACTTTTATTACTTTGGCTATTGTAAATAATATAAAATTAACTATTCGTGTTACAAATTTAGATGTCTTACAAAATATATTATATCCAGAATTAAAAATATTACATAAAATGGGTGTAAATCTTGTCTTAAAAAATAATAAAATTATTGTTCCAAAGCAAAAACAGTTATCTGGTACTGAGATTACAATAACGCATAAAGGTATCCAAAGTGATCATCAGCCGTTTATGACATTACTGTTATCGTTTGCAAACGATAAATCTGTTATCAAAGAAACTGTTTGGCGTTCTCGTTTTGCGTACGTACCCGAATTAAATAAATTGGGTTGTTCTATTAAAAGGTATTCAAATAAAATTATTATAAGACCATATAAACACAATATTTTACAAACCGATATAAATCTGAACGCGACAGACACCCGTGCTGCGGCGGTTTTGTGTATTGCTGCAATAAAATCTGGCAAAACAGTTAAAATAACAAACATAGATAATATAACACGTGGATACGATGGTTTTATTGAAAATTTAATAAAATTGGGGGCAAAAGTATCAAAATGAAAATTTTATCTATATTGAATATATCTAACAAAGATAATATTAGCTGTGATTCTGGCTATATATTTCAATGTATATTATCCAGCCAGTTTAAAAAGATGGGCCATAAATATATTGTCGCCGGGGCAAATTGTCCTGAATTTAAACAAGCCAAGGAATTAAAATGCGGGAAAGAATATATAAATCTGGGTACTAATAAATTTTCGTCCAGATTTGATTTTAATTCAGATGAAATCGCAAAATTAATACAAAAAGTAAAACCAGATGTGATATTTAATACCCAGGTTGAACTAACTTCTGCAATTCGTAGTGTATTAGTATGGAATAAATTAGATATACCAATCGTCACATATTGTCATTATCCGGCATTGTGGGCAAATAATATGAAATTACGAATTCCAGAAATAGACCAAAGTCTTAATACTGGGAACCTGGGCAATAAAATTGTTTTTGATATATTGACAGCATTACAGACGTCTGATTTGTTTATTATACAAAGCGAATTTGCTAAATCACTCATAGTTAAAGCGGCAAAATATTACAAAGTTCCATATGATTCTAAAAAATTTATTGTGCTAGCCCCGCCAGCAGATCCGTTATTTCTAGATAAAAAGAACAGATATATCACAACATTAGCAAACAGAGAAAACTATATATATAACCATCGTTTGTATAAAACTTACGGAACACAAGATTTTATTGATGTTTTTGCTAGATTACACAAACAATTTGGTATAAATTGCATTGTCCTTGACCCTATGCAAAAACGTAGTCTAAAGCGTGCATCACAAAATAACACCCCCGCAGATTTTGCAAAAATTATGTCAAAAACGCCAGGTATAAGCATTGCACAAAATAATAAAACCAGAATTGAATATAAATCAATATTGAATTCTGGTTTTGCGTGTTTCGCACCTTTGCGCAAAGCATGTGTTTGGTCTATGGCTTGTATGGATTGTATGGGGCTGGGCATACCAGTTGTTGCCCCAAACATGGCCGCTTTTCCAGAGTTTGTTCCGCAATCTTTATTGTATAAAAACAAAAGACAATTAAATAAAATTATTTCTAAACTGCGAACGAATGATAATTTTGTAAAACAAATGTCAGAACAATGTTTTGTATCGGCACATAAATATTCCCCGGAAAAAACAGCTGAAAAACTATTCTGTGAATTTAATAAATTGGTTAACAAATAATGTGTGGAATTGCCGGAATTTTTGATATATCCAAACATGATAACAAGCGACTTGTAAAACGCATGTTACGTGCCATGAAGCATCGTGGTCCCGATGGTAAGGCGTATAAACATCATCATTTCGTATCTTTGGGGTTAACGCGTTTATCAATGAATTCTGTAAAAACACCGACACGTGTACACTCTAATACAAAAAACGATATTTTATGTGTATTTAACGGTGAAATATATAATCATCTAGATTTACGAAAAAATTTAGGTTTAAACATCGTTTCAGACAAAAAGTATAATGACGCGGACATTATTATCCCGATGTATGAAACATACGGTAAAAATTTCGTAAAGTATCTTGATGGTATGTTTTCAATCGCTATTATGGATAAAGATAAATTATTATTGTTTTCTGATAAATTTGGAATAAAACCGTTATATTATTCTTTTTTATCAGATGGTAAATTTGTTTTTAGTTCTGAATTAAGACCTATCTTAAAGATTTCAGGGAAACATGAGATTTCAAAGCCTGGTTTAGCAAGTTATTTGCAATATAGATTTATCGCACATCCGCTAACTATATTTTCTGATATTTTCAAAATTGAACCCTGTCAAATATTAGAAATAAGCCAACATAACATCAAAAAATCAAAGTACAAAATAAATATTAAACCGACACAAAGTTTAAAAACATGGGTAAAAAGCATCAACAATTATGACAGCCAAGAAGTAAAAATAGGCACTTTTTTAAGTGGTGGCTTGGATTCCAGTATATTGAATACAATATTAAAAGGCAAAAGACACGCTTTTACAATAAAATATGATGTAAATGAACATATTGATGAAACAAGGTTTGCAACACTTGTCGCAGAAAAACAGGATTTAATACATCATATAGTTTATGCACAAAAGAATATTATAAAAAACACTTTTGATAAAACCATTTTGTCATTAGAAGAACCTTTATATTCTACTGTCTCAATAAGTACTTTTTTGTTGGCAAAATCTGCGAAAAAATATGTCAAAGGTATTATCAGTGGCGATGGGGCAGACGAAATGTTCATCGGGTATAATTATATACGAACCGCCATGAATAATGCAGGAAAAGAAATACAAACCTATAAACAGCAAATAGCATGGTTGTCGCCTACAATTAAAAATAAACTATTCAACACACAAACACGTGATTTACGTTTAATAAAAAATTCTAAAGAGCCTTTGAAATCAATAATGGATTTTGAACGCAACTATAGATTACCAGCCTATCATTTGTTTAGATTAGATAAAATGACAATGGCCAGTTCAATTGAGGGTCGCGTTCCCTTTTTGTCCCAAGATATTGTTAATTATTTATATGGAGTTCCTTTAAGAAAGCTTTACACAAATCCGCCTAAACAACTACTTATTGAAAATTTTAGCAATATATTGCCATCAGATATAGTAAACCGTAAAAAACAACCATTTACATCGCCTTGGATCGATTGGATTGACGGATGTTTGCACAAAGATATAACACGTACATTTAACAACACATCTTTGTGTAATTTATTTAATGTTTCACAACCAGAATTATTAAATTTGATAAATAAACCGTTGAAAGAATATACTGATTATACGGCCATATGGGGTCTTTATGTCCTATTTAAATGGGCAAAAATATATAACAAATATATTGTATAATCAATAAATAATACACGTTTGGTGAATATGATATGATGATTACAGGCCATTTACGTGTTGTTGAACTGGAATTCATTGCCACCCGTGCATGCCAGGTAATGATAACAATTGATGGTTGATTATGGACAAATTTCACAACATAATTATGGCGATATGCAAAAAATATTCACAATTGGTTTCAGTGGTAAAAGCCCAGACGCGTTTATGGAAGTCCTGAATGCGGTACGCGTTCGCGCCGTGTGGGACATACGCCTGTGGCGCGCCAGCGCGTACGTTCCGTTTTACAGTGGTGAAAATCTGGCCACAGTATTGGGCGCGCGTTACGAATACCATCCCGAATTTGCACCAACCACAGAAATATTGACAGGATATAAAAACGGTGCCATCAGTTGGTCCGATTATGAAAAAATGTATCGCGAATTACTGGTCGCACGCAATCCGACCACAGAACTCGCCCCGATCGACATTGACCGCATTTGCCTGTTATGCACTGAAAAATCCGCACTGCAATGCCACCGCCGCCTCGCGACCGAATATATTGCGAAACAAATCCCAGATACCGAAATTGTGCATTTATAAACTGACCATTTGGTTATCATCGTATAAAAAAACAAGAACAAAGCCAGACATACAACACTGCCAATAAAATCAAAATACTTCTTCATCAATTATATTTTACATTAACCAATATAATAGCGATTGAATTATCGGCCAGACAAAAATCCCTATAAATAATCCTGCTAATGGCATCCATAACAATCGTGTTTTATATACAGGGACTAGTTTATATGTAAGAAACACGAGTCCTGCCAATACACATATAATACTGACAACATCATAGTTAGCCATGCATAAATATCGTGATTTTTCAGATAAATCACTACAAAAGTACCACCATACTTCATCGTATTTTGCAATACGTCCCATTGCCGATAAATCAATCAAAAACGCAAACAATGCCCCCCACAGAATCACAGCATTGCAATACATGGTTTTTTGCCAATTTATTTTCATGTTACATTAGTCCCTAATATTTTACCTCTACAATTAAATCTTTACCGACAAATTCGAATAGCGCAACAAAATTTTTAATATTACTTGTCATATCAATGCAACCGGCAGACCCAGGCGCCCAGCCGCCATGAATGCTGAAATTATCACGACCATAGGTATTGGTTTCTTTTGCTGGTTCTAACCAGACACGCGAGCTTCCCCAAGACATTGAAGACCCGGGCCAAGCACCCCTATCAGTAACTTTAGTCGTCCAGCCAACAAGCCAATCTGTAGCAGACATAAACTGTAGTTTTTCCTGTCTTGCAACATACGTTCCTTCTGGGATTGGACCTGTGGATTTCTGGTCTTGATATTCTGGGCTTTGGTAACCGGAACGACCGGACACCGCTTCCCATGAGATTACCGGTTTATTATCTATATACAATGTAAATCTCTTGCCATCAAATACTGCATAGTAACCGGGTTTAGTATTAACCGGCTTTTCAAAGGTTGCTTTTTCTGCTGGTGTATTGGTCGCTTTTTCGGTCACAATTGTTGACTTCTTTGGCGAATACGGTTTACTGCTTAGTGTGCGCCCATCTGGACCTATTACATCCTCTGTTATTGTACAGCGACAATTCGGGTGTACCGGGATTTCCGGGATATCTTCTTCGCTGTCATATATCTCGCCATCGCGCGATGCACATTCATCACAGGTGTTATCGCCATCCTCACTGTGCCAACGCCACACGCGCCGCGTTTTGTTATTTGGCGTATCATCATCGTCTTCTGGCAGATCAAGGGTATAAACCTCTAGCTGTTTATTTTCTATTGTACCCAACGGCATAAGAACGCGAACATCTATGGTTTCTTCTAATTCTACATCGTCTTCAACATCTATCTGGCGACCGGTTTCTTCATATTCCGCTTCAGCTTCTTGCTTTGCTTCTTCTAGCGCAGACTCTAATGCCTTTTGGGCCATACGAAATTGCTCTAATGTCATATCGTATTCGGGTTCGGTCATGCGACCGGTGGCGTCAAGTTGTGCCGCGCCAGGATACAGCAAATTCAGGTATTTTTCCGCCATGGCATACACCTTGCTGTTTTTATCCATATATTCGGATGACGACATAAGTTGCCGCAAAAATTGTGGTGTTTTCATTTATGATTCCTTTTTGTAAATAAAAAAAACCGCGCACGCGGCGGGCAATAAAAAACGGCGGAAACGGGGCGAAAAATAACATCCCGTGTGATTACCACGGGATGTGTCATATTCCTGGCGGATGGGGAGGGATTCGAACCCCCGGTGGGGTTGCCCCCACAACGGTTTTCAAGACCGTCGCAATCGACCGCTCTGCCACCCATCCAAACCTTTTGCCGCCGGTCTTTCAAACCTACGGTTTTGTTCACTGTTCGCACCTGGCGGTGCTGTTCACCACTCGTTCACGCTCGACAGCGCTACGCTTGTCTTGCTGACTCGTATGCAAGACCGTCGCAATCGACCGCTCTGCCACCCATCCAAAACTGCTGTTGGCAATCCCAAAACGCATCTGACATATTGTCGTATCGTTTTGGAATGCCTGCATGTCAACTACAAACAGCCTTAGTATTTTACATATATTTTTTATAAATGCAATTATGAAATAGATACAATTAATCAATTACCAGAAAAATATAAAACGTATGGTCGGGTTATATAGTATTACGGTATATTTTATCTTTTAACAACTTATAGTATATGTGTACTGTTGCGCGATATAAACGATAAAATCAAGTATTAATTGTTTGCTTTATTGAATTTTTGCGTATTTTTTAATTTTTGTGTTGTTTGTTAACGTAATGCGTGTTAAAGTGTGAATAAACACCTATGGGTTGTCGTTTGATAAGGAAGAGAGAAATGTTTGTTGATATAGATTCTATTTTCAGGGTTCCAGTGACGTGCATTCTTGGCATGCTGATAATATTGTTAATGAACGATTTGGCCCACGCCATGGCATAGACGAACATACGCCGCGCGCCATCAGAAATAATGGCGATCGCCGTGGTGTTCGTTACAGTGGCAATTGGGACACAGCGCAACGGCATTATTGACGGTGTCGGGACCGCCTTCGACCAGCCATTGTTTGTGATGGACTTCAAGATACGGTTGGCCGTCCATGGGGCCGCCCCGGCGTATAAACGGGGCGGGTGCGCCACAGCATTCGCATTTACCGTTTGCGCGTTTTAATACCGCGGCGACAACTTTTGGATTACGCTTATACGCAAATGTACTGATTTGTGTTCGTGGCGCCGGTGCCGGGTTTTGTGTTGATGTGTCATTTATAATTGGGGTTGGGGCAGGGCGGCTGTCCATGGGGCTCAAATCGTCTTTTACATTGGCCCAGAATTTTTCTCGCGTTAACAGTTGTTGCGCCATTGCGACCAGTTCGGGATTCAGGCGCGTTGATTTAGTACACAGTTCCAGTGCCGCAACAGGATCGTCATCACGAAACAGTTGTATTGCAAAACTGGCAATTCTGGGCAAAGAATTGTTTGGGTCGTTGCTGCGTAAATTCGGATTACGTGCCGGCAACATTGTGGCCAGTTCGTTACGTGTTTTACTGGCATAGTTGTTTTTGAATACGTCATAGCATAAAATGAAAGTGGTGGCACCGATACTGTGCAGCAGACGTTTTGTATCCATGTTGTATTCCTTATCCTCTATTTTGCATGAATTCGGTATAGCGTTTCAGGGCGTTTGACATCGTTTTATGCGATTTTTCATCCAGTTCGTGAAACGCATCTGTGTGCGTGAATTTGTCAGTCATTTCTGCCAGGTTCGTCAAATTCGTCGCGCCCCACAATCCATAGGTATTATTGATTATATTTTTGAACTCTTTGCTTAATGTGTTAATTGCCGACTTGTACGCGTTAATAGTCGTGCTTTTATACGCGTTTTGTGCCAGATAGAATTCAAATTCTTTCTGTCGTTGTGTCCGAATATCGCGCACAACCAGTGTATCATAATAATATTGCGTGTTCGTTTTGGGTCCGGTTAAATATTCATCGCGAATATCGTCCGCCACCAGTACACAATTTTTTATAAATGTCTTTACACTGGCAATGACCATATCACTGTTGTCGAACAAGTGTTCGCCCGCGTCGTCGGCGATGGTGTGCAATATCCCATCCATTGTCCCCAGCCATTGAACCAACGCATCGTCGTATGCGAATCCCCCCAGGTCCATATTGTTGACTAAATCAGCGTCAACATGTGCACCCGCGTTTTCACGATACAACAACAAGTTTGCGATTACAGAATGACTGTTTCTATATTTTTTTGATAGTTTTATAGTACGTGCCATCTGTGCGGGCATTAAATTTTCGTTTAATACAAATTTGCAAAATATTTCAAGTGCCTGAATTTTGTTCATTTTTCGTGTCCTTTGGCGAACTGTTTGTATATATTATAATATGTTTTTGTATTTTTTCAAAAAAAACTTGAAAATATAAAAATATATAATATAATATTCTATATAGAAATATAAAAACAATAAAAAGGAGATGGGCATGGCAATCGGTTGTGCGGTTGATCGCGCGGGCAGTGTTTGTGTATATGACACAGATGGTCGTTTTCTGTTTTCTCGGTCTGGTACATTACACAATTTTACGGGGTCTTCGGTCAGTGTTCGGCGTGATTCCACTGTGTTTGTGTATGACGACAATGGTTATTTTTTATACAGTCGGCATTGTTGATAATTTTTATAAATTTTTATAGGCAAAATAAAAACCCCGCATGACGCGGGATTTTTTATTTTTATACATTTCTGTCTTAGAAAGTATAACGTGCACCCAATTTGATTTCGTGCGCATAAACGAATTCGTCGGCCACGGTGGATGAATTAAAGCGGTATCCGATATCCAACGCCCAATCTTCGTTAAAGTTGTATGTTGCGCCTAAACCAACCTGCCATTCAAAGCGATACAGGGTATCATTGGCAACCTCCATTTCGCCTTCGACACTGGCTAATTTTTGTTGCATTTGTGCCATCATTACTTGGCCCGCTGGTCCCATTTGATCCAATGTTGGTATCAACTGCGCCATCACCATTTCTTCGTCAATGTCAATTTCGACGGTTGCCTTTTGATGGTACACACCGAAACCAACACCGGCACCGATATATGGTGTCCAATTAGAATTTGACAATTCGAAATCATACCAAACGTTCGCCAAATATGAATTATGACGTACGGACGTAGATGTTTCGATTTCTGCCGGAACTGTTAAAGGTTCAATCGGCAAATTTCCTGCATAAACCTCGTAATCATCTTCGGATGCACTGCGCAGGGCGACTTCTAATTCTGCGCGGACATTGTCAATTTTAACACCGGCGGTAATTTCACCCGCGAATGCCATATCGAAATCCATGTCATCCCCGGCGTTCGCCTGGAATGCGGATGCCATATCGCCACTCGTGGCGAATTTTGTTGCGTCAACCGCAACCCGCTTGGCGGATGTGCCGGCCTTGTCCACAACGATGCCCAAACCAACATACGGCGAAATTTCGACCGCGAAAGCAGACGGTGCGAACATTGCCATTGCCATAAATACTGCGATTTTATTTTTCATTGTTTCTCCTTAGAACTTTAATAGGTATTGATACCTAACAAAGACTATTCCATATGAAAAAATAAGTCAATAAAAAAACTTGCCCGGTGGTGGGTTGGGTGTGGTATTATCACCGATATGAAAACCAAGAATACAATTATATCGGATAATATTTCACGGTGTCATTGGGTTAAGTTAAATAATCCGACGTATGTTAAATATCATGACACAGAATGGGGGCGCCCGACATATGATGATAATCAACTGTTTGAAATGTTGATGCTGGAAACGTTCCAGGCGGGCCTGTCTTGGGAATGTATTTTGAACAGACGTGATGCATTTCGTCGTGCGTTTGATAACTTTGATATGCACAAGATTGTCAAATATGATGACGCGAAATTAAATCAGTTGTACAAGGATTCTGGCATAATTCGTAATGTTCGTAAAATAAATGCAACGGTAAATAACGCGCGTGTATTTATGAATATAATGGCAGAATTCGGCACGTTTTCAAAGTACCTGTGGGGATGGACGAATGGCCAAATTATATACGAATACGGTGAAACACGAAACGCGGTATCGGATAAGATTGCAAATGATTTGCGCGCGCGTGGAATGCGATTTGTTGGAACAACGACGGTATACGCGTACCTGCAATCTGCGGGCGTGATAAATTCGCACGAACCGATGTGCCACCTGTACCATAAATAGATTGGTATCAAAATCCACGTACGTGGCAATGTGGTGCAGAAACAGTAAATATGCTTTTATACGAAAAAATGTAATGACGTACTATTCGCGCCAAATCACGGAATCAAACAACGCATTTATTGTCGCGCGTAAATTTTCGTCTGCAAAAAATTGATTTCTTTGTTCGGACGTTGTGCCGTGTTCATAATCTTCGAAATGCGGTACATATTTTTGAACAGCGAATTTTTTAACGCCACGTGCATGCAAATCGTTTGCAATTTCCATCAGGTCCATTTTAGAAACAAAACGCGGATCGCATGTAATACGAACCTCAAATTCTTTCCCGGTGGCCAACCATACGTCCAAACTGCGCATCATGTGGTCATAGGCAATATTTTGACCGACCAATTCGGGATATTTTGCACGTGTGGCCTTGTAATCCAGTCCTATCCAGTCAACAATGTCCGCGACCCGCGCCAGTGTATCTGGATAGAAACCATTTGTATGTAATCCGATGGCAAAGCCCAATTCGCGTACGCGTCGCATATAGTCAATTAACGCGTCGCCTTGCATCAATGCCTCGCCCCCAGAAAAAACGACGGCCTCTAATTTTCCGACCCGTGATTTCAGCCATTCAAAAACCTTGTCTGGGTCATATTCGCCGTCGCCAACATTTAACAGATGTGGGTTGGAACAATACGCACAGCGCAACGGACACCCGACCAGAAACAGCACCGCGGCCAATTTTCCTGGGTAATCGATTGTTGTGAATGAAACCAACCCACCTATCTGTATATCTCTCATAACTTACGCAGCTTTCTTCATCAATTCACAGTGTCTTTGACCGGCGGTCAAACTGTTAGATTCTGTGAATGTTTTTCTTTCGCAGAATTCAGAATATTTACCAATATTGAAATTAGATACTGGTCTGATAAAGCCCATAGAACGTGAGAATACTTCACAACGTGTTCTTTGTGCATTTTCTGTGGCTGCCATAATGTTTTCCTCCCTTTCTGTTTTTTTGTTATGTAAAACTGCCTACTTTTCCGATTCTGCGTTTTGATTTGCGGCGATTTCCGCGTCGCATTTCGGGCAGAATTCATGACGTCCCGGCAGATACCCGTGTTTCGGACAAATCGAGAATGTCGGTGTTAACGTCATATATGGAATCTTGTAATTTTCGAAAATCGTACGGACGATTTTTTCTGCGGCCTCTCCGCTGGATACAGGTTCGCCCATATACAGATGCAACATTGTTCCACCCGTGTATTTGCGCTGTAATTCTTCTTGGTGTTCCAACGCGACGAACGGATCATCGGTATAGTTCACCGGCAACTGTGTCGAATTCGTATAGTACGGTGCGTCTGCTGTTCCGGCGGTTATGATATCCGGGAAATTCTTGACGTCCGTTTTTGCGAAACGATACGAACAACCTTCGGCCGGGGTTGCCTCTAAATTATACAGGTTTCCGGTCTGTTCTTGGAACGTGGCCAGGTTTTCACGTATAAAGTCCATCAAATCCAGAACCAGCTTTTTACCCATTGGTGTCGCGATGTTTTCACGGTCATTTGTGAAATTACGCACCATTTCATTCGCGCCATTCACGCCAATCGTAGAGAAGTGATGATCCCAGTTCCCCAAATACCGACGTGTAAATGGATACAAACCGCGTTCCATATTTTTGCTGATTATGCGACGCTTGATTTCCAGTGAATCACGCGCCAAATCTAACAAGCGTTTCAGTTCACGGAACAATCCTTCGCGGTCGCCCTTGTGCGTGTATCCCAACCGGGCCAGGTTGATTGTAACCACACCAATAGAACCCGTTTTTTCCGCCGAACCAAACAATCCGCCACCGCGCTTTAACAATTCGCGCACGTCCAGACGCAACCGACAACACATAGAACGCACATCGGTCGGGTTCAAATCAGAATTCAAGAAATTCTGGAAATTGGGGATACCGTATTTAGCCGCCAAATCAAACAACGGTTTGACGTTCGGATGTTCCCATGGGAAATCTTTGGTTATGTTATATGTTGGTATGGGAAACGTAAACGGACGCCCCAATGCATCGCCTTCGGTCATAACCTCTAAGAATGCACGATTAATAGTGTCCATTTCCGCCTGTAAATCGCCATACGTGAAATCTACCTGTTTTTTACCGACGAACGGACGTTGGTTTTTCAAATCTTCTGGGCATGTCCAGTCAAATGTGAAATTGATAAACGGTGTTTGGGTTCCCCAACGACAAGGCACGGCACAGTTGAATATTAATGTCTGCATCGCGTTTTTCACATCTGCGTATGACAGATTATCAATTCTGACATACGGGGCCAGATATGTATCGACGGACGAAAACGCCTGGGCGCCGGCAAATTCATTCTGCAATGTGCCCAAGAAATTCACCATATGCGAAATTGCGGTGGCCATATGCTTGGCGGGTTCGCACTGTAAATATCCCGGAACGCCGTTAAATCCTTCGTACAGCAGTTCGCGCAAAGACCAACCGGCACAGTATCCCGTCAACCACCCCAGGTCATGAATGTGAATAGATGCGTTTTTGTGCGCTTCGGCGATTTCACGCGGATACAGATTCAACCAATATTCCGCGGTTACGCGTTCAGACGTACGCAAAATCAACCCGCCAATGGAATATCCAATATTTGCATTTTCTTTGATGCGCCAATTAGAACCACCGACATATCCTTCGATTACTTCGACGGCGTCAACATAAGAATCGCGGATTTCTGTCCGCTTTTGACGATAGATAATATATGCTTCTGCGGTTTTGTACGCGCGCGCATCCATCAATGATTCGATAACAGATTCCTGTACATTTTCAACCGTTGGCGTTTGGCCGGCATACTTGGCCTCTAACTTTTTCAGGGCAGACTGCGTAATATCGACAATTTGTTCGTCTGAAATTTCGTGTGTAACGGCCACGGCCTTTTTTATTGCATCAAAAATCTTTTTCGAATCAAATGGTACGGTTTCCCCCGAACGCTTTTGCACCGCAACCAGACTGGTGGTAAGTGTCGGAATAATCTGCATTTTATTCTCATTTTCTGGTGTTGACATTTTAACACTCCGATTACTTAAAAATTCAATATATAGTATTGTTTTTCCCTATTTGATAACAATATATAGTATTACGATATAGGTCGCAATAAATAAAAAATAAAATTTTTTTCATTTTTCGCTTTACTTTTAGAAAAGGGGGTTTTCTGCGATGTTGGTGTATATGCGATTCATTCAAATCGCATACCAAACGTTATTTTGTGTCAATAAAATGAAATTTTATTCATGGGAAATGATTCGGTTTTTGATAAAAAATACAAAATATAGACGTTTTTTTGCGAATCAATATCTATATTTTGACAAAATGTGCCTAAGTGGCACTTTTTTGCGTATGGATATCAAACCGACAAAATTATGATTCGAATCATAAAATAGGTTGTTATTCCCACGCGATAACGTGTATAGTCTGTATATATGCGTTATGCGTATATGCAGTATAACAAACCAGAAAATAAAGAGATAATTAATGATAAAGAATATCTATGGCATGTTGCACCAGGTTTGCACCCAGAACAAGGACAGGATTTTCTTTGTTCGGCAAAACGAAACATATGCCGATTTATTAAGACGCGTGAAACAGCGTGCGGTACTGTTGGCAAAAAAGTTCGGGGTTAAACGTGGTGATACGGTTGCGATTTTGTCTGGCAATACCCCAGATTTTATTCGTTCTTATTTTGCTATCACGTCCCAGGGCGCGCGTGTTTTGATGTTGGATACGGGATTGTCAACGGCGGAACATGTGAACATGATACGTCGTACGGGTTGCAAATTGGTCCTGGCCCAGCGTGAATATTTCATTAATCGGTGTCGCGGGGTAAAAATGTTCGACATAGAAAACCTGGACGACACAGATGCCCGTGAATTCAAACCTGCGCCGGCGACGCGTAATGATATTGCGATGTTGTCGTTTACATCGGGTTCAACCGGCAATCCAAAGGTTGTTGGACTGACCCACGATAATATTTTGTCCCTGGGGGCTGGGGCGTTGTTTTACGAACCTGTGATTCATCCGGGGTATACGTTTTATGGATTTTTACCACTGTACCATATATATGGTGTTGTTATTAATATAGTTGCGCCACTGGTACTGCGTGGAAAATTATTGTTGCAACCGGTATTGAATCCGCGTGAATTCTTGGCGGATTTTAAGCAGTACAAGCCAGAGGTTATCCCCGCGGTTCCGCGTATTTGGGAAACGTTTTATAAACGCATTATCGATACCGCCAAAGAAAAACACGTTTATACATTGATGCGCGTTGTGCTGTCTATGCGCCACGTGTTGCGTGCGATTGGTCTGGGCGGATTGGTGCGTCGCGTGACCCAACCGGTGCATGACCTGTTTGGTGGTAATACGCGCGTGTTGGTATCGGCCGGCGCCACGTTAAAGCCATCAATACGTAAATTCTATGAACGCATGGGTTTTGTTGTTGGTGATTGCTATGGATTGACAGAAACAACGGGGCCCGCGAATTTTAATTTTGCATTCAGAAAACCCGACGGGTCGATGCATTATGCGGGTCCGTTGCCCGGGAACGAGATTGAAATTCACAACCCAGACAAACACGGTGTTGGCGAAATTTGGGTTCGTGGAAATCTGGTTATGCCGGGATACGTGGATAACCAAGACGCAAATTCGGCGGCATTTGAAAATGGTTGGTTCAAAACGGGTGATTTGGGCAAATTGGATAAATATGGCCGTCTGATTGTCAAAGGGCGCAAAAAACAGGTTATCGTTCTGGACAGTGGTAAAAATGTATACCCAGACGAACTGGAAGATTTATACCTGCAAAACCCGGAAATATTGTCTGCGGCGGTATTCGAATATGTCATAGACGGCAAAACGGTTCCGTTTGCGGTATTCCAGGTCGCGCCCGGTACGCCTATTACCAAGGTCGCAACGTTATTAAAGGCGTCGAATTTGAAAATCGCGCCATATAAATGGGTGCGCCATTTTGCGATAACAACAGACGAATTGCCCCAGACGTCTGCGCGCAAGGTTAAACATTTCGCGGTTCGTGAAAAACTGGACCGTGGTGAATATACCATAATGGAACGTTGACACCCGTCTGTTGATATGCATAACATACCCAGCGCCCCGGTTCATTCGGGGCGCTGTTTAATAATTCCCCACACAAATAAAACAGGGCAGGCGATACAAAGATATTGACAAAAATAATTTATGTATTATATTTAGTATCAAACAGGGGGTTATTATGAAACGACGTGCAAATCCTGCGTTATTCCAGATACTGCGTTCACTGGTGGACAGACGTATCCCATCAATAGAATATGATCTGCGCAAATATTCGGGCGCGGATGCTGAAATTGTGCGTCTGCAATCCCAGATTTATGATTTGCAATCATTTATTGCAAACAATCGTTATGACCGCGCCGACACGATCGAGGCTGAATCAGAAATCGAAGAATGCAACATGAAAATTGCCAATTTGCGTTCTGCGGCCCGCCGTGCGGACATGGCACACCAAGAATTAACACACGTGGTTCAATTTTATAAAACGTACAACACGGTATTAAACGCGCGCCAATTGGCCGATTTGCGCGCGGAATATGAAGAACTGGACGCGCGTGCGGATAAATTATCTGATTTAATGTTCGCATGCCAGGTTAATATGGATGCCAGTGCACGTTCCACCGCAACATGCGACGACGCGCGTAATGATTTGAACCTGTACACCCAAGAATATAATTCTATTATCCAGCGTATGGACGAATTGGCGCGCCAGATGTCGATGTACCGCGCACGTTAATGCGCGATTATTGTGCCGATGCTTTGCATACAGAAATATATGGTGGCACAGAACGGCCGGAATCTATTTCTGCGTTTCCGCAATCCAAACAGTTAAACATTCTGTTTTGTGAATGTTGTGCGTCCAGCGGTATTGTATATCCACGGATTTCGTCAATGCTGGTTGCGTATGCCCGGTTTGGAAAACCGAAATATATACCCTTGTGTGGCCCGGTGCATTCGTCGGCGTCGCCCGGAAAACATGCCGGGTTATTAACCTTGGACGGGTCTGGCACGCACGTGGACACACACGTATCGGGGTTTGTAATCATAACTTCGCAATCGGTGCATGACGTAGACGGCACGCGCGGGGTTGTACCAACGGGCCCAAATATTACCCCATGACTGACCGTGTCGCATTTTTTTACATCAGGTGTTTGACTGGGGTCTGCGACACATTCCCATTCCAGCGTACTATAATTCAGCCGTGCAATCCACCCGCTGGGGCAAACCTTTTCAGGGAATGGGTTTACGCATTCCCACACACTGTCCACCAATACGGCGGTTTGTTGTTCCGCACACAGTGGTTTTTTTGATTCATCTGCGACACAGGTCATTAATTCCGAATCCCAAATCGTGTCCCCGCCACAGTCTATTTTTGTATTGTATCCAACGCATTGCCAGCGTCCGAATTTGTATGTTTTTACCGTGCCCACCGGACACACTATATCCGTGTCAACGGGCACAGAAAACACCGTATCTTCGGTTGGAATTTCGTATTGGGTTAAATATACCAATTGCCCGTTTTCCAATTCCATTTCATCGATTATGGCATCTGGGACGATGCGTGCCCCGGCCGTTCCGCCGGTCATAATTTTCCCGTCCATAAACACACCAAATGCGCCCGCATCTGGGAAATATTCTTCCAGAATACTTAACATATCATTATAACTGCCATCGGGCAGAATTCCCGTGGCCGTGACAATATAACTGTATTCCGGCCGTTTGTTACGCAGAATTTCGCAACTGGTAACGCGCATACCGGACCCCAGGCATATAAATTGACTGCGCACATAGTTTTGTTCAATACACACATCTTGGAATGTTGTACCACGTATTTGTGCATTATGTTGTGCCGACGCGCATTCTGCAACGGCGCGCATATCAGATTTATTGATTGCGTATTCTGTTTCTTGTTCGGGGACGCGTTGGCTGGGACTGCTGATCATATAGAATCCCACCATAAAAACCGCCACTAATATCATCATAAAAATATTCATCTTTCCCCCTTGCGATTTATTAAAAGTCTAGGTAATATAAGGATAAAAAGCAATAGGAAATCAGATTTGTTTAATAAAAAAATAATTGTTTTGCTTGGTGCCGGATTATTGTGTGGTTGCGGTTTTCGCCCGATGTATACTGACACGGATACAGACATATATGTTGCCCCCATCAGTGGCATTAACGGTATCGATTTACGCAACAGCCTGAACGCAAAGTTTGGCGGGGTTCGCGATGCGACGGCACGATATACACTGACGGTAAATCTGCGTGAACCGGTTACCCAGTACAAGGCACTGGAAACAACCGGCGACGCGTCATGGCAACAGATTATGCTGACGGCCAGTTATACGTTAACAGCGGACGGTAAAACGATTGCGCGTGGCACAGAAACCGCATCAGAATCATATTCGTTTGTGCGTTATCTGGTTGCGTCGAATGCGTCATATAATAACGCGGTTCAAAACACGATTCAGGTATTGTCTGATAAAATTGGTGCGCGTGTAATCACAGAAACATACAGTTATGAAAACAACATATCTGATACGGCCAAAAAATAATGAAATGGAAAGATTCTGATTTTAACACCGGCATAGACACGGTTCGTGCGTTATTGATTTACGGTCCTGATGCGGGCCAGGTTGATGAGTATCGCGATCGTGCGGTGGAAAAATTAGGCATTGAAAAAGATAACTTGTTCACATTGGACGCGGACGATTTGCGGGAAAAGCAAAATGCCCTGTTTGCCGAGGCGTGCAGTCCGTCGATGTTCGGCGGTCGCAAGATGGTTATAATTTCTAATGCGTCGGACGGCGATGCAAAATATATTTCTGATCTGGTATGTCATTCTGGGTTGTGCGCAACGGTTATAATTACGGCGGGCGATTTACGTGCGGGTGGTGATTTGCGCGGGTTATTTGAAACGTCTGACAACATTGCGACATTGGCATGTTATACGGACGATGCACGTGCGTTGGCGGCATTGATACGTCGTGAATTGTCGGCGGACGCGGGGATTCAGCAAATAACCCCAGATGCAATGGCGTATATGACGGCGCATTTGGGGGGTGACCGTGGAATAACGCGTGGTTTTTTGGCGAAAATCGCGCTGTATGTTGATGATAAAAAGACGGTTGAATTGGACGACGTTGAAAAATGCTTGCCCGATACGGGGGCGGCCAACACGGACGATTTTTTGTATTCTTTGACGGCCGGCCATGTACAACAGACGATGACCGCACTGGACAGATTATTGTATAACGGCGTGTTGCCGAACGTATTGGTTCGTATGCTGGACACGCATTTCAAGCGGTTGTTGACCGCCGTGGTCCAGGGACAATTACCGCGCCTGTTTTGGAAGGTCCAAGATAAATTCAACCTGGCGGTGCGGATATGGTCTGAATCCGACATTGTTGCGGTATTGGAACGTCTGAATGAACTGGAACGCCAGATCAGAACCAAGGGTATGCCGGACGAGGTATTATTACGCGACTTTTCATTAAAATTGGCAATGCGTGCCGCCAAAATGGCCACAAAACGAAGGAAATAAAAATGTTATCATCTGTGTATGCACCCAAAGATTTCAAGCGTTTGCGTGTTGTGGGCGATTTGGTTGCCCGCTGTTTTGATTATATAACCCCGCATATTCGTGCCGGTATATCAACGGGCGAAATAGATCGTATGGTTGCGGAATTTCTGCGTGAAAATGGTGCCCGTTCGTCGGACCTGGGGTACCAGGGTTATCCTAAAAGTATATGCACATCGGTAAACGATGTTATTGTCCACGGCATCCCCAGTGATGATGTTATATTACAAGATGGCGATATAGTGAATGTTGACCTGACCGCAGAATACAAGGGTTTTCACGGCGACGCATCACGTATGTTTATGATTGGCAATGTTTCCCCACGTGCGCGTGAATTGGTGCAAACGTGCCAAGATGCATTGAACAGTGCGATTGCCGTTTGTGCGCCTGGGGTGCCGTTGTCCGAAATTGGCAGAACCATAGAATCAGTTGTCGCGCCACATGGTTTTTCTATTTCGCGCGATTTTGTCGGCCACGGCATAGGCAAGGTTATGCATGACGATCCGCAAATTTTGCATTTTTATGACAAACACTATGATAAAATCAAGATGGTGCCGGGGTTGGTTTTCACGATTGAACCGATGATAAATATGGGACGCCCAGAATGCAAGATAGATGCAGATGGATGGACCGCGCGTACGGTTGATGGTGGATGGTCTGCCCAGTGGGAACACACATTGGGAATTACCGAAGACGGTGTTATAATATTTACCGAAAAAATGAATTAAACGATAATTGCTATGACGGCCGTGAAAAAACAAGATACCGATTTATCTTTTCACGTTGGACATCGCGAACGCCTGCGCCAGAAATTTCTGGACGGTAAATTGGCGGATTATGAATTGCTGGAATTATTGTTGACGTATGTCATACCTCGTCGTGATGTTCGGCCATTGGCGCGTGGATTGATTGCACGATTTGGTGGTGTGTATCCGGTATTAACGGCACCAATTGGTGATTTAATGGCGTACGATGGTGTTGGCAAAAACGTTGCAATTTTTATTAAATCAATTCACCAGATTATGATACTGGGGTATCGTGCGGATTTGGATTCGCGTCCTGTATTTCATAATGAAAAAATATTGCGAAATTATTGCCTGTTGCAATTGTCTGGTAAAACCCAAGAAGAAATACATATTTTGTACTTGGACGATGAAATGCGTCTGTTGGCGGATGATTTGCACAGTATGGGTACATCAGATTGGGCGGCGGCATATCCGCGTGAAATATTGCGTCGTGCATTGGAATTGAATGCGCATTCAATCGTGATGATGCATAATCATCCGCGACCGAATACGTCATTTTCTACGGCGGACATAGAATTAACGGATAAAGTATCTGATATGTTGTCGCCATTGGGAATACACGTGTACGATCACTTTGTTGTATCAGGTGGCGTTGTGTATTCTGCGCGAAATTTATTCTTGATAAAATAGTTCGGAAACATCGCACACTGTGCGCATATCAACGGTGTTTCCCGGAACCAATTGGTTGTTGTTCAACGTATATTCTGTTCGTTGGGCCATTGTTGGTGTGTCCCACGTTTCCTGCCATTTTCTGGAAATTTTTATAACGCGAAATTCCGGTTGGAATATGAATTTCAGTTTTTGCAACGCGCAATCCGCGCCTTCGGTGGTTCTGAATCCGTCCGGGGTTATGTCGACAAAACCATTCCCGGTGTTTAATTCGATAACGTATTCATAAAAGAAATGTACCGTACCATTTTCATTTCGTGTACGCGTTATTCGGTCAATTCGGCCGTCGTTGTTAATATCGCGATTAAATACATCGCGTTCTGATATTCCCGCACCAAATTCATCCAATGCAAATTCCTGGGCGGAATCTGGCACCCCCAGTCCATCTGAAAATTCACCCGCGTATGTATCGTTGGTGGAAATATCGGCCCCAGAATCAGATATATCCATTTGTGGGGACGCCACGCCCACAGATTTTTTTTCGCCTGGCATTGGGCCACCGGCCAACATGTAAATCAATACCGCGATAACCGCGCACAATACGACCAATAAAGTATTGAATAAAATGTTTCCGCGTTGCTGGTTCATTTCCTTTTTCCTTCGTTGCGAATGGTTCCGGGTTTCCAACCTTCGATAGTGCGAATTGCCGACGCAACCCGCGCCAGTTCTGCATCGGTTAAATCACTCATTCTGCGATTAATAGACAGTCCGGTCAGTCTTTGTATTTTTCTGTGATATGCGGCGGTATCGTTTTCGACGGGCGGGGCATATCGACTGATTGCGCCGGCCACGGTCAGACGACTATAACTGCCACTGCGCAACAGTGATTCAATTGCGCGCATACCGGTTTCTTCATCTGGGAATACGGCGAAACCGCCGGCCTGGCCGATTGCACCGGCACGTCGTGAAAATTCAGAATATCTGATATTTCCCGGGTTAGTATTGCGCCATGCACGTGTCCCGCCGATTTTGCGAAATGCGGAACCGTCCGCGTTGGTGTATATCACGTCGCGATTTGACGCGCGCGCCATCGTTGGACGTGCGTTTGATACGGGAATTGGCGATGGAGAACCCACGTTGGTGGGGGTATCCGTTTCGGTTGTTTCGGTTAATTTCGGTGTCGCGTCCCCGGCCATATCAGTTGGTACATTGTCGTCAGACAACGGGGTACGTACAATGCCGTTGCCATCCGGGGTAACGGACACATCGGTCAAATCCGCGGGGACATCAGATGTCGCCAACGGCGCATCGGCATAGGGCATTTCTTGCCATGCCCCAGAATCATCGATATCCAGATTTTCATACAAATTAAATTCATCATATTGCGCCAGTTTCAAATTACGTGCGTCCAATACTGTATTTAATTCATCCAAAGATACCCGAATGGTTCGGCAACCACGTGCAAATAAATTATCGCCAAAAATCAGATTTACAATTGGTCCGACCGCGGCCAATGTTCCGAATATAATCAGTAAATTACGCAGATTGATAAAAATATCATTTTTTGCGCCCCGTATCATGGATATTGCCCATCCAAACAGCAACAGCCCAGTAATACATACAATTACAACCCATGCATATTCCAGAAAATCAGAAAAACTGCGCAGGATACAAGACGGATCTTCCAGATACAAGTACGCCCCATCCGCCCCCAAGATGTGGAATCCGGAATTTTGTAATAATCTAATAATGGTTTCTGTATTCATTGGGACTCATACGAACACGCCTATTTTTTTGTGGTTCCTGTAAAGAACCCAGGCATTGCGAAATCATCATCATTTGCGGCAACACCGGCCCATCCGAACAAATCGCCCATCAGACCCGTATCATCGCGTTTGGCCTTTTTGAACGGCAAAATGTTTTTCAGTTTACCAATTTTGCTGTGTCCTTCGCCCTTTGGCGCAGATTGAATTTTATCGCGGTTTTCGGCAAATTCCGCAGCCAGTTTTTCCAGTGTTGCATCCGTGTCCAGTGTATCCGCCCCCATTATTTCTTCTATGTCGGCGGGATTATCTTGGGTGGTATCCTGGGCCTGGTGTTCTTCGATAACATCTTCGCGCAGGGGCGTCATGCTTTCCAATAATTGTTCCAATGTTTTTTCCATTGGGGCAACCGGGGCATCCGTGTCAATTACGTCGTCATCCAGACTTTCTTTGATTTCGTCCGTATTGTCGGATATAACATCGTCATCAGATGGCATTTCCGTCACGACCTGTTCAGATTCAATAACGTCCACATCCATTTCCGGTACATCGTCAACGACGACATCGTCCACCTGGGGTTGTGGCACTTCTGCCTTTTTACCGGCCAACACAGACAATATTGGAATAACCCGGTCCGCGGGCGCATCATCGCCCTCAGCCTTGGAAATTTCTGTATCTGGTGTTGGCATTTCTGGTTCTGAGATTTCTGTATCGACCACCTGGTCGGTGATAAGATCCGCCGTTTTATCAGATGTCATCGTGGCCAATTCATTAATATCAATCACCTGGGCAACCATGTCCGAATTATCGTCTGTGTCCACAATGTCTGTATTTTCATCATCTGGTGTATTTTGCTGTTCAATTTGGGGATTATCAATATTTGCGACGACGGTGTCATTATTATTAATTTCTGGGACAATGTCGTTATCGTCGTTGTAAATATTGTCATCCGCGACCATGGCCGATGAAACCGTACAGTCATCGGTTTCGGTGGCATTTGCACCATTGGCCAACGCGTCATCATTATCGACAGGCACGCCGAACATAATCGTATCGCGTCCCAGACCCAATGTACGTCTGACCTCTTCAAAAGCGACGCGAATATCCGCCATATCAAATACTTCATTACCGGAAATGTATATGATTTTAGTCTTCATTGGAACAAATCCCCCCACCAGATGCGAACATTATATCACATTTTGGTGTTGAACGCATGCAAAAAATATCTTAAACTGGAAATATGTCTGACATAAAACAACAGATTTTCCAAGAACTGTCCGCATTGGATGACGCGGTTGCGAAATTGCGTTCTGTGGCAATAAATGCGGGAAAACAAACGGATTTAGAGGTTGCAATCCTGACAGAACAGGTACGCACATTGCGCGAACGCAATGCCACGGCAACGGAAATGATAGATAAATCAATATCAATATTAAAGAACTTGAAATGAGTGTTGTATCAATACCGATTGTGAACAAGAACTATCCAATGGGATGCGAAGACGGTCAAGAATCCCGTCTGATAGAATTGGGTAAAATGGTTGATGCGCGTGCGCGCGAAATTCTGGATAAGATTGGTCCGTTGCCAGAAAATGCGTTATTGGCGACATTGTGCATTGTTTTGGCGGATGAAATTCACAATCGCCCCGCGCCATCTGTGACGGATGCCGATTTACGGGAAATATTGGCCCGAATTCGTGAAATCAAGAATAAAATAGGTTAAAAAAAACGCGCGAAATGCGCGTTTTTTTATTTTGCGTTTTAACGTGTACGTTGCGCGGCCAAATTATTGGCAATCAACGTTGTTGTGTCGCGCAAAGCGTCCTGAAAGTTAATAGTATCGCGTTTTGTTTCGCGCTTTGGCATTTCAATAGACGCCATGGCGATTTCTTTACCTTCGCGCCAACCTTCGACAACACGGATGGCCTGGACCACTTTGGCCAATTGCGCGTCATTCATATCGCGTATACGCATAGATGACGACAAACCGGTCATTTCACGCAGTCTGGCGTTATAGTTTCTGGTGTTGTTTTCGTGTGGCGGTGCGTATTTATATATGGCCTGGGCCATGGTCAGATTTCTGTACGCATCGGACCGCAACAGGGTGGCAATTGCGCGTGCACCGGTTTCTTCGTCTGGGAACACGGCAAAACCGCCGGCCCGACCAACGGCGCCCAACTGTTTTGTGAAATCAGAATACCGCAAGCATCCCGGGTTATTATTGCGCCATGCGCGTGTACCACCACTGCGCTTAAAGCGTTTTCCGTTCGCGCGTGTATATACAACATCATACTTATTATGTGCAATTGCCTGGATAACATGTTCGGCAATAACTACATCTGCGACGGGTTTTGCATCTGCGTTATGGCTATCGTTCGGACTGATGTCAGGATGAACGTTAACCACACGCGCCGTCGGCACGAACTTGTTTGCCATTACACCACCAGAACTTTTGACACTGGAACTTAACGGTGTACCGGTCGAAAAAAACATAGCCGCGCTGGTTAAAAAGTACGGAAAAGTGCGATTAAAACTCATTTTATACCTCTCTTTGCAATCAAATCAACAGACCGGACTTGCCGGTTTGCGAATTTATACCTTGTTCATTTTGTTTGATTGGTTCGTCACAGCAGAGCAATCTGCGACGTACATTCAAATACCGCCTAAAATACCGTGGCGATACCCCGACTTGCCCATATCTTTTGGACAGCCCGCCCCGCACAGGGGAACCAAAGTTGTATATACATATAATGATAAAAATTGGAATTTCAAGTAAAAAATACAAAAAAAATGCAATTTTTTGTAATTTTTACGATTTTTACGTAAATCTGGGGCACTTTTTTCAGTTGTTATTTTTTTGCAAATGTTATAAATTCTGTCTTGCCATGAGTAAAGAAATTATCGAAAGAATAGACAGTCAACAATTATCAGACGCGTTGTCTGAACGGTATTTGTCATACGCGGTCAGTACGATTGTATCCCGCGCATTGCCTGATGTTCGTGACGGGTTAAAACCCGTACATCGTCGTATTTTATATTCTATGTTGCGCCAGAAATTATCCCCATCGGCGGCATTTCGTAAATGTGCGACGGTTGTTGGGGACGTGCTGGGGCATTACCACCCGCACGGTGATTCTTCTGTATATGACGCGATGGTTCGATTGGCCCAAGATTTTTCCGTTCGATATCCGTTAATTGATGGCCAGGGTAATTTTGGAAACATAGATGGCGACCCCCAGGCGGCGTATCGTTATACTGAATCCAAGATGACCGATGCCGCGATGCTGATTATGGAAGGTATCGATGAAAACAGTGTTGATATGATGCCAAACTTTGATGGTACGACCACGGAACCTGTGGTTATGCCGGGGGCGTTTCCGAACCTGTTGGCGAACGGCGGAATGGGAATTGCGGTTGGTATGGCAACCAATATTCCGACCCACAACGTGGCCGAAGTTTGTGATGCATTAACACTGGTTGTGGATAATCCGGACGCCACCACGGCCCAGATTATGAAGAAAATGATTGGGCCCGACTTTCCAACGGGTGGAATATTGACTGATTCTTTTGAAACAATTGTAAAAAATTATGATACCGGCCGTGGCGCGTTTCGCATTCGTGCGAAATGGGAAACAGAAAAACTGGACCGTGGCGCGGAACAGGTTGTTATAACCGAAATCCCATACGGTATAATAAAATCTAAATTGGTGGAACAAATCGCCAATCTGATAGATGCGAAAAAATTGCCGTTGGTTGATGATATTTCTGATGAATCCACAACTGATATTCGCATTGTCATTACGCCTAAAAGTCGTAATGTCCCCGCGGACAAGATGATGGCGCACTTGTTTGCGATGACGGATTTGGAATATAAATTCAATATGAATTTCAACGTGATTGATTCGCGTGGCGTTCCGCGTGTTATGGGCATAGGGGATGTTTTACGTGAATTTATTGCGCACCAGAAAAATGTTTTAATACGTCGTACGAATTGGCGACTGGGGAACATAGAACGTCGTTTGGAAATATTGGGCGGATTGTTAATCGTATATTTGAATCTGGACCGCGTCATAGAAATCATACGAAATGAAGACGATCCTAAATCGGTATTGATTTCTGAATTCAAACTGACGGATATTCAGGTAGAGGCGATATTAAACACACGCCTGCGTTCGTTGCGCAAACTGGAAGAAATGGAAATTCGTCGCGAAGATGCGGAATTGTTGGCGGAACAGAAAAATCTGCGCGAATTGTTGGCCAGTCCGGAAATGCAAAATGACCAGTTAAAGGCATGGTTTGCGGACATAAAAAAACGCTATGACAAAAAAACGACGTTGGGTCGTCGTCGGACCCAGTGGGTACCACAAACCACAGATATTGTCGTTAATACGGATGAATTTATTGAAAAAGAACCTTTGACAATTATCTTGTCGACAATGGGTTGGATTCGCGCGGCCAAGGGGCACTTGGACATAAATAACCTGGATTTGAAATTCAAAGAAGGTGATGAATTGCAATTCGCATTCCATGCCATGTCAACGGACAAGGTTAATTTATTCGCCAGTGGTGGAAAAATGTTTACACTGTCTGCGAACGAATTACCGTCGGCGCGCGGGTTTGGTGAATCTGTGCGAATGATGGCGGACATTGGTGCGGATGAAAACATCGTTTCTGCATTCGTGCTGGATACATCTGCAAAATATTTGTTGGTTGGACGTCATGGTACGGGATTTATGGTGTCGGGTGAAAACTGCTTGGCCCAGACGCGTACCGGAAAACAGGTTATGAATACAGATGAACGTAATCCTGCGATAATGTGCGTGCGTGTGACGGGCGATATGATTGCGATGTCTGGGTCCAATGATAAATTGTTGATATTCCCGGTATCTGAAATCCCAGAAATGACCCGTGGCAAGGGTGTGATTCTGCAAAAATATAATGCTGAACGCACATATGTTTTGGATGTTATGTTCTTTAATAACGCTGACGGTTTTGGTTGGACAACGGGGCGGGGCACAACCCGACTGGATGATTGGCAACCGTGGGTTGGACGTCGCGCGTCCCAGGGCCGAACCGTTCCTGTTGGTTTTCCACGCAGTGGAAAATTCGGGCGGTAATTATATGGCGCGGGATTTTGTTCCGCGCCCTTTTTGTGTTAAAAAATTTGCTTGTTTAATAATGCCAAACTTTCTAGAATACTATTAACGAAAGGGGGCAGACTATGAAGCGTTTTCCATATTTGTTGATGTTTATGGCATTACTGGTGGCGTGTAATGACGGCGGAACACCAACGTGTGTTGGGCCGGATGGAACGTGTGATGGTTATGGCGATATGAAACCGGACCAAAACAGATTCATAGACCCAATCGGCAACAGTAATAAAAAAATTAATATGATGATTGCGCTGGGGGATACCCAGATTTCTGCCTATGTGCAAAATAAATTACGCGGTTTTTCTGGGGATACAACGGGCCTGGATATGGGTGAAATTGCGCGTACGGCGTTGGCAATTGCCGACGGAAACCAGAATCTGGACGCGTCGGACGGCGTGATTGATGCCGCCATGTACGTGGTCAGTTCGGATTTGTTCACGTCGTGCGGTGATACGGGCGACATTACGTCGTGCATTGATAAATGGCGTACGGATAACGCATCGGTTTTGGCGTCGCGTCTGACCGAATTGCGTGCGCGTGCGGATGCGTTGGATATCGGGTCTGTGCATTTTAACACCACAACGGACGGCACGGATTATGTTCAGTTTTCATTGGATGCCGACGGAAAAATCACGGGTATTTCGACACGTGATGCAACCTATGCACGTGTTGGCGATTCAACGTTTTCGGATGGTACCTCCACATTGACATATAAATCCGCGGTTATGGATGCGGACACGGGTCTGCCGGGGTTGTCGTATTCTGATTTTGGTGTGTACCAGATTCAGACAGGCGACGAAATAACGCGTAATATTCCATTCGCGGGTGGTTACGACCAGAAACGTATCGCCACCACAGATATTGGCACAGATTTGGAATTTTCGGGTGTCGCGGTTGGTGCGGTATCAAATGCGACGGACAACTTGGATGTTCGTGACGATCGTGCATCTTTGACATTTAATCACGAAACGGGTGATTCTACACTGACGGCGACATTTGCAAATTGGTATAAAATCACGGTCAACCAAAACATAGATGCAACGGATACAAATATCGGGTTTTCTAATTACCAGGGCACGGATGAATTCAAATTGCCCGATGGCGTTGACAACGCGCCCGCAAATATGAATATAGGATATTATGGTGCGAACCCATCAACCGGCACCCCGTCCGAGGCCACGGGTCTGGTCCAATACAAAAATGACGCCAGTGGTATAAATATGGACGTTGCGTTTGGTGCACGGAAATAATGTTCGCATAAAAATTTATTGCGGGGGACATATGTATAAATCTTGGTGGATGCTTTTGGCGGTTGTGATGTTGGTTGGATGTACGAATTCAGATTCGCCGACGTACCCGCTGGGGTCTGATATATATGAAAACGGTCCATTGAACCCGACCATGGATTTTTCCGAAACCCAGAATTATCGCACGATTGAATCTAATAACAGAATCACACATATGTATTCGCGTAATAATGCCCAGGTTGTGGATTATATAAATTACAGATTAAACGAATGGGACGAATTTAATCCAGATGTTGGGGCGGGAATAAATCGCCTGGACATTGCGAATTCTGCACTGTATTTGATGGACCCAGAATTGACGGAATATGACATAGAAGACCATTTTGCGGACACACCGGAATTGTTCCACATGGCGGTATACGCAATAAATAATGCGTTGAATTCTTGCTTTGATTCCGGGACAAATTCCGCGCGTTGTTTTGTCCAGTGGCGCGATAAAAATCGTGGGGTATTCGATGCGATTTCGGACGAATTTAATGAAAATGCGATTGTCTTGACGGCGAATAACGCGAATATGATGACAATGGACAATCATAAATTAACGTTAACAGTTGATGATTCTACGGGGTTGATAACCGGGATAACCATGGCCGATGCGGACGGCGGTAATCCCACAGAATACAAAAATTTTGAATACCAAAACGGCGACACAACCCGGGAATTTGAATATATCAGTAATAATCAAGAATTAACATATTCTGATTTTGGTTCGTACCGTATCAAAGATACCACATTTGACGCGGACGATACCGCACATAATTCATATACCTATGGCGTATTTGCGGGCGGATATGATTCACATAAAATAGACGTCGCGGACGTGGCATTTCCGGACGGTTATGATTACATGTGGTTCGGTGGTAATGCAACGGCGTTAATCACGACAAATCGTGGCAACGACGGACCAAAATCGAAAATAGTATCTGGGACGGCCGATATGTACCTGAATAAGCGGGACGGCACATTGTCGTTCAGTGCGTATTTGAACAATTGGTACACGGTTCATGCGACGACAGACATCGGCGAACGTAATGTAGATTTTGAATTTTCTAATTTTTCTGGTGGCGCATACGACACAGATTTCCAATTCGCGTCCGAGGTATTAATGCACGCGACCGTACCTGGGACACTGGACGTAAATTATTATGGCCCCAACATGGAAAACAAAATCCCGTCTGAGGCCACGGGCATTGCCACCGCGGACGAAGGCCCCGACGGTGTCAGAATGGATATGTCGTTTGGTGTGAAAAATTCAATACAAAATTCGATAAAATAGGTCTGATATGGGTGGGTATAAAAAACGGCGTCAATTGACACCGTTTTTTATAAAACTGAAATCGCCGTACAACCAACCTAGTGAGGCATTTTACCTTCGGTCATAACGACATGCTTGCGCAATTTCGGGTCATACTTGCGGAATTTCATTTTACCCGCGGTATTTTCCGAACGAGTATTTTTTGTTGTTGTATAGAAATAGCCGGTTTCTTTATTTTCCAGCTTTACAACTTCTTTACTGCCTTTCTTAGATGCCATTTTATTAAACCTTTGTTTATGCTGACACGGATTTTAGGTTAAATTTTACTGGAAATCAAGTACTTTTTATCATAGTATGGCAAATACGCGGGTGTGGCGAAATTGGCAGACGCGCTGGATTTAGGTTCCAGTGGGGCAACCCATCAGGGTTCAAATCCCTGCACCCGCACCAAAAATCCCAAAATATATTAATAAACTGGATAGTTGCGCGGATATGACGGGTCCGGCCGTACCAGGTCTGATTTCACCCCGCATGCCGACACCACTAATACAGAAACCAGTAAAAATCCTAATAATAACTTTTGCATACCCACATTATATGCCCGTTATACCGTAAATGTCAAATTGTGAAAACGGTCCTGTTTATTTATGGGACCACGTTTGGATAAAATTATCGCGTGCATAATATAAAACAAAGGAGAGAGATTATGTATTACAGCAACGGTAATTACGAAGCATTCGCCAAACCAATTCCCCCAGAAAATGCGAATAAAAAATCCGCCTATATCGTGGGCGGTGGATTGGCCGGACTGGCGGCGGCGGTGTTTATGATACGCGATGGCAAAATGCGTGGTTCCAAGATTCATATTTTCGAAGAATTACCCATCGCCGGGGGCAGTATGGACGGCATAAAAAATCCCCAGCGCGGTTTTATCATCCGTGGTGGCCGTGAAATGGAGGCGCACTTTGAAACCCTGTGGGACTTGTTTCGTTCGATTCCGTCATTGGAAAACCCGGATGTATCCGTGCTGGATGAATTTTATTGGTTGAACAAATCCGACCCCAGTTTTTCGCACTGTCGCGCCATAGAACGTCGGGGGCATCGTATGCGCAATGATGGCAAATTAACACTGACACCGACGGCAATTCGTGAACTGATAGATTTGGCATTAACACCCGAAGAAAAATTGCAAGATGTTCAAATAGACCAGGTATTCGGTTCCGAATTTTTTGAATCAAATTTTTGGTTGTATTGGGCAACTATGTTTGCGTTTGAAAAATGGTCCAGTGCGATGGAAATGCGTCGCTATATTTTGCGCTTTATCCACCATGTTGGGAAACTGGCAGATATGTCCGCGTTAAAATTCACTAAATATAACCAGTACGAATCTTTGATAACCCCATTGGTGCGGTGGTTGGAATCCCAGGGTGTAAAGTTCCATTTTGACACGACGGTTTTGAACATAGACGTAAATTGCAAACAGAATAAAAAAATCGCCCAAAAAATAGAACTGATAAAATCTGGGCGTAAACGTGAAATAAAACTGACCCCGGATGATTTGGTGTTTGTGACAAACGGTTCCATAACGGAAAGCACGACATACGGCGACAACGACACGCCCGCCGAACAGGCATCAGAACTGGGGGCTTCTTGGCAGTTGTGGAAAAATCTGGCCAAACAAAGTCCGGAATTCGGTCGTCCTGAAAAATTCTGCGATAATATCCCAGACGCGAATTGGGTAATATCTGCGACGATTACATTGTTTGACGATACGGTTGTTCCATACATAGAAAAAATCTGTAAAAAGAATCCACACAGTGGATCTATTGTCAGCAGTGGTCCCGTAACTATAAAAGATTCTAATTGGTTATACGGATTCAGTATTTCCCGTCAACCGCATTTTCGCGCACAAAAACCGAATGAAATCGTTGTCTGGACGTACGGTTTGTTGTCTGACACAGACGGGAATTATGTCAAAAAAAAGATTGCCGATTGTACTGGCGCAGAATTATGTGCGGAATGGTTGTATCATATCGGTGTCCCAGAATCACAAATATCGGATATTGCACATAATCGTTCCAGTACCATACCGTCGCGTATGCCGTATATCACGACATATTTTATGCCACGCGCGTTGGGGGACCGACCATTGGTTGTTCCGCACGGTTCGGTAAACTTGGCGTTTATCGGCAATTACGCAGAAACCGAACGCGATACAGTGTTCACAACCGAATATTCGGTCCGCACCGCAATGCAGGCGGTCTATACACTGTTGAATATTGACCGTGGCGTACCCGAAGTCTTTGATTCTTGCTTTGACATACGTATGCTGTTGCAAAGCATATATTACTTAAACGACGGGAAAAAGTTGCGTGAAATAGATGTTCCGTGGGTTTTGAAATTATTGGAACACCAGGGTATGAAATACGTCCAAGGAACATACCTGGAACAGTTATTACGCGATGCAAAATTGATATAAGAAACCGCCCGTTTGGGCGGTTTTTTATGCATGATATACAATTCTTCCAAACTCTTCTGGGCTTAATTTAGCAAACGATGCGATTTTGTATAATGTATTACCAGACGGCCAGTGTGGCTTTCCATATTTTGAAACGCGTTTGCTTTTGTTAAATGCGGTCGGACTCATACCACAAGCCTTGGCCAGACCCGAGCAACTCAGTCCCATTTTTTCTGCGATGCGATCGACCGCTGACCAAACGTCTTTTGGTGTCATTTTTGCTCTCTCCTTTGTAAAATCTTGATTGATGTCAAGGACAGGTTGAATTGTATCCTAAAATCCCGTAAAAGTACAGGGGTAAAAATTCCTAAATTTCCCAAACCCAATTTCCCCCACCAGATACCGGCATTCCAAGCAAAATAAAAAACGACCACAAGGGTCGTTGTTTATCTTGGCAGCCCCAACCAGATTGTAAATTCCCACCACGCCATATCAGGCGTGGTGGGCCCCTTTCGGCTCGTAAGGTTCAAACACGCTACGCGTATTTTTACCAACTTCGCGCACGAACTGTACCAGTTCAAATCTGGGGAACTGACAGCAAAATAAAAAACGACCACAAGGGTCGTTGTTTATCTTGGCAGCCCCAACCAGATTCGAACTGGTGTTCTCGCCTTGAAAGGGCGGTGTCCTGGGCCTCTAGACGATGGGGCCAAAACTGCCATGCGTGTGGGTGCATACAACCACAAAACGCCGGCAAATTATAACCGGCATTTGCCGTAATGTCAAGGCATAAATGCCGGTCGTTTCAAAATTTATTATTCTGCAACCGGAATTGCAACCGCGTCCGCGGGGGCGTCTTGGGCACCGTCTGCGGATTCTGCGGATTCTGCTGATTCCGCGGGTTGTTCAACCTGTTGGAACACAATTTCTTTGCCGTCCGCATTTTTCAGTGTCAACCGACCGTCTTTCAAGTCATACGATTCGACGGTTGTCATGAACTGGAAATAGTCTTGTTCTGTTTGCATTGCCTCCATCGGGCCCATCATCATGGTTGATGCGAATGGGCTGAACGTGATTTTATCACCGTCCACCTGGTACGAACCATTGTACAGATTTACAACCTGGCCATTGACGCGCATTTCATTGGCGTCAAAGTTTAATGTGATATCAACATCGTTACCAGCCGCGACAAAGTTTGCGCCCTTTAACAATTCTGGGTTTGGTGTACCGTCGCCACACGCGGTCAGTGCCAAAACCCCGGCCAACATAGCAAAAGATTTGATGTTCATATTTTCCCCTTTTTTTATGTTTATGGGAACAGTATATCAATCCAGTCAAATATATCAACAGAATATTATTCCGCGTGCGCAATAAAAAACACCGCACACGGCGGTGTAATACTGGCGGGATTGACGGGGCTCGAACCCGCGACCTTCTGCGTGACAGGCAGACGCTCTAAACCAGCTGAGCTACAACCCCAAAGAGCAAGGCATATAATATACTGTTGTTTGATAAAATGCAAGCAGTTTTTTATGAAAATATAGAAAAAGATGTTTAATGTCTTGTTTTTGCATTGGTGTTTGGTTATACTGGGAACGAAACCGATGAATATTGGTTTTGGGACTTAGAAAATCCCTTAGAAGTTCGGCGTGGGTATGATTATTGCCTGGGTCGTTAGAATTATGCATGTGCATTTATGCGCATTTGTTCCTGACTGTATCGGGTCGGGATGTGTCGGTCATACAACAGGTGTTGCCCTGGGCGCACCGAAATCCGACGGATCATTAACTTCTATGATTTTTCTAACTCCCGACCACCAAGGTTTTGGTGGTTTTTTGTTTAACAAAAACAAAAAAGGGAACAGAAAAATGAAAAAATCATCACTGCTAATCATACCATCGGTAATGATGGGAATATTAACAATCCCCAATACGGCTTTTGGACTAGTTACAGTCTGTAGACAAATGGCATGTATGCCATCTGATTCCAGCATCGAGGTCCGGGGCTTAAATTGTGCAATGTCAACCGCCACATGTTGGGGCAGTGGCTCCTACAAAACGGGTGTTGAATCATGCACGACCTGCGAAAGTGGATATACCAAGGTATCCAGATCAACAGTCCTAAGCTGTGGGGGCGGTACGATAAACGCGACATATAATACATGTTTACTCACCTGTACCACTTCAAATTGTAAAAGCGACACGTCATGGTCATCTTATGGCACGGGATATCAAAGAAAGGCAAACCGTTCATGTTCCGACAGCACCACATGCAAAACCACATATTCATATCGTTGTGCGGCGGGATACTATGGTTCTTCATCAAACGGCACGTCCGGGTGCAGTCCATGCCCCAGTGGTGGTACATCATCCGCGGGCACAACATCTGCAACGGGGTGCTATATCCCATCGGGGACAACGGGTTCTGATTCCACGGGTACGTACAAATATACGTCGAATTGTTATTGGAAGAACTAAAACCCCAACATGCTTTTCCCCCAAAAAGCATTCCCCCATTTTGGGGGGAATGTTTTGTTGTAATGTATAAAATCAAGAACGCCCCAAACGGGGCGCCCATTATTATTTAATCAGATTCCCAATCGCAACGGCTGTATCGCCCATACGGTTTGAAAATCCCCATTCATTGTCGTACCACGCGGTCACATGTACCAGACGGTCGCCCAACACCTTGGTCTGGGACGCGTCAAATATAGAACTGTGTGCGTCGCCCTTGAAATCCACAGAAACCATCGGCAAATCATTGTATCCAAATGTTTTGGATTGGGCCGATTTCATCGCGTTATTGATTTCGTCGACGGTTGCGTCTTGGGCCAAATTAACAACCAGTTCGACCACAGACACATCTGGTGTTGGAACACGAATGGCCATTCCGTCCAGTTTACCCGCCAAATTCGGCAGAACCAGTCCGATTGCCTTGGCGGCGCCGGTGCTGGTTGGTATCATAGACAGACCGGCCGCACGTGCGCGACGGAAATCTTTGTGATTTTTGTCCAGCAACTGTTGATCGCCGGTATACGCGTGCACGGTTGTCATCCACCCGGACACGATACCAAATTTTTCGTCCAGAACTTTGGCCACTGGTGCCAGACAGTTTGTTGTGCAAGATGCGTTTGACACAATCAAATCATCGGATGTCAAAGTGTCTTGATTTACGCCATATACAATGGTTTTATCTGCGCCGGCCGACGGTGCGGATACCAACACACGCTTTGCGCCACATTCCAGATGTACGCGTGCCTTTTCGGCGGCGGTAAAGATACCGGTGCATTCCATGACGACATCGATATCCAAATCACGCCAAGGCAATTTAGTTGGATCTTTTTCGGCAATGCATTTAATTTTCTGATTACCGACGATGATGTATTCACCGTCCAGTTTCACGTCCATCGGCAATTTTCCATGCACAGAATCATACTGTAACAAATATGCATTTTGTTCCGCCGGCGCCAGATCGTTTACCGCAACAAATTCGATGTCATCACGCCCAGACACCAACGCGGCGCGCAACACCAAACGACCGATACGGCCGAATCCATTAATAGCAACTCTTATCTTAGACATTTTTAATTCCTTTCGTTTTTTCTTAATTGGACGGTGGGTATTTTATCATCTGATATGAAATGTTCAATCTGAAAATTTACACCCGGCGCAAAATGTTGAAAATCCGGGGAAAGATTTGTATAATCAGGCAAAATGATGAAAAAACACACATCTTTTATAATCACGGGACCGACCGCATCGGGGAAATCTGGGTTCGCCCACAGATTGGCCCGCGCGGTGAATGGCACCATCATAAACTGCGACAGTGTTCAAATATATCGTGGGATAGAGGTTATTTCCGCCAGTCCGTTCGCCACACGTGAAATCACAGCAGAACTGGACGGTATACCATACAGATTATTTTCTGTATTACCATTGTCTGAACAAATCAGCGTGGTTGACTATTTGCGCATGGCACGTACAGAATACGAACACGCGATATCATCTGGACGTACACCGATATTTGTTGGTGGAACGGGATATTATCTGAATGCGATTATCGCGGGCATATCACCAATGCCGGAAATATCACCGGAAAATCGCGCGCGTGCACGTGAAATGGTTGCCCGCGACATTGTGTCTGCGCGCCGTATGTTGCCACCCGAATTTACCGCAACAGACCCGCAACGTGTTGCCCGCGGGATAGAGGTATTTTTACAAACGGGCCAACATATTACCCAGTGGCAAAAATTGCCACGTACTGGTGCGATTACACCAACACCGCATAAGATTTTGATTAATCCTGATGCCGATACGTTGCGCCACAGAATTGCAACGCGCATCCCAGAAATGGTTGCGGACGGTGCGTTGGACGATGCGCGCAGAATTCTGGAATCTGGTTGGGATGCGCGCCGTGCGATTGGTGCGCCCCAGTTATGCGACTATATTCGCGGTAAAATTTCGTATGACGAATGTATTGCGGATTGGACGACCAAGACCAATCAATACGCAAAACGGCAACGAACGTGGTTTCGTACCCAATTCGTTGCCGATACAGAAATCGCCGATGCGTCGTGCGATTTGCCAGATTTTGAATAAAATTAACGTTTACGAATTACGATTTCAATAACACCGCGCACCGTGTCAGATTTAGTATGTTCAAAATCACGTACACAACGTTTTGCGTTGACATATCTTTTGCGTCTTTTGTCGCGGTCATTTCGTTTTAATTCTTGGTTGATTAACAGATATCGAATATATGAAGAATTATCGTACAACGTATGCTTTAATATTGCTTTCGCCTTTTTGCGTGTCGGGACATTTGGTGCCCGCATAGTATACGCCGACAGATAATCTGCGATTTCCCGTGTTAATGCATCCAATACCTGGGGATTTGTGGAATTAGAATCGCGCGAATCCAAGAACCGAATAAACATCTGTGTTTTGAATATCAAGAAATTTTCAATTTCACTGCTGTACTGGATTTTATGACGCCAAGAATTTCGCATTTCTTCCTGGGTTGAATAAGATGGACCATATTTGTCCAATACTAATTCGCTGATATATTTTGTGTATGCTGCAAATATGCGCTGGGTTGCGGTCTGCTTTTTGCTGTTTTTGGTCATAGATACGCCCCTTGTTTTATGCTTGACAAAAACATAATAGCACAAATCTGTGTTTTGTCAACAGAATAAAAGGGAACCTTGGAATTATTTTTTGGACGACTGGGTTAAAAATTCGTAATGTTTGCGGACTTCGTCCAGAATGCCCGATTTCGCCATGTTTTTTGAAAATCTGGTGATATTGTTAAATTCTGTTTCCAACGTATTCCATCCGGCATATTCCCAGTCAATCAGTCCGACGATGCGCATACTTTTTTTATCTATGATAATATTGTTGCATATATCATTATGGTTCCATCCATCGCCGGGACGTTCATCGCGCAGGTCTTCTATTTCTGTGGGGCGCGCGTTGTGCACGGCATAGATAAATTCTGCCAATTGTTGCCCCAGTTTCTGCCGATGCTGTCTAATCTGTTTATACGAACAAGTATTCAGGTTCTTGCCCGGCATAAAATTATACTTAAAGAAAGTATATCCATCGGCATTAACGATATCGATTTTTGGAATAGCCAATGGCGAAATATTTTGAAACGCATCTGTTATACGCTTTTCGCGCACGATTTTTTCCATTGGCACAGACGCATCAAAGAACTTTTTGATTTTGAAAACGTATTTCTTGTCAACGATAAATCCGATATTCCACCCGCCTTTTATCATGACAACGTGCCGAAAGTCTAATTCGGGATAGTGTTTGCGCAATGCATTATATTTTTTACGCCAATCGAACAGTTTACGGCGTCTGATATCTTCGCGCACACGACGGTTTGGAATTAAACAGCATAACACATCACATATTTCAAAAAACAGTTTCCACATAAATCACAACCTTGCTCACGCATAAATATTATTGAAAAAAAATAAAAAAACAAGTACTTTATGGGCATGTTCAAAACGGGTGATATTGTAAAAGTCTTGATTCCGAACGTTGTGAATACCGGCTATGACTATCGGTTAAATGCGCCGGCTGATTTGGGCAGTTTTGTCCGCGTGTCTGTTATGAATCGTCCGTATATTGGCGTCGTGTACGGCCTGGGGGACAGTGGTCGCGCCCCCGATAAAATCAAAGATACAATTGATGTATTTCCCGAACATTTATCGATTGATGATTTGACGTGGATTCAGAAAATGTCTGCATGGACATTAATGACGCCGGGTGCGGTATTACGATTAATTGTAAATGTCCCAGATGCATTTTCGCCACCGCGAATGGACCAGTTGTACGTTTATAATCCGGATGTTAAATCGCGTATGACGGACGCGCGCGAACGTGTTGCGGATGCGTTTTCGTCCAATGATAATGATGCGATGTCTGCGTCGGATATCCAGAACATTGCGCACGTCAGTGGCGCCGTTGTTCGTGGTATGATTGACCGCGGAATTTTAACACCAACGACGATGCGTCCACGTGATTCAGACGCGTTTCAGTATGAATATCATGACATGGGCAACGTGGAACTGAATGCGGAACAGTCTGCGGCCGCGGCCCAGATTGGCGATGCCATATCGCGTGGCGGTTTTTCTGCGTACCTGTTGGACGGCATCACGGGCAGTGGTAAAACCCAGGTTTATTTTGATTCTGCGTGGCGCGCATACAGTCGTGGTGCGTCTGTGTTATTAATGATGCCGGAAATTGCCCTGACGGCCCAGTTTATGTCGCGGTATGCATCACGCTTTGGCGCGCCCCCGGTCGTCTGGCACAGTAATTTAACATCTGCGCGCCGTCGCGAAATTTGGCGCGGTGTATTGCGCGGAAAAATTCGAATGGTTGTCGGCACGCGCAGTGCGCTGTTTTTACCGTGGCAGAATTTGGGCCTGGTTGTCGTGGACGAAGAACACGACGGGTCATATAAACAGGAAGATATGGGGAACTATCACGCGCGTGACATGGCGGTATTGCGTGCAAAAATTTCTGGATTTCCGATTGTTTTGGCGTCTGCGACCCCGTCTGCGGAAACGTTGCAAAATGTTGCAGATGGTAAATACATCCGATTGAAATTAACATCGCGTTTTGGTGGGGCGACATTGCCAACGATAAAAACAATCGATATGCGTGAAAACCGCCCAACGCAATATACATTGCCAACGGATTCGGACGATGCCCAACCGCGTGCGGGATATCTGTCGCCCCCGCTGTGTGATGCGATATCCAATACATTGAATGCATCGCAACAGGTTATGTTGTTTATAAATCGTCGTGGCTTTGCCCCGATTGTTCAGTGTAAAAAATGTGGCTGGGTGGCCCAGTGCCCGGATTGCAGTGTCGGTATGACATACCATAAACAGATGGGAAAATTACTGTGCCACATGTGCGGGCGCACATCGCCAATGCCAGAACATTGCCCGTCGTGTGGCGATACTGTTTCGTGTCGCGGGGCGGGGCTGGAAAAAATCGCCGAAGAAGTTTCTGTGAAATTTCCCAATGCGCGTACCGCCTTGGTGTCCAGTGATACGATTATGTCGCGCCAGGCACTGGAACGTCTGGTCGGTAAAATGGAATCGGGGGACATCGATATTGTTATCGGTACCCAGATTCTGGCCAAGGGACACCATTTCCCGAACCTGACACTGGTTGGTGTGGTTGATGCGGATATGGGGTTGTTCGGTACCGATTTTCGTGCGGCCGAACACACGTTTCAACAGTTGTTCCAGGTCGCTGGTCGTGCGGGTCGTGGTGCAATTCCTGGGACGGTATTGATGCAAACGTATCAACCGGACAATCCGGTGCTGAATGCGATATGCAATGGCGATCGTGATGCGTTTATGGCATCTGATATGTCCGCGCGTCGCACGGCAAAAATGCCCCCGTATGGCCAGCTAATTGCCATCGTGGTCGAAGCGGACAAGGAACAAACATTGCGTCGTGTCTGTGCGGATATGTCGGCGCGCGCCCCAATTGCGAACGGGGTCAAGATAATGGGGCCCATCGCCGCCCAGATTTACCAGATACGTAATTGGTACAGAATGCGTTTTTTGGTTGCGGGCGACGCGCGCGCGATGTTGCAACCGGTGGTCAGTCGTTGGTTGTCCGGGGTGCGCATACCCGCGAATGTCAGGATAAAAATCGACGTTAACCCCCAGAATTTTATGTGATATCCCAATATGGGAATAATAAAAGGCGTCAAAACGACGCCTTTTATTAACGCTGATTCCCGCGGAACAGGGATTTTATTTTATCGAACAAAGACGGCCCGTTCAGCCACGCTTCTTCTCTTTGGCGTGCGTATTCCAGTTTCTGTTCGCCCCATTCTCTCAGTATAGCCTGGCGTTCCGCTTCGGATTTTGCGGCATCCAGTCGATCGTCCAACCAAGGACTTTTTGCTTTGTTTTCCATTTTTTATCCTTAATTTTTAAGTTAAATATTAAGTTTGTACAAATATTATTATAGTACTTCTGTGACGGCGCGCAAGGCCCCATCGCGAGATAATTGCACAACGCGGATTTTTTTCTTCATTTCCGCGATTAATTCGGCGCGATTGTACGCAGGCTGGGTATGCAGGATGCGGTCTGCGAACGCGGAATACGCGGCTTCGGCATTTTCTGCATGTATTGTGGTATAGAAATGATCGTGTCCCGTCCCCAGCATTTCCCACAGTGCGGACGCATTATCTGTGGAAATTTCGCCACCGATAATGATATCTGGGGTCATACGCACAACCAGGTCCAGCAACCGCGCATAGTTAAAATCGTTTGTTTGTTCTGTGCGCGACAGTATAAAATGCACGTGATTTGGTTGTGGAACACTGATTTCGCGGGCGTCTTCGACGGTTATGACACGACTGTTTTTATCAATCAGTGTCAACATATGATTCAAAAACGTTGTTTTACCGGTTGCGGTTGCGCCACTGATTAAAATCGGACTGCCATCATTAATGGCGGACATCAGTCTTTCATACGGGTCATCTGGGCGTTCAGATTTTCGCGGATTTACGACCAATAATTTTTTCCCACGTTCCAGATGATATTGCTCAAAAGATGTTTCAGGTGCGGATGTTCCGCGGATATTCAATGCCACACCGCCGGTAATGTCGCGTTCGTCATATTGAACATTCGGCCCGGCAATTGCGGTAAATCGATGATTCCCGGGCAACGTCGCATATACGACGGGCATACCGTGAATTGGGTCAAACGGCCGTTCGTATATATTTGCGACGGTATGAATCAGATCTATTAAATATTGTTTTGTCAGATTTTCTGCATTATACGCCACCCATGGTACGCGTGCGCCGTGCAGACGCATCCATACCTGGCCCGCGTGGTTTATGGCAATTTCTTCTACGAACGACGGTTTATAGAATTCTTCCAGCGGTTTCAGCAAAGATTCCAGAACAACATTTGACATTGTTCTAATTTTATCATAAATCCTGACTTGAATCAAAACGCTTTATTTGATAAAATTGAAAAAAAGAGAGATAACTATGAAAAAATCTTGGTTGATAATGCTTTGTTCTGCGGTGTTGTTGGGTGCGTGTGCAACGGACACAGATGCGCCGTATAACGCGGATGATTTCGCCGCCGGCGGTGCCGATGCACCATTGTATAACGAACGGACCAGCACGTTTATGCAGGCGGAAAATCAGTATTCCAATATTGATTCATACAAACCAAAAACCGCCGCCGAAAAGGAGGCCAGCAATAACCGCTGGAACACGTCGCGTATGGAAACACGCTGGCAAGAATACCGTGGCACAATGGTCCGGGTTCAGATATTGTTGGGAAATTCCGATGTGCGTGAAATGCGTCTGCGCCTGATTCAAAATGCCGACGGAATGGATATTGATGGCGATGCGCGTACCGTATTGGCCAAGGTTGCAGATTATGAAATGAAACGTATTTGTGGCCGCAACGCGGACAGTATTGTTATGGTATACGACCGTCCGTCGTTTGATGTTATGCGTCCAACGCCGTTCTTTGATTACAGGGTCGAAGCCGAAGGTTCCACCATGCGTGAATACGGTTTCAGATGTGTTTATAACAATTAATATATTTTTGCCATGAAAACAGATGAATACGCCACCGCTATGGAATGGCTGAATCGAATGATGCAAGACGAAGCCGTTGCCGAAGATAAAATGTTGGCGCGCGATTTGCGTCGTGCGTCCCAGTTTTTACAGTCGTCTGGGTATAACCCATTGGCGGGCGCAAAAAATCCCCAGAATGTTCAAATTATGTCCCAGTACAAAAAAATGATAGAAATCGCCA
This sequence comes from uncultured Alphaproteobacteria bacterium, assembly GCA_944389345.1. Classification (GTDB taxonomy): domain Bacteria; phylum Pseudomonadota; class Alphaproteobacteria; order Rs-D84; family Rs-D84; genus Enterousia. The sequence continues at coordinate 28,361 of CALXMA010000002.1, read as the reverse complement.
TGCGCAAATCTGATGAACGGATTGCCACGTCAAACGAACGTAATATGGCGATTGTAAATAATATGTTGCGTGCGGATAAAAAAATACGCTAAACTGAAATCACATAAATAAATGTGAACAAAAGGGGTCAAATATGAAGAAAATAATGTCTGTATTTGCAATATGTGGTGCGATGTTTTTGTCCGCTTGTGACAGCAATGCTGGGGCACAAAACGGTGATACTGTTGTAATTGATTTCGCCGGATATTTGGATGGTGTTGCATTCGAAGGTGGCACCGCCCAGAATTTCCCATTGGTCTTGGGCAGTGGTCAGTTTGTCCCCGGTTTTGAAGAACAATTGGTCGGCATGGAAAAGGGCGAAACACGCGACATTAACATTACATTCCCGGAAAATTATGTCCCAGATTTGGCGGGCAAAGATGTTGTGTTTACCGTTACGGTTAATGACATTGTCAAGGCGGAATAATTTTTCCACAACAATAAAAAACGGTCGGAATAATCCGACCGTTTTTTTGTTTTAATTCACTATTCGTTTACCGCGACGATAAATATTTTTAATTCATTCGCGCGACGAATAACGGCGTCTTTGTCGACGACAAAGCATGTTTTAGTATTAACAACAATACCGCGTAATTTAGCCGCCGCCACCGCGTTAACGGTATCGACCCCAATCGCAGGAATGTCTATTCTTAAATCCTGACCTGGTTTAGTCATTTTTGCGAATACGCCACTGGGGCGTTTGTGGCCCTTGCGCATTTCTACAACGCGTTCCAACATTTTTGCGGTTCCTTCGGCCGCTTCGACTGCGATAACTTGCCTGTCAACGACCACAGATGCGCCGATATCCGCAACACCAATTGTATGCGAAACATCAATCGCGCGTTTTATGTCGCGTTCATCGCGTGCCGATGGTTTTGTTCGTGTTTGAACACCCGGTTTTTGGAATGTCAGTTCCGGCGCCACATCTTGGGCCGCGACAATTTCAAAACCACGTTTTTCTAATGCCTTGTTTAATGCAACCGCCATAGAATCATACCCCTTTTGATGTCTAAGAATACTGACCAGTAACCCGATTGACCACAAATCTGGTCGCATATCGCCCAGGTTCGGGTGTCCCAACGCGCCAACAAACGTCAGTTTTTTTATTCCGCGTCGTCTGAATTGGCGCACGGCCGGCCACCCGCCGGCGGGACGCACGGCAATATCCGGGTCCAATCGCGGGTCATAGAATGGTTTTAACCCCACAACATACACGTCCCAACCCGCGCGACGCAACGCATCGCGTGTAAAAAACGGTAAATCCAGGGCACCCGCAATCAGTGCAATTTTTTTATCAGATGCTTTATTTGTCTTCTTCATATTTCGAATGGTACGAATAAAACGCGCTGGAATCAAGTTTCAATTTATGTTAAACTTTCTATTGATGTTAACAGTTGGATGGAAAAATATGCAGAAAATATCATACTTGGGGATTTTTGCGATATTATTGGCGACGCCTGCGATGGCATATGATGCGGATAAATTTCGCGCCGAAGTGTTAGAGGGTGTTGATTTAGTCGGTGCCCGCAATACGATTGATAATCCTGATCCGGCGCCGGGTGCGTTGGGACTGGACGTGTACCAGACGGCGGACGCGGGGTATAATTCCGATGTCCAGGTTTTTGTCCCGACATCTATGTATATGCGTGCGGGTGCGGGGTTGAATCTGCCGTTCGCCACGGACCAGGCAACGTTTAACGGCGAAAAATTCAGCACGGCGGGCAGTTGGACAACCCAAATTGGCCTGGGGTGGAATTTGTCGTCCTATGTGCGTACAGAACTAGATTTCCAAGAATCTACGTTTGAATTTTCTGATATATCCGGAATGGATGCCACGTACCAAACGATTGGTGGAATGCTGTATTTTGACTTTGCGCGCCGTTATGTGCAAATGGGCGATATAACATATCGTCGTCGTTTTGTTCCATTTATGGGCTTGGGCGCATCGGCGGGATTTTATCGGTTCAGTGGTCCTGGTGGGGCGGATGGCTTTGTGATTGGTGCGCCACGTGCCACGCTTGGGTTTAATGTAATGCTGAATGAATTGATTGGAATTGATATTATGTATCAGTACCAGATGATGATAGGCAATGGTTTTGGTTGGGATGTTCGCGCCGGTGGTGTTGATAATATCAGTAATATCATGGCGTCGTTCCGTGTGAATTTCTGATGGGCTAAGTACGGGGAATAAAAATGAAATCGAAAATATTGTTTAGTATTATGTGTATGATGCCGATGGTGGCAAATGCGGCGATTCCATATCGTACAGAACAGGTTAATATGCCGGTTGATACGACGCCCGTCAACGATGACCAGGCATTGGCCCGACTGCGCCGGTTTTATGTTGGTGGCGCGTATGATTTTTCAATGTGGAATAACGGCGCTGATGACGCGGTCGGTATCAGTGGTAAAAACACATCTTCGTTCGAAGCGGTTGTTGGTATGCGTGTTACGGACATTTTCCGCCTGGACGCGAATTACATTCGTACATCGGCCAAATGGGACGCGTTTGATATGACGGGTGATACGGCAATGATAAACGCGTACTTTGATGCCAGAATAGACAGTATGTACCGCCTGTTTTATCGCCAGCGTATGGTTCCGTACGTCGGCGTGGGTGCGGGCGTATCGTGGAATTCTGCGGACGGCGCAAAAATAGAAAATAAAATCAGTCCGGTTATATCTGCTATGGCCGGTCTGGGGGTGGAACTGGGCGAACATTTTGCGTTGGACCTGGGGTACAGATATATGTATATGTTTTCCCCAGAATTCGATGTGATATCTGATTTTGCGCCTGTCGCGCACCAGTTCAGATTGGGTGCCCGTGTACATTTCTGACGTGCTGTGATAAATACTTGTCCATTTTTTGGAATTTGTGGTGGTTGCAAATTTGATTTTGCATCGCCTGATTACCGCGCCAAAAAATTATCAGAACTGGGCGATTTGCCAATCACGGATGATGCGATATGGTTCGCGCCCGGTGGACGTCGTCGTGCGGATTTTGCGTTCGCACCCGGTGCCTTTGGTTTTTATATGGCGCACAGCAAGAATATCGTCCCCGTGCGTCATTGTCCGCTGTTAATGGATGAAATAAATAAAATTTTACCACAAATTGCGGAATTGCCGTGGGGTGGGGCGGGTTCATGCCTGGTAACGGTGTGCGATAACGGCGTGGATGTTGCGATTACATCGACTGTGCCGTATTTTACCACAGAATTCAAACACAGTGCGGAAAAAACAGATGTCATCAGAATAACCTGGAACGGTCGCGATGTCGTTCGGCGTGCGACACCAACGGTGAACTTTGATGGACATGTTGTTGAATATCCCGCGGGCGCATTTTTACAGCCCACATTGGCCAGTGAACAGACACTGCGTAATATGGTGGTGGAATCTGCCCGTGGGGCGCGTCATACGGCGGACTTGTTTTGTGGATTGGGTAATTTTACATTTGCGTTAAATGCGGATGGTTTTGATATTGCGGGCATTGGGACAACGCGCGATTTATTTACACACCCGTTAACCGTTGGAATGTTGAAAGAATACGATTGTGTGGTAATGGATCCGCCACGCGCGGGCGCACGTGCCCAGTGTGAACAATTGGCGCGTTCCACAACCGGTCGTGTGATATATGTTTCATGTAATCCGGCAACATGGCGTCGCGATTGCGCGATACTGACACGTGGCGGATATAAAATGACGCGGTTAATCCCTGTTGACCAATTCGTGGCCAGTGCGCATTGGGAATTATTTTCTGTTTTTGAAAGATAGCGGATTTTGCATTATAAAAAACGCCGCCGATGCTGTTGCGTCGGCGGTGTTTCCGAATGCCCCGAAAGGAAGGAAAGGAGAAAAAGAAATTGGGCATTCTAAACCAATTTGTGGGGCCCAGAGTCCAGAGGAGAGAGAATGTAGGAGGGAGTCTGAATCCCTGAACCCCATGGGGTTTTCACCCCGTCGCCGGGGTTTCCCCCTTTGACGAATCGAAATGTAATACATTTTTTGGTATTTGTCAAGTATTTTTGTCAAAATTATTTTATCTTATTCCCAAATATAGGTATAAAAGCCAAAAAAAGCCCAAAATCTGGGGAAAATAGGAAATCGTCCTTGTTGCCTGCGGTTTAATATTGGAATAAAATCAATACCAGATATATCAAGAATATATCCAGATTTTCGGATTAAATCCGGAATGTTAACCACAGGAGAGAGAAAATGACCCATGATGATGTTTGGCACGCCATAGAACGTTTTGCCACGGAACACGGTATGTCGTGTTCTGGATTGGCGAAATGCAGTGGACTGGACCCGACCACGTTTAATAAAAGCAAACGCTGGTCCAAAGAAGGTCAACCACGATGGCCGTCCACGAACAGTATTTCAAAAATATTGTCGTCAACGGGTGCCAGTATCCAAGATTTTACCAAGTTTATCGATACCCCGGACAAAGGGCGCGAATAAACCGTCGGTTTTGGATACGTACCAGACCATGAATTGTAATAATCATGGTCTTTTTTATGGACAATTCTGTGATGTTTTATTATTCTGCAAATATGTTAAACGGTATCAAGATTTATTCATCAGACGAAATCTGGCGCCAGATATTATCTGACCTGGGGGCGACGCTGTGCGATGCGCCCGATGCCACATGTCTGGATTTTGATGCGTTGGATATTTCTTTGCCTGCGACGCCATTGGCGATCAAGACCGCGGTTATGCGTGCAATGGACGGTAATATTCGAATTCTGACACATATTTTTGGTCATGCGGTTTCATTGCCACATATCCAGGCCCAGATTGTTATATTACTGTACCGGTCTGGTGGAATGACATCTGGTGATTTGCGTACGGCATTGGGATATTCGCCGAACGCGACAACACACACGGTTGATACCGCAATATACCAGTTGCGCCGTACATTTGGTCGTGATTTTATTCAAAATGAAAACGGGGTGTATAAACTTGGCCGGGTATAAGATGATATCTTTTGATAAAATCCCCAGTACCCAAGATTATGCATTGGACTTGGTTGCATCGGGTGATGCGCGCGACCATACGGTTGTGGTTGCACTGGCCCAGTCTGCGGGGCGCGGTCGGTACAGACGCACATGGGTGTCGCATCATGGCAATCTGTATGCCAGTTTTATTTTCAACGCCGAAGAACGTGATCCATGTTTGTCGTATGTTGTTGCGGTTGCGATTGCAGAAACACTGATTGCGTTTGGCATCACCCCCCAGATAAAATGGCCTAATGATATTTTGATAGACGGGAAAAAGGTTGCGGGTGTTTTAATTGAATATGCGGGACGTTTTGTCGTTGTGGGAATTGGGATAAATGTAAAATCAAATCCCACGGTGTCGTCATATAAAACCACTAAACTGGATAAGTATACAGATGTGGATTGTTCTGATTTATTGGTTAAATTGATGAAGAACCTGGATAAATGGCGCCGTGTGCCGTTTGCGGATGTGCGCGCGCGTTGGACAGAATTGGCGGCGGGTTTGAACAGAATTGTAAAATACCGCGGAACAAATGTTGAATTAATCGGGATAAATACGACCGGGGCATTAATTTTGCGCGACGGCACGCGGTATATTTTGGCGTATGGCGATGAAATCAGTATGCCAACATCCACGGATGACAAAAAAACATCTTGACATTTATGTGAAAATATGATACAATAAGGGCATTCAAAAAGAAGAATTTTGTCCGCATTAATATGCGGTTTTTTTATTGCGGGTCGCACACGGTGTGACCCGTTTTATTTTTACAAGAATACGGGAATTGTCCAAACATGAAACTGACACTGATAAAAAATCCAGATACATCGAAATCGTTGATGTATAAAATCGCGCGCATAGTATACGCAGAAACGCATGCATCATCCTTGCGCGTTGTCGAAGCACTGACATCAATGATTGCAAATTTTTCACGTGCGTTTGAATGCCCGATTGAAAATATGGTATGTGATGCGTCTATATTTCCATCGCTGTGTCCGACGTCGTCAAATCACGAATTGTTAAATATTGATATAACGAACAGTGGTTTTGAAATGTGCCTGCGCACAGTTGGACGAATGTTGCATGGAAATTTACCAGACACATGCTTTGGCGCGACGCGATTTCATCATGCAGATACTATACCAGATTGGGCGACGTCGCGTGGATATATTGCGGACATAGACGGATTATTATTTTACCTGTGAACAACAAAGAAAACATTATGATACGTAAAATAATCAGTGGTGGTTTTTTATCAGGACACAGAACATGCATAATATCTGGTCTGGGCATACTGTACGCGGTTGGCGCATACATGGTTGGCGATACAGATATATTCACGATGTTTCAATCTATATTTACATTTGGCGGAATTTATTTTCTGCGCAAATCCAATGAATCAGGGGGAAAAACAAATGGAAAAAATTCCAGCAAAATTTCTTAAATCCGATGGTACATTAAACACGGACGCGTTGTTAAAGTCATATTCTGAACTAGAAAAGAAACTGGGGACGATGGTATCTGTGCCGGATGAAAATTCTGACCAAGATGCGCGCACGAAATTTAATCGTGCAATTGGTGTCCCAGAATCTGCGACAGATTATCCGACAAATGCATTGTTCGATGATCCAGAATTACGCGAAAAATTTTTTGAAATTGGGTTAACATCAACCCAGGTTGAAAAGATTTATCAAATTGCCCAAGATTTTTTATCACCAATAATTACAGATTTATTTGATGTGCAAAATGAAACGAATGCGATATCAGAATTAGAAAAATTTTTTGGTGATACAGAAAAAATGTGTAATGCATTAAATGCAATAAATGCGTTTGGTGAAAAATATTTACCACGTGATGCGTTTGATGCATTGTGCGCCACACCCCAGGGAATCCGCAGTGTTTACGCGATGATGCAATCAATGGAACCAACGGTTCGCACGACACATGATGACACAGAAAATTTAACAGACTCAGATTTACGTCGCATGATGCGCGATCCAAAATATTGGCGTGATCATGATCCTGAATACGTCAGAAAAATAGAAAACGGTTTCAAAAAATTATATTCGTAGTGAAAAAAATGCACTTTCTTCTTTACTAATTTTTTTCTTTCATATAAAATATAAGTAAGAACAAAAAAGTTTGTTCTATCCCAAAACTTAAAAAGGAGAGAAGAATGGCATTCAAAATCTTTGCTGCGAAAAAGCCCGTTGCAAAAAAACCGGTTGCAAAACCTGCGGCGAAACCTGTTGCAAAAAAACCGGCCGTGAAAAAGGCTGTTGCGGCCAAGGCACCTGCAAAAAAAGTTGCCGCTAAAAAACCAGTTGCAAAAAAAGCACCTGCGAAAAAAGTCGCTGTGAAAAAAGTTGCAGTGAAAAAACCAGTTGCAAAAAAAGCACCTGCGAAAAAAGTTGCAGTGAAAAAAGTTGCCGCGAAAAAGCCGGTTGCAAAAAAGGCACCCGCGAAAAAAGTTGCGGTAAAAAAAGTCGCCGCGAAAAAACCAGTTGCAAAAAAGCCAGTTGCTAAAAAGGCTTGTGCAAAGAAAAAATAATAAAATTCCCCGGGTTTCCGGGGTTTTTCTTTGGGCCGACATTATGTCGGTTTTTTTTATAAAATTTTCAGTCTGATTTTTTTGTCGGACTGGATATTTTATTTTGGATAATTCTGATTCAGAACCCAAATACATTTTTGCGTATGGCGCGTTTTTAATAATGCATAACCACACATGCAAAAAATTCGGCGTAATTTTTATTGCGCCATTTGTTTTTTATAACCAAGGGGAAAATAATGTCTGTTTCAGTTGATAACATTTTTATAAAACAGTTCGAAGCCGACGTTCATCTGGCATATCAACAGATGGGCACCAAACTGCGTTCTACGGTACGCAGTAAAACGGGTGTTGTCGGCGCGTCCACAACGTTTCAAAAGGTTGGTCGTGGTATGGCCAGTACTAAATCGCGTCATGGAATTGTGCCGGTAATGAACCTGGACCATGAACCGGTTGAATGTGTTTTGCAAGATTACTATGCCGGTGATTGGGTTGACGCGTTGGACGAATTAAAGACCAACGTTGATGAACGCCAGGTTGTTGCGTCTGCGGGGGCGTATGCATTGGGTCGTAAAACAGATGAATTAATTGTTGATGCGATGTCTGATGCAACGACATCTGTGGGCGATTATTCAACCGGTCTGACCAAAGACTTAATTTTGTCTGCATTACAGGTATTGAACGAAAACGATGTTCCTGATGACGGGCGCAGATTTGCGGTTGTTGGTGTGCACCAGTGGAATGAACTGTTGTCTATCGAAGAATTTATATCTGCGGATTATGTTGGTGATTCATTGCCGTTAATTTCCGGTGGCGCATCCAAGAAATGGTTGGGCATTACATGGGTTTTGTATAACGATTTACCGTCGGCGACCACGGCCCAGCGTGATTGCTTTATGTATCACGCAACCAGTATCGGTCATGCGTCTGGCCAAGATGTCAAAACAGACATCACATGGCATGGCGAACGCGCCGCGCATTTCATCAGCAACAGTATGTCCCAGGGTGCGGTCTTGATTGATGACGCCGGCATAGTGCGCATTAAATGCAAAGACACAGATGGTTCTAATTAATCACGTTAAACATTAAACGGGGGATAACAATGGCATTTCAAAATAAAAATTTGTCTGTAATTGCGTATGCGAATGGGTTTACATTGTGGCACTATACTGCGAACGAAACGATGACGACAATCACTGCGTCGGGATATTTTGATGGTGTATCTACGCTGATGAATTCGGGCGACATAGTCATAATCAATGCGTCTGACAGTACTGCTATCAAGACAATCAAGGTTGCCGACAGTGTATCTGTTTCTGCATTGTCGTAATAGTTTTACATATTGGGGTCGATGTCATTCGACCCCATTTTTATTTTGGGAATTTTGCAATGTATACAAAAATAGATTTATGTTCTATGGCGCTGTTAAAATTGGGTGAATCACCAATCCAATCTTTGATGGCAGATGTTCCGTCGGCCCAGTTGGCCCGTACATTATTTGATGCGATATTGGATGCGTTATTGTGTGTACACCCATGGCGTTTTGCATGTCGCGATACAGATTTAATAAAAAATGCGGATGGCGAATTTCAAATACCATCGGAATGCCTGCGGGTGATACAGGCGCCGGGCGATATAATCGGCGATAAAATTCACGCGCCGTCAACCCGTATTACAATTCGGTCGATTGTGCGCGTCCCACCAGAATCTTTGCCAGAATATTTTATACCCGTATTGGTATCGAAACTGGCGATGGAATTTTGTATCCCGTTAATTGGTGAACAAAACATATTCAGTATGTTGGCGGCACTGTACGAAACAGAATTGCAAACCGCTAAATTCATAGACAGTACATCTGCGCCAAACCACAGCAGAATAGAAACATTTTCATTAATTAACGCACGATTCTAAATTTGGGGGCCAACAATGTCAGATTTTATCAAAACCCAAAACTCTTTTGCCGACGGCGAAGTATCCCCAGAATTTTTTGCACGCGATAATTTGAATGGCTTGGCGCGTTTGGAAAATATGGATATTACCCCCGGGGGTGGGTTAACACGCCGTGACGGATTGTCATCTGTATCGACATTGCCGTCGAATGCGCGCCTGGTACCGTTTTCGGTTGATGACACGCATAACTATTTGTTGATATTGATGGATTACAGTATGCGCATCTATGCGCCGGGCCAAGAATCGACATATTTATTGATAACGCCATGGAAACTCTCGGACCTGGCCCAGGTTCAGTATGCTCAACGCTTTGGCACCATGATTTTTGTGCATTCTGATTATCCGCCCCAGGTATTAAGAAAAACGGGTTCAGGATTTGAACTGGTGGAATTTGCGTTTTCTCGTAATGATACGGATATGTCTTTGCGAATGCCGTTCATGCGTTTCGATGATTCAGACGGTATAAAAATCACAATAACAACAAATGCGTCCGGCCCGAATACCGCCACATTGACCACAGACGCAGATTTTTGGACATCAGATTGCATAGATGGTCGCCTGCAAATATTGGGTAAACAGTGGACCATCACCCAGTACATCAGTCCGCGCGTGGTATACGCATACGTGAATGGCGGATACGATTTGCCGGACGAACCCGTATCAGAATGGTATGAATCCGCGTTCAGTAAACGTCGCGGTTGGCCACGCAGTATAACATTTCACCAAGACAGACTGGTGTTTGGTGGGACGCGTTCATGGCCGGGTGGGTTGTGGCTGTCCCAGGTTGGACGTCATAACAATTTTGATTCTGGCACTGGTCTGGATGACGAAGCGATATCAATAACATTATTATCACAGACGCGCCAACAAATTTGCACCCTGGTCAGCAGTGATAATTTACAGATTCTAACAAACGCGGGCGAATGGGCGATTTCCAGTAAACCATTAACCCCGTCGTCTGTGGACATAAAACAACACACATCCGTGGGCAGTGTATCCGCCCGCTATCTGCCGTGCCAGAAAATCGAAGGCGCCACAGCATTTATTTCTGCCACCCGCACTGATATACGTGAACTAAGCCTGGACGCATTGGGTGAAAATTATAACGCGCGTGATTTGTGTCCCCAGGCAAAACATTTAATGTGCGATCCTGTGGATATATCATATAACGAACGTGCACACAGATTGTACGTTGTGATGTCAGACGGGCAAATGGCGACATTGAACCAGAATTCCAGTTTGGGGATATCTGGGTGGGCACGATATACGACGCATGGCAAATTTACATCTGTTGCGACCATAGATAATGAAACATACGTTGTTGTTTTGCGCGGGGATGAATATTGCCTGGAAAAATTTTCTGCGGATACGACATTGGATGCGGGCGAATACAGTTTCGCATACACTGCGGTTGCGTTGCCATTGCGCGTGTCAGGGCATAATGCGCGTTTGGCCCGGGTCAGAAAAGTATCTGTTCGGGTACTGAACACAAAAACGCTGTACATAAATGGTATGCGCGTGGTATTCCCGAATGAAATATACGGCCAATCCAGTCCCGGATACAGCGGTGATGTTTCTGTGAATATATTGGGAAAACGTCGCAACAGTATAACGTCGCCATGGGAAATTTCCAGCAATGAACAATTGCCAACGACGATATTGTCTGTATGCACATACGGATATTACACGGTCTAGGTTCGAATAACATAAACCAAGGGGGAAAAGAAAATGGGACAACTTGTGTCTGATGTAAAAACAGTATTAGATTATAAAGATAATAAACGCAGTGCCGAAAACGAACGCCAAAAAATTCTGGCGGAAATGGCAGACGATGAAAAAGAAAAACGTAATTTAATAAAACAAACATTGGCGACCCAGCGTGCAAAATATGGTGCGTCTGGTGCGTCCGGACGCAGTACCAGTACCGGCGCCGTATTGCGCAGATTAAAATCAGAAACGGCCCAGCCATATGACCAGCGTCGCAAATCTAATCTGGAAAAATTAAAGCAAACCCGTGCCCAGCGTCCAAATTTATTGCAAACATTGTTGAACAGATTTGACGATTTGTTGGGCTAAAAAAAAAGGGGAATAAAACAATGTACAAAATAACATATATTTGTGATGGCGAAACGCAAAGTTATAATTTTGTGTTTCCGTTTTTTCAAAATGCCGATGTTCGCATTGCGTTGGACGATACGGTGATTTCGCCTGAACAGTATACGGTATTTCCGAATTCTGATTTTACGGGTGGGTCGGTATTGTTAAACAGTGCGCCTGCATCTGGGGTACGTATGGATATCTTTCGGCAAATTGCACTTAACCGCGTCATAGATTATCAGCCGACGGCGGAAATAGATCCAGAATGTCTGAATTCAGACTTTAATTTTTTATTGTCGGCATTTTCTGATTTGCGTGGTGTTGATTTGGATTTAGCAGAATGGGCAAACACGCATGACACGATTAAGCAAGAAATCGAATACGCGTTGGAATTAATCCAAGACAAAACGACGGGTGGCGGTGCATTGGGGCTGTATAATAATCTGGTATCTGTATTGAATGGGGCGTTGCCAAATTTGATAAACGATTATGGTCTGATAACAGATGTTGCCCCAAACGAAAATCGCGATGATTACGGCGTTTTATGAATTTATGGACGCGTGGAATGACGTGCTGGGGTTGACGACACCCGAACACCATCGGAAAATTATGGAATTTTTAGTGTCTGTTCTGACCACACCGCCACATCGTGGTCTGTTACAGGCGTTTCGTCATTCTGGTAAATCAACAGTTGTTGGAATATTTGTTGCGTGCGTATTACGTTTGCACCCAGAAACACGTATATTGGTATTGTCGGCGGAATCAAACCTGGCGTCGCGCATGGTTGCCCACGTCAGGCATATTTTGGAAAATCATCCGATGTGCACCGATTTGGTCCCGACCACAAAAAAAGAATGGGCCCACGATTGTATAACAGTAAAACGTCCAATTGGTATTCGTGAACCGTCTGTTATATGCCAGGGTGTACACGGAAACATAACCGGTATGCGTGCAGATTTAATTATATGTGATGACGTAGAGGTCCCAAATACCAGCAACACCGCACAAAAACGTACGGCATTGCGGGAACGATTACGGGAACTGGATTTTATCTTGTCGCCAACGGGTACAATGATTTATATCGGCACACCGCATACATTGGACACGATATACCGTACCACGGATTGATTGCTATGCATCAGTTTCGTCATCTGGACGCATTGTTGTAATTGCATCGCGCAAATGGTTCAGTAATTCTGTACCCTGGTCGCCGAACATAGGCAAATATGTTTCGTATTCTGGCATGTCCGCCTGTAATTGTGCGCGTGCACGTTCAGACAATGGTTGATTTAACATGTCGCTGGCAACCTTCCACAGATAATACGCGCGATACGTTTTGTTAACGATGGACCATTTATCCATCAAATCGGGTCGCTGGGCCAGGGCGGAACGAATAGCCACCAACCACTGGTCGCCGAATTTTTTAATAACAGACAACTGCTGAATTTTGTCCAGACCATCTTGGTCTGTTGTAAAATTTTCGATACCTTGTTCCAGTTCTTGCCATTCTTCTGGGGTTAACGGCACGGTCGCGACGGTTTCTGTCATCATTCCGCCATATGGCAACAGTTCGCGTTCAATAGAATCCATCGGCGTTTTTCCACTGCGCAGGTTTTCGATGTGCCGTATCAGATTTTTTCCCGTGGGTAAATCGCGTAATTCGCGCAGAACATCCGGTGTTGCTTCGTCAACGAATACCTGGTTCACGGCGGCCCAACCGCCAAAAATAACGTGTTCTTGGCGATACAGGTTTAACAGTTTTTGTGCAACTGTGCTGGCGCGTGCCTTCATTGTTCACTCCCTCTCTGTTGCGGATTATTCCATAACAATCATAACAATTTTATGCATTGTTTGGCCGATAATTTTTTCTTCGGGTGATGAAATTTGTCCGTAAACCTTGCCCTTGGAATCTTGGCGTACGCTGACAATCTGGGCCATTGCGGACGCGTTATCATCCATAGATTCGAAATCAGAATCTATGCACACGGCCAAATCCCCAACACGTGCGGGCGTATCGGCATCGGCAAAGACATAAGATTTTTCAGGGATAAAACCACCCAACCGCTTAGAGTTAGGAATAACGGCATAAATGCTTTTATGACCTTCCAGTGGCATTGGTGCGACAATCATGGTTTTATCAGATTTTTTGAATGCGATTGCCTTGCCAGACGGCACACCGAACACCGGCACCAGTTTTTTTCGTGCGCTGTCGTATAATTTTGCGCCATATAAACTGCTGTGCATATCCATGCCCGACAGTGGATTCCCCGGCACCAACACAGATTTGACGCGTTCTTTGACCTTGTCAATTTGCTTTGTTAATTCGCCGGATTTGTACAGTGTTGCGATTTTGTTAAACAATGCGTCTTCTGTATATCCAAAAGATTTCGCCAATTGTTCGATTTCGTCCTGGTAAACTTCGCGTTGGCCAACTTCTATCTTGTGATACACAGACAGCGTCATACCGGCATCACGGGCGGCCTGGGCGATAGTTTTCCCAGAATGTTGACGGATTTTACGCAACCCACTGCCAAAAATTTTCAGTCCGCTGTTTTCGTTATCAGACAATCTGCGTTTGATTTCATTTTGCCATTGACCGGCCACTTCGTCAGATTCTTTGATAAAAATGTCGGACAGTTTGCATCCCAAAATATTACAGATGTTCAGTAATTGTTTTTGGTTCAGACGACGCACGCCTTTTTCAATTTTGGAAACCGCCGACAGCGACAAGTTAGCCTGACGCGCCAGTTCTGTCATTTTCATTCCATTGGCCAGACGAATATTTCTGATATTGTTTGGGAAAATAATTTCTTCTTGCGCCATCGTAAATCTCCTTGAATTTCTTGACAAAATATTAGTCAATTTTTACGAGTATGGCAAGCAGAAAATGCTACAACGGCATATCGTCGGGAATATCATCGACGTTAATAGATTCTGTTGCATACCCAGAATCATCCATCGGCGCAACATCCATCTGGGCGCCACCCGATTGTGCATCGAACGGATTTTCGCCACGTGCGGCCATTTCGTCCAGGTTATCGAACAAACTGTATTCGCCAAAGAATGCCATTTTGACGGTTTCCGGTCGACCATGACGGTTTTTACCAATTATAACATCGGCCTTGCCCCGTGCGCGTTCCAGACGTTTTTGATAACTTTCCATAATTTTTTCGTTGGTATTACCCGAAATGCGTTGTGATGGATCACGATTGTCCAGATAGTATTCTTCGCGATACGTAAACATAACAATATCGGCGTCCTGTTCAATAGACCCAGATTCACGCAAATCCGACAATTGTGGGCGTTTATCATCACGTGATTCCACACTGCGCGACAACTGGGACAGGGCGATGACCGGCACATCTAATTCCTTGGCCAGCATTTTCAGACCACGTGTAATTTCGGAAATTTCCTGGACACGATTGTCGCGGTTTTTTCCGCCCGGCGACGTCATCAGTTGCAGATAGTCAATAACAATCAATGCAATCCCGCCACATTTCCGCGCCAGACGTCGTGCGCGTGTGCGTATCATCGGCACAGACATACCCGGTGTATCATCGATAAACAACGGTACCTTGCTGATGGCATCAGAATATTGGGACAGTTTCAAGAAATCTTCGTCTGTCAACGAACCTTCGCGCATGGCGGATGCCGGCACCTTGGACTGCGAAGACAGTACGCGCGCGGCCAACTGTGATGCGGACATTTCCAAACTGAAAAACACGACCGCGCCCTTGTACCGTTCATTTGCCCGCCCATACAGAATTGCATTGGCGGCATTAAATGCGATATTCATTGCCAGTGTCGTTTTTCCCATCGCGGGACGTCCGGCGATAATTATCAAATCGGAATGATGCAGACCACTGATAGATTTGTCCAACGCGGTCAGACCCGTGGTCAACCCAGACAACTTTCCGTCGGCCTTGTACGCGATTTCCGCCTCTTTCAATGCGCTGTTCAATGCGGTTGCGATGGATGACACTTCGCGTTCAGAAACACCAGACGACGCCATTTCGAACAGTTTTTGTTCTGCGACTTCTATTTGTGCGGACACGGGTTTGTCCAGGTCTTCGACGAATGCGTCGTCCATAATAGACTGGCCCAGGTTTATTAATTCGCGACGCATGGCATTATCATAAACGATGCGACCATATTCTTCGACATTAACGACGGTTGCACCGGCATTGGCCAATTGTGTCAGGTAATCAACACCGCCCACAGATTCCAGGACGCCTTGCTGTTCCAGATAATTTTTGGCGGTAATAATATCGAATGGAATTCCCGCAGAAAATTGTCGTTCTGCCAACTTGTAAATTTCCTGGTGTGCGGGGTGGTAAAAATGTTCAGGCCTTAAAAATTCAGATATACGTTCCAACGCGCGGTTGTTCATCAGAACCGCGGCCAATACGGCCTGTTCCGCTTCCAGATTTGTGGGCAAAGTTTTTGGGGTAAAGTCCATGTCAGATATAGTATATAAAAATTTCAAATTTTCAACGCCTTTTTTGTGCGGATATCGCCAGTTAAAGATGCCCATAATTTCCCCAGACGGCACACCCACATGGCCAGAAAAATTCCCGTTATCACGCATAGAAGAACTGCGCCAAACCGTTGGTACGCGGTGCTTTTCTGCGCAAATGATGCTGGAATACATTGCGCCGGAACGGGTACGTCTGGACCCGGGTGCGTTGCATTTGTACGATGGCGATTTTGTGCATACTGTGGCCCGTGTGGACAATTGGGATATTACGGGCGCAACGGTATATTGGGACCCGTCATCTGGTCGTAAAAATTCTGATGCCAGTGTGTGCGTATTAATATACCGCGACGACAAAACCAGACGTGTTTTTATTCACGATGTTATGTACATGGTTGTATCGGATTCAGAACTGTATCCATTGGCGCACCAGTGTGAAATGGTGTTGGAATTTTTATCACGTCATTGCCTGCGTCGCATATACATAGAAACCAATGGTATGGGGAACGCATTACCTGAAATTATGCGGGACGTATCGTCGCGCCATAATATGCGCATATCCGTCCAGAAAACGACAAACACTAAAAACAAAGAAACCAGAATTTTGGATGCACTGGAACCACTGTTAACGTCGGGACGCCTGTACGCGCATCAACGGGTTCGGTCCACACCACTGATTTCAGAAATGTTGGGTTGGACACCAATGGGTGGTACAACACACGACGACGGATTGGATGCGGTTGCGGGCGCGATATGCGCAATACCGACACCGATACGCCCATGTGGACCGCATGGTGGCCAATTCCACGCCAAAACAGATTTCACAATATAACCACAAGAAATATTAAACCTAGGGAGAAAATAAAAATGCGACAAAACTTGCAACAAATGTACCGTCGTGCACTGGATTTGCGTGCGCCATGGTTAAATCGCTGGGACAGTGCGATACAATACACAATGCCATCTGCGGACGATGATTTAGCCAACCTGTTTGATGCGACGGCGTCGGACGCGGTTGATAATTTATCGGCGTCAATATATACATTGCTGACCCCGCCTGAATCATTGTGGGTGTCGTTGGTCCCGGAAAGCCCAGAATCACCCGACGCGACCAATGCAACGATGGTGTTGCGTGCGAATTTGAATGATTCCAATTTTTATACAACAATTCACCAGTGCTATATGGATTTAGTCATTTTGGGAACCGCATGCCTGTTTATGGCGGAAAATCCCATTGGTGCCCAGTCTGCGTTTTCTTTTACATCGATTCCCATGCGCGACATAGCAATTCTGGACAACGCGATATTTCACACGACGACAATGCCGGCCCGAATGGTTATGGAAAAATATCCGTCTTGGACACCGCCATCTGAAATCCGTGAACTTATCAGACAAGATTCTGACACCCCATTGAAACTGGTTCAAAGTTTGGTTGGTACAGAATTTACAGCGTGGTTGGATGTTGGTGGCGAACTGGAAAACAACATAATATCGACGGGCACATTTGAAACCAACCCGTATATAATATTCCGTTGGTCTGTGGCCAGTGGCGAAATATATGGCCGTGGTCCTGTACTGCGCGCATTGCCTGACATAAAAACCGCGAACAAAGTCGTAGAATTAATTTTGAAGAACGCGACGATTGCGACCACTGGTATATGGCAGGCGGACGATGATGGTGTTATAAACCTGTCCAACATCAACCTGACACCCGGGGCGGTTATCCCCAAGGCGGTCGGGTCATCTGGGTTGACGCCACTGACATCTGGGGCCGATTTTGATGTGTCGCAATTGGTATTAAAAGATTTGCGCGAACGAATCCGACATGCGTTATTGGCGGACAGACTGGGCCTGCTTAGTGAAAAAGAAATGACGGCCACAGAAATTATGGCACGCAATGCGGATATGGTTCGTATATTGGGCGCGACATATGGTCGTTTGTTGCATGAATTCATACGTCCATTGGTGGAACGCGGATTGCAAATACTGTCGCGTCGTGGTGCGATTGAAAAAATATCTTTGCACAGTGATGCAGAATTAAAATACATTGCGCCAATTGCAAAAATGGCAATCGAAGAAACGTTTATTTAACAATAAATATCTACACAAGGAACCAAGATGAATGATCTAGAAAAAAACTATGCACGTACATTTATGACGGCATCTGGCGCGTGCGTTATGGCGCATTTGCGCAAAATCACGATTGAACGTGTACTGGGGCCGAACGCCACAGATTCAGAATTACGCAGTCTGGAATCCCAGCGTGCTTTGGTTCATCAAATGGAAAATATGATACAGCGGGGACGGCAATGACACCACAAAACGGCGCAACTGGGATATTGGATTTTTTGCGCAGTACATGGTTTTTAATTGTGTTTATTGGCGGGGTAATATATTGGGTCGCGCGCCAAGATTATTCTTTGTCAGATTTGGAACGCGCGGACAGTCGGATAACATCACTGGAAAACCGCACGACGATTTTGGAAACGGGGCTGGGGGCGTTACAGATAAAAATTGATACAATCAAAGATGACGTTGCACTGATAAAAGGTGCCGTTATAAAAAAATAGAAATCCCCCATTTGGGGGATTTCATATATTGATTTAGCAACCTGTTGCCGCGCCAATCCATTTAGAAATAGAAATATCTTTGTGCAACAAGAAATCATATTCGCAATTACCCTGTCTATAAGAACCGGTACATGCGGCCAATGTCAAAACAGCAAACAGTGCCAACATAACTTTTTTCATCATATTCTCCTTTTTACGTAAAAAGCGTACAGCAATTATACACGCATATATCGCATTTTGCAAGAAAACTATATTGCACCCCGAATCCATCGTATTTTATACGGCATAACCGCGATAATGTCGAAACGCGCATCACCGCCCCATCGCCGTTGCATCAGATATAATTCCGCAGAACGACGCAACCGTGTAATTTGTGGTCCCGATACCGCCCCCAATGCCGTATTCAAATCGGGACGATATTTAACCTCTACAAAAATCAACAGATTTTTACGCCGTGCGATAATGTCTATTTCTGCGCGTCCGGTATTTCGTCCGACAACATATCGACGTTCCAGAATTCGAAAACCATGCACGCGCAGATACATACGTGCGATAAATTCCGAAAACAATCCCGCTTTATACGTGTCGCGCATTACGACCACCGCACTTTGCACAGTGGTATGAATTCAAACAACAAAATCCAATTGTTTTTGATTTTGACCAGTGGGATAAACCCGAACAGACGCAACCGAAAACGGGTGGCATGGACATTATCAGATTTTTTCATCAAATCATAATATGCCGGGTACGTGTTTTGTAATTCTGCCGCGATTTCGTGCCATTTATTGTTCATAATATCATTTTGACGTACGGTTGTCATACGATTGTGCATTCTGTACCGTACCATAACATCCTGGATATTATAAAAATGCGTAATCCCCATTAACCGTGCCCACAGACGGTAATCTTCGGCCGGGGAAAAATATTCTTCGTACCGGATGTTGTTTTCGTCCAGTACGGATTTTCGTATCATTGTCGCCGTATGTGCGATACAGCAATTATACATCATCGCAATTTTGATATCTAAATCAGATTCTGGGGTTTTCCATAAATAATCACTGGCCCCAAAATGTTGCAACCAACCCGATACAACACCAATGTGCGGATTGGCATCCAACACGGCAACCTGGCGTTCCAGACGGTCCGGCACAGAAATATCATCATGGTCAAAAATCGCGACGTATTCCCCACGCGCCATATCCAACAATTTATTTCGTGTTGCGGAAATCCCGATGTTTTTTTTATTTTTACTATACCGAATTCGTGCATCTTTGTACGATGCCACCACCGCGTCCAGTTCGGTATTTTTCGGACTGTCGTTCACAATCAGAAATTCAAAATCCGTAAACGTTTGATTCAGCACAGATTCAATACACGCGCGTAAATGCGCCGGGTCAGTGTTATAAATTGGTGTCAAAACAGAAACACGTGGCACGATAAATCCTTTGATTTTTCAAGATATTCTATAATGCGTCATACAGTTTGTAAAGTGGAAAGATTCCGCCATCAACGTATCCCGGTTGCATAAATGCCCATCAAAACGCGTACGGTTTTGGTCGGAAATTTTCACGCGACTGTTGAATGTTTTTTGTTATATCGGACGTATACCGTCCCATATCCACCATATCCAGTGAACCATAATACGCGGTCATCATCGGGTCATACGAATTATTCGTAGAAATCCATTTATCCGTCCCAGAATTAGGCGCCCCATATTTATCCAACACGCCTTGCCAGAACGCTAATATTTTCTTTTCCCGCTGGTCAGAAAATTTTTCATGTGCGCCTTCGACTTCATTTACGTCGTTATTGTACACCACCCGCCATACGACATTATCGGTTGCATTACTGGTGAAATAAACAACGATAGTTTCGCCCGTGTTTTCCCGCACCAGATGCAATTCAGACGCATACAGTAATCCACGATTTTTTGCCAACGTATTAATACATTGTTCCAATTCGGCCGGCACGACGATTCCCTGTTGCCGACATTCATAGTCCAGATTATATTTCCATTCTTTTTGAATAGAATAAATAATACTGTTTTTTTCGCGTGGCGAATACAGTCCCTTGGCCTTAAAGAACAGATTTTCTATATCGTCAAAAGACATACCCAACATAATTCCCGCAATATCAAAGTTATTTACGGTTATTGGATTTGCGCCGGGGTTCAATGAAACCGTCCCGGTATTCAGATCCGCATCCCCAGATTCAGTAATGGCAAAGTTGCTGAAATCAAATTCGTCGGTTTCGGTTGTGGCGCCGTACGCGACACACAACATGGACATTGTTATGGCCACCATCGCGACAAAAAATCTAAACTTTTTCAACATACCGTCATCCCTGAATAATCTGATTTACGCGGAAATAGAACACCGGCGATGGGTCGCCACCTTGTTCCAGGTATTTGTGCAACGTTTCCACATCAACACCTTCGCGCATTCCCATCTTATATATTATGTTCATGTACATTGTACCGCGCGTAACAACTGGCGCGATGCGAAAATCGTTTGGCCGTTCCCACGTTGTTAATTCATAGTTCACGACCCAGTACTGACTGCCACTGGGTTGATATATTTTATCTATGACACGCACGATGCGCATTTCGCCATCAGATGCCATTTTCTGTATTTCTTGGCCCGTATTTGCAGACCATTCATCAAACACAGATTCCGCAGACATTAATGCCAGCGGACTGTCCGACCTGGTGCGTCGCGCGACATTTTCGACATCTGGCGACACACTGAAATATTCGGTTATATATTTTTTCACCAGCATATCTAACAATTGTGCATCGCCCAGATATTCTGGGGACAACGGCACACCCGGCCGCCGTTCAGACAGATTATTGGGCTGAAAGAAATAGGGCACAACATTCTGATTAACACCGGCATCATAAATAACCCCGGTCAAATAGATTGCCACCCCGGCCATCCCCAGGATAATCAGTCCTAATAAAAACATCACCAGTTTTTTCATCAGTTCACTTTGTACGCATTAAAATCTGCCACATAGTACCCCAGTGTTTGCGGATACGAGTTTGTGTTTCGTGCGACCTTGGCAAATGCGACGATTTTCATATCACCATACAGGTTGGATTTAACCACGGCCAGTATTTTCCACGTTCCGCCGTATTCTGAAATTTGACCCGCGGGTTCGATTTGAAAATCTGTTTTTGACACAGACCAAGTTTCGCCATCGGCCACGCGTGCCTGATAATCGGGCACAATGTCGTATACGAATGCAGAAAACAATTCTTCGCCCGCCAGACAATACAGTGCACACGTTTTATCGCCGTACGGATGAACAACATCCACCCCACAATCGGTCAATCTGTCGCACGTTGCCCACATTTCAGAATTGATTTCTTCGTCATCAGACAGCGTGAACCAATCCTGGGCAAAATCGGCGATAACAGACTGTTGCAATGCCCACACCGCGGGGTATTTCAACGGTCCGTTTTCATGTGAATGTCCGACAACCGTCCATTCCCCGGTGAATTCATTAACAGACACCACAAACGGGTCCACCCGCTGGGAACGCACGGCCCACAAAATGATAAAGCACATAAATATTACGGCGACGAACATTGCACATACGGCCACCCCCATAAATCTGGATACGGCAATACGTGTCCCCGCGGGAAATGCGGGTGTGTCAAAATCGTCTGGGTAATCCAAAACGCGTTCCCCCCGTTGGTATTATGATTATGCCTGGAATACCATGATACAGGCGCATGGGCTTAATTTTAATTCATTACTGTCATATCCAACGCCCACAGGTTCACGGTCATAAACCTGGCCACATCCGGCCAACGCCAATGCAACAAATAATCCCATTAAAACTTTCTTCATATTTTTCTCCCTTGGATGTGTTAATAAATTATAAGAAAAATAGACTTTGTCCGTCAAGTGCAAAAGAAAAATTGCGGGACAAAACCCGCAATATTTTCATACATCAGAATTGTGTTTCGAACGACAGCAAGAAACGTTGTTCGCGATCATACTTGTTCATCTTTAACGGCCAACCCCATGAAAAGTTCATCGGACCCATTGGCGTGTTCCAGTAAATACCAACACCGGCCGAAGTACGCAAATCACTGTCTATATAGTTAGGCAACCCGGCATAAGTATATTCTTCTTTTGGTGGTTTCCCCAGAATACCGTAATCCAAGAACACAAATCCCTTTACCTGGTATTCATCTGGGATAAATATCGGGAAATTCAATTGGGTTGAACCATTAATTTTCCACAGACCGCCCAACGCATAGGTTGAAAAGAATCTGTTTCTGGAACCAACGCCCGCGATATCAAAACCGCGCAATGTTTCCCCGCCCAAGAAATAGCGATAAACACGTGACACGTACGAACCGCCGATTGGCTGAATCATTCCGAAATCCAACGAAGAACGTAATTGCCATCTGTCATCCCAGAACTTTACCATACCAATAATATCCGCGTTATACCGCATATACGTTTCCGACCCCCCGAACCCGGTATACGCGATACCAATATTCCCGACGATACCGGTATGGGTGTTTTGTTCAAAATTAGTATCCAGATTGTAATAGCGCAAATAAGTTCCCAGCGTAAACAGTGTCGCATCGCGCCATCCATCTGTTGAATTCAAATCGTAATTTTGGTCGAACGACGCGGACAGTCTGACATTTTGGGACCAATGGTCGGTTAATTTCCATCCCATACGTCCCGCGACGGTCAAAGAATCGCGGTCATAACCAAACCCGCCCAATGACGTATAGTCATACATAGTATACGACACATCAAATCCCGCAGACAATGGTCGTCCGAACAAATACGGTTCTGTAAAACTAAATAATGCCTGGCGTTGATACTGGGCAATAGACCCGCGCAGTTGTACCACCTGGCCACGACCCATAAAGTTCGTTTCGGTAATACCTGCATCAACCATAAAACCGTTGATGTTCGACCACCCGAAACCGCCGGATAATTCGCCGGTGGGTTGTTCTTCGACCTGGAT
The DNA here is from genome assembly GCA_944389345.1 of uncultured Alphaproteobacteria bacterium. Lineage (GTDB taxonomy): Bacteria > Pseudomonadota > Alphaproteobacteria > Rs-D84 > Rs-D84 > Enterousia. Next base: position 4,687 of record CALXMA010000002.1, on the reverse strand, counting down.
GTCCAGGTTAATCATATTTGCATCGGCAATACGATTAGGTACCATCTGGACACTTTTGAAATATCGCGTCCGCATCAGGTTTTGACGTCCTTCTTCGATGGTCTGCAAAGAAAACGGATCGCCCGAACGCATTGGGATTAATTGTTCGATAACAGAATCAAACGTACGAACATTTCCCAAAATATTGATATTGTTCAGATAAATACGATTAGTTTTTTCGATTTTGAATTCCATATCGATGGTTTTATCATCATCGTTTTTTGTGGGCACCGGGTTTACATTGATAAACGCATATCCGTGTTCTGCCACCGCCCCACGCAACGCCGAAATCGTGGAATCCACCAAATCAATATTGTAAACATCGCCAGAATCGAAATCGACGACGTCGTACAGTTCTTCATCAGAAACATCTGGGAACGGATTGTCTATGGTAATTTTCCCGAAATCGTACTTTTCGCCTTCGTCAATTGTGAATACGACGGAATAGTACTGTCTGTCGGGGGTAAAAACACCGTCCGCATCCGTAATTTGTACATCGACATATCCGTTGCGCATATAGAACTGGCGCAACATTTGCTGGTCATACATAATTCGGTCTTCGTCAAAGACATCGAATTGTGTCATAAACCGCCACCATGCATGTTCGCGTGACAAAATCTGGTCGCGCAGTTCAGACGAACGGAATACCTTGTTCCCGCGAAAATCGATATCGGTAATGTACGTTGGATGGCCTTCGTCAATTTCATAGACAACGTTTACCCGATTGTCGCCCAAATCTATTTTTTGCGGTTCAATTGTTGTGCCAAAAAATCCCTTGCGCTGGTACAGGGTTAACATCCGTTGTACATCGGCGCCGATAACAGATTCATCGTATGAATCGCGTGCCTTTAACCGCAGTTCTTTCTTCAAATCTTCGGTGGAAATATCGTCATTACCTTCGACGGTGACCATGTTGACGGTTGGGGCCTCGGTAATATCGATTTTCAAAACATTGCCCGACATACGAACATTTACGCGTGAAAAATATCCGCTTTCTTGTAATTTTTTTGCGATTTTATTTGTATCTTCGGTGTTAACATTATCGCCAACCTTGACATCGGACAGAATGCGCACAGATTCCGCATCCATACGTTTATTGCCACTGACATCTATACGCGACACAACGGTTGCGTTTGCATAGGTTGTAATTAATATCGCCGATGTTGCAAATAATATTTTTCTGCTGTTCATTATGCGCCTATCCCAAATACCCGTGCCAAATCATTCCACATGGTCAGCGCGAACAGCGCAATGATAAACAACCATCCCACCAATATCGCGATTTCCATACCACGTCCGCCCAGTTTCCGCCGGAAAATACCTTCGATTATCAGAATCAATAAATATCCCCCATCCAGCACCGGCAACGGCAACAAATTTATAACACCTAAATTAACAGATAGCAACGCAATAATTGTCAGCAATGCGACCAATCCCTGGGCCAACGCCTGGCCAGAAACCTCGGCAATTGTGATAAAAGACCCCAGTTGTTTGGACGACCGTTCACCCGTTATAATTTGTTTCAGCACCACCAACAATGTCTTGGATTGATAATACGTTTCGCGTGCACCGGCATACAATCCATCAAAGAATCCCTTTTTGCGCAGTTCTGTTTTACTGCCATCCGCGACCAGTCCCCACCGTTCTGCGGGCGATAATTGCACCCGAACCAGTTTATCGTTGCGCAATAACAACACGTCCGCATCGTGTGCCGACGCCAATTCTTTGGCGATAATCAGTTCGCCCCAATTAGTAATTTTTTCATCATCTATGCGAATGACAACGTCGCCGGGTTTAACACCTGCATTGAATGCGACGCTTTCCTGAATAACTTGGCCAACGACGGGTAATTGTACCTGCTTTGGTTGGAACATAAACATCCCAGAATATATCAGCCATGCCAAAACAAAGTTCATCGTAACGCCGGCGGCAACAATGATAAATTGCTTCCACGCGGGCACAGACAGATAATGTCCCTTTTTCTTTTCCGGGGACAGTTCTGCAAATTTTTTACGGTCGAACATATCTTCTTGGCCGTAAATAGAAACATACCCACCCAACGGTATGCATGCCAATTTCCATAACGTTCCGCGTCGGTCATGCCACTTTACAATTGCGGGACCGAAACCGATTGAAAACGTATCGACACGAACGCCCGCCCACCGCGCGGCCAAAAAGTGTCCCAATTCGTGCACAAACACGACCACGCCTAATACAATTAATAACGCGACAATGGCCAAAACAATTTGCATAACTTACCCGTCCTTACCTTTTACAACCCATACTATAACGAAATAATCAACCACACCAACGGCAACGCATAAATCCATCCGTCAAACCGGTCCAACAATCCACCGTGCCCCGGTAAAATCCGACCAAAATCTTTCAGACCCATTCTGCGTTTAATGAAACTGGCGGTTAAATCCCCGTATTGGGACAACAAAGAAATACTGATACCAATCCACATTAATTGCGAAAAGAATACATTTGTGGGCAACATTCCATACAATACCGCGGCCAACGTTCCACAGATAACACCGGCAATTTGCCCGGACCAGGTCTTGCCCGCGGACAGCCGTTCCCACATTTTATCGCCACCAATCAATCGACCAAAGAACCACGCCCCAATATCGGCACAGCATATAATCAGCAATAACAACAACATAATCCACGGCCGTGCGCCGACGGCATTCACCGCGCCCAGCATGACGCACAACCATGCCAAGAATGCACCGAACACCAGCCAGTTTTTCTTTAACACGTCGCGCGGTGTGTGTGCGATACAGATAATCATTTCAATAATCATACCTGCGACAATCGCCACCCCCAACCAACGCACAGTATGCAAACCATAATATTCCCCCAGCGCGGCCAACCCCACGACAATGGCCATAACAAAACCGACGATAACACGTTGTACAGTATTAGACATTTTCGCGCCCTTTATTTTTTTGCACCGGCATAGTTTGCCTTTTTCCCGCCACCAAAGCGTCTGTTGCGTTTGGCGAATTCGTCCAGTGTGTATTGCCACATTTTTTCACTGCGCACCAAATCGGGCCAGTGTTCTGGCACGAACAGCAATTCCGCATACGCCAATTTCCACAGCAAGAAATTAGATATTCTGTATTCATTGCTGGTCCGCACCATTAAATCAATAGGCAACAAATCTCCCGTGTCCAAATATGTTTCAAACGACGCCTTGTCAACAGGCACCCCCCCGGCGATTGCGTCATTAACGGCATTGATGATTTCATCTTGCCCGCCATAGTTCAACGCGAAAACAACGGTTCCATTTGTTCCGTCTGTGGATGTTTGTTCCAACTCGTCGCACAGTTTTGCCAATTTCGTCGGCAACCGGTCGCGTGAACCAATAACACGATACCGCAGATTTTTTTCGACCGCGTGCTTCATATTTTTCTTTAATTCCGTATAGAACAAATCCATCAAATAATCGACTTCTTCTTGGGACCGGTTCCAGTTTTCGGTTGAAAAAATAAAGAACGTTATCGTTGAAACACCATGTGCGATATACCAATCGACCAAGTTTTCAAAATTTGCGATACCGGCCTTGTGCCCGGCCAACGGTGGCAGACCGCGTGCCTCGGCCCAGCGTCGATTTCCATCACATATAAATGCAATATGTTGTGGAATTTTTGGTGCCACCGCCGGTTCAGTCTTTTTTTTGCTAAACAATTTGAACATATTTTTTATCCGATATTTTGTTGTATATGTGGTCCAGATTTTGCGACGCCATTACACGGCCATAATGTCCGCTTCTTTTTGTTTGGCCAATGCATCAACATCTGCGCCACGGCGGTCAAAGACCTTTTGCAAATCATCTTCGAATTTGCGTTGATCGTCTTCGGATATTTCTTTATCTGCGACGGCGCGCTTAATCTTGCCCATTGCGTCCTGGCGAATATTGCGCATGGAAATTTTTGCTTCTTCGGCATATTTTCCGGCAACCTTGGTCAGTTCACGACGGCGTTCTTCGGTCAACGGTGGCATATTTAATCTGATAACACCGCCGGCGGTCATGGGGTTCAGTCCCAACCCAGAATCACGAATAGCCTTTTCCGCGGCGCCCGCATTATTAATATCCCAAACAGTGACTGTCAATGTCTGATTGTCTGGTGTTGCGACGGTTGCGACCTGGTTCAATGGCATATCAGACCCATACACAGGCACGCGTACACCATCCAACAGATGTACGGACGCACGTCCCGTGCGCAGACCGGCGAATTCATTTTGTAAAACGTCCAGTGTTTGTTGTGTTTTTTGTTCGACTTCGGCTTTCAGACTTTGATAATCCATAATAAAACTCCTTGTGATAAAAAAGGTTAGCAAATTGATTTGACTTTTGGCAAGAAGAAATATAGAATAATGCTTCGCACGGGGTTGTAGCTCAGTTGGTAGAGCACTTGCATGGCATGCAAGGGGTCGTCGGTTCGAGTCCGATCAGCTCCACCAGTTTTTGTTATCGTTTTGACCCAAGACGATATTCAGTATGGCGGATGTAGCTCAGTTGGTTAGAGCACTGGTTTGTGGTACCAGGTGTCGCCGGTTCGAATCCGGTTATCCGCCCCAGTTATAAAAATGCCCCCATCGGGGGTGTTTTTTATAACTCTGGACGGGTCCGGATTTGAAC
>CALXMA010000001.1 GCA_944389345.1 uncultured Alphaproteobacteria bacterium | reverse complement strand
ACAGAAATAGCAATTCAAAAATCTTTTGATGATTTGGCACACGGCCGCACAACTTTGGCAATTGCGCACAGATTATCGACTTTGCGTAATATGGACAAAATCGTTGTGCTGGATAATGGGGAAATTGTGGAACAGGGCACGCATAACCAGTTAATACGTCGTCGCGGTGAATATTCGCGTTTGTGGAAAATGCAATCTGGCGGATTTTTACAGGAAGAAATAAATAAATAAAATCTGTTTTTATTGAATATAAATTTGTGATATAATAATGGATATGAAATGTAGGAACCTGTTATTATTACCGATTTTATCGTGCCTGGTGTTTGGTGGTGCGCGTGCGGACTGGGAATACCCCGGCTATTACGTGGGCGAAGGGTATTACACCGATAACGGCAGTCGGTTTACAATATCACTGCGCGGTGGCGCATCGTTGGGCTTTGGATCTATCAAGAATGACATTGGCGAACTGACGGCGCTGTATTACACAGACGGTGCCACATTGGTGTCCCAACTGGCTTATGAACAGGATCCGTCATACTATGATGGATTTTATCCAATTGGTTATGCAAATATTGGCGATTTACCCGCAACCGAAGATTTTGAATCTTTTGTAATTACCGCGGGGGCCAGTGTGGGTTGGACCATCCCGAATAAACCCCAGTGGCGCATTGAACTGGGGTGGGACCATATCGCAGAAAGTAAATATGACGCATCCCCGTTTTTAGAGGGCGAAACCGAATTATTCGGCAACAGCGAAGGAAACATCGTCGCCACTATTTCCAGCAGTGCGGTCCAGTCCAAGGTAAATACCGATATCATCAGCGTAATGGCGTTTTATGATTTTTATGATGGTATTCAAAAGCCTGTGCGTTCTGTGATTCCGTATATCGGTTTTGGTGTTGGCTATGCCGATATCAAGACGATATTGAATTTGACAGACTTGTACGGCGATTTATCACTCAGCAGTGATTTATTGCCCTATGGCACCAAGGCGGACACACTGGGCCCGATACAGTTTTACCGTTCTGAATATTCCACGTCGAATATTGCGGGGTTGTTGGCCCTGGGATTGTCGTATGGCATAACGGACAGCATGTATTTTGATTTCGGCGCGCGTGTTGCGTATATTCCGTCTATTCGTTGGGCGTTAAGCAACGAAGACGGTTCACTGCATCGTGATTGGTTCAGTTCCGAAAACACGATATACGCCAACATAACATTGGGAATCAGGTTTGAATTTTAGGTAAAAAATCCCGCCATCGGCGGGATTTTATTTTACACCATACTTTCCACGATTTATCGGCCGATATGATAATGCCTCGGCCAGGTCAGAAATTTCTATGCACTCCGCCCCGCGCAGGTCTGCGATTGTGCGTGCAATACGGCGAATACGATTATATCCACGCGCAGACATTCCCATCTTTTCCGCGGCCGTGTTCAAGAAAGTGGTTTGTTCATCCCCCAGTGGTGCGAATTTGTCCAAATCCGCCCCGTCCAGATACGCATTGGCCATACCTTGGCGTTGGATTTGTCTGTTTCGTGCGGCGACCACACGTTCGCGGATTTGCCCAGATGTTTCAACCGGTGTTGAATCCGAATTATTCATTTCCCATGGATTAACCGCGTCAACATCGACATGCAAATCAATTCTGTCCAACAGCGGACCAGAAATTTTATTTTGATACGCTTCTGCGCATCTGGGGGCGCGTGAACACGACAGTGATGCATTGCCTAAATGTCCACATGGACATGGGTTCATCGCGGCGATTAATTGGAATCGTGCGGGATATGTTGCGGTGCGCCGTGCGCGCGCAATCATTATGCGTCCAGCCTCCATCGGTTGTCGCAGAATTTCCAGTGTTGTCCGATTAAATTCTGGCAATTCGTCCAAGAACAATACGCCATTATGCGCCAAAGATATTTCCCCGGGGCGTGCGTCTGCGCCACCGCCGGCCAATGATATGGCACTGGCCGTGTGGTGCACACTGCGAAAAGGTCGTGTGGTAATTAATGATTTGTCGTGCAATTGGCCGGCAATAGAATAAATTATTGATGTTTCCAGTATTTCGGCAGGTGTCATTTCCGGCAATATTGTTGGCAATCGCGACGCCAGCATTGTTTTCCCAGACCCCGGTGGCCCCACCATTAACATCGCGTGCCCACCCGCCGCCGCAATTTCCAGTGCGCGTTTCGCGGCCACTTGGCCATGAACGTCGGACATATCGATGCCGTATGTACCGGCGTCTGTTGTATTCGTTACCTGGGGCAGGGGTAAAATTTGACTGCCTTTGAAATGGTTAATTAATTCCAGTACGTGAAACGGCGCCAAAATATTGGTGTGTCCGGCCCATCGGGCTTCGGCGCCCTGGTCGCCGGGACATATTATTCCCATGCCATGCTGGTTCGCCCAGACACTGGCCGGTAATATGCCGTCGGTTTTGACAATTGCGCCGTCCAATCCAACTTCGCCAATAATTATATATTTCGCCAGTTCAGATTCCGGCAATATCCCAATTGCGCACAGTATCCCACATAAAATCGGCAGGTCGAAATGCGATCCTGTTTTTTCTACGTCTGCGGGCGACAGATTCACCGTCAGCCGTTTGGGTGGCAACGACAGGTTTAACGCGGATAAAACATTTCTGATTCTTTCTGCGGATTCTTTGACGGCGCGATCGGCCAGACCGATTATGTTAAATTCTGGCTTGGCCAGTCCGGCAGACAATTGAACCTGGACATCGATGGGTGTTGCGTCCATTCCGTTAAATATAATTGAATTCAAAGAAATCATAATCGCATATTAAAACTTGCGCTAAATCAATTCAAGTTATAAAATGGCACACGTTAACAAAGGAAAAATATAATGCCGGCCAAGAAAAAGTCTAATGTTGCGCGCGATTGGTTTAATACTATTTTTTATGGCGCATTGATTGCGATTGCGTTTCGCAGTTTTTTATTGGAACCATTTAACATACCGTCTGGGTCAATGATACCGACATTGCATGTGGGCGATCATATATTTGTGGAAAAATGGCCGTATGGATATTCCCGTTATTCGTTTCCGTTTGGGTCTTGGCATTTGTGGGACGGACGCTTTTGGGGACACGAACCCCAGGTTGGCGATGTTATCGTGTTCCGTAATCCCATCAATGAATCCCAGGATTATGTCAAACGTCTGATTGGCCGCCCGGGCGACACCATACAAATGATAGGCGGTCGTTTGTATATAAACGGCGAAATGGTACCGCGCGAAAATCCGCGTCAGTATGTCGTGGCGACATTACCACGTTCTTTGCGCAGTGCCGGATACCACATCCCAGAAAAAAATATGATGATAAAAGGCAACAAAATCTGGGTTGATAACCAGCCTGCGGAATTTGGATATACGATTGAATACAAAGATGATGAATTCTGTCATATGAATGGTTGGGCGTGCGGTGTGTTTGACGCCACAGAATACACAGAAACGTTGCCAAACGGGGTCCAGCACAGCATAATTGAAATGTCGGACAATGCGCGTTATGATGACACAATGTTGTTTACTGTGCCAGACGACCATTATTTCTTTATGGGCGACAATCGCGATAACAGCGGGGACAGTCGTGCCGACATTGGCTATGTTCCACGCGACAACGTATTGGGTCCGGTGTGGTTTATATGGTATTCGCACAATTATTATTCGTCCATGTGGGCGGTATGGAATTGGGGCAATAAAATGCGCTGGGACAGATTTGGAATGGGAATAGATTAACGTGGCAAACATAAATTATAATTTTAGAAACCCAGAATTATTGGATTTGGCATTGACACAAAGTGGCGCCAATGCCGAACACAATAACGAACGTTTGGAATTCATAGGCGACCGTGTATTGGGTTTGTCGGTGGCGGCATTGCTGTATGAAATGTTCCCCAACGAACGCGAAGGTGAATTGGCGCGACGTCATGCGATGCTGGTGTCTACGGAAACATTGGCGCGTGTTGCGCATATGTTGGGTGTTGACAGGCATGTTCGCCACGGCCATATGACGGCGGGCCGTACCCAGCATATTTGTGCCAACGCGATGGAGGCTGTATTTGGTGCCATTTTTTTGGACGGCGGGTTTGATGTTGCACGTGATATAATCGTTGGTATATGGCGTGATTTGGCGTCTATGGACGTTGTTGCCCCCAAAGATGCAAAAACGGCATTACAAGAATTGGTGCAAAAGCGTGCAGATGGCGCATTGCCTGTTTATGAATACTTGGCGCCGACGGGTGCATCGCATAATCCGGTGTTTAACGTTCGTGTATCTGCGCTGGGGCATACGGCGACAGGAACGGGCACGTCTAAAAAAATGGCCAGTATATCTGCCGCCGAAGAATTATTGAAAATCCTTGCAATTTAGCGTTGGTGCATATAGAATAATGCCGAACAAAAGGAATAATACGTATGTTTACATTCTTGCTGGTTTTATTGACAATCGTTGCGATATTGATGACGGGGATTATTTTATTACAGAAATCTGAGGGCAGTGGTATGTCCGGCTCATCGGCGGCATCCATGCTGGGTGGTGTTTTGACCGGTGCGGCGGCGGGGAATTTCCTGACGCGTTTGACGGCGTGGTTGGCGACAATATTCTTTGTGCTGTGCGCGCTGTTGGCATTGGTTGCGTCCAAGACCGACATTGCCAATCAACAAAGTTCACTGCGCAGTGAAATCGTGCAACAGTCTGGTGATACGGTCCAGTCCGCGATTCCCGGTGCCGTGGGAACAGAATCAGAAACCGCGACCGAAACAACCACGACGGATGCGCCCGCGGAATAAATAAAAAGCGGAATAAATAAAAAAAATGATATAAAATAAATACCCCGCATTGCGGGGTATTTTAACAGATTAACGCAAATTATTTTTTTACGGATTTCTTTTTCCCAGATGTCTTTTTTGCGGATTCTTTTTTTACCGTGGCACTGACGGTTTTCTTGCCAGAAAACGCATCTTTGAATTCACGGTACAACGCCATTGCGCAAATGTACACGACCAGCGCGCTGAACGCGGTAATCAATCCCGGAATCAGACCATCTGAAAAATACGCAAAGAAAATAACCGCAACAATTAAAACAATTGTATAGGCCAAATTTTTGCCGAAAACACCCAAGATTTTTTCAAAAGTATTCATATTTATCCCCTACGTTTGGATGAACGTATTATACCATAAATTGAATAAAAAATCCACAAAAAACGGTTCGCATAAACGAACCGTCCTTTGTTTTTTCAGGGGAAATGAAAAACTTATAAAATCACCTGGCCACCGATACGGGCGGTTTTTGGAATTGGCCCGAACGAAGAAGTTGGTGTTACATAAATGTTTCCTGTGACGGTAAAATCACCGCCGAATTGCAACATGCCCAAATCGCGCAGGAACAAATTTCCTTCGATACGCATATCGCGTGGCAATATGTATTTGCGCATGTTTTGCAGGTACAGATTACCGCGTACGACATCGCCCGGCTTTAACATAGTTGCGGCACCACGACTGTCGATAATGACATCGCCATACATAACTTTACCCTGGCGTGCGGTCTGTTTAATTGCCACCGCGTCTGGTTTAACATACCCGACCTGGACCGTGTTGCCGATAAATTTTCTGTTGGCGTCGCGACGCACAGGCAATACGTTATTCGCGCGTTCGCGTACGATGCGTGGCGCACTTTGTTCAGAAACAACGACCTGGGGCATAACATTTTCGACCGGGTTCGGTTTGGCGATAATTACGACGGGCTTTTTATGACATCCAACCATGTCCATAATCAGCATAGAAAATAAAACGATAATTGCCGACAACAACGTAATGTTAACCAAGCCGATTAAATCAATACCGCGAACCCAACGCCAAAACGCGCACAGCCCGCGCCAAATTGCACGAAACGGGGCACAGATAATATTCCATACGCGCGCCCAGAACGTGGATTTACGTACATTTGTCTTCTTTTTATTTGCGCGCTTGCCAGTTTTTTTGTTCAAACGACGTGCGGCGATTTTCATTTTCAATGCTTTGAACATGCGCTTATCCTTTTTATTGTTTTCTATAACTATTATGTCCCTAAAAATATATTTGTCAAGTATTTTGTCAACAAAATTTGTCAAAATAAAAACAGGCTGTAATCTGGGGTGGACAATTGATTGACTTGGGCTGTAAATTGTTTTAGCCTGACGTATACTATGACACGTGGTATATTATTTGGATTTTTGTTGTTATGTGGTTGTGTGTCTACATGGCGTGCGCCTGATGAATTTACATTCGTTCCCGTGAATGCGGGGGAATTTGAAATTGCCACGTTCCAGAAAATAACAGACCCCACAACACCGATACATATTTATATAGAAGGCGACGGCCACGCGTTTAATGGACGTGGAATGCCGACATCTGACCCAACGCCACACGGCACGTTTATGCGTGATATGGCGATATCGGATACCGCACCAAATGTGGTCTATATTGCCCGCCCGTGCCAGTTTATTATGTCGCCAACATGCCACCGCACAGATTGGACCACCGGGCGTTTTTCTGGGCGAATTGTGGATGCAATTGGCCGGGTTGTTGCCGATGTTGCGGCCACACGCCCGATAATATTGATTGGATATTCGGGTGGCGCGATGGTATCTGGATTGGTGATAACGCGTCGCCCAGATTTGGATGTTCGCAAATGGATTACGATTGCGGGCGTATTAAATCATGCCGATTGGACGGAATATTTTGGCGATGCGCCATTAACAGAATCTTTGAATATGACGGAATTGCCCCCCGTGCCCCAGTTGCATTATGTCGGCGCAATGGACGACACTGTTCCCCCCGAATTAACGTATCGGATGGCGGATTCCGCGGACATTGTCGTTGTCCCGAACGCGACGCACGGCGATTTCGGTGAACTGGTGCTGGATTTTGCGTATAATCCCAAATAGTGCACAACACATACACCGATAAATCCGAAAGAGATAATATTTTTCAAAAAACAGATTGACAAAAATATAATTTTGTACTAAATATATAATCACTATGACAAGCATTAAAATTTTACCAATTTTTAATCAGTCGGCCCCCGGTGTGTGGGACGATTTTATGCGTATTCAATCTTGTGCAATGCGTCATGTATACAATCTCCGTATGGATGCATCAGACATAGACAGTTGCATACGTGAATTGCGCTATAAATGGGCGCGCAATGGTTTTAATTTCGCGTTTGGCGCATACGATGATGACATGATGGTTGGCTATATCAGTGGCGATTGTGCCGATAATACGGCAACGGTAAACAGCCTGTACGTCATGCCCGAATATATGGGCCAGCATATTGGTGGGCGTTTATTGCGCCTGGCGGAACATTCTGGTGCATTTGGTGCCATGGACATGGAACTGGTATCTTTGGCGCGTGCCCAGACATTTTACGAACGCTTTGACTATCGTCCGATACTGGCGGGCAGTAATCATTACATAAAACCCATTACGCCCGACATGCGTGCGCGTTGCAAAACGATGCCGGTGTTCAAATCCACGCGTTCGATAACACGCGCGTGTTCTGATATTGCGGTGAAAAATGGCGCGAAATATGATGCGTTGAACGTGAATAATCGCCATACGCCGACATATGTCTATATGGATGTAAATGCGAACATTCGTGCGTTTGGTGCGGAAACAGATACACCCGTCCCAGATGTATACGTTGCCCCACATCAACCACGTGAATACATATCGCGTGTTATAAACCGTGAATTTGACGCATTGCGCCACTTGCATGAACTGATGACGAACAAACAGAACCAACGGTAAATTAATATGGCACACAAAGAAGCAGAATATGGGCTGATGGATATTCCATTGTCGTGCAGTATGTTCCTGGAACCTGCATTGAAACGCTATGTGCGTAATATATCGCCGTTGTCTGCGGAAACCAAAGAATTGGTACACGAATGGAATCGTGCGCTGGTGGATATTTTGAAAACATCGCGTTACAGTGTGCATCTGGGTGATTTGGGACGTAAAATTTTATCTCGTACGTTAAAGTACAACGAATTCCCGGCAAAATGTGTCGAAAACGCCAAAGACGTCAGATTACAGGCACTGCATTACGCATTGCGTTTTTCCGACAGTATGCGTTTCCTGGTAAACAAGATAACATGCGACACAAACACTGATATCAAATTTGTTGACCTGGGGTGCGGATTTTCGCCATTGGCCCCCGTTATCCAGGCAGAATATAATTTACAAGATGTATACTGTATTGATGTTATCCCGGAAATTGTTGATGTGTACACACGTGCATCGGAAATGGTTTCTGGGCGTGCCCCGACACCGATTTCTTGGACAGACGCCCAAACATTGGCGAAACAGAAAAAATTGAACACGATTGTTGCGATGGGCGTTTTACCATGGATACAGATTAAAGACCAGGTTTCACGCCTGAAATTTATCGACGGGCACTTTGATAATTACCTGGTGGAAATTAAATACAATAACGATGCGACCACCGCGGGCCAAAATGTGTTTAATCTGGAAATGTTGCAACGTCTGCGCATGGACGCGACAAACGCCCAGACATTGGAAACGACGGTGATTCAGAACTCTTTGCGATATCTGCATAAATTCTTGTGCACTATGCCGAACCAGCGTGATTTTGTTGCACACGACCGCAGTCTGTTTTTAAGTCGATAAAACAAACGGGGAAATCTATGTCTGATAATAAACGTGAAATCCAGAAAAAGATTATAGAATTATCGCGTATGGATGAACTGCATTGGGAATCTGTATGCAAATGTTGCGGGCTGTGTTGCCTGTTGAAACACACTCGTCGCACCCAGGGCACGTTTTATACATCGGTTGCATGCGATGAATTGAATCTGTCGACACATAAATGCAATGTGTACAATCATCGTTTACAGCGTATAAATTGTGCCAAGGTTGATATGCGTGTTGTTTTGCGTGGTGGTCTATTGCCAAACACGTGCGGATATATGGAATATATTTTCGGACCGGCCCAAACACCGATACAGGTTGATTTTGGTACGGTTAAACACGAACATGAATTGGAACCGTCTGATTTGGATTATGCCCAGGCACCATTTACCGCCGACATTTACCGCCGTTGGCCCGGACCGTGGGATTATTTGATACCGGCTTCATTACAATGGCGCACCCGCGCAATTGAATTACGTGATAAATACGAAGATTTTGGATATATGGTTTTGCGTCATATGGAACGTCAAAAACAGAAATAATAAACGGAATAAAAAACGGGGCAAATGCCCCGTTTTTATTACATCATTCCCGGCATTGCGCCACCCATTTGTGGGGCGGGCTTTTCTTCTGGGATTTCAGACATCACCGCACCGGTTGTTAAAAATACACCTGCGGTGCTGGCGGCCGCCTGTATGGCGGTCTTGACAACCTTGGCCGGGTCAATAATACCCGCGGCCATCATGTCAACATATTCGCCGGTCTGTGCATTGTATCCAGTATTGTAATCTTTGGCTTCCATAACCTTGCCAACAACGATTTCACCGGACACACCCGCGTTTTCGGCAATCTGGGCACATGGTGCAACCAACGCACGACGAATAATGTCGATACCAACGTTTTGATCTTGGTTCGCCCCGACCAGTTTTTCCAACGCGCTTGTCGCACGTACCAACGCGATACCGCCACCTGCGACAATACCTTCGGCGACGGCGGCACGGGTTGCGGACAGTGCATCATCAACACGGTCTTTCTTTTCTTTAACTTCGACCTCGGTCATGCCACCGACTTTGATAACGGCAACGCCACCAACCAATTTAGCCAAACGTTCGGCCAATTTTTCGCGGTCATAGTCGCTGGTGCTGACAGACATTAATTTGCGGATTTCATCTGCACGCGCATCGATTGCGGATTTATCACCACCACCCTGGGCCAACAGTGTGGAATCTTTGGCAACGACGACTTTCTTGGCGGTTCCCAATACATCTGGTGTAATGTTTTCGAACGTCATACCCATATCGTCGGACACAACGGTTGCACCCGTTACAATGGCGATATCTTTCAGCATTTCTTTGCGTCTGTCGCCAAAACCCGGGGCCTTGACCGCGCAGACCTTTAACCCGCCACGCAGTTTATTTAACACCAATGTGGCCAACGCTTCGGATTCTACGTCTTCGGCGATAATCAACAACGGGCGTCCCGATTGTGCCACAGGTTCCAAAATAGGCAACAATGCCTGTAATCCGGTGATTTTCTTTTCAGACACCAAAATTTGCGCGCCGTCTAATTCTGCCAACATTTTTTCGCTGTTTGTGACGAAATAGGGCGACATAAAACCTTGGTCAAATTGCATACCTTCGACGACGTCGATTTCGGTTTCCAATCCTTTGGCTTCTTCGACGGTGATAACGCCTTCTTTGCCAACCTTGTCCATTGCACCGGCGATTTTTTCACCGATTTCCGCATCAGAATTCGCAGAAATTGTCGCAACCTGGGCAATTTCCGCGCTGTCTTTGACGGGACGTGCATGCTTTTCGATATCTGCAACAACCGCGCCCACCGCCATATCAATACCGCGCTTTACATCCATGGGATTCATACCCGCGGCAATGACACGACGTCCTTCGCGTATAATTTTCTGGGCCAAAACAGTCGCCGTTGTCGTACCATCGCCCGCATCATCGCCGGCCTTTTTTGCGACTTCTTGTACCATACGTGCCCCGATATTTTCCTGGGGGTCTTTCAAAGATACGGCCTTGGCCACGGTAACACCGTCTTTGGTCGCGACAGGCGCACCATACGATTTATCGATTACGACGGTACGACCCTTGGGCCCCATAGTAATTTTTACGGCATTGGCCAGTTTATCAACCCCGGCCGCCAGTTTATCTGTATCAAAAACAATTTCTTTTGCCATGATAAAAATCCTTTGCTAAATTATTCCAGAATACCCAGTATATCAGTTTCTTTGATTAAAACGTAATCCTTGCCATCAATTTTAACTTCATTCGCAGAACTGGCCCACTTGGCGAATAGAACAACATCGCCCACTTTCACGGTCATTGGAATTCTGTCATCACCGTCAAACGCACCATCGCCAACCGCGATAACACGTCCGCGTGATGGTTTTTCTTTTGCATTATCAGGAATAATAATTCCGCCGGCTGTTTTATTTTCTTCTTCGACCCGTTCCATCAGAACGTAGTTATGTAAAGGTTTCAACATATTTGTTTCTCCTTGTGTCTAAATAACTCACAGCAGTGTTATAGTGCACCAATGCGCAATTTCAAGTCTTGATTTTATCCCGTTTGTATAATATGCTGACCCCATAGAATAACGGGGGTAAATGTATGTATAACCAAGACAATGTATTTGCAAAAATTTTACGCGACGAAATTCCATCGCGCCGTGTGTACGCGGACGAATACGCGGTTGCGTTTTATGACAACGCCCCACGGGCCAAGACGCACGTGCTGGTGATTCCGCGCGGTGAATACACGGATATTTACGATTTCACAATGAATGCGCCCGCGCAATTACAGACGGGTTTTTGGAACGCGGTTCGTAAAACGGTTGACGCATTGGGATTGCGGGAAAATTTCCGCACGGTGGCGAATACCGGCGCCGGCGCAGGGCAGAGTGTTTTTCATTTTCACGTACATATTATGAGTGATGAACGCTTCAAATCAGACTTTTAAGGTTCGCGTTATTCCGCGTGCCCGCCGTAACGACATCTGTACCGACCCAGATGGAACACTGCGCGTGCACACGACGGCCACCCCGACCGACGGGGTGGCGAATGATGCGGTAATAAAAATACTGGCCCGGTATTTTGATGTACCGAAATCCAGTATTCATATTGTCCGTGGCGCCACGTCCCGTGACAAGGTTATATCTATTCAGTAATTTTTGATAATTTTTGTCAGTGCGCTGGGGGTTGCCGCCACGTGCATATTGTAATCATCCATACTTTCTATGAAACCACAATCGTGCATATGCTGAAACAGTGCCTGGAACGGTCCCCAGAATTGGTCGGTGTTCAAAAAGAATAACGGCTTTTTAGATTCGCCAATTTGTTGCATGGTCATAATATCGGTCAGTTCATTCAACGTTCCAATTCCCCCCGGCAAGATTATAAAACCATCGGACAGTTCGATCATTTTTTGCTTTCGTTCGTTTACGCCCCCGACAACAATGACTTCTACGCCCGGGTGCACGGGTTCTTGCCGTTCAATAACGTTGGTTGTGGAAACGCCAATAACATGCCCGCCCGCGTCCAATGCGGCGGTTGCCACGGTTCCCATCAGACCGACATTTCCCCCACCAAATACCATCCGAATACCATTTTCACCCAAAAATGTACCAACTTTTTTTGCGGCGCGTACGAATTCCGGACTGGAACCAAACTGATGTCCGCAGTATACAGCCAAAGATTTTAACTGATTTGACATTACGTATTTTTCCTTTATTTTTGCGAATTATAGCATAAAATATCACCATTATGAATCAAAACTTTTTGGATTTTATGCGCAAATATTCGGGTATGCGTATGGCCGTCGCGGTCAGTGGTGGCGTTGATTCAGTGTGCCTGTTGTGCTGGTTGGCGCAAATTGGTGCGGACATTGTATGCCTGCATGTGAATCATGGTTTACGCCCGAATGCGGAAATTGAAACAGATTACGTACGCAATCTGTGCGAACGCCTGGGGGTGGCGTGTAAAATCTTTTATTGGACGGGCGATAAACCGACCAGTGGTTTGGAATCCGCCGCCCGCAATGCGCGGTATAAATTTATGACAGATTATTGCCATGAAAATAATATTCGTTTTTTATTAACCGCCCACCAATCAGATGACCAAATTGAAACATTTTTAATGAATCTGGCGCGGGGCAGTGGCCTGTATGGTCTGTCTGCGATGCGTCCTGAAACTGTGCGTGACGGAATTAAAATTGTGCGCCCATTGTTGTCGGTTTCCCGTTCAGAAATTCAAAAATATTGTGATGACAACAAAATCAAATATTTTATGGACGAAATGAATTCTGACGAACATTACACTCGCGTTCGCATTCGTAAAAATCGTCATCTGTTGTCAGAACGTTTGGGAATATCGGACGCGCGCATTTTATTGGCGATTCAAAATTTGGGTCGCGTACGCGATTCATTTGATGAATACATTGCGCGCATTGTGCCAACAGTATTGAAAAATGGCCGTGCGGTGTTTTTTGATTCTTTTCTATTTGACCAAACACCCGATATTAGATTAAAGTTGCTGGGGACATTAATCCAAAAAATCGGAGGGGATGAATATCAGCCACGCTTGAATTCGTTATCGGTTGCACTAAATAATCTGCAACACGATTGTAAATTTACGCTGGGGCATTGCACTTTGCGACGCCTGGGGCCCAGGATTTTAATCGTTCCCGAAGGTGACAGAACAAGTTTCAGGACAAGACATGGAAAAACAAATTCAAAAAACTAATTCAAAAAACGGTATGCCAAAACGTGCGGACGGCGCGTCGATATTTTTGGTAATATTTGCACTGCTGTTCGTGGCAATGATTGGTCGTTCGTTGGTCGGTGGGGCGAATATGCCGGGTATTCTGGGCGGGAACAATAAACCCGAACCGGTGGAATTGACTTTTTCAGATGTTTTGAACCGCGCCCCAGAAATCAAGACAATGAATATTCGTGGCGCCAACGCGACGGGTGAATTGGACGATGGTACGCCGTACACTGCGACGATAACATATGATCCAGATCTGTTGGGCCAGATTGCGGACAACGGTGCGACAATATCAATTGATGCGTCTGAAACATGGGTGGATTTTCTGGGTACATGGTTGCCAATTCTGTTAACGATATTGTTTATATGGTGGATATTCCGCGGTGTGCGCGGTGGTGCCGGATTCGCACGCACATTTACGCAACAGAACCCGACAAAAATCACCACTGGGAAACCGAAAACAACATTCCAAGATGTTGCCGGCATAGATTCCGAAAAACAAGAATTAATGGAAATAGTTGACTTTCTGCGTGATGGTAAAAAATTCCGTGATGTTGGGGCGCGTGTTCCGCGTGGAATATTGCTGTCTGGGGAACCCGGCACGGGCAAGACGTTATTGGCGCGCGCCATCGCTGGCGAGGCGAATGTTCCATTCTTTGCCGCATCGGGCAGTGATTTTTCCGGAATCATCGTTGGTTTGGGCGTGGCCAAGATAAAAGAAATATTCGAATTGGCCAAACGTAATGCCCCGTGTATATTGTTCATTGATGAAATTGACGCAATTGGTCAACGACGCAGTACACATTCATACAATGACCAAGACCGCGAACAAACTTTGAACCAGTTATTAATAGAAATGGACGGTTTCGCCAATGATACGGGGATAATAGTCATTGGTGCGACAAATCGTGCGGATATGTTGGATCCGGCGTTGTTGCGTCCCGGTCGTTTTGATCGCCAGGTATACATAGATTTACCAGATTTGGCCGGCCGTCGCCAGATTCTGGATTTATATGCGAAAAAGGTCAAAGTGTCCCCGGATGTTAATTTGCAAGACTTGGCGCGTGGCACAACGGGATTCAGTGGCGCCGATTTGGAAAATCTGTTGAATGAATCCGCGTTGCACGCGGTTCGTGCGGGTCGCACAGAAATTTCGCCGATTGACGTAGAAGAGGCACGCGACAAAATCTTGATGGGCCCGCGCAAGGTTCGCAAAATGCGTCCCGAAGACATAAAATTGACCGCCTATCACGAGGCCGGCCATGCATTCGTCAGCATTATGTACGCCGATGTTGCCGACCCAATACACAAGGCGACAATTATCCCGCGTGGTCGTGCACTGGGGATGGTACAACACTTGCCAATTGATGACAAAGTATCCATGACCCTGGCCGAGGTTCGTGCCAATCTGGCCATCGCGATGGCCGGGCGCAGTGCCGAAGAGGTTTTCTTTGGCCCCGACAAAATCACCACCGGTGCCGAAGGCGATATCGCCATGGCGACGCGTCTGGCACGATATGCGATAACTACGGCCGGTCTGTCGCCACGTGTTGGCTTGGCGGCCATTAACCAGGTCAGCAATTTTGGCGCGCGCAGTGCACTGGAAAACGCATCTGAAAAAACGGCTGAATTGGTTGATAATACCGTGCGCCAATGGTTGGATGATGCGCATAATACGGCAACCCGTATGTTGACCAAAAATCGCGACACTGTCCGCAAATTGGCCGAAGAATTGTTGGCACGTGAAACACTGACGGGGCAAGAAATTAAAGACATTATTAACAACAGTATGTCGGATAAAAAGCCCGCAAAAAAATCGACCGCTAAACAACCTGCAAAACGGACCAAGAAAGATGAGTCAAAATAATATCGCACCCACATTCGAAGTATTACACATGGAACCACAAAACACGAATTCCGTGCTGGTTGT
This sequence comes from uncultured Alphaproteobacteria bacterium, assembly GCA_944389345.1. Lineage (GTDB taxonomy): Bacteria > Pseudomonadota > Alphaproteobacteria > Rs-D84 > Rs-D84 > Enterousia. The sequence continues at coordinate 142,805 of CALXMA010000001.1, read as the reverse complement.
GGTTGGAAATGATGCGGTGATTTTTGATGCGTGGGGTTTGGCATCAGATTGGGAAAAATTGCTGACGGCGCGTGGGTTGCGCCTGCGCGCGGTTTACACCACGCACGGCCACGCCGACCATTTTTCTGCAACACCAGAATTGGTGGAAAAATACGATGTTCCATGGTACTTGAATCACGAAGATTTGGATTTATTGCAATGGGCAAACGGGTTGTTGGACTTTTTTGAAATGCCCCATATTCCCGCACGTTTTCGTGAACCGGTGGATGTAAACGCGGGCACGATGGAAATTCTGCCGGGGGTGCGTGTGGACGTTATCGAAACACCGGGACATTCTGCGGGTGGGGTGTCGTATTATTTCCCAGACTTTGGCATTTTATTGACTGGCGATACTTTGTTCCGCGACAGTATCGGGCGTTATGATATGCCTGGTGGCGATATGAACGCGCTGTTGCAATCGGTGTCCAAGTTATACGATATGAATTTACCCGATGAAACATATGTTGTGCATGGGCATGGGGTTGATTCGACAATCGCAATGCTGAAATCTGAAAATCCGTATTTCAAATAGGTTTATTTTTCAAACACCAATACGCGAATTATGCCCGACAAATCGCGCGCGTCGCGCACAAATTTCCATCCGTTTTTGGCGAATATTTCACGCACATCCACATCCATCCCATCACCAATTTCAACGTAAATGCGCCCAGAATCACGAACCCAATCGCGCGCATTTTTTGCTATGGATTCATATGCACCAAATCCGTTATGTGTCGCATACAGTGCGCGCCCGGGATCATGACGTGCCCCACGGTCTACGCGTTCGTCGCCACGCGCAATATACGGCGGGTTTGAAACAATCACATCAAATTTTTCGGATACAGATATGCGCCGACTGAAATCACCCCGCTTAACATTTATGCACCGCCCCAGTCCTAAATCTTGAACGTTTTTTTGCGCAACTTTTAACGCGCGCCGTGAAATATCAATGGCCACCCCGCGTGAATTTGGAATGTTTTTACACAGGGCACAAATAATACACCCCGTACCGGTACCTAAATCCAGAATATATGGCGCCCGCATGGCATGGTCAGAAATAACCGCTTCAACCAGTGTTTCTGTATCTGGTCGCGGGTCCAGCGTATGCGTGTTCGTATGGAATTTCAGTCCATAAAACCATTTGAATCCGATTATTTTTGCCACGGGCACACCGCGTCGCAACGCGCGTGAAATTTTCCACACATTATACCAAGAAAAATTTTTTGTATTTTCAACCAGTATACGCGCAACATGCGCATCACCGATGCGCGCCCAGATTTCAAATGCTTGATTTTTAGTCATGAAGCAATTATAATCGCCCACATGGAAAAAGCAAAAAATATTCTGACATATAATAATGTCTTGCGCGCCATGGTTGCGTTGGTAATCGTGTTGTTGCTGATAATCGTCGCGTTGTTTTTTTCGCGTCATGATAACATTCCTGGCGACCAAGAATCCGGGGAATTTCGGTCGGCTGTGGTCGTTGCATCTGGGGACACACTGTCGAAATTACTAACGGACCAGGGTTTCACCAATGCCCAGGTTTTGGAAATCGCGGGCGTGCTGAAATCCGATGCGGATATAACGGGTCTGCGCGCAAACAGCGATAAAATAGAATTTATACGTGCGGATGAAAACTCCCCCGTGTCCAAGGTGGTGATTATCCCGTCCCCCTGGCGCCAGGTGGAAATCACGCCATCTGCGGACGGTGGCTGGAAATGCACGACACTGGAAATCAAACCCGACAGACGCGCCGTATACCGTACGGGCGAAATTCTGGACGGGGACAGTTTTTATTTGGCGGGTGCACGTGCGGGCATCCCGGACGGCATATTGGCCGAAGTGTACGATTTATTGGCGTTTGAAATGGACTTTGAACGCGACGTCCGCGCGGGCCAGCATTTTTCGGTTTTGTACGAAGAAAATTTTGCCGACGGGAAAAAGGTCGAAAATGGTCGCGTCTTGGCCATCAGTTTCCAGGCTCTGCGTGGCGATGTTAAAATGTACCGGTTCAAGAAATCTGACGGCAAAACGGGCTATTATGATGAAAACGGGAACGGTGCGATTAAATCGTTAAAGCGTACGCCGATTAACAATGCCCGCGTCACCAGCAGTTTTTCAACCAGTCGTAAACATCCCGTACTGGGGTACACCCGCGCACACAAAGGCGTAGATTTCCGCGCGTCAACGGGTACACCAATTCCGGCCGCCGGGGCGGGGCGTGTTGTTGCACGTGGCTATAACAATGGGCACGGCAATTATATAAAATTGCGCCATAATGCATCGTATGAAACATTGTACGCGCACATGTCCCGTTTTGCCAAGGGGGTTGTCGTGGGCACCAATGTGAAACAGGGCCAAACAATCGGCTATGTTGGTTCAACAGGATTGTCGACGGGACCGCACTTGCATTATGAAATAATCAAGGACGGCAAACACGTAAATCCGTTGACGGTTAAATTGCCCGCAATCAGCAATCTGGGCAAAGAAGATAAAGAACGCTTCTTGGAATACAGACGTACATTGGATGTTGGCATAGAACAATTGGCCAAACACCCAGACTGGTTTATCCAGTTATAACAAAAAACGGGCATATGCCCGTTTTTATTTTATATAAACACCTTCGCTGGCCAGTAATTTGCGCTTGGTTTCAATGCCACCCGGCCCGGAATATCCGCCCAGTTTTCCGTCAATCCGAATAACACGATGACACGGAATAATTGGCGGTACGGGATTTGCACCGACGGCATTGGCGACGGCGCGTACGGCATTCGGATGCCCAGCCATTTTTGCAACGTCGCTGTATGTGCGCACTTGACCGCGCGGTATGCGCACCAACGCCCGCCAAACATCATGCTGAAACGCCGTCCCGGGCAGTTTATCAATATCCGCCTCAGTCATTTCTTTATACATACCCATACGATACACAACCCCCACCACCCCCGCAATAAAAAAATTAAAACCGCCATTTCTGGCGGTTAAATTTCTGGCGCGCCCAGAAGGATTCGAACCCTCAACCTTCTGATCCGTAGTCAGATGCTCTATCCAATTGAGCCATGGGCGCAACGTTGCTATATTGTATACTTTTTTATTTCAAATGCAAGAAAAAATATTTAATTCTTACCGACCACCTTGTTCACGCCGTCCGACCCCGTGGTACAGCATATTAAAGTGCTGGCGACATACAGATTTATAATTGCTGTCCCCGACGGCGATTTGTTCGCCCGCCCGTACAACATTGCCATTCGCATCATACCGCAGGTGATGTGTCGCCAAATGCATACATCCCGGAATTTGACACGTAGATTCCATTCGGTGTAATTTTGCGCCAACTTCGATTAACCGACATGACGCGGGGAATATCTTTTCATTACTGTCCACCATCAGTCCATAGCACATAATTATTATGGGGCGACTGTCGGCAATGTGAACCAGTTTATCTATATCTGTCGGGGAAAAGAACTGGATTTCGTCGATTAACACCATTCTTGTGTCTGGCGCCGGCGTCCAGTTGTCCAGGTTTGCCAACACGGTTGCATTTGCAGAAATCCCGATACGAGAATCTACGCTGTTTGCACTGAACCGGTTATCGATTTTTGGTTTAATAATTTCTGTTTTGTTTCCGTTTTTATTTTGGTTGTACGCGTTAATAATCAACTGTGCCGATTTAGAACACCCCATTGTTCCATAATGAAAATGTAAATTCGCCATAACTGTCAATCCCCCAGATATTTTATTCCGCCATAGATTCCAACCGTTCTATACGCTTTTCCACGGGCGGATGCGTTGCCATCAGCGAACTGACAAATTCGCGTGGCCCGCCCGGGTATGCGATGCATACGGCGGACATAGATTTAACCTTGTCCAGGCATTCGACCCGTGCATCGGTTGTAATTTTCCGCAGTGCATTGGCCAGTGCGCGTGGGTTATGTGTAATTTGTGCGCCTGTTGCGTCGGCGGCATATTCACGATTGCGTGAAATCGCCATCCGCAATAATGGGGTTATAATCCAGTTAAACACCATAAACGCCAACCACACCATCAGCAAAACAACCGCGCCACTGTTTTTATTGTCTTCATTATTGCCACCACCCCCGAACATCGCCAGGCGCAGTATCATATCTGCGGCAAAAACCGTGACCCCGACCCCGGTTATCAACAGCATATCCAATCTGATGTCGCGATTGCCGATATGCGCCATTTCGTGTGCGATGACGCCTTCCAGTTCCAGCCGATCCAATTTTTTTATAATCCCGCGTGTCAGTGCAACCGTCGCGTCGCGTGGATTGCGCCCGGTGGCAAACGCATTCATGGAATCATCGTCGATAATATAGACACGCGGGCACGGCAATCCCGCCATCAGTGCGACATTTTCCACCGCACGAAACACTTGCTTGTACTGTGGGTCCGCATCAGATATTTCGTGCGCATGTGCGGAATGCAACATCATAGAATCGCCAAATGCCCAAGATATAATCAACCAAACCACGCATGCGATAAACGTAGGAATTGCGACATTAACCGCGACCTGGAACGCGTCCTGGGCCGGCACGACAATCCACGTAAACAGAAATATCAGCGCGATAAATATCAACGGAAACGCAATAACCAGCAATGTGGTTTTTATGTTATTACTGCGGATATGATCATAAACAGTTTTAACCCCGGCCATATAAATCCCCTTGGTGGAAAAGAATCATTTGGCATATTATAAACAAAAAAATCACTACGTCATTATTAAAAATAACAAAAGCCAAGTTTTTTTGATATAATTAGCCAGATATGAAAATTTGGTCTGGTACATTTTTCTTGGTGTTGTGCGTAATTGTGGGCTGTGGCGCATACGGGGCCAGTTTGTTGCAGGGTACATCATTTCCGAAAACGGCGAACGATTTAACGTTTACCCAACGCATAGAACTGGACACCGCGGGGTACGAGCCATGGGAAACTGAATACGACGCCAACGGTCGTTGTATATCTGGGTGCCTGTACCCGGGAATTACCATGCAACAAGAACTGGAAATCTTGGACCGAAATACCGACGCGGCCCGGGTTTTGTTGCAAGATTATCTGCGCTATCATGCGACATTACCGACGGCGCCATCGGAACAAACAACGTCGCCAACATCAGATTCGCCCGCAAATACACAAACCGTACCAACTGTACCGGTCGCGCCACCACGTTGTACGCCGAACAATCCGGATATTCCGGTGGACCAGACATTGCCGGTGGGTGAACCATTGACGGGTCATCCGCGAATAACGTCGCAATATGGCCCGCGTATCCACCCGGTGACGGGGAACAGGTCCACGCACAAGGCGATTGATTTCGCGGCGCCAATCGGCACCCCGGTGTTTTCGACGGCGAACGGTACTGTGGCGGCGGTTTGGACCGACAAGACATGTGGAAATGGCCTGCGTATTTCCCATGCCCAGGGCATGGAAACCGTGTATTGCCACTTGAAACGGTCATTGGTTAAAAAGGGTGATACGGTTAACGCGGGGTGCCAGGTCGCGGAAAGCGGAAATACTGGTCGTACGACGGGCCCGCATTTACACTATGGGATAAAGAAAGACGGCAATTACATAAATCCGACCGAATGGATACGACGCTAGTCCGCGCGTCTTTTTCGAAATTTTACGGCAAAACTGCCGTTGTTCAGTGCATGCCAAGAAACAATATACGGGGCCAGAATACTGTCGCGCGCCCATTGTTGAAATTTAATTTTTAATATACCACTGGCGCCGGTAATGATTGTCGCATCGCGTACGCCCGACGTGGCCAGTTCCATAATTTCATTCCATGCCTGTTCTTCGGTATGTTGATGCAAATCCAGAACGGCGCGTCGCGTTAAATCGGGCGCGGTATCATCTGGGATACGCGTGGCCAGTTTCAGTTCCGCGCGAACATTGCGTCGTGTTTTTGCGTCATCTGGGACAAATTCGGCCCCCAGCATTTGTTCGATATCATCATCGGTCAGTTTTTTCATACCCCCAGTATAATACGTTGGCGTGTAAAGACAACCAAAAAGACCCAATCGGGTCTTTTTGGAATGATGCCACAGCCTGCTTTTTTGTTTCAGTGTTGATGGTTAATAACAACACTCGGATGTGTACCTGTACGATCCTGTGGAATCCGATCCACTTGCCCCGGCCGAGATACAGCACCCAGTGATGCTGGTGGTCCCGGCCGATGACGTGCCCTGGGGACACCGTGTACATGTGATACCATTGCCATAGTATCCGGCACTGCATCGACGTTCTGTGGTGGATATACATTCACAGTTGCTATTACAAGCTTTGACCGTGCGGGTTTGTGAACTGCCATTGCCGGACCAATCGGTTGATTTACAATTGCTAGAATTGCACGCGGTACAGGCGCATGTATAGTATGTCGCCGTGCACGATGGCGACAATTGTACCGATGATGCAACCAGTGAATTCTTGCCCGTGCACCCTGAACAACTTTTTACATACACGCTTGGGTGATTGCCGTTTTCTGTAAATCCATAGCATGTTGATGAAGTACCAGAGCAACGACTTGTTTCCAGGTTGCCGTTTGCTGTTGTACTGCAACCACTGGAAAATGTACTGCACGATGCATACAACGGCGGCGTAATTGGTATGGTCATTGCGACGATACCAATGATTGGTATAACTTTTTTCATTTTTCTATTTCCCCCTTGTTTTTGGATAATCACCGCGCCACATGTGCGTTGGGTGAAAAACAAAAACCACCAAAGTTTTGGTGGTCGGGAAGTTCGAAAAATCATAAATACTAATGACCCCGTGGTCTTTGACACGAATGCCTGTTGTATCCCCACGGCTTCCCGACTTTGCAATCGGGATATGCAAAACAGCCTATGAAAACGGCCGTTCCGCAGAATGAAACAGTACGTTTATCACGCACCGAGTATTTACGGGATTTTCGACGTCCCGAACCAACATCCCTGTTGATTCAGATCAGAGTATAAAATATATCGTGATTAAAAACAAGGGCTTTAACCGCGCGCGTACGTGCCAATAAAAAACACCCGCGTTTGCGGGTGTAATTATTCGCGACCAGAATCAAAATCGCTGGGTCGTTTATCTAACTTTTTCGTCCATTCATTATCTGGGAAATTCAGACGCAACATTTCCGCATAACCGTATGCCTGTTCTGGCAACCCGATTGCGGTATAGCATTCGGTTAATCTGTACAATGCCTCGGGCGTCATGACGGTTTCTTGGGCGGTTTGTACCACGGATTGCAGACGTGATATTGCGCTGGGCCAATTTTTGCGCGCCATGTCCCCACGCGCAGAATACATCATTTTCCCAGCGACATAGTTTTTCAGAATATTTATTTTGTTTTCTGCATTTTTTGCATATTCAGACCGCGGGAATCTGTCCACCAGTTGTTGGAACTGTTGCAATGCATACGCGGACATTCCGGGTTCGCGACGAACATCGCTGACCTGGCGATAATAGCACATCCCGCGCAGATATAACATATATGGAACATCTTTGTGACCCGGATGGAATCGCATAAATCTGTCCACGGTCATAATTGCGCCGGCAAAATCTTCGTCCATATATTGCGAATATGCGGCCATAACCAGTGCGTTTGCGGCCCATTCACCGGTTGTATACTGTGCCTCGGCCGACAAGAATTCATTTGCGGCACTTTCATAGTCTTCGTCATTAAATTCCGCGTATGCAGATTCATATATCTGGGCCAACGGACGTTCGATTTCTATGTTGTCCGATGTTCCCGCGCACCCGACCAGTACAGATGCCAAAAACATCGCCATAAATATTTTCTTTGTGTACATATTCCTGCCTTGATTTTATTTCTTGTTCAGCAGTATAATCGAAACTATGAAACTAGGCAAACATATTTTCGGGGTCAGTGTAATGACTGGCATCAGTCGCGTATTTGGCTTCTTTCGCGATTTGATGATTGCGCACGTGTTCGGGGCGGGGCGCCTGTCCGACGTGTTCTTTTCTGCATTCAAATTACCGAACCTGTTTCGCGACCTGTTGGGCGAAGGTGCACTGTCTTCTATTTTTATTCCCATGTATACCGACCGTGGCAAGGACGAAAATTTCGCCAAAAACGTATTTTCGTGGTTAATGGTAATCTTGCTGGGGATTACGCTGGTATTTGAAATATTGATGCCGTTGGTTGTGGTGGGACTGACCCCCGGGTTTGCAGACGATCCTGCGAAAATGGATTTGACGGTTCTGATTTCGCGCATAATGTTTTGGTACGTTGTGTTTATTTGTGCGTCTGCATTTTTATCCGCCATATTGAATGCCTTTTCGCGGTTCTTGCTGGTGGCATTTATGCCGGTGTTGCTGAATATAATGCTGATATGCGCGATGCTGTTTTCGGCGTTTTTTGCGCCATTGACAATATTGTATATTATGGCGGGCACGGTTGTTCTGTCTGGGATTGTTCAGTTTGCGATATTACTGGGGCGGATACGTCGTCATCATTTCGGACTGCGCCTGGTCGTGCCACGATGGACGCCCGCGATTAAAAGTATGTTCAAGCGTCTGGGTATCAGTATCGTTGGCAATGGGTTTTACCAGATAACAATAATTGTTGGCACCATGGTGGCCAGTTTCCAGAACGGCGCGGTGTCATGGCTGTACTATTCCGACAGAATTGTCCAGTTGCCATTTGCGCTGATTGGTCTGGCGGCGGGCACTGTGTTGATATCGTCTATATCGAATGCGATGGCGGACAAGAATATGCGCAGTGTGTATATCCAACAGAATTTTGCATTGCGCCAATCTATGATGCTGATAATGCCATGCGTGGTCGGATTGTTTGTGTTGGCGGAACCAATAATAAAATACTTGTTTGAACACGGTGCGTGGACGCCGGAATCGACACACGCCGTGGCGATTGCCATAATGATTCAGGTATTGGTATTGCCCGCAATGATGATAAGTCAGATTTACAGTAAAACCTTGTACGCATCCCAAGACGTGCGCACCCCGGTTAAAACCAGTATTATTTCATTGGCGGTGGCAACGGCGATATACCTGGGGGCATTCCATTTTGTGGGATATTTGGCCGTGCCGATTGGCGTGGTGGTCAGTGGTTATTTGAAAAACTATCTGTTGCGTCGTGCGTGCCATCGTCGTGATTTAATCCGCACAGACGGCCGGACCAGGCGCGCAATCGCGGTATTTACCGTATTGGCGACGGCAATGGGGGCGGGGTTGTGGTTTGTGCCGATTCCGAATATATGGATATTGTTTGTCGCAATTGGCGGATTCGCGATGATTTATCTGCCACTGGCGTATTTTATCGATAGAAAAATATAGTCAAAATAAAGTCAAAAAAGGTTGAAAGCGGACTTTTTATATGATAAAATTTACACGTAAAGAATGTAAGGAGTCCCATAATGAAAAAAATAATCTCTTTGGCTGTTTTGACCGCCGTGCTGTCGGGCTGTACAGATCTCAGCACCACGGACACCAGTTCTATGAACGGATACGGTGCCGATGGTTTTGGCGAAGAAACGCTGGTTACAACCGACGAATCATTAAACAATACATATTTACTGGCACCGGCGCCTAAATATTATGTTGGCACCGCGTACAAGGTCGAAGATGTACAATACATCCCGGTCGAAGATTTGACATACAATCAAACCGGCATCGCGGGTATTATCCCGGCCGAATTGAATGGTACCAAAACATCTAATGGCGAAGTTTTTGATATGAATCAAATGGTCGCCACCAGCAAGACGTTGCCATTACCAACAATTGCACGCGTAACAAATCTGGACAACGGTCAATCTGTTGTTGTTCGCGTAAATAATCGTGGTCCATTTGTGAATACTCGTATTATGGACTTGTCGCCGGCCGCCGCCCAAAAAATCGGCATGAATGGCCAGACCAAGGTCCAGGTCCAAGTTATGGCCCAAGAATCAACCGCGGTTAAAAACGCAACATTGGGCGCAACCGCCCCGGCCCCGGCCCAGCCTGTGGCACAACCAATGCAAACTGTTGAAACGACAACCGTTGTCACAACGACCCAGGCACCTGGTACGGTTGTAACAACAACCGCCCCGGCGGCGACATCTGGTGAATACAGTGTGCAAATCGCGGCATTTTATGCCCAAGACAGTGCGGATTCATTGGCGTCCAGAATGTCTAAATACGGCAATGCCGTCGTCGTCCAAGAAGGTGATATGTACAAGGTACGTATTGTAAACCTGGACGCGACCCAGGCACGCAGTGTAATTGACGCATTGCGCAATAACGAAGGTATGGCCCCCGGTCTGTTGCGTAATGGTCGTTGGATTAACGCGGACAGCATTTAATAACCGTCTGTATATTAACAAAACGGGGCAGTGCCCCGTTTTTTTTTGTTGTGCCGTGTCGTATGTTTACTTTTGGTGTTGATTTTTATCGCTGTTTTTGGGTTATGGTTTCGATTGGGATAACCGCGGCGGGTGTTGGCCCCATTTGTCCATTATAATGACTGGCCCGGTTTTCGTTATATGGCTTTCTGTCGCCGACAAATTGTTCATAGTAAATTTGTCCTATGCGCATATTCGGATAAACCACGGTCGGGTATAATACGCGAATTTCCAACGTCCATTGGCCACAGAACCCATCATCGCCACGACCGGCCGTATGATGGTTCAGAATAAAATTACGACCCACAGACGATTTCCCATCTATATACGGGAACAGGTTATATGTTTCTGTGTATTCAACCGTGCATCCCAGATATCCGATGTTTGGCGACAAAATTGCGCCACCGTTTGGAATAATGACATCCGCGGTTTCGTGCGATTTTTCATTACACGGGTCCAGTAAAAATTGCGGATTACGAATATCAAAGCGTTCCGGGTGTTGGTGAAAATACAGGTAATCGTTGTACGTTTCAAACCAATCGCGCATAGAATACTTTTTTTCGCGCTGATACGGGATAATTGGTCGCATTCCGTTCGGCAGGGTATTCTTATAGTATTTCAATATCGCCCCCAGGTGCAGGTCATAACTATTACTGCCCAAACACTTTTCATCGAACGGCTGGATAACAATATCTGGTTTTCCACCAGGATTTTGCGCGTTATTCACGCGCATACGTCGTAATATTTCGGGTCCCGTCAGTTGCATAATCTAATCCTTTCTGCGGTTGCCTCTCCGGCGTGGATTTTACAATACAGGTCCAGATTTGCAAGATTTTTATTCACTTTTACATTTAGTGTGCTATTCTACGGGCATGACCAAGACATATTCAGGATTTATTGCAATTGTTGGCCCGACTAATGCGGGCAAAAGTACGTTGATGAACCAAATTATGGGGCGCAAGGTATCAATCGTGTCGCACAAAGTACAAACAACACGTACGGCGTTGCGCGCAATCAAGATGGTTGGCGACCGTCAATTGATATTTGTGGACACCCCCGGGATATTCCGCCCCGCGCGTCGTTTGGATCGTGCCATGGTGGGGGCGGCTATGTCTGCGACATCGGACGCTGATGCGGTTTTATTGGTGATTGACGCGACCAAGGGTATTACGGATACGGTTCGTTCATTGATTGATAAAATTCGCGACCATAAAAATCTGTTTGTCGCATTGAACAAGGTTGATGCCATTCACAAACAGGAATTATTGCCAATAACGGCGGAAATAAACGAATTGGCGCACCCGCGCGATATATTTATGATATCCGCATTGAAAAACGATGGGGTGGATGAAATGTTGCGCGCATTGGCGGACGTTATGCCGGCGGGGCCATATTTATTTGAACCGCATGATGCGACAGATGTTCCCGATAACTTGTACCTGGCGGAATTAACGCGCGAAAAGATATATAAATATATTCACCAAGAATTACCGTACCACATCAACGTTATAACCGAACGCGTGGACGTTGATGACGCGGGCGTACTGGATATATACCAAAAAATTGCGGTACGTAACGACGCGCATAAAAAAATAGTTATTGGCCGTGGCGGGACCCAGTTGCAGAAAATAGGCACAGATGCCCGCCATGATATCCAAAATCAATGGGGCGTAAATGCGCGCCTGCACCTGTTTGTGCGCGTAGAACCGAATTGGGAAGATACCGCCGAAAATTACACGGACCAGGGTCTGGAATTCAAGAAATAGTTATTAATATTATGTTGCATACATCTGATTTTGACTTTGAATTACCAACAGAATTAATTGCGTCGCATCCGTTACAGCAACGTGATGCGTCCCGCATGCTGGTTGTGCGTGGGGGCGAATTGGCCGATAAACATATCCGCGATTTCGTGGATTATCTGCAACCTGGCGACGTGGTTGTTTTTAATAATTCGCGTGTGATTCCGGCGCGCTTTGATGCAACGGATTCACGCGGTGCGATGCACGAAATAACATTGCATACGGCGGAAAATGATAAAGTATGGTGGGGACTGTGCAAGAAATTTAATAAAATCCCCGTTGGCGAAATTCTGACACTGACCGACGGCACAACCGCGCGCGTATTGGAACGTGGCGACGACAGCGGTTTGAAATTGGAATTTAATTGTGAAAATTTATTTGCGGTTTTGGACGCGGTCGGCAAAATGCCATTGCCCCCGTATATGAAGCGCGACGCTGAAACCGCGGACCGTGAACGCTATCAAACGGTGTACGCAGAACCGCTGGGGTCGATGGCGGCGCCGACGGCGGGGTTGCACTTTACCCCCGAATTGATGGATGAAATCGAACGGCGTGGCGCAAAAATTGTAAAGATTACATTGCATGTCGGCGCGGGCACATGGATGCCGGTAAAAACAGAAAATTTGAACGAACATAAAATGCACAGTGAATGGTGCTGTATCACGCCGGCCCAGGCTGATGTAATAAATAATGCATCGCGCGTAATTGCGGTCGGAACCACATCTATGCGAACATTGGAAAGTGCGGCAATGGACAACCGCGCGCGCCCAGATGGCGAACGTTTCGCACGTGTTGCGCCAATTTGTCGCAGTACGGATATTTTTATCACGCCGGGATACAATTTTGGTGCGGTTGATATATTGCTGACGAATTTTCATTTGCCTAAATCGACGCTGTTTATGTTGGTGTCGGCGTTTGCGGGACTGGATGAAATGAAGAACGCATACGCGCACGCCGTATCGGAAAAGTATCGATTCTTTTCATACGGCGATTGCTGTCTGTTATTCAAAAAGGAGAATTTGTAATGAAGTTTGAACCACAATTGCATAAATTGTCAAATGGATTAACAGTTATCCTGGACCCGATGGATGTGGCATCAACATGTGTAACGGTTTGTTTTGATACGGGCAGTCGTGATGAAAGTCCGAACGAATACGGCATTACACATTTTTGCGAGCATATGTTGTGCGAGGGCACCAAACGTTTCAACAGTTTCAGTTCCATAAATGATTTTATAGAAAATAAATCTGGTGCATGGAATGCATCTACGTCCGATAACTATTTGCAGTTATATGGACGTATTATTCACGAGAACACAGATGCATTACTGGACGTTTTCAGCGATATGATACAAAATTCTGTGTTTGATTTGAACAAGATAGAAAAAGAACGGGGCAGTATACTGGATGAATTACGCCGTGCCCAGGACAATGAACGAAGACAAGAATTGGATTTTATTAACAACAAATTGTTGAATGGTCAATTTTCATCGTATCGTACATTGGGGACGGCGGAAAATATTAAATCTTTTACCCCGAAACAATTGAAACAGTGGATTGCCAGCAGAATTTCTGCGAAAAATTGTGTGATTTGCGTTTCTGGGAAAATAGAATCACCAGATAAATTGTTAAAACAAATCCAGATGCGATATGCGTTTATGCCGTCGCACCCTGTTGCTAAAAAATCAGAAACGGCGCGTTATACACCGGGAACGGGTCATTTAACATTTGCGGATAAAAACAATATAACCGCAACGATTGCCGTTCCAGAACTGTGGAAAAAAAGTAAAGAAAATGTGTTCCCGCGCATGTGCGTATCCCGGTTTGAATCGTGGTTTAATAAAAATCTGTACGAAACATTAAGACAAGACAAAGGACTGGTATACGGGATTAAGAAATTTTCTTATGGCCCCGATAGTTTACGCCTAACAGGATTGCAAACGACCGCACGGCCTGAAACACTGCAAACTGTTTTAGCAACAATTGCCCAGACGGCAAATACGTTGTACAACGAAAAACATATAACACCAGAATTTTTAGCGCGTCTGCGTAACGGTTTCAAACTGGGGGATGCAGATTTCTTGGAATCGAATGAAAAACGCGTAAATCGACTAGTTTTTAATTACCTAGATTTTGGTGAATTATATGATTTTTATTCCACAGTGGAAATGTCAGAATCAATGACTGTTGACGATGTTATAAAATATTCACGTGGGTATTTTGAACGACCTGTGTCTATAATCACAGCGGGTGCAAACCATAACGTGGATGTAATGTCGGTATGGCAAGAAAACAGCGGTAATTTATCCCAGACAAAACAACTTTCTATTTCAAAGGAACGGGAATGTCGTTAAAGTTTACATTATTGGCAACGGACGGGAACGCACGGCGTGGCGCGGTGGAAACCGCACACGGAACGTTTCAAACCCCCGCTTTTATGGCGGTGGGTACATGCGCCACAGTCAAGGCATTGACTATGGATATGGTATCCGCCACCGGGACCCAGGTAATTCTGGGTAATACATATCATTTGATGATGCGCCCCGGCGGTGATTTGGTTGAAAAAATGGGTGGACTGCATAAATTCAGTGGTTGGCACGGACCAATACTGACCGACAGTGGCGGGTTCCAGGTTATGTCGTTATCTAATCTGGTCAAAATGCGGGAAGAAGGCGTAGAATTTACATCGCATTTTGATGGCGGGGTCCGGCATTTCTTGCGCCCCGAAGATTCTGTACATATTCAACATCAATTGGATTCGAATATAACGATGGCGTTGGACGAATGCCTGCATCTGCCGGCACCCCGCGACCGTGTTGAGAAAAATGTTGATATGGTTGCCCGTTGGGCACGGCGCAGTCGTGACGCCTTTATTGACCGCCCGGGGTACGGAATCTTTGGAATTGTCCAGGGCGCGGATTTTGCCGACCTGCGTAAAAAATCGGCCAAGCAATTAACAGATATCGGTTTTGATGGGTATGCGGTTGGGGGTCTGGCGGTGGGCGAACCCCAAGATGTTATGTTTGATATGATTGCAACGACAACGCCACTGTTGCCAACCGACAAGCCACGTTATTTAATGGGTGTCGGAACGCCATTGGATATCTTGGGGGCGGTGGAACGTGGAATAGATATGTTTGATTGCGTAATGCCAACGCGCGCCGGTCGCACGGCCCAGGCATTTACCAGACATGGTACGCTGAATTTGAAAAACGCACGTTTTCGTGATGATACCGCGCCATTGGATGACGCGTGTGGTTGTCCGGCGTGTAAATTGACGCGCGCATATATGCATCATTTGATAAAGTGCAACGAAATATTGGGCGCAATGCTGTTGACACAACACAATCTGTGGTTCTATCAGGATTTGATGCGTGATATTCGTACGGCCATAGAGCAGGGACGCTTTGCACAATTCAAACGGGAATTTATTGAAAAATATACAGGTGAAGAATAATGACAAAAAATAATGCAATGGATAATACATCAAAAATTACAGCGAACAAGGATACAAAATCTAAACCGGGTATGCCGAAATTGATTCTGAATGACGCGGACAGATTGTATTTGGCGACGGCGGTACGTTCGGCACGGCCATTAACGTTTGTTTATACATTGGTCTGTGCGCGGGATGACCGTGGAATGTTTCCACTGCGTCCTATGACAGAAATCGCAACGTTTGATAATGAAACAGATGCCAAGATATATCATAAAACGGTAAACGCCATTATGGAACACCAGAAAAAATTGCCTGGGATTGCAGATTTGCATTCTGTATTGCACCAGGCGATAGAGGCTTTTAACGCGCGTATGCGATAAAAACAGTTGAAATAAAAACCTAAACTTTATTAAACTGCACACATCAGGACCAAAGGAGGATTATTATGCCCAGGAAGAAAAAAGAAGTCGAAGTTATCGATATGGGCGGTGCCAAGACCGTCAAAAAGAAAAAATCGTTTATCACACGCGTAAAGATGATTTTTGCAATTGTGTCTATTATATGGATTGCGCTGGTCATCAGTGTGCCGTTATGGGTAAAAAACACATATTCCCAGCCTATAAAGAAATCAATAGTTGTATCAATGTTCTTTGATTTGCAACGCAATATCGTTGAACAGTACGAAAAATTATTGGACGGTATCAAGGATGCGATTAATCTGGAAGAACCGGTTGCGTTCGCCGTGGACAAGGTTCGTATGGTTGGCGACGCGGTTGATGTCGTAACGGATACCACGGCCAAGGCCAAAGATGTTACCGCCGACGCACAACAGGCCACCGACAAGGTCAGTGAAACAACGTCCAAGGTTGGAAAATTGGCGGGACTGGTTGGTCGTTTTGGTATTGATACCAGTGGCGTGACAAATGCGCTGGACGAAGTGAACAAGGGCGTAGACCAGGTTAATTCCGGCATTGACAAGGCAAACGAAACAATTGCCCAGGTCGATGATGTCGCAGAAATGGTTAATACCAAACTGGATGATATCGAAACAGAATTGACCAGCCTGTTACAGGTCCAGGTTGACGAGGTCATAGATGGTGTCATCAAATCACAGTTGGATAAAAACACGGGTGGTTTGGGGACAACGCTGTTGACCAATTATGGCATAGAACACGTTTATCCGTGGCGTCCGTCGTCTTGGCCGGTTGCGACCCAGATTTATGATGATTTGTCCAAATCAGATGTCCAGGTTATAACCGTCATTACCGACACTGTGGATAAATATTTTGGTTATGTTGCATGGGGATTGGTAATTGCGTTCTGGGTATTGGGACTGTGGATATGGTATGCCATGTTCAAAAAGACCAAGGCAGTTATCGCGCCGTTTATTGTGTGCCCGCGCTGTGGTCATACATTCGCAGATAAGCGTACGGCGTACGGATTCCTGCAAATTATCCAGCCGTGGAAATGGTTGTAATAACAATGACCCGCGTAATGCGGGTTATTTGTTAAAAAAATACTTGCAATATAAAAAAAGATATGTCAGAATATGCCACACAGTGCGAGCGTAGCTCAGTTGGCTAGAGCGCAACCTTGCCAAGGTTGAGGTCGAGGGTTCGAGCCCCTTTGCTCGCACCAAAGTTTTTGTAAGTGGAATCAAATAATTACACGGAAACACAAAGACGGTTAGAATAACCGTCTTTCTTTTTTATCAACACTATATCGACAAATCGTATGAAAAAATTGGAATAATATAGAAAAACAAAGCGAACAGAATCGGAGGTTTTGCTTTGCGGTGGTGTAACCTTTTGTGTTGTTTGTCGGTATAAAAAAGCCCCCAGGGAGGGGGGCACGGGGTCTGATAATTGTGGGTATGGTGTTTTGATTCGTGCAAAAATTGTAAATGACGAATATGACGGAAACAATCAAAATCTGTAATTTAATTCTATTTGCATTCTGTGTTTATCAAATTCGTATGCTGGGGCGTTGGAATTGCGTTTTGTATATGTGTAACTAATTGACGGGTATAAACGCTTGTATTCTAAGTAGCGACTTGATAACCGCACATATGCACGATAGTCGATGTCTTTGCGTGTGAATCTATCCAGTGTATAATCGTTCATTATAAAATATTGTGGTCCCTTATATTTTGTTTGTATCAAATCTAGTTTTGTAAATATGGTTAAAGTCAGTGGCAATTCAGCGAAATAACCCAAAGAATAACCTATGTTGTTACTGCCATACGATTTCAATTTTGCTGTATTGGTTGTATAAGACAAGCCAATAAATGCGAAACTTTTATTGTTTATGTAATATCTTGGTTGAATATAAGTTGAATATTCGTTTCCACGCAATATGTTGTCTATATTGTCGTTGTAATAAATATCTTTGCTATAAGAACCTCCAAGCGATAAATGAATGCGTTTTGCGAAATCCAGGTCTATATCAGCACGCACCCCTGGCACAGTATTGTAGTATTTTCCACCATACCAGCGTAATTGTGTAAATGGTTGAATGCTGATTTCACCAATGCCGTCAAATATATACCTGGGACCTGCGGCCAT
This sequence comes from uncultured Alphaproteobacteria bacterium, assembly GCA_944389345.1. GTDB lineage: Bacteria > Pseudomonadota > Alphaproteobacteria > Rs-D84 > Rs-D84 > Enterousia. The sequence continues at coordinate 124,598 of CALXMA010000001.1, read as the reverse complement.
ATACAGCAGATAATCGTCAAATGTTGAATTTGGAAAATCAAGGGCGTTAAAAGATAAACTTGTTTTTAAGCCAAAATGGTCTGTTAGTTTGATATAATAATCACCACCGATATTATATTGAATACCTACCCCTGTTGATTTATCGTCTAATTCGCGGCACAAAATGCCAAACATAGTATTTATACATTCCTCGCGTCTGCCTGTGGCATAATTTAAGTTAGAATCTGGCACAATGGAAAAACCTGTATAAACATTCCAATCTTTTTTGCGTCGGGCAAAATTTATCATTTGTTTGATTTGTGTTTGTATTTCAGGAGGTAATGTTTTATCTGCCAATGCTAAACGCAGATTAAAATCAGCAGAATTGTATTTCCCGTCTAGCAAATATACTTTTGCTAATTCTATACGAACAAATGTTGCGTCAGGGTTGTATTTCAGTATTGCTAAAAAATATCGTTCAGCCGTTGAATAATCGCCGCGTGCTGCCGCGACTCGTCCGAGTTCCAATAACGCTCCTGTGCGTGCATTTGTGTCATCGCTTTGTAAAATTTCGTTCAACAATGCTGTTGCTTTATCTAAATCACCAGAGTCAATCATAATATGGGCTACTGATAATGCTTGTGAATCTGTCAGAGCTATGCCTGTTGTATTGTCTGTGTTTGCAGCTTGTGCCTGTAAAGACATAAGTATAAAAAAAGCATAGAACAGTTTTTTTAACATTATTGTTTGGTGCCGCCAAAACCACCAGTTATCTGGAAACAATCGCTACCCATAGTACAATTATTTGTTCCTCCAACGGAATAACTATTTATGTAATACATTCCAGTGGCTTCCTCTGTATTATTTTGTTGAAAATGCTGTGTGCGTAAATAAGCATTTGTATTAGAATATGCACCAGGAGTTAAATTATAGTCAGAATTGCCAGTATTATTTGTTCCAGAAACGGTAACATTGGCAACCGATGTTCCATTGGGACTGGATGTTAATCCATATGCAGCTCCGCCACTTGCAGAGTTAGGAAAATTCATAGCAAATGTATAATAATTATCAAAATCTAAAACTAAACTTGGATTTGTTGGGTTATAAGTAAAGGTTGCATCCCCTTTTATTAAAATTTTGTCAGACTCGTCAGGGTCATATTTAAAATTTTTATAAATATATGCCAATGTTCCGCCCGTGAAAACAGTACCAGTTTCTGGAATATAGGCATTAGAGCCGTAATCTATGTCGCGATTAGTTACATACCCATTTGCGGAATAGTTTGCCCAACCACCCGAACTGGTCCAAGTTTTATAAAAAGCAACACCATAATTACTTAAATCTAATTCCTTTTCGTTGTATGTTACCACAACGTATGTGCCAGGAACATTGGTTAAATAATTAGCATTATATTGTTTGAACCCTCCGTATTTTGCCCAGGGTTTATCGGTTTGTGTATAGTGGTAATCGTGTCCACCTTGGGGGTCTCCAAATTCAACATATTCGTCTAATTCAACTTGTTTGTTGAAATTTCTTGTTACTACTTCATTGGAACCGTTGTTTCCGCCAGAAAGCAACCAATCTAAGAAATCTTGTTCTGTTCCTGTATGCCCTTGGGCCAACCATAATTCGTATGCTGATTGACCTGGTGTGTTGGGTGTTGTATTACCAGTGTTTCCAGAACTACCCCCTGAACCACCAGCACAGGCTGTTAATGATAAAATTAAGGCCATTAAGAACAGTTTTTTCATTTCTTACTAGTTTGGTAAAAAGTTAACCGCTCCAAAAGAAAGAGCGGTCAGGGAGATTGCAATCATATGTGTTAAATGATTCCGCGGTCTTTGGGTTGCCCCTGTTTTATAACCAACGACTCCCCGACCATAAGCCAGGGATATCACGGTGCGAAAAACACCGAAACATCATTTTAACGATGCTTTCGCACCGAACACATAAGGCCTGCAATAGCCCTGAACCCAATCTCTTGGATTCAGTTCTTATTTTATATGGTTATTCGGAAAAAGTAAAGGACAGAACATTAAAAAACATTCTTGGGTGTCATTGTGGCCAATAATTTTAATCTGGCAACATAATCGTTAAATGCTTGTGGGTTTCTTAATACTGTGTCGCTGTTGTCATAAAAATAGATACAATCTGATTTTATTAAACCGTCATATGATAGTTTTTTTGCTTGTTTTTCTGTGATTTTCAGACATACAACAGATGGGGCTTTGTTATAGTCCACATATTCAAAACTTGTTTGCCCAAGGGGCGAAGAACCCGCAGGGTTGCCAGACGCTCATGCGCCAGCATGGCGAAGTACTTTGCTCGCACCAAGGTTTCATAAAAATCCACCGAATGGTGGATTTTTTTGTTGCGGTCTTTGGCCGGGGGGGGCGAAATCCAACGATGGTCGGGGGATAAAATTTCGCCACCCCATTAAAAATATGTTTACATTTTCAAAAAACTGTTTATAATCTGACCCTGAAAGTGTGACGGGTTTTGGTGCGACGGATCAAGTGCCAGAATTTCATCGGATGGGGACATACGAAAAATGAAATTGGTTTTGAAATTCTTTGATTGATACGGTGCGACCATCAGAATTTGACGGACGCACTGTTCAGGCGTCCGTTTTTTTAATTTTTAACGCCTAAAAAGGATAATAACAATGGCAGACAACACGAACAATACAACCAAAATATCCACAAATGAATTACAGGCACGCCTGCAAAAGGCAGAGAATATTCGTGCGCGCGATGGTGTTGTCTGGAAAGACAAATTTGACCGCACCCACAGAATTATTGATGCGCGCGAATTAGCGGACGGCACACATGTGCGCCTGGCGGGTCGTGTTACGGCATTGCGTTGGCTGGGGAAATTAATGTTCGGCCGTATTTACGATATTGATGGCGAAATTCAGTTTTCTATGTCCCGCGAAGAACTGGGCGAAGAACAATACAAATTTATGAAGTCCAATGTTGATTTGGGGGATTTTATCGGCATTGATGGGGAATTGTACCATACGACTGCGGGCGAATTGACGGTTCGCGTTGCAAAATATGAAATATTATCCAAGGCATTGCGCCCATTGCCGGAAAAGTTCCACGGTCTGACAGACATGGAAACCAGATATCGCCAGCGTTATTTGGATATAATTTCCAACGAAGACACACGGCGAACAATGAAAATGCGTTTCCAGATGTTGCGCCTGATACGCGAATACCTGAACAATAACGGATTTATAGAGGTTGAAACCCCAATTATGCAGGTCGTGGCCAGTGGTGCCGCCGCGCGTCCATTTGTCACGCATCACAATGCATTGGACGCGGATTTTTATCTGCGTATTGCACCCGAATTATTCTTGAAACAGACCATTGCGGCGGGTTTTGACCGTGTGTATGAACTGGGTAAAAATTTCCGCAACGAAGGCATGGATGCAATGCATTTGCAAGAATTCACCATGCTGGAATGGTATGTGGCGTATTGGAACTATCGTGATAATATAAAATTCTCGTGGGATATGATTCAAAAATTGTTGATGGACCTGCGCGGAACATTACAGATTGAATACCAGGGCACAAAACTGGATTTCAGTAAATACGAAGAAATAGATTACACCGCCCGTATGAATGAATTGCTGGGGGTGGACATTCTGGAATTTTCGGACACAGATGCATTGAAACGGCAACTGGTGGCCCAGAAAATGTTTTCGGCCGACGAATTGGAACCGTTAAAGTCCGTACCTGCGATTGTTGATTACGTGTTCAAGCACAAGATTCGCGAACAAATAATTCAACCGACAATTGTGTATAACTATCCGGCGTATTTGATACCGCTGGCGCGACGCAATGATGCGGATAATCGCCGTATTGATATATTCCAGTTGGTTGTATGTGGTGCCGAATTGATCAAGGCATATTCGGAATTGGTCGACCCAATTGTTCAACGCAACGCATTCGAAGAACAGGCCCGCAACAAGGCCGCCGGCGATGACGAAGCCTTTGACCTGGACGAAGATTTCTTGCGTGCGATGGAACATGGTATGCCACCAATTTCTGGGTTGGGTCTGGGCATAGACAGATTCTTTTCCATTATTGCGGACGCGCCGACACTGCGCGACGTGATATTATTCCCGATAATGAAATGATGGGGGACGATGATGACACCATATTCTGACAGTCGTACGGCCGATTTAGCAGCTGAACACGATCGGAAGAATCAGCAAGTTATTGAAGAAGCACGCCAATCCGGTCGTATAAATGATGAAGCCGCCGCATACCTGACGGAATTGTATTCGGACAGTTTGGTATGGTTCCGCGAAGTGTTTTATTTCCTGGGTAAATGTTTCGGTGCACCCAAGGCTCCGGTTATGCGATATGATTATGCCACCGACAGTGCCGTCCCAGAGCCAATAAAATTATCGGACATAAATCCGTTATCCCCGTATATCGTACACCATCGTTTGGATGCCGACCCGATGCGTAATCAGTTTTTTACCAGTGGGGCGGGGCACAAAATTGATTTGGCCGTGTCGTCAATCGTAACGGTTATTGTTGGTGCCCAGAAAAGTGTCAATCGTGCCTTGGATAAAATGACGGGAAAATATTATTCCGCCTATGTGGACGAAGTTGCAATGACCGTGTACCGTGTTATTGCATCACACGGCCGTTTGGCATCTGCGCGCGCGATTGCGGACAAAATTCGCGCCAAGTTAAATGAAAAGTATATATCAACGCCATCAGAAACGGTATTGTCGATTATTGGGTCGGGACATGAAAAGATTGCGGTTGAATTGGTGCGTGCCCTGGACCAGGTTCCGCGTCCGCGTATGCGTTTGCAAGATATATGGCGTGTAAAATGTTTGTTTGATTTGATACCCCAGGCGCGTACGTTTATCGAACGTGTCCGTGAAATGATGCCAGACAGAATATTATCTGTGCGCGATAATTTCTATGATATGAAAAATCCGCGTAATTATCGCGATGCTAAATTGATAATAGACATTGGCAAAGACGGTCGCGTTGTCCCCATGGAAATAATATGCCAGGTACGTACGTTCTTTGAATTTGAACGTAAAACGCACGAGCATTACGAAATTTCGCGTCGCGCGGAAAATCGTCGTGGTCGTAAAACCGCGGTCGCCAGTGCGAACATAGAACGCAAATTGGCCGATTTTATGGAAGGTGGCGTCAAAGAATATAATTTGATGATATGCCAATGCCTGGAAGATTTGTTCGATCGTGTTGGTTGGAATATCCTGTACAGCCAGGGTTCAGACGTATCGATGTTTGACGGGTTTCCAAAGCCGTGTAAACTGTATTATCCGCCAAAGATTCTGGATATAATCGTGGACAAACTGGATAACGCCATAGAAAACGAGGTGTTTCACATCACCAATGCCCCGATTAAATTGACCCAGGCCCAAGAAAGCGAGATTTTTCACTATATGGCGTGGTTTATATTGGTCTGCGCGATGCCGTATTTCCAGCATGACTGGACGGTGCCGTCTGACAATATGGCGGGCAAATTGTTTAACTTTGTCATGACCGAGGTCCAGCGTTATTATAAAAAGGCTAGCAAATAATCCGCCGCCCCATGGGAAATAAAACAGTAATCCCGTGGGGTGTTTTTTCTTGCATTCCCATAACTAATCGGCAACAATGAATACAGGTTCACTGTTATCCTTGGGAACCATAACAAGCATAAGCAAAGGAAGGTACATTATGCGTCAAGGTAAAGTAAAATGGTACAATGGTAAGAAATGCTTTGGCTTTATTACCCCGGACACCCCGAACGAAGATGGAAATATGGACGATGTTTTTGTTCATTCCAGTGCGTTAAAGGCCGCCGGCATACGGTTCTTGAACGAAAATGATATCGTAGAATTTGAAGAGGAAGTTCGTAACGGCAAATTATCTGTTACGACATTGACATTGATTCAACGCGACGAAGAATCCGCACGCAGATTCCAAGAACGTCGCGCAGAACGCCGTCGCGCGGCCGAAGATCGTAAACAACGCGAAGACAAGGCCGAACGTCGTTCTGGATTTGCATTTTGGAAAAAATAATTTTTTATGAATTTATTGACTTTAACGCCCCGCATGGGGCGTTTTTTATTTGAAATTCGCCACCCATCAATATAGAATATATGACACCAAGATAAATAAAGGAGTTTTTACTATGTGGATTGCAATTGCTGTTGTCGCCGTTATTTTATTGTACTTTATCGCTGTATACAACGGATTGGTTTCGCGCCGTAACCAGGTACGCGAGGCATGGTCAACAATCGATACCCAGTTAAAGCGTCGTTATGATTTAATTCCGAATTTGGTGGAATCTGTGCGTGGTGCGGCGAAACACGAACGTGAAACATTGCAATCGGTTACGGCGGCGCGTGATGCGGCAATGTCTGCCAACGGCCCGACCAAGGCAGATGCAGAAAATCATCTGACAGAAACACTGAAAAGTCTGTTTGCGGTTGCGGAAAATTACCCGACATTGCGTGCGAACGAAAATTTCTTGGAATTACAGCGCGAATTGACGGATACAGAAACCAAGATTCAGGCCACGCGCCAGTTTTACAATAATGTTGTAATGGGCCTGAATACCCAAATTGAACAGTTCCCGTCAAACATCGTTGCGCGTATGTTTAACATAACGCCCGAAAAAATGTTTGAAATGGACGAATCTGAAAAGAAAGCGCCCCAGGTAAAATTCTAACAAACGCCCCAATGGGGCGTTTTTATTTTGCTGTTATTAACACGACCGGTGTTGTGTTAAATGTTTACTCTTGCTATCAATTTCCGTTTGCGATAATATAGAAGTGTCGACGAGTGTTTCGTCGATGGGGTGTGAGAACCCGTGCTTGAGCGTCGGGGTGTTCAGCGTGGCGCAAATGCGCCCATTTTAATATCACGACGAAAAATAAACTCCTGATTCCAAAGGGTCAGGAGGGTCGTGAATATCATAATAAGCGACACAATTCTCAAGATTGTTCTCAACCTCCTGACCACCAATGCAAAGCGGTGGTTTTTTGTTATCGCAACAATAGTTCAGGAGATTGAAATGAAAACGCAAATAATTTCAAAACTGTGCGCCGTGTGCGCCGTTGGCGTGTTGGCGGTGCCCGAACCGGCGTTGGCAATTACATCGCTGTGCCGTGCCACGTCTTGTTCAAATCTGTCTGGTGGTGGCGTGGCGGCGACCAATCCGGGTCCATGTGCAACGCAAACTTCGTCTTGTTATACCGATGGTACAGTGGTTGGTTCTGGATTCAAAATAAACAGTTGTTCATCTTGTCTGTCTGGATATACGCGCAAGGCGCAAACATACAGCCATGGTTCTTGTGGGCCCTACACATGGTATTTATGCGAGAAATCTGGTGGGTCTGGTTGCGACGGTACGTGCGATGATTGTGAATCAACCGGATGGACCAGTGTCGGTGGCGGTCGCGAACAAAAAATTACCGCAACATGTAATACCAGTACATGCGTATGCAGTAAAAAGGTACAGTATCGTTGCTCCGCCGGATATTGGGGAACAGGTATAATCGATATGTCAACGGGCGTTGGGTGCACGGCATGTGCATCACCGGGCACGTCATCGGCCGGCACCACCAGCATCAGTGGATGTTGTATACCATCTGGCACAACCGGAACGGACAGCACTGGTTCATACAGATATTCGTCCAGTTGTTGTTGGTCTTAATCAAAATATATTTTACGCAGTTATCCACACCCCGTGAATCTCTTTACGGGGTTTGTTATACGCGTTATGCGGAATTTACTTGATTTTTCGAAATATTTGATATAGACTGGGCACCGCTGGATAACCAGAACTGATTAAGTGATATGTCTTTTGGTCATATTCATGATAAGGATTCTGTGAAATGTTCGGCACCATAAAAACCAAAAGGATAAAATTATGGCAAGATTGGGCGCAAAGCGCAGTACCAGAAAATTGAAAATCGGACGCAGTCTGGGCGTCAACCTGTGGGGCCAGTCTAAATCCCCATTTAACAAACGTAAATATAAACCGGGCCAGCATGGGCCAACATCCCGCGGTGGCAATTCATCTGATTACGCAAAACAGATGCGCGCCAAACAAACATTAAAGGGATACTATGGCAACATTGGCGAAAAGAAATTCCGTGCGTATTATTTAGAGGCTTCTAATATGCGTGGCGACACCCCAGATAACTTAATTGGTTTGCTGGAACGTCGTTTGGACGCGGTTGTGTACCGTTCTAAATTGGCACCGACGGTCTTTTCTGCCCGCCAATTGGTCAGCCACGGCCACATCTATGTTAACGGCAAACGCGTAAAAATCGCATCGTACCAGGTTAAACCGGGCGATGTCATCACCGTCAGCGACAAGGCAAAACAGATGCCATTGGTTGTTTTGGCATTGGAATCTGGTGAACGTAATTGGCCGGATTATATCAGCGTGGACAGTGCAAACTTTACCGCGACATTTACGCGCGTACCATTGTTTGCCGACGTTCCATATCCTGTCCAGATGTTCCCGGAACTGGTCGTCGAATTCTATTCTCGTTAATAATAACGCGACAGAATTTAATCCCGCCCATCCGGCGGGATTTCTTTTTACTGGTAAATGTATCACAAACGTTTTATCATACAACGCAAAAGGATTTTATAATGTCAGATAAAGTTGTCTTAACCGGAATCAAGCCAACCGGCACACCGCATTTGGGGAATTACGTCGCCGCGTTAAAACCGTTAATTGAAATGGCAAAAACAAACAAAACATTTGTGTTTATTGCCGATTTGCACGCGTTAAATATAATCCATGACCCGAAACTAATTCGACAACACACATACGAAATTGCCGCAATTTTGATGGCATTGGGGTTGAATTTAGATAACGCGATTCTATTCCGTCAATCTGACGTGGTCCAGGTTTCTCAATTAACCACCATGTTGATGAATGTCACGCCCAAGGGTTTGATGAACCGGGCGCATTCATACAAGGCCGCGGTTGATAAAAATACCGCCGTTGGTGCGGATGCAGATGCGGGCATAAATATGGGACTATATACATATCCGATACTGATGGCGGCGGATATATTACTGTATAATTCCGACATTGTCCCCGTTGGTGCGGATCAGAAACAGCATGTTGAATTTGCGCGCGACATTGCGGGATATTTCAATCATATTTACGGTGAAACATTCAAATTGCCGGAACCAATGATTGGCGCGGACACGGGCATTATTCCGGGACTGGACGGGCGCAAGATGAGCAAATCTTATGACAACGTCATCCCATTATTTGCGCCTGAATCAGAATTGAAAAAAAAGATTATGCGCATAATCACAGACAGTAAATTGCCCGCAGAACCGAAAAATCCGGACGAATCCACGATATTCCAATTGTACAAGCATTTTGCGAATGAAAATGAAGTCGCGGATTTTCGTGCGCGCTTTGAAAACGGTGGCATGGGATACGGTGATGCGAAAAAGATATTGTTTGAAAAAATAAATTCGGTATTGGCCACACCGCGTATGGAATACGAACGCTTGATGGCGAATACAGATGAATTGGATGCTATTTTGGCCAATGGTGCGCCACGTGCGCGCGCGGTGGCCGAACAAACATACGAACGCGTACGTCGCGCTATGTTGGGATAAAATATAAAACCAAGGCAAAGGAGAAAATATGAAAAACGCATTAATCTGGGCGGGCAGTGTAATTGGTGTTGGTGCCGTATTGGCATTATTGTTTGGATGGTTGGAAAAACCGACAACCCCACGCGAAGTTTCTGTGACGGGAGAATGTCTGACCACCGTGCCCAAGGACAGAACGGCAATCACATTGCGCGTAACAACGTTGGATAAAAATCCGGCGGTTTCTATGAAACAGGCCACTGCAAAAATTGCCGAAATCACGAACTATCTGAAAAAACAAGATGTCCAGGTCCAAACCACAGAATTTAATTCTTATGAACGCAGTGAATGGAATCGCGAACTGGAAAAATCGGTTGTGTTGGGTACAGAAACGACGATTGCGTTGGACGTTTCCGCGGACAATATTGAAACCATTGAAAAAATCTTGACCCAATTTGCGGGCCAAACAGACGTATATTCTGAAAATTTGCGTATGTATACCAGTGCCGAAGCAATGAAACCCGCATTGGAAAGTTGTCTAAGCAGTGCTGTTGAAAATGCGCGCGAACGTGCGACGGCGTTGGTCGGCGGTGATGGTGATACGGTTGGCAATATGTTGCGCGTATCGTACAGTACGGGCGGAACGTCATCGATACAGCCACGTGCGACAAACTTCTTGGCGTCATCTGCCAAAATGGCGGTCGCCGATGCCGAGGCTTTTTCCGCCACGGGCAGTATTGTTGCCAAAGATACCGAAGTTTCAGTATCTGTATCTGCAACATTTGAAATCAGATAAAGATGAACGAATATCTTGCTGAATTTATTGAATATTTGTCGCGGACTAAAAATTATTCTGAACATACGGTTAATGCCTATGAATCAGATGTAATTGACTTCTTGCGGTTCTGTGGCGAATATAATGGCGATACGGCAACCCTGGACGATGTTGCCCGTGCGGACACTATTTGCTTTCGCGCGTGGTTGGCGGACAGGGCGCGCCGTAATCTGGCACATAAATCGACCGCGCGGGCGTTATCGTCTTTGCGCGGTTTTTATAAATTTTTGGCGAAAAAGCATAATATATCAAACAAATCCATCGGACTGATATCTTCGCCAAAGGTCCCGCGCAAATTGTCCAAGGCCATCGAAGTCAGCGATGTTGAACATATGCACGATGCAATTCGCGAACTGGACGCAAATGAGCCGTGGATTTCTGCGCGCGATTGGGCGTTGGTGGTATTGATGTTTGGATGCGGTCTGCGCATATCCGAAGCACTATCCCTGCGTAATGTTGATTTACGGGGCCGTCCAGATGCGTTGCGAATCATGGGCAAGGGTGGCAAAGAGCGCATTGTTCCGACATTGCCGATTGTTCTGGACGCGGTGGAAAAATATATGCGCGTATCGCCGTTTGGTACGCGACCAAACGACCCGCTGTTTCGCAGTGTTCGCGGACTGCCTATGTCGTCGCGTATGGCGGAAAAAGTCATAGAAAAATTGCGCATTTATTTACAATTGCCAGATTATGTAACCCCGCACGCGTTGCGCCATACATTTGCAACGGCGTTGTTGGCGGGTGGGGCGGATTTGCGCAGTTTACAAGAATTATTGGGGCATTCATCGTTATCCACGACCCAGTTATACACCCGCGTCAATATGTCCGAGATAATGAATATCTATGAACACGCGCACCCATTGGCGCATTCGGACCCGGACGGCGCGGACGACGATGGTACAAAGCAATAACAAACCAATAAAAAACGCCCAAACGGGCGTTTTTTATTTTTGAACGAAATGCACACTGTATTGCGGTTTTTTATCCGCCCCCAATGATGCGCGCACAACACGATTAGACGCCGATTGAACCGCGCGAATCAGATTCGATTTTTCCTTGCGTTCGGCCTTGGTCAGACCATCAATCGCCTTGGTTATTTCAATCTGGATTTGGCGTTTCATAAAACCGGTGTCATCGGTTTCGAATATGCCGGCACTGGAAACTTCTGGGGTGCCTTTCAGAAAACCGCGTTTATCAACGGGCAACGTAACGAATATAGCACCGTTTGTGGCGATTTTTTTACGTGTTTTATACACGGGGTCATCTGTACTGCGTTCGGTTTCACCCTCCATAACGACGAAACCTGTTTCGATTGTTTCTGCGATATATGGCGCTTCGCCATCACTCAGTGCAATCATTTCGCCATTATGAACAACCATCATGTATTTTGCGCCACCGCGTTCCATTGCCATTTTACCGTTCAGCATTTCATTAATGTAATCGCCATGCATTGGTACGGATACCTGTGGGTGCACCATGTCATAGAACCGTTCAAATTCTGGACGTCCGGCATGACCACTGGCGTGCAGATGGTCTGTGTCGTAAATAGTATGCGTTTTGATGCCCATACGTGCCAGTTTGTTGTACAGATACGAAACATCCTGTTCACGTCCCGGAATAATGATAGAACTGAATAAAACAGTATCTGTCGGTTGCAGTTTCATTTCCTTAACATGACCACGACACAAACGGGTCAGCATTGCGAACTGTTCGCCTTGGGACCCGGTCAGGAATATGGCCTGTTTTTCTGCGGGCAAATCTTTGATTTCGCTGTGCAGGTAAACATCATCCTTGCCCAGGTATCCAAATTCGATTCCCATTTCGCGGAATTCTGGCAGACCCACGAATGGCACCGGGTTTGGATTACTGCGTTCTTTGATTGCGGCGATGCGCCCGGCGGCGTGTGCGGCCTCGGCAAACATTTTCATACGCGCGATACTGCGTGAATATCCCGTGACCAGAACGCGCCCAGGTGCGTTTTTCATAATTTCTGTCAAAGTATCGCGAACCTGTAATTCTGTGGTTTGCGCCTCTTGACGTGATGCAGACGTAGAATCTGACATACATGCCAACAATTTCGGATCAGAACCAATTTCACGCAAACGTGCATAATCGGTCGGATCTTCGATTGGGTTCCCGTCGTTAAAAGTCCAGTCGCCTGTATGTAATACTTTCCCAGCGGGCGTTTTGATAATTAACATTTGTGCTTCGGGCACGGAATGCGAAACATGGAATGTTTCCACTTCGAACGGTGCCAGATTTAACGTCGCACCATGATGGTCGAATACGATAATATCTTTTTCTGGATTAAAATCTAATTCGATACCTTGGAATGTTTGACGCAGTATTTCGGCCGGAAAACGAGTGCAATAAATAGGCTTTCTGAATTTCGGCCAAACATATTTCAATGCGCCGATATGGTCTTCGTGTCCGTGTGTTAAAACGAAACCGACGACATCTTTTTTGCGCTTTTCCAGCCATGTTGTATCACAGTATTGTACATCACCGGCACCGATTTCTTCTTCCAGAAATCCCATACCGCAATCCACGACCAGATATTTACCCTTGTACTTGTAAACGTACATATTTTGGCCGACGTGTTCCAGTCCGCCCAACGCCATAAAGTACAATTTTTCATCGTTTTTATCATTTTCAAATTTGTTCATGCCGGTCATCTTGGCATGCTTGGCCGGTGCATCAGACACGACGGTTTCCGGCGCGTTTTGTTTTTGTCTAACTTTTACCATAAATAAAATCCTTTTTAATGGTTTAACCAGTGTGTTGCCACAAAATCCATTGCCAATAAAGACGTAAATCTTTATGTGTAGTGAATCTGTGGCAACACGACATTTTTGCCCCGCGGATAATCAATCAAGCAATTAAAACTGCGGGGATTGTCATTTTTTGGAACTTGTCCAAAATCTCTCTGACCCTGTTAATTCTAGTACAAATTGAAATAAATGCAAGGGGAATAATGCCCAGCGTTTATGAAATAAAAACGGGGCAATACCCCGTTTTTATTTATTCTGCCAATGTTCCAACGGACATGGTTATGCGTCGGATACCACTGCTGATGGATTTTTCCTTGTTCACATGGGCGCGGATAATTTCGCCGGTGTGATACACGTGTGTCCCACCGCACAGTTCGCAAGATACGTCGCCGGCGGTGATAACCTTGACCGTGTCGCCGTATTTTTCGCCAAACAGCGCCATTGCACCACGTTGCCGTGCCATATCCAACGACATTTCTTCGTGTGCCACGGGCATATCTGCGGCAATCCATTTGTTGACCAAATCTTCAACAGCCTGTTTTTCTTCGGCGGTCATCGCACGCCCGAACGAGAAATCAAAGCGTACAGAATCAGGCGAAACCTTGGACCCACGTTGTTCAACGTCTTCGTTCAGAACATGGCGCAGGGCAGATTGCAATAAATGCGTTGCCGTGTGTGCGCGCGCGGTCTGTTGACGCACGTTGGTGTTGATTGCCGTTTTGACAACATCGCCCACAGATAACGGCGCAACCAAATTACCCTTGTGAATAACAATGTTGTCGACGCGACCGGCTTCGACCACATTCATCACAACATCTGTACCCTTGATTAAATCACCAGAATCGCCGACCTGGCCACCTTGGGTGCCATAGAAATTAGTTTTGTCCAGTGCAACTTCTACCGCGTCGCCGGCGTTTGCAGACTGTACAAATTCGCCATCGCGCAAAATGGCCAATACACGTGATTCTAAATCGGCCACGGGTGCATATTTTGTGGAATCGTCGGTCGCCGGCAAATCGGACAAAGATTCCCACAGTACGCGTGTACCCTTGGTATTTGCACGACTGCGTTCTTTTTGTTCTGCCATTGCGCGTTCAAAACCATCCGTATCCACAGACATATTTTTATCGCGCAAAATCATTTGTGTTAAATCCAGCGGAAATCCATACGTATCAAATAATTTGAATGCGACGTCGCCCGATAAAACGCCGTTGTGAACCTTTGGAATTTCGTTGTCTAACAACTTCATACCGTTCTGCAACATGTCTGCAAAGGCGTTTTCTTCGTTTTGTATAATTTCCACAACGCGTTTTTCTTCGCGCCCCAGTTCTGGATACACGTCGCCCATTTCCGTTATTAACGCCGGATACAAACGCGACAACAGTGCGCCCCGATGACCCAAGATTTGTCCATGACGCATCGCCCGGCGCAGAATACGTCTGATAACATACCCGCGGTCTGTATTGCTGGGGATAACACCGTCTGCAATGGCGAACCCAACGGCGCGCAGGTGGTCAACAATTACTTTGAATGATGCGGTGTTTTCGTCTGTTTTCTTTACCCCAACAACGTCTTCTGTGGCGTGAATCAGGTTAACAAATAAATCCGTGTCATAGTTGTCTGTTTTTCCCTGCATCATTGCGACCCAGCGTTCCAGACCACCACCTGTATCGACGTTTTGTTTTGGCAACGGGGTCAGATTGCCGTTTGCGTCGCGGTCGTATTGCATAAAAACGTCGTTCCATATTTCGACCCAGCGATCGTCTTCGTTTTCGAAACTGTCGCCAAAGTCATAGAATATTTCGGTGCACGGACCGCATGGACCGGTGTCGCCCGCCGACCACCAGTTGTCTTTATCCCCCAGACGAATAGCCTCTTTACCGGCAACCTTGCGCCAGATTTCTGTGGATTCTTCATCGGTTTCGTGCGTTGTAACACGCAGACGTGCGGGATCTAACTTCAAAACCTTGGTCAATAATTCCCAAGACATTTCGATTGCACCTTCTTTGAAATAATCGCCAAACGACCAATTTCCGACCATTTCAAAAAAAGTATGATGTCGTCCATCGAATCCAACTTCGTCCAGGTCGTTATGTTTACCCCCCGCGCGGATACATTTCTGTACGTCTGCAACGCGCGGTGCGAATGCGGGTTCTGTGCCCTGTAAAATTCCCTTCCATGGGACCATCCCCGCCACGGTGAACAACAGTGTCGGATCATTTGGTATCAGCGATGCCGATGGCACAATTTTATGTCCTTTGGATTCAAAAAAATCCAAGAAAACTTTGCGAACATCATTATATGTCATTTTATATTTCCCCTTGCATAAATCGGTTTTAATTTCGTGAAATTTTATAAGTATTGTACAGTTGTTTCAACAACTAAATTAATTCTGTGTGCCCATACGGGCGCGGGCGATATCCAGCGCGGTTTTGAATATCGCGTCATATTTAGCCAATGCACGGCGATAGTGTTCTTCGCGGTTGCGTACCGGTCGTGTCAAACGTCCGTACTTCATACGCGTGCTGTCCAAATTATTTTTTATGTAATTAATTTTGTCCATATAGATTGGAACCGCATCGGGATTAACCGCACGGGCATACATGTTTACAAAGTTCCACATCATTAAATCAACCGGCGCACGATAATCCAGTTCGTCATTTACCTTTTGTATGGCGTCGTTAATTTCCGGGATAATATCGGCAACACCGAATAAAATATTGGTCCGCAATGGCGTCCCGGCAAAGCCGATGTGTGGCCGTGCCAGTTCTATATTTTCCCCATCGGGTTCCAGTTCATTGGGCGAATTGATTGCGCGTAATAAATCCGCAACGCGATGATTCAGTAAATACGCACCCTGGATAATTGCAAAATTGTCATCTGCGACATCGGGAATTTCCAGGTCTATCAGCATATCGTCGTCATCACAGAACACAATCCAGTCGGGTTTTGCGGGCATTTTATTTCGCACAAAATTTACGATTTCCATGCGTGCGCCCAACGTTCCCATGTTTTCAACACTGTTGATTATTTCCAAATCGCCACAGTATCCCAATTTTCGAATTTGTCGGCGCGACACGGTTTCAACAGGATTGTCATTAAATATGACCAGCATAAATTTTTGGCGCAATTTTCCCAACGCAGGCACAGAAATCTGCAACATTTCGTTGCCCATTGTTGTTAAACCTATGACAATGTTATTTTTCTTGCGCATCATGACCCAGATTCTAAATAAAAGTTTATAAAATTGCAATGTATTACTTAGTTGTGATATAATATACAACAAAGAATTTTGGGAATCAAATAAATGAAGCCATTAATGTTATTTGCGATTGTCGCGTTGGTATCCATAGTTATTGCGGTATCGTTTGGTATGCAGATTATACCGGCCGAACCAACGACACTGTCGCCGGACGTTCTGGCCCAGACATTGTATGTGTGTCCCACGGAATCGATGTTTTGGGACGAATTTGCGATGGCGATTGCCCCGTTCAGGCATTACTTGGTAATGGCGTTGTTTTTCGCAATTATGGTTTTGGCGTTCAGTTGGGGGTGGGCGCTGTATCAAAATTTATTGACCGATTCATTCAAACGCGACAGTTTCAAGAAACCGTGGCAGATGACAAAATGGTTGTTTTGGGCGTCGGTCATAGTGCTGTTGTTTGTGATGACACCCAATTATTTTCGTACGGTTCATGTTGATGGTATGCCTGGCGAATACGTCCTGTGCGACAGTTTTTCTGGCAATGCGACGGCGGTTCCGGCGAACACGGTTCATAACTAGTCTGATTATATAAAATTTGTCAACATTGATAAAATACGGCCAGAAATAAATATGCTCTTGACTTAAAGGCCCGAATTCTCTACGATTCGTACAAGCAGGACAGGCAATGTCCGTGGAATACAACTTGTTGCGCGGATTGGTATAACGAACGGCACGGGTATATTGGGTTCCACTGACATTGCCTTGGGACTGCCGGACACCTTATATAAATTTATGAAAGGAGAAACATAATGAACAAACAGCAATTGATTGAAGCAATCGCAAACGATGTCGAAGTGACCAAGGCTACTGCCGCTGCATGCCTGGATTCTTTCATCAACACCGTTACAAAAGTTTTGAAAAAGAAGGGTGAAGTTCGCTTGGTTGGTTTCGGTACATTCACAACCGCAAAGCGCAAGGCAACAACCGGCCGCAATCCTCAGACGGGTGCCGCGATCAAGATTCCTTCTTCGATTCAGCCGAAATTCAAACCGGGCAAGGCGTTAAAAGATTCTTTGAATTAATAACGTATGCATCGATTTGATGTGATTTTCAGAAATCCGCCATGTGGCGGATTTCTGTTTGCAAATTGCATTTTATTCTTTACATATTTTATTCGATTGAATAGAATCAGAACACAAACATTATAAAAAGGAAGGGGAAAATGCCAACTAAGTCAGTAAAGAAACCAACGGCGAAAACCACAAAAACTGCGAAAACCGCAACGGCCAAGAAAACAACGACAAATCGTGCCACGACCGCACGTCGTCCTGCGACAACGCGTCGTCCGGCAAAACCGTCTGTTGATACGGCGCGCCCGGTTGTTGAACCGGTTATGGAAAAATGTCCATGCGGTCATGATTGCAAATGTGCCCCGGAATGCCATTGTGGCGACAATTGTCATTGTGGCGATGGCGCAAAATGCACACGCGGTGGTTTCGGTCGGTTTATGGTCAAACTGATTATGATTTTAATCGTTTTTGCATTGGGCTTTGGTGTGGCCAAGGTTCTGGACGATGGTCGTTATTTTCCGGGTGCGCATGTTGATTTTGACGATGGGTGCCTGGATACATCATCTGTAAAATGTCCACAATTACAATTGGCGGTGCCAATTATGGATATGGACCAAGATGGTTGCATAACACGTGCAGAATTCGACGCGGTTTATGCAGAATTGCATCGTCAAATGCGTGCGGAAATGGACGATTAATTTCCAACGTTCTGATATTGCAAATAAAAAATCCGCAAACGCGGATTTTTTATTTTTGTTTCGATATTCCGTATACTTTTTTTGCGTATGCATCGCGCGCCTTGTGAAACGCATCAATTGTGCGACGCCACGTTGGCACAGACGCCCGCAATAATTTAATAACATGCTTTTCATCCATATACGGCGCCATCGCATTAAACGTATAGTCTGGGTGTTCATAGTTCACAATAACCCAGTGCGCGCAATTCATTATTCTGTCGGCAGAATGACGTCGCCACAATCCCGCCGGCACACGAACCGTATCCGCGTTCAACATGGCGAACTTTGCCCGGTTATAATCGGAAAAAGTTATCATACTGTGGACAATTTGTTGCATTTCTGAATGTTCCATGTGCTTACCCCTTTAATATTCGTGCGCGGTTTTTATCCCATTCGCGACGCTTGATAGTTTCACGCTTGTCAACCTTGGATTTACCGTACCCGACGCCCAGTAAAACCTTTAACCGGCCACGATTATTGAAATAGAATTTTAACGGAACGATCGTCGCGCCTTTTTCCTGTAATTTCCCAATCAGTCGATTAATCTGTGTCCGATGCAATAACAGTTGGCGCGGACGCCGTTCGTCGAAATTGACTATGCGTGCGGCCGTGGGCAGTTTTTGAATTTCCACCCCCGCCAAGAACAAATCACGCCCGCGTCGTTGAACGAATCCGTCAACAATACTGACCAGTCCGTATCGCACGGACTTGATTTCTGCACCGGTCAAAGAAATTCCCGCCTCGACAGTGTCTTCGATAGAATAACTGTACCGGGCCTTGCGGTTTTCTGCGACCTGACCAAATTTTATTATCTGACGTGGCATGATGGCATATTCTATATCATGATATAAAAAATTGCAAATTTTATCCGCTGTGCTATCTTGGACGTATACAAAGGGGTGTATACGCATGAAATGGGAACAATACAATCCATGGCTATGGGATACTAAAAACATATTAACGCACAGACATTTGTACACCGCAATTCGGCCGTATTTTGGTGTGCCTAATGTGTTTTATAAAATCAGAACATTGGCCAACAGATATGACGTGTTAACAAGATTTATAAACCAGTCTGCGGATATATACTTTGAATATGTTGGTACGCGCCCCGTGGTAATGTTCGCGCCGTGTATTGCGCAAAAATATAAAACAGAATCACACCGTTCGGAACAACAGTGGGCGATTAACTTTGTTGCCACAATGTTGCAAAAAATCGGATTCAAAACAGAAATTATTTATACCAAAGAAATGCATTTGAATACGAATGTGGTTTGCGTTGCGTTGGACGATGCCCAGAATCTGAAATTAATGCGACATATGGCGCCGTATTTTGCGTTCCACCATAATCGCATGCTGACGCCGCAGTTTGTCCACCAATTATCACAACAGAATCAGCGTACAAAACACTAAAAAAACGCGCCATATGGCGCGTTTTTATATGTTCATTTTAGGATACAATTGTTTGGTGTTTTGAACCAATATTGGTCCCATTTCATCCAACGACATTTTGTGTATATCGGCCAACACGCGCGCGGTTTCAATAACATACGCAGGTTCACAGACCTTGCCACGATACGGCACAGGGGCACAGTACGGACTGTCTGTTTCGATAACAATGCGGTCGATGGGAATCTTTGCGAATGTATCGCGTACATCGGCGGCGTTTTTGAATGTTAAAATGCCACTGGCGGAAAAGAAAAATCCACGGTCTAACATTACTTTCGCCAAATTCCAAGAACTGGTAAAACAGTGCATAACCCCGCGCACATCGCCCCCCAGAATGTCTGCGGTATCAGATTCTGCATCGCGCGTATGTACCGCCACCGGCAGATTGTATTTGCGCGCCAAATCCAACTGTTGTTCGAATAATTGTATTTGCGCGTTGCGATTATCGTCGCCACCGTGATAGTCCAACCCGATTTCGCCAACGCCAATTACGCGCGGGTGGCGCAGTACATCGTCGGTCAAAAACTGTTGGGCGTCCACGCCGGCGTATTCTGGGTGAATGCCAACAGTTGCGAAAACGTTATTGTATTCTTCGGCGATTTTAATCGCATCGGGAATATCGGCCGGATTTGCGGTCGGGCAAATCAGTGTTTTAACACCGGCGTCGAATGCGCGCGCAACAACGTCGCGCAAATCACCGGACACATAGTTATCCGTTAAATGACAATGCGTATCTATAAACATTTTTTTATCTGATTTATTATTTTGAACAGGGCAATTTCTGGTTCCAGGTTTAACCGCGAAATATCTGATATTGCATGCGTTGCCACCGGGTACAGTTCTGCCAAATTGTATTTTGCAATCGCGTCCAGCAAGATTTTATGCAAATCCGGTTGACTGGCAATTCTTTTTGCAATCGCCATCATGTCCGCACTGTCGCATTGCGGGTTTTCCAGACATTCTATTAATTCGTCGTATAATGCGTCGCCCCCAGATTTCGTCATAGATGCAATTTGACCGAAACTGCCATTTGCCAGACGTAATGTTTCGTCGCTGACGTTGGCGGACGACAAAAATTTATCACACAGTTCGCGCAATTGCGCCATCGACAAAGGTCGCATTTTTTCGACGCGTGCCCGCGACCGAATGGTTGGTAAAATATTCGCCAACTGGTGCACGATTAACAGAAATAATGTTTTTGCGGGCGGTTCTTCCAGTAATTTCAGCAATGCATTCGATGCCGACGTATTCAAATCGTCCATAGAATCAATTAAAACGACACGCCAATCGCCGGACATAGATGACAATTGCATACGGTCAATCATTGCGCGGACCGTGTATACGGAAATACTTTTGCTGTCTGGTTTTATGACCCCGTCTTTGTCCAGACTGCGCGTATTGTCCAATATAAAGAAATCGCCAACATTTCCGTACACCATTTTTGCGATTTTGTACGCCAATGTCGCCTTGCCGATACCGCGTGGCCCCGCCAGCATCCATACCGGGTGTATTGGATGTTCGTTCCGTCCATTCCATGCCACGACAAAATCGTTCAAGACATCTTGGTGGCCGACCAAAATATCGTTGTCCATCGGGTCTGGGAATTTATAAGGATTGCTGGGTTTTCTTGGTGCCATATCAGTCAATTCCCAAAATTACGCGAATGTTTCTGATAATCCGTCCAAAGAATTGGACTTTTTTAACTTGGTTAACCGCGACCAGTGGCGCACGCGCAATAACCTGGCCGTCTTTTTGCGCGATAATTTCACCAACTTCTGCGCCTTGGGCAATCGGGGCAGGTTGTGGTTCGTTGTATCGTGCAACAACGCGCACCCCGGTCATGCCGTTTTCTTTTGGAACGGTTATGACAAATGGTTTTTGGACTGTTGCGGGAACGGTATCCTGGCGTCCATACCACACGGGAACATTAACGATAACATCGCCCGGGTTAAAGAATACTTTGTTCATTGTTTCGGCGTATCCGTATTCCAACAACTTTTTCATTTCTTTGGCTAATGCGTCATGGTTTTGTCCGTTAAATCCATTAATAACCCCGACCAAACGCCGACCACCGATTTTCGCACTGGCCACCATACCATATCCACCTTCGCTGGTGTGGCCCGTTTTCAGACCATCTGCGCCCGGCATAATGAACAACAGTTTGTTATAGTTCATCGTATGCGTACGTCCCCAATCCTGGCACCAATCAGATTTGTATTCTTTGAATTGGAACCGTTTTGTTGCAAACATGGGGTACAGGTCGGGGTAATCCGCAATAATGTGCGTCGCCAACGTGGCCAGTTCGCGACTGGTCATCAAATTGTTTGGGTTTGGTAAACCACTGGCGTTGCCGAACGTAGACAACGGCATCCCGATATCCCGGGCCTTTTTCTGCATTAATTCTGTGAATGCGGTTTCACTGCCGGCTAATTTTTCTGCGACAACAACAGACGCATCACCACCCGACAGAACAATCAATCCCAATATCGCATCGCGCACAGAAATAGTTTGGCCTGCGACCAAACAAATCTTGCTGGCGGGGTACCACAACGGATTGTTATAGTCCGCATTTTCACTGACCGTCAGTCTGTCGTCCAGTGTTAAATTTCCCGCCTTGATTTCGTCGAACAACACGGCCAACGTCATCAGTTTAATCATAGACGATGGTGGCATCAATTCGTCGGCATTCTTGGCCACAATTTCGGCCCCAGAATCATAATCAACCAGAAACGCAGATTTTGCCCGCGTAGAAAAATCCGCGCGCGCAGATGTTGTTATTAATGCTAATAACAGGATAAATATTTTCTTGTTCATGTTGCTGATAATAGCAACTATAAATCACAATGCCAACAGATTTTTTGATATTTATTATACGGGCATTCCGACGTATCGTCCATCGCACACATCAACCAGTTTTACATTGCAAATCGTACGTGGTGCAATCGGGGCGCCATCAATTTTTACATCTATGTCATGCGGGGTGCGGGCAATATTGTTCTTTTCAACTAATACAGGAACGGATTGCCCCACTTGCAATCGCATAAAATCGTTACGAAACGCGTCGGCAATGGCGGAAATTTGATGCACGCGTTCTTTGGCCACGGCGTGCGGAATCTTGTTCGGCATATCAAACGCAACCGTCCCCGGACGCGCAGAAAATGGAAACGCGTGTATTTTTATTGGACGGACATCACGTACTAAATCCAGTGTTTCGCGGAACAGGTCATCTGTTTCGCCAGGGAAACCGCAAATGATATCCCAACTGAATGTAATCCCCGGGCCGGCATACGCAACAATATTTCGTACGCTTTGCGCGTTGTGTCGCCGTTGCATGGCACGCAAAATGGTATCAGACCCCGACTGCATCGACAGGTGCATATGTGGCATCATTCGCGCATCAGATTTCATCATATCTATGATTTTATAAATTTGTGGTGATGCCGGGTCGAACGAAGATATACGCAAACGCCGGATTTCTGGCACGTCGCGCAATAAATTCGCGCACACATCAGAAATTAACATCCCGTCGTGCGCATAACTGGCCGTGTCCACCCCGGTCAGTACTATTTCGCCGAACCCATTTGCGACCGCATTGCGTACATCGGCCAGAATGTCTGTATATGGGAACGATACCGCCGACCCACGCAAAATGCGCGTTATACAGTACGTGCATTTATGATTACACCCATTTTGAACCTGGACAAATTGCTTAGACAATTCGGAATCGTGATGCGTCATATTGATATGACACGCACTGTCAGAATTACAGACGTAATTATTGATAATGTTGGTGTAAACGGCGGGGTTTAATTTATCGCGATTATGAACGACAAATGTGTTTGGAATCTTGTCAAAAACACCCGGATTGTGCGTTGCGCCACACCCCGTAACAAATATCGGCACATTTGGATTGTCGCGGGCGATTTTTCGTACCGCTTGGCCCGATTGTCGTTCTGCTTCGCCGGTAACGGCACAAGTATTGACGACAATTCCGCATTTCAGTCTGGGCGCAATCATCCGTTTGATTTTTTCCGCCTCTAACGCGTTCAGCCGACATCCCATAGATAAAGTTTTTATATTATTTTCGTCTGACATATCGCAACGATTATAGCGCACGGTTCGGCCGGTGCAATAAATAAAAGATATGCCTGTGTACAAAAAACTTGTCATAAAATATCTTTCGTGCTAGACCGCGCAAGCGGTACGGGGAATTCCTGTACTGAGGCATCTAAACCTCTATGCTGTGCGTCCGTGGGGACGTGAAATACCCCCAACCACCTGAATTTTTCTGGTGTTTTTTTCGTTTAACAAACCGAAAAAGGGGTTCTGAAATTAAAAAAACACTAATAGCAGTTGTATTGTGCGGAATATCGGGGTATGCATATGCCGGCCATTGCAGCAGTACTTAATACAAATACAGTTGCGACCACAGCACAAAGCACTGTGATCGCATATACGCGTGCGCCAAACGTTATTCTGGATTTATTCCTAAAAATGTAACATTGCCCAGCAAAGGTCGGTGCAAAATGGTTACTTTCGAAGATTGCTGTATACAGTGTGCCAGCAGTTGTTCCGGCAGTGGATGGACGGACTATGGTACGGGATATGTCCGTAAATACACGGGTGTATGCAATTGCAATGGTACGTGTGACAAGACATATTCGTACGCCTGTGCGGCGGGATATTATGGTGTGACGTCTAATGGGACGTCTGGCTGTACGCCGTGCCCAAATTCTGGCACTTCGGCCCAGGCATCAACATCTATTACATCGTGCTATTTGCCGTCTGGAACCGTGGGTTCCGATTCCACGGGGACCTATGTGTACACATCAAATTGCTATTACAGGTAATTAAACAGTTTGCGAACCATTACCAGGAACAAAAAATCCCCGCAATGGGGATTTTATATTTATTTTTTTCTTGCTTTTTTTATATTCTTGGGGCAATATAACTCGGTTAGAAACGTTTTTAGCAAAGGAAATTAAAAAATGGCCCGTACAACAAATTCAGATACATTACCATACGTGGAAAGTCGTTATGAATTGGGAATGCTGGCGTCGCAACGCGTGCGCGACTTGAACGGCGGTGCCGAACCTGTTGTTGAACGTGATGGCGATAAATTGACGGTTGTCGCATTGCGTGAAATCGCCACGGGAAAACTGGATGTCGACAATCTGCGTCACGAATTTGTGCAATCGTACAAAGAAACCCCGGCGGTGTCCGATGGTGAAGATTCTTTGGAAATTGCAAACGTGGAAGATCCGCAAACCCGCGAAATCGACGCCGAATTGGAAAATACGTTAATAGAAGACCCAATTGAACCGGACGAAACCGAAGAAACGGCCGATTTGTCTGCGGAATAATATAATACACCAGATACGGAGACGTCGCATAGTTGGTCTAGTGCGCTACATTGGAAATGTAGTATACCCGCAAGGGTATCAAGGGTTCGAATCCCTTCGTCTCCGCCAGGAATAATCAAACCCCCGACAAAATCTGTCGGGGCTTTGTTTTTAGGCGGACTTCCGCCACTTTTTCACCACGAAGTTACCAGTATGTACAACGAAGTTGTCAAATAATCAAATATCCCCATCGCTTACATACAAGCCTCAAAATCCCGATGCCAGTATCGTGCATGTCTTGAAAATATGCCAATGTTTCTTATATTTGTCACATGAATATAAAGGATTAAAAATGAATGTATTAAATTGTGTATTTGCCGGAATAAGTGCTTTTTCTGCTGCTGCTATTGGGATCGCTGCATTTTTTATTTCTAAGGCTCAGTTAAAAATCGATAAACATAAAAAAGACGATTTTTTATATGATAAGCGTTTCCAAGTGTACAATGATATAAAAGATATAATACTAAGTGCAAGCTCCGAATTGTTTGCTTTAAATAATAAAGAGATTGATGGAATCGATGCAAAATTTGTGCGTCCTTTATATAATAAAGTTAGTTCGTTAATAAGTGATGCAGATTTGTTGTTTAAAGATGAAAATATACGCAGTTATATTTGTGAGCTACGTTTAGATGTAGCACGCTTATTCGGTGTCAACAATATACAAATTGTTGATGACGATCAGAAGTGCGAAATTATTAAGAAGTGGGATGAACAGATGTCGTCTGGTTATATGATAGACTTGTTCGGTAAGTATTTGAAACTAATATAGTTGATTCTCTCTCGCAATCTGAAACAAGTCATTAACATTTATGTGTATTTTCCCGGACAGTATTTCATTAACATTGTCCGGATTCATATATGCAATGTCCAGGTGTCGGTAAAACTGACGTGGTGACGTGCGTTCTTCTTGGAATATCCTGTGGATATCCCCATCTCGTTCATACAATTCTCTATATTTCCACGCCGTGGCAAAGGCCTTTAATATCAAGTGGTTATTTTCTGTAATACTTAGCGTGCCATTACGTCCACCGCTAAATCTGGTGTTGGCATATCGGCGCAGTACAACCGGTCGCACAATCGTCACATTATCGCCATTTACTGTATATTCCATTGGACGGCTATTGTGATTGATGTGGTATGTAGATAAAAATGAATTATACAGCTGTGGGTTGATATTGATACAGAATATCAGTTGTTCTTGCGAATAAACTGCTCGTTCAATCATAACGCGAACCAATTCCCGCCTTTGCAGGTATGACAGGTCTTCCCACACAATCCGTTTCAATGCCATGACCACATTTTGGGCCAGGGCACTCATATCACTGTCCAGAAAATCCGCCACAACAGACATGGCTATTTCATCCACCTGTGCCGCCGGCAGATAGAACCCCCGTGTTGCATAGTAATATGGCCCCACCTTGTCCTTGGAGCATGCGTGCTGATTGGTAAAACGCACACCTTTGTCGTTATACAGCTTTCGTGACAGCAGGTTTGGCGACCGCCTGCGATGACTGGTATTATTAGAATTCGCCCTCAATGCATCCTGTACCTGTTCAAATACTTCCGGCGATACGATCGCCTGATGTTCGCCACGGGCAACATTATTGCTGACCTTATTTTCGATCATTCCGATATAGATTTTGTCTCGCAAAATCTTGTGCATGCTGTTCGGTGTAATGGGCTTGCCACCACGCAGCACCCCTTTGGCGGTTGTCCATGCCTTGGCGCGAATACCGTTGCTTTCGGCCCACAGGGTCAAGTCGTTCACAGATTGCAGCTCCAAGTATTTACCAAACAGTTGTCTAACTTGCTCGGCTTCGGCTGGATTTACAATCAGCTTCTTGTCCACGACATCATATCCCAACCGTGGCATCCCACCCATCCAGATGCCTTTGGCCTTACTGGCACGTATTTTATCCCGTACTCGTTCGCTGGAAACCTCGCGTTCAAATTGGGCGAATGACAGCAACATGTTCAATGTCAATTTACCCATGGATGTACTGGTATCAAACGATTGGGTTATGGACACAAAGTTCGCGTTATACTTGTTGAAATACTGCATCATCTTATGAAAGTCCAATATGGAACGCGACAGTCGGTCAACCTTATAAACCACAACCGTATTGACCAAACCATGTGCCATATCGTCCAACATTTGTTTCAGGGCAGGCCGTTCCATAGTCCCGCCAGAAATCGCCGCATCAGTATAAGTGCGAACATATTCCCAATTATTAAATGCCTGGGACGCAATGTATGCTTTACAAGATTCATCCTGGTTTAACAGGGAATTAAACTCTTGTTCCAACCCATGTTCTGTTGACTTACGGACATAAACAGCGCATTTAATCACTGGCATTTACTTTCCTTTTATCCAGTTCAAAAAAGTGTGGTCCTGATGTCTTCGCACCACAAATATCAGACGCAATTGCGGATAGGGAACGATACTGCTTTTCGTTATATAAAAACGTATTGTCATAATTGACCAGGACCTTGTGCTCTATATTCCGAAAGTTCCTGATGATAGTTGTGCCGGGTGCAATGTTATACCTGTGCTTTAATACACGATCTACGCATTCGGCGGGGTTGTCTTTATACTTTTTTATTTTCTTGATGAACTTTGGCTCAATACGCAGGTTTAGTCGTTCGCATTGAATATAGTACCAAAGCGATCGCATTTATCGCTTAAAAGGGTGGGGCGAATACCGTGCCCATAAACGCGCGCGCTCATCTTGTGATAACGCTTTTAACTCTTCAAATGTCTTTGGCAAAATATCTTTAACTTTCCGTTGCATTATTGTTTCCTTTTTGTCGTAGCTGTTGCATAGCAATATCAATCAATGCCCGTAGAATACGCAGGTTGTAATACAGGTCTTTATTGGTAATTACGGGCATACGCCCGAACGGATTGCCGGACGTACCAATATGGAATCTGGTTGTTTTGGGTGGATTTTTGTATGGCATTATTCAACCTCAAACCATTTCATAACAGTGACAAGCAAGTGCGGATAATCGGCGCTGGTGGCCTCGGTCAAGAATTCAGACCATTTATCTTCTTTGCCGGCTAAGGTTAGGGCATTTTTACACCGCGCAAGTATAGCGAAAGCATTACCATCACGATTGGTTAAATAAACCTTTATATCAGGGTATTTAGGCATATTGGACTCCTTTGTTTTTACCATGTTTTTAAGTTTGCCCAATTACTGCTTACCTTTCATAGAAAGTCAAGTTAAATAGATTTGTTTTTATACACCGCAGTCAGTTGCGTAATTTTGCGTTGAAGGCGACGCAACAGGATTCTGTCGCGACAGGGCAGATAGCCACCATTACGGCGTCTGATACGATGCTCCATTTTATTCAAAATGCGACAAGCACAATAATAAAGCATACTGCAGGTAGAAACATTGTTTGGCTTGATATCTTCATAGGATTTATACTTCATGCGACACCCTTTTACTCAGTTGCTGCATTTGCGCTTACTATTGTCTTAAAGTCAAGTTAGTATATAGGCGCACATTTTCTTAGTAACTAAAAGCAAATAAAAACAAATATAAGTAAAAAATTACTACTGGATTTAGGTTTTGTGATTTTGTAATATCAAATTGTAAAGGAAAGGAAAAAGTGGCGCCACTACCGGTAAAATTAGCAGATTATATTGAGTGCAAACCTGTATTAAAATGGGCAGGTGGCAAGGGGCAGCTATTAGATAAAATCAATGAAAAACTGCCTTTAAAATTGAAAATGGGCGGGATAAAAAGATATATAGAACCGTTTGTTGGTGGTGGGGCTGTGTTCTTCGATATTTATAATCGATTCTCAATCAAAGAGGCCTTCTTGTTCGATATCAATCCTGAGCTGGTTATTCTGTATAATGTTATCAAATATGATGTTGAAAAATTGATAGTTGAACTGACAAAAATAAGTACAGAGTACAATCATACAGAAGATAAAAAAGAATATTATTACGCAAGGCGTGATGAATATAACAGCATGGACAAAACTCTCGATGCAAATATTTATAATCAGCGGTTTATCAGACGTGCAGCGTTGACCATATTCTTGAACCGAACATGTTTTAACGGATTATTTCGTGTTAATTCAAAAAATATGTTTAATGTTCCGATGGGTAAGTACTCCAACCCAAGAATATTAGATGCGGAAAATTTGCGTAACGTATCAGACGCTTTACAAATTGCGACTATCATCCAAACAGATTTTAGTTCTGTTCAAGAGTATGTAAAAAAAGATACGTTTATCTATTACGACCCACCATATCGCCCGATTAGAAAAACATCTTCGTTTAATTCTTATGCTATTGGGGATTTTAATGATGATGAGCAAATTCGCCTTAAGAACGTTTTTGAAGCGTGTGATAAAGCAGGTGCTTTACAGATGTTAAGTAATTCAGACCCAACAAATTATGTAAACGATACATTCTTTGATGATTTATACCAAGACTATAATATAAACAGAATACTTGCAAAACGTCTGATAAACGCAAATGCAGATGGTCGTAGTGCTATTCGTGAGTTGTTAATAACAAACTATTAAATATTTTGTTGTGTTTATTATCCTGTAATATTAGACTCTTTTTTATAAGGAGTTTTTATGTCAGAACAAGATGTTTTATTAGAAATGACAGATAAGAGACATGGTGTTCCAATAGCAGCAAGACAGATTGATAATAAATACTTTGTTGCTATATACGAAGGCGGGTTATCTGAGTTTGATTTTAGGGTCGCATATAAAGAAAAACATAGCCGCATAAGACAGCCTAAACATATTCATTGGACTGTAGATTTGTTAATGAAGAAAGTAAAAAACAATAAGCTAACATGCAGTTTTATAGAGAGTATGCAAGAGCAATGGGCGGAAATAAAAGGTGTCAGTTCTATATCAGAGCGAAAACAACTAATGGATAACATTGATTACGATAAAATAAAGATGTTTCAGAAATTAAGTTTTCCTGATACATATGATATACAATTTATATATACGGTAATGACGCTACTTATGTTTCAAGAAAAAACAAATAATCCAAATGCGTTTATGTTTAAATCTATTTTAGATGCGCTATTAACAGATAGAGATTTATATTCTATTATAAGTACTGCGACATTTATTGGCAATAAGTGATGACAAAGAAACCCTTCCGTCTTTATTGTGAAGATTGCTTAACGTGTCTGGAACAGATTCCAGAAAATACCTTTGATATGATTTTTGCGGATCCGCCTTATATGTTGTCAAATGGGGGTATAACGTGCCAAAATGGTCAAGTTGTGTCAGTTAATAAAGGCAAGTGGGACGAGTCGCACGGGTTGATGGCTGATTTTGAGTTTCATAAAAAGTGGCTTTCTGCATGCCGGCGAGTATTAAAACCCAATGGCACAATTTGGATAAGTGGTACATACCACAGTATATATTCGTGTGGCTTTGCGATGCAGTTGTTGGGTTTTCATATATTAAATGATGTTGCGTGGTACAAACCAAATGCCAGTCCAAATATGTCTTGTAGATACTTTACTGCTAGCCATGAAACACTTATTTGGGCAAGAAAAAGTAAGAACGCAAAGCATATATTTAATTACGATGCTATGAAATGTGGTGCATTTCCAAAAGATATTTTGAAAAAGCCCGATTGTCAGATGAGAAGTGTTTGGTCTATTCCAACACCGTCAAAATCAGAAAAAACTTTCGGCAAGCATCCGACACAAAAGCCATTGGACTTATTGGAAAGAATAATTTTATGTTGTACAAATCCAGGAGATTTAATATTAGACCCATTTATGGGCAGTGGGACAACTGGGGTTGCGGCATTAAAGTATGACAGAAAATTTGTCGGCATAGATCAGGAAGCGCAATTTGTTGAATTGGCAGAAAAAAGGCTGTATGATATCCTTGAAAAGAAAGGAATAAAATGAAGTATTCTAAAATTTTTGATGAACTTTTGGGTTGCAAGAACGAAGATGACGTTTTTAGTTATTTGATTTCAAGCCTAAAAGAAAGTATAAAATCTTGGGATTATTTTGTTAACTGGTCAAAAGTTATCAATAATTATCACGAAGCAGAGATTGCACTAAACTTATTGAATACTCTGATTGGTAAGGCGGATGTTGAAAAAGCAGCAAAAGATTTATTAAAGGAATATCCAAAAATTATAGGTGTTATACCGGCGCTTTTGGCTGATAGAGAAAAGAAAATCAAACTTGTTTCAGATATAAAAACTTTTGAACTTAAATGCTTTGACTTTTCAAAGCCTATGTCTGCAGAGGATGGTGTCCTATTTATGAAAGCAAGTGGCTTCCTTGATTTAGTATCTGACCGTACAATTAAATCTATCCCAGATTATTTTCTTGGGGTAGAAGTTGGGCTTGATTCAAATGGGCGCAAGAACCGCAGTGGCACATCAATGGAAAACTTGATGGAATATTTTATAAAAGATATTTGTGAGCGTAATGGCTATGAATATATCGCACAAGCGACCGCAGATAAAATTTATAAAAAATGGGGTAAAAATATTACTGTGAATAAATCATCCAAGCGTGTTGATTTTGCTATAAATACCCCTAATAAACTATATCTGATAGAAACAAATTTCTATGGCGGTGGCGGATCAAAATTAAAATCAACCGCAGGCGAATATGCAGATATTTATCATCAGTGGACAAAAGACGGACACCAGTTTATATGGATAACGGATGGTTTAGGCTGGCAGAAAACTCAGCGACCATTACGCGATACTTTTAATACAACTGATTATATTTTAAATATCGATATGGTTCAAAAAGGTGTGTTTGAGGAGTTGTTAAAATAATTTATATAATTTGTTATACATAATGATTACGCGGGGATAAAATTCAGCACAATCATTGTTTTTTGCTTCGTGGTACATCTGGGAATTTAACAATTCCTTGTTCGGTGTCCATAATTGTATTTAAACAAGTTGTTGCAAACTTCTTATCGCCTGAGGCTTTGATGTACTTAGCAACATAAAACAGGTCTTCTGTTTTTACTAATGCTACCTGGTTGTTATTTGCGATATCTTTACATGCTTTTGTGAAATCTAAGGTTCTGTCTTTGGGGACAGTAAGTCTCATCGGATTTCCAAAAAGAACAAGTTTTATTTGCTTGGATGTGTCTACGTCTGGTTCCGCATAATACTCACCTTTGTTAATTATTAACTGGCTTATCTTTGTTTTGTCTATATCTTTGTTATCTTTGCCTTCACATTCACCAATCAATATGCGGTCTCCGACATTGGCCAGTTGATCGATTTCTAAATCTTTTTTTGTAAAACGATACGATTTTGCTGAAATGCCTATAATATTTAATGCTGTATTTACGGCGTTTTCTAGTGGCTTGCCTTTGCCAAAAAGCAACTGTTTGAGTACCATTTCCTCTTCTTTTTGTTGTTCAATTGGCAATTTTGAATCTTTTAGACGTTGAATCTGGGTGTCTATATCAGTCAATTGTGAATCCAGCATTTTTTCTGTTTCTGTTTTGTATAATTCGTCATTGACCCATTCTGGTAAAGCTTCACATGCTTGGATACCAAATTTATGTAAGTCAACAGCAGTCTGGGTTAGTATTTTCCCGAGCTGTGCGTCTTTTTCTGTGTCGTCGAAGGGGGCATAGTCAAATATTGGTTTTGGAATGATAAGAATTTTTCCTTTTTTTTCGTTGAATAGTTTTAGTAAACCCACACAGCGCCCTCCTGTCGTCGTTAAAACAGGCTGTGTGTTTTCTAGTTTCCTTATGTCGTTAAAGACAACAGAATAAGAAAGATGTTTAGCTAATGGAGATAATATATTTTGTATGCAAGAAGGTGTAGCCGAAACAATTTCACCCTGCAGTGAAGTCGTATTCAATTCGGACAGTCCGAAAGGTTCATAAAGAGTACTAGCGTTGGTGACCCAAGTGTTAGTATTATGGGAGCTTCTGTGGGCGTATTTTATTAAACTGTTTAAACTTGCTGTTACAACAATTGTTTT
Organism: uncultured Alphaproteobacteria bacterium; assembly: GCA_944389345.1. Classification (GTDB taxonomy): domain Bacteria; phylum Pseudomonadota; class Alphaproteobacteria; order Rs-D84; family Rs-D84; genus Enterousia. The sequence continues at coordinate 91,539 of CALXMA010000001.1, read as the reverse complement.
CCCAGCATCTAAAGCAAAGGCTATTTCGCTAGTCCAATGTGAAAAATATGTTATAGCTTTAGCACTTTCCTGTTCGTTCAATGTTGTGTTCCCGTTAACAAAGTTTAGCTGTTTAGCATGGCTTAATTTACTAGTTATTTGTTCGGGGTTAAAAAAGATTACGTCATAATCATCCAAAGATTGGGGTTGAAGTATATCAAGAGATGGAAGCCCTGGTATATTTATTCCTATCGCACAAATTTTTACCATTTTAGCGCCTTTGTCATTCATTTAATTATGAGTATGATGTAAGTCATATTTTTTGATTTTCAAGGTAAAGTTGCTTTATTCTGTCATTTTTTCAAAAAACACGATTTTTAGACGTTGGCAAAAAACGGGCGATTTTTTATAAATAGTTATTTAGTTTATGATATGCTTTCTGATATTGCCGGGGTTAATGAAAGCTGTTTTTCCACACACCTACCATTTGGGTGAGTTTGTGGTTGAATTGTTTTGAACCTATACACAAGTATTTTGGTATTTTATCAGTAGACACATAAAAACAGTGAAACTGCTAATGCGGTTAAGTATCGTATTTTGGTAAAATTATATACGGGCTTTTTATGTGCAAATTGTTTTGCAGCCCGCCACCTAAAACGAAGGTACGGCGAGGTAGCGGTATTTGTCCCGGGACATAATCTGGTGGACGCTTTAATCCCGGAGTGTTATCACGACACTTAAATAGATTTGATACAAGTAAATAATCAAGTGGTGTATTATAATCAATATCAAAAATAAGGGCTTCCTTAGTTGAGAATTGTTGGCGGTGTATCTCCATCGTTTGTGGGGATGAGCTATGCAAAGTATTTATATAATCATTACTTCATAACCAGGAAATCTGAATATAAAAGCACGTTTCCCTAGGTACTTGGTGCCAAAAATTCCAGTCATATTATTTACGTGACCACGACCAACACGTCTATAAATCAGAGGTAAAAACAGGTCTGTATTATCAGGAATTTCATTTTTTAATATTTTTAAAGCGATATCCTGGTATTTGCCTAAAGAAATTGGCCTAGAACATATTGATGATCGCCATAAAAGAGAGATAAAAAATCTACGCAATCTGTCCAAGTTGTACTTATCTGCTGGCAGGCAAATACATGGAGTATCATAAAATGTTTTGTTTTTATCTATTTTGGGAACTTCTATATTGAGAACTTTGTTTATGTACCCGTCAAAATACCCCAATGCAGTATCGCATTCTTTACACAGCAACGCTTCTTTAACGCCATTTTGATGCTTGGGATCTTTTTTGATGCGTGTATTTTTGACATCAACATCAACAACGCTACCATACTTTTCCAATTGATATAATACTTTTGGAATAATATGTGATGCGATGAGTTCTTTTTCTTGACCGCAAAACTTACAAACACCCACTGTCATATCTAAAAAATAAGAAAGATTTTAAGGTTTTCAAGCTGATATTAGAATTAACTTGTTATTTTTTAGGGGCTGTATTACAAGTTGTATTATAAGGGAAAAGGTATTTATAGTAAAAACAAGCTAGTTATTAGGAATAATATGTTGAATATTTGGTGTTTTTTTGCTAAAACTAAGGCATGGTAAAGGTCGTAAAGAAAAAATCTTTTAGAGCGAAGTTAAAAGTAAAGGTATGTCAATTTTTTACATGTTTCTATGAAGGTTTGGCTTTTTCGTATGAAAGCTTCAAAGATTTTTTTCGTATTTTTCTTTATAAAATTAAAGCTTTTGGTTATTATTGTGCGCCAAGTACTATTCGTTTTAAACTTATGACTTCTGTAAAGTTTTTAAAGGTAAGAAAATGCTTTTATATATATCCCATCTTTCGAATAAAACGATTTTTCTTTAGTTTAGCAAGATGTATCAAGGATGCTAAGGGTGATGCCGTTTTATATTTTAAAGAAATATTTTTGAGGCATTGGAAACTCAGTCTTTTCGCCTTCGTAGTTTGTTTTGGAATTTTCCTTTTAGATTATCAAGGAACTATCAAATTTGGGCTAGTGACTCTTGCGCGCGAGTTGATTAATTCTCCCAATCAGAAAAAGTTATTTGATTTGTACGTTAGTCTTGCAGGAATTATAGGAACATTTCTTGGTTTGTACTTTGCAGCGGCATCAATTATTGCTCAAACCATTTATGCGAAGGTTAACGGAGAAATTGGTAAGCTGTTAACTTCAATACGTCTATCCAATATATATGTAAAATCCATAATTGTATTGATGGCAATTTTATTAGTCTCTATATTTATGATGGTTCAGGGTATAAAACTGAGTATATGGAATTTCTACCTTGTCGCTATATTTAGCTTTACATCACTTGTATCATTTTGGGAGTTGGCTTCATATATATTTTTATTTTTTAATCCCGCAAACCTTATTTCTCAATATATATATCCAAGTATTCAAAAAAATATAAATCTAGCCACAAATTCATCATTATATAAATATGATGCTAATTTTCAGAACCATTTATGCAAAATCACAAATGATACGTTTAATACGTATGATAATATTGTTGAGTTTGCTCTTAATCAGGATTTGCTACAAACAAATGTTGTTATTGATATAATTAACCAAGCGTTTGTATCAATGTCCAATTATATTGCTATAAAATCAAAAATACCAACAAACAGTTATTGGTTCCCGCAAACCTATCAATTTAAAAAATATACATCGGCTAGTTTTAGTGATATTGACTTATCGCAAAAAACCGGAACAGGATTCATCCCAGCTACTGTTCATGACACTATGTGGGTAGAAGAACGCTTTATTCAGATTATAAATCGTTGTTTAAAAAAATTATTTGAGAAAGGAAAATACAAATTATACTACAGTGTAATACTACAGGTCGGTCAGTATGTAAAATGGTTAAATGCGAAAAGCAAAACAGATGAAGTTGTCTTTATTCTAGACAAAATATATAATCCTTTTTCGGTCAACTTTGTAAGTAACTCTTCAGATAAATTTTATACATATATTGCTGATGCCTATGTATCAATTTATGTTGATTTAGCGCTTTCTTTTAATACAAATATTAAACAAGGAATTGAGAAAATTACTATAAAAAAGATTATGAAACGCGGGTTTATTCATAATTCTATGAATTTGCCTAATTCTCTCAAAAAAGTTATGGAAGATTTACATAATCGATTGTGGTTTGAAAGCAAAGTTGAAGGAAACATAAAAACCCCCAATTGGCATATAAGAAACTTGTTAATTGAAAATAGCTTAGAGTTCACAAAACAATGGTATCAAGACATAATCTCTCGTGTGTCTAAAATCATATGTGACTATTCGGAAGATGAATTTATAAAGAATAATCCCGACATATCTGTAGTGATATTCAATAGAGTATACGAATTTTACCATAAGCTTCATAACGCATTAGAGACAAGCAAAAAAGCATTCAAAAATGATAAAAGTTTTGTATTATTGCAAAATCAATTAGATGCTATAAAAAATCAGCTACTTAGACTAGTTATAAAAATATCACCATATATAAGGCCTACAGATGGGAAAACTCCAGATCATTTGGGGTTTGTTTATATAATATTGCATAAAGAATTATTGAATATAATTTTTGAAGAGAAAACAGAGAATGATGATATTGTGGGCGATTTATTACGTACAATGGTTCATGTAGTTGAAGCACAAATGCAAGATATAGGTGAAGATGTAGTTAATCTAGTTAAATCTGGTAAGCCAGTAGTATTTATTCATAATAATATGAATTGGTATTCTGCGAAAATTGAAATGTTTTTTGCAGAATTAATGGATTTGTCAGGATACATTTTTCTCTTTGATGATATATACGAAAATAAAAATCTTAAATTACAAATTATCCCTGTCTGGGAGTACATTATAGAAAAACTAGGAATAAAAACTTTAATATCTCAAATTAGTTCTTACAAGAGACCCACTTTGTCAACGGCAAAATGGAGTGTTTTCGATAATATCTTGCAAACAGCTGCTAGCTATAAAATATCAGAGCTGGGTTTGTTGTGGGGCACTTCACATTATAGTTTCTGTAATCAAGGTGAAAAAGAAAAACCAACCAAACAATACAAAACTAAATTATTAGAAAATATTTGCCATAAAGATAGCAATATGTGGAGATGCCCAAAAGGACACGATATTTTTATAGTTTTATACTTGTTAGATAAATGTGACGAAGCACAACAAAAAGAATTATTAAAAAACTCGGAAACTTCTAGAGTTTATAGGGATAGCAGAGATGACGAAGCAAAATAAAACTTTTCTTTTTCCAATGGGATTTGATTTGTGGCCAGAACCATATTTAGAACATTTTTTTAGGCAGGGAAAGCGCCGCAAAAACAAGCAAATATATATGGATTCCTATCATCAATCTTTTGCAGAAGATGTAGAAATATACGCGTTTCCACCCAAATTAAATAGTCGTGATTGGCAACTATCGTTGCAAAATGATGATGATATAATTTATAAAGCCTTTTGCAGAAATTGCAGCCATTATTGCGATAGAGATATGAGCGAATTTTTCAAGAGCAAGTTAAGAGAGTTGTTTTATGAAAGTAAAATTGGATTAGAAATATTTATAAAAAATGGCGAGGTGTCTTTTTTTCAATTTTCAGCACGATCATTGAGGTTTTCATGGTTACGTGGGAAATATTATCAAAAATTCCCGAAGAACAAAGCAAAATACATAAATTCGACATTACAGAACAATTTTCCTGAAGATGGGCAAAAACAGATCTATTTTGATAAAGACGATTTCTTTATTTTGCGTGCCCCTAAAATATTTTTGAAAAAATTTCCAAAATTCGCACTACGCTCTTGTATGCTTGGATCTGTTAATTTTGCAGAAACTCATATAAACTGCCAGAAACATGGTGTTCAGTTTGATGGTATTAAAGAAGAAAAATTATTTCATAAAAGGATGTTTGCAGATGTAGGTTGTGGAAGATTTGAAAGTTCCGAAGACATAACAGAGTATTATTTTCTTTATAGTCAACTAAAAAGGGCCTATTTTTGTGCTAAAGTTAGGGAAGAATTTGTAGAACAGATGAATTCTTTATTGAGTATAGTTTGCAAAAGACTAGGTAGGCCAGAAAATAAGTTTGTTATTACTGGATTGATTTCATCTAATGAATATCTACAAATTACAAAAGACTTTTCTAAAGGTCAGATTTCTTTTGAGGAAGTTATAAATAAAATATTTAATAACAAATAAGGCATTCTATAGATAAGGGAAGTATATTTTTTATAAGGGGCGCACAATTTATCGCTTTTTATAATCTTTTTTAGTTGAGTATTTAGATTGTTTAAAACTTATCAGCCTATCAAAAATACGTTTAAACTTAAGGGCTATTGGTCTTATGTTTTACGATTGTTACAAGAATTTTAACTCAATGTTTCGTGTACATAAATGTCACTCCTGCTCTTATAATAGTGCATTTTGTTTCTAAAATATAGTCAAGAAAGAGTGGGGTTTGGATGTTGGCACAATGTATAATTTTTGAAATCGGTACGCAAATAGTGGCTTGATTTTACAATAGATGGCATTAAATATTATTGTTAATAATTCCTACCGATAGTTATTAAATTTCAAGAAAAATAAATATATAATAATTTATGAAAGAATGAGAATGTTATAAAATAGTTATTTGCCGCTTCTGCCGTATACTACTTTGAAGTTCCAACGCTTTTTGTCGCGAATTGAAAAGTGGGGCTTGTCAGAATCTATTATCAGGACTTTTTTACCAATCCAAATACGAAAATAACGCGCTTGGATATGATTTATTTTAACTTTTTTTGTTAGTCCTGCTTTCAGTGCCGTCGGTATATTCTATTTCGCTGCTTTGGCCAATACCATATTTGTTGTTATCAAAGTCCAGACCATATTCGTTAAATATTTTTTTAATTTCAGCCATAGCTAGTCCCTTGGTTGTATATAAACTATCACAGGCATACCACAATGTCAAAGTTGGGTAATATTGGCGCATTTTGGTTTGTTTTGTGTGGAATGGGGGCTGAAATAAAGTTCCCTGTTATTCGCTGATAATTCCCTGATATGTTCTGAAAAATTCCCTGTTATTTTTGCAGGGAATTTTGTGGCTGGTAGGGTAAAACACCGAAAATCTGCGGACGTGTTCTATCGTGGGTTGTGTAAAAATTGCCTAGAAAGACCATTTTTTGCAAAAATTCCCTGTTTTTCCCTGTTTTTAACCCTTTCGTTCGTGTGTTGGGCGCAGGTCTTTCATAAGCCAAATGTAAAAGGTTTCTTGCACCGCCAGGAATAATAAAAATGCCCACGCAGGGCATTTTTTATTATTCCCAGTGAAATGAAACGGTGCGAATCCATCGCAATCGCAGATTGCAGGTTCGACAACAAGTAGATTTGACAAGTACAACGCTGTCAAATCGTTACGGTTGCCCCACAGCCGGCACACTGTGCCGTGCGAGGGAATCCTTCGTCTCCGCCACAATAAAAAACACGCCCAACGGGCGTGATTTTTTATTGTGTTTGATAATATGGATTCGAACCCGGGGACAAGGGTTCGAACCGCCGCAAAAAGGCGGACGGGCGTACGCCGGTTTGCGCGCATGCGCAAATTTTGCCAGGCGATGAAGCACAGCGAAATAATCCCTTCGTCTCCGCTGGGAATAATAAAATTGACATTATGACCAGGTTTGTCGCATTCTTGTGTTATATTGTAAAAATAGCACATGTAAAAGGACCAATCATGCAAACCCAATTAAAAGAACTAAAAAATCTGACAGATGAATTAACGGGCATCAAATTGATCTGGGTCAATTCATGTGAAGAAATATATAAAAAATGGAAAACGCCCACAGATTTAATGCAAAAAATCATTAATAAATTTGATGGTATCACAGCAGATTTGACCGCGACGTCGGGCGATAAAACGATTGCCAATGAACTGCAACAGATGGCATTAGAACATTATATTAACACTTTTAATCCGTGGGCGGTCTATGCCAGAAATTATAAAGCGAATACCCAAGTGCCACAATTTATATTGAACAATCATGATGCGGGCGTTATTGACAAACATAACATTAAATACGGTGGCAAAAAACGGGAAATAAAAACAACAAACTTACTGCCAACGCCGTTTGTTGGTAATTTGAAGACCGCCAGATTCGTAATGTTATTAAAAAATCCGGGTCTGGATTATTTCCAAGACTCAAAACGTATTAATCAGCACCCGTGGACACAGACAATTTTGGATAATTTACAGATGCCAACAACCTATAATAATGGCTTTGTATTTTTAAGAACAGATTACCCACAGATTGTTTGTAATCCACAAGACAAGGGACAAATATGGTGGAACAGAAATATAACAAATGTAAAGAATGGTTTGAACCAAGTTTCTGGGGCTTGTGGTCCGGTGCATACTTGGGTCGCGGATATAGAATTGGTCCCATACGCCTCAGAAATATTTGGCAGTCCCAATGACAACGATAATATTGCGTTAATCACGGGGCTATCTTCCTGGTTTTTTACAAGATGTTTAATTCGCTATGTAATGGGGCGGGGCACACCTATCTATACTCGTTCCGGGATGGTCGATTTTATCCCAGAATTGCATCAATATAAAACTGGTGGGTCGCACCCATATTCTGGCAGATTGTTTACAAACAAGAATCCCCAGTGCGCGTCTGTATCTGCCGGGAATGTAAAACAAGTCAACGGCAATGAAAACACGTCGGATTCGTTTGAAAAACTAAAATCCTGTATAAGCCCTGTATGATGAATGTGCACAACACAGATGTCGGGATTTCGCAATGCGGTATATTCCTATTTTGATATCGTCCGGTTCATAAATAGGTTGAAAATAATAATAAAATTATTATGATTGGCTCAGGCGTTTATAAAAACAAATCACAGGCGATAAAAATGAATATTTACAAATTAATATCTGGACAAATTAAACAAAAATTACAGGACATTCCCGAACTGGCCGGGGTTTCGGATTCCGCATGGGACGGCGTGGTGGTAGAAGTCCCAAAAAATCGTGATTTTGGTGATTTTTCCACCAATGTTGCGATGGTTTTAACGCGCGAATTGGGTAAAAATCCGCGTGAAATCGCCAATATGCTGTTGCCATACATTCAACAGATTGACGGAATCAAGGATGTTTCTGTGGCGGGGCCCGGGTTTATAAACATAAATATATCGGATTCGCTGTGGCAAGATTTGGTAAACAATATTTTGCAGAACCCGGATACGTACGGAAATACAGATTTTGGTGGCGGGGAAAAGGTAAATATAGAATTTTTGTCGGCCAATCCGACGGGGCCTGTGCATATCGGACACGCACGTGGTGCGATTTTGGGCGATGTATTGGCGCGTTTGCTGAAAAAGAACGGCTTTGACGTTACCAAAGAATATTATATTAACGACTATGGACACCAGGTAGATGTTCTGGCGCATTCTGTGTTTTGGCGTTATCAAGAATTATTTGGTCTGCATGATGGTGAAACACTGCCCGATGGTGCGTATCCTGGCGACTATTTGATACCGGTTGCAACCGAAATTAAAAACAGGGACGGGGACAAATGGCTGAACGCGACCGAAGATGAATATGTGCCATATTTCAAGAAAATTGCCACGGGTGCCATGATGGAATTAATCAAGGCCAGTTTGCGCAAAATAGACATTGAATTCGACGTGTTTACATCTGAACGCGAATTGGTTGAATCTGGCCAGGTGTCCGACACGATTAAATATATGCAAGACCGTGGTTTGCTGTATGTTGGTACATTACCAAAACCGTTGGGCGAAGCCGAAGAAGATTGGACGCCCACAGAACAATTATTGTTCAAATCCACAGAATTTGGCGACGAAGCCGATCGTGTTATTGCCCGTGCCAGTGGTGAAACAACATACTTTGCGTCCGACATTGCGTATCATTGGAATAAATACAAACGTGGTTTTGCAAAACAGGTTGACGTTTGGGGTGCGGACCATGGTGGCTATGTCAAACGTATCAAGGCGGCATTGGGTGCGGTTACCGACAATCGTGCGGATTTGGATATCGTCTTGTGTCAAATTGTTAATTTGGAAAAAGATGGCAAGCCATTCAAAATGTCCAAACGCGCCGGCAATTTTGTTATGATAGAAGACGTCTTGGACGAAATTGACGCCGACGTATTAAGATTGTTTATGGTGATAAAAAGCCCAGATACCCAGATGACGTTCGACCTGCAAAAGGCCAAAGAACAATCCAAAGACAATCCGGTGTATTACATGCAGTATGCGTACGCGCGTGCTAATTCGGTGTTAAAGAAATATGAAAATCTGTATCCGGGCGATTTGGATAAATTGTCCCAGAACAAATATGATTATGCGTCTACGACCAAGGTTGAACAAGACCTGATCAGATTAATGGGCGATTATCCCAAGGTGATTGAAAGTGCGGGTAAAAACAAGGCGCCGAATTTGCTGACCAAATACATGGAAGATTTATCCGCCACATTCCATTCGTTGTGGGCGCCACACAGTGGTGTGAAATTAATAAACGAAGACGACAAAACCGGGACTGATAATCGCATGTTGCTGGTTATGGCGTTCAAGAACGTAATCGCCAACGGATTAAGAACGTTGGGGTGCACATTGAAAGAGGTGATGTAATAATCATCCAACCCATGGTCCCCCGTTCGGGGGATTTTGCTTTATATCAACATCAAACGCACGCGGGGAAAAATATGCAAGAAATTAAATGTCCAAAATGTGGCACGGTATTTTCGATTGATGAATCTGGTTATGCGGCCATCGTGGCCCAGGTTCGTGACCAGCAATTTCATAATGAATTACACGAACGTCTGGCCCAGTACGAACGTGAAACGCGTGCTAAAATGGAACTGGCCGAAACAAAAATCGCCCAAGACAACGATAAAACTGTGGCGGAATTAAATCGCCAGATTATTGAATTAAAATCCCGCGTGGAATCTGATGCAAAAAACAAAGACGCGGAAATAAAATTACAGGTTGCCGACGTACAAAATCGCAAAGATGCGGAAATTTCCGAACTGCGCCATCAAATTGATTTATTAAAAGTCAAAATCGATGACGGCGAAAAAGATAAAACTATGGCGGTTAACGAAATGAAAAATCGCATTTCAGACACATTGCGCGCCAAAGATACGGAAATTTCTGAATTACGCCTGAAACAAGAATCCATGAAAAACGAACATGCGATTGCACTGCGCGCCAAAGACGCGGAAATTGCGTTGTACAAAGATATGAAAACGCGTATGTCGACCAAAATGGTGGGTGAAAGTCTGGAACAGCATTGTGAAAATCAATTTAATTCTTTGCGATCGACCGCATTCAAAAACGCATATTTTCGCAAAGATAACGACGTCAAGACAGGAAGCAAGGGTGATTATATCTTTCGCGATTTTGCGACGCCCGGCGACCCAGATTCAGAATTTATATCCATAATGTTTGAAATGAAAAACGAAATGGATACCACCGCGACTAAGCATAAAAACGAAGACTTTTTCAAAGAATTGGACAAAGATCGTCGCGAAAAGGGCTGTGAATACGCGGTATTGGTGTCTTTGTTGGAATCAGACAGCGAATTGTACAACGCGGGCATAGTCGATGTTTCGTATCATTATCCCAAGATGTACGTTGTTCGTCCCCAGTGTTTTATACCGATTATAACATTGTTGCGTAATTCTGCGTTGAACACGGTCCAGTACCGCCGTCAAATTGCAGATTACCAGCGTACAAATATAGACGTTTCTAATTTCGAAGCCGAAGTAAACGAATTCAAAGAAAAATTTGGACGCAATTACACATTGGCGTCTGACAAATTCAAAAAGGCCATAGAAGAAATAGATAAAACCATAGACCATCTGCAAAAAATCAAAGACGCATTGTTGGGGACTGAAAACAACCTGCGTCTGGCAAATAATCGCGCCCAAGATTTGACTATTAAACGTTTGACCCGTGGCAATCCCACGATGACCAAAATGTTTGCAGATTTGAAACATGATTCGAATTCTGACACAAACGATAACGCAGACTAGGGGGGGCAATTATTGCGCGTGCTTTTTCGGTTTCGTTTGACCGACGATATTATAACTGGCGTTGACCAGTGCCCATACTTGGTCGATATCAACCGACCCGTCCAGTAATACAGAAACCCACGTTCCGCCCATGTGATATGCGCGTCGTATGCCATCGTCTTTGGGTAATAATGCGTACAGTCCCGCGTCGCATTTAACATTTATGATGTCTATGACGTCGCGCCCATCCATCCCCAGTTTATTGCGTGGCACGTCCATAATTACGGCATACCATTTATTGTTGTCATTGCGTCGTAATACGACATACCCGGGCCACCGTTTCCACAGGTGTTCTGGTTTTGTTTTATATTTTTTTGCGCATCGCGCCAATATTTCATCACGCATATTACAAAATCCACGTGTTAATTTTGTCATGGTTTTACTATATACCATCATCAACCCATAATAAAGAATTGAATTTCTAAAAATTTAGTGTATAATAACAGAATGAAACAACAGACGTTGTTTCACGCGGATTTATATCCTGACTTGTCCTGCGTTAATGGACTAAATAAGGAGTTTTTTTATGAAAAAATATATGGTTTCTGCGCCGACCGTTGACAGGGGCGCAATTTCACACTTGTTTAATAATTTGGATACGATACTGGCAAACCGCACACTGATTCTGAATACCCCAGAATATTATAACGTGCAAATTCCTGGGTGTTCTGTATCGGGGCTGTACATTGGCGCGCACAAATTAATGTTGGGCGATTTGCTGGTACTGTGGCAAGACACCGATTGGCATACAGATAACATGTACGTATACGCAATTATTGGTTCACCACTCAGTGGGTCAAATTCGTGTAATATTTGGGACAGTGCGCGAAAACGCATCACCAGTGTTCATTTCCCCAGTTTTGGTAAATTGGCATTTCCCGCGTTGAATTATATCCAGCATGGCACATTTACCGCGACCCGTGATAATTCCGGTATAAAATTTATTGCTGGTAAAATGCCCCGGCGCGAAAGGTCCGACATAGATATTTTCGCGTTGGTGTCGCGCCTAGCCATGTTGCGCGAGCATTAAAATATTGCGCATCGCCTGATGCGGGTATATAGTTCGATTATGACAGAATCAAAAACCAATGTGATGAGAATTTTGGACGCGCATCACGTTCCGTATCGGCATTATACGTATGATGTCGCCACTGCGCCCGATGGTTGTGCGGTGGCAAGCGCATTGGGTCAAAACCCGCACCAGGTTTTCAAGACATTGGTAACCGTTGCACGTTCTGGGCGAAATTACGTGTTTATGGTGCCTGTGTGCGCGGAACTGGACTTAAAGCGTGCGGCCACATCCGTCGGGGAAAAGTCCATAGATATGTTAAAAATGCGCGATTTGCTGGGGCTGACCGGATACATACACGGCGGATGCAGTCCGATTGGTATGAAAAAACAATTCCAGACGGTTGCGGACGCATCTGCGAAAAATTTTGAAACGATAATATTCAGTGCGGGCCGTCCCGGTGCCCAGGTTGAAATTACGCCAAACGAATTGGAAAAATTAATACCACTGAAATTTGCGGACATCTGCGTGGCCTAGTCGAATTTATTATACATTTTCACCCGCCACGCGTCCACTGGCCCACGCCCAATGCAGGTTAAACCCACCTAAATCGCCGGCTATATCTAATACCTCGCCAACCAAGAATAAACCGGGACACAATTTTGATTCCATTGTTTTGGACGAAATATCCGCGACATCAACGCCACCACGTACAACTTCGGCAGTGTTCATCCCCATGGGACGAATGTCGTCGCGTGACAAAATCACGTCTGTAATTTGTGTTGCGATTCTGGCCAGTTCCGAATCTTTATAGTCTGCGATATTACCAGGCTTTGGACAAATCCATCGTGCCAATCGCGCGGGTAAAAATTCGGACAATACACCGGCAACAGATTTACGCCCGGCATCGCGTTTGGCAATACGCAGAATTTCATACACATCGACACCGGGCGCCATATTAATATGAAAATCATTCTGGTCGCGAACCGTTGCGCGATATATCGCCGGTCCACCCAGCCCCCAGTGCGTAAATAACATAGAATCGTGTATTTTTTCTTGCCCAATTGTTATGACAACGTCAATTGAAATTCCCGACAGTTCCGGCGGAAACATATTACAACGTATCGGCCCCAGGGCGGGGCGAACAGGTACAATTTTGTGCCCGAATTTTTTTGCGATTTTGTGTCCAAAATCCGATACGCCAAAATTGGGATACGATACACCACCCGTGGCGATAACAACAGAACGACACATAAAATCGCCACCATCGGTCAATATATTAAATCCGCCGTTCGTGCGAATAATATCATTCGCAGATACACCGAAATAACAATCTGCACCACGTGCATCATCCATTAATGCATTAACGATATCTTCGGCGCCGTTTGCACAGAAATACTGACCGGGATTTTTCTGGACATAACGAATCTTGTGATTTTGCGCCCATTCCAGAATATCATCTGGGGTTACGCGTGCGATTGCCCCGCGTACAAAGTCCGGATTTTTACCAAAGTATCGATTGGGGGCAACGGCCTGGTTTGTAAAATTGCACCGCCCACCACCAGATGCCCGTACTTTACGCGCGGGATTTTCGCCCATATCAATAATTGCGACACGTTGTCTACGGCGGACGGCGACCGCGCCCGCGACCAGTCCACTGGCCCCCGCACCGATAATAATGACGTCATATTTCTTCATAACATTGATTTTATACAATGCATTGAAAAAAATCTATTGTTATAAGCAATAAATTCAGGTACACTACACAGTGGCGTGGGGGAATTCCCCCGTCGGGGTGTCACAGCCCGCATCAGGCGTCTAGACGACGAAAAAAATCTCCAACTTCTTATTTGGGTTGGAGGGTGCGAATATATCGAATAAGCACACTATACCTGATATAGCTGTGAACCTCCAACCACCTGAATTTTTCCGGTGGTTTTTTCATTATCAAAACACAATGAGAAAAGGGAGGTTTATCAATGAAAATCAAAATACCAATTATTGCCACACTTATATGTGGTCTGGCCGGACCCGGTATCGCTGGGACGTACCAGTGTATCACAACAAGTACCGTACCATCGGGATACAGTGTTAGCAGTTCTGGCGTAACGGTCAGCAGTTATTGTTCATCGTCCACAACAGTATACACGTGCAACGATCGTTGCAATTAATCTCATCATCTAGTATATTGCCCCGGGATACCTGTAATAATATATTTCCATGAATAACCATTCGTTCCAAGTTTATATCAAGACGCATTATGGATGGCTGTTGAAAATGTGGAAACTACTTTGTAAAGCAGATAGTAAACAGATGATAAAAAATGTCCGCGCATTGCGCGGACATTGGTTTCTCTCTCCTGGGGTTTCCCATTACCACATTGTATAACCGTCAAAGCATGTACGTTCACACTTCTTTGTGGTTGGGTTCCATTTCATAGTACCTGTATCGTCCGAATATTCTTCGGTCGGGCAAATCGGTACGCATTCGTTGTTCTGCAAATCGAACCGTTCGCCTTGGTACAGACAGGATGCAATTTCGCATTCACGTCTGAAATCTGTTGCAGCCAAATCCCCGTCAATGCTGTATGCATTCTTGCATCTGCCACACTGTTTGGTGCGTTCATTGGTCATCGATGGGTCAGATGTATAACCTGGGTCGCAGACCGATGCCTCGCATTCGCCCCACTTATTCAGGTCGTGATCCCATTCTTTGAATCCGGCACCATTGTCGACATCGCACGGCTGGACATCAGATACGCACGCATTAGATGCGATATGGAATCCGTATTCGCATTCTCTGACCAAGCAATCGCTGTACGCTTTCAGTTTGTAATCCCAAACTTTTTCGGCATAGATTGCATTCGGCACAGAACATTCTTGCACGTCTTCTTCGCACTGGTCGCCGTTCGGGTGATATCCACTGACACAGGATTCGATTTGGCAAATACCTGTTGGCAGATATCCTTGTGCGCCTTCGCGGTTGCACGGTTCGCATTTACCGTCAATCATTTCGTATCCACCGATGCACGACGTTTCGACACAGACGCCATCGATAATATCGCACGGATTTCCGGTTTCTGACTTGCCTTCGAATTCGCAGTCATTCGGCCAGAACGCCTTGTCGCTGACGGGTTCTGCGGTACCATTGATTACATCGTACGCTTTACAGACCTTATAGCAACCGCTTTCATCCGTGGCACCTGGCAACGAATTCGCCCATTCGCCATTACCCAAATCGGCACAGGACTTTATATCACTGCCTGGATCATCTGGGTCTGGGTCCGTTTCGCCGTCGCAGAAACTGCCTTCGGGGCATTCAACGCACGCGCCATTTTCCAGTGTATATCCGGCCGCGCAACGTTGTATTGCACAGGTGTCTGGGGCGGTATAGTAATCATGACCCGTCATCACCGATGCGTTTGGCGCCAACGCACAGTCGCGATAGCACATAGACACATCTTCGGTACCGATTTCAGAATTCGGATACTGACCACCTGTTAAATCGGCACAGGTCTTTTCTTCGCCTTCGTCACAGACACTGCCTTCTGGACACAGGGTACACGTATTATCAACCAACGAATATCCTTCGTCACAGGCTGTAACCATACACTGTTGACAGTTGGCTGTGTAATCACCGGCACTTTCGTCGTAATTACATGTCTGTTCACCCGTACCATTGTCCACTGGGCACGCCATATCGGTGCGATAGCACATAGACTCAGATGCACTGGTTGCGTTTTCTGTTGTACCACCGTCCACGCACTGATAACGGCTCAGGTCATCGGCGGGGCTGTACCAACCCTTGCCAACCGCGGTACAGTCGTCTTTCAGCGATATGCTGTAATAATATCCAGCGTCGCACTTAGTCATTGTAACATTTTCGCAACTACTCAGATATATTGCATCATCACCTTCGCCACTGGTATAGAAGCATGTGCGTTCCCCAGTACCATGTGCGCCCGTATATGGTTCGCCATCACGTTTACACACCATCGGCGTGTCGGCGGTCTTCATGTCTTCGCCTGTTTCACCACCGGCCGGGCAGGCATAGCGTTCGGTGTCGCTCTGCGGACTGTAATAGTTGTTTCCAACTTCGGTACAGTCTGTATCGTCTTGACCTGCCAGGTAATATCCACCACGACATTCGTCAATCTTCTTGGTGTCGCAGTCGCGCTGGTATATTGCACTGGTGCCTTCGCCACTGGTATAGAAGCAACGCTGGGTTCCGGAACCATAGTTCGCTGTATAATCTACACCAGTCTTATAGCAGTCCTGAACCTGGGTTGCGGTTTCAGTTTCTGTGTTTCCGCCATTCGGGCACTGGGTACGTGTGATTGTATTCGCACCACTGTACCAACCCTGGCCAACAGCTGTACAATCCGTATCGCTTTCGCCTTGGCGCCAATAACCGGCGTTACATGCGTCAATCTTGAAATCGCGACATTCTGCACTGTACGTTCTGGAATCTACGTCATAGTCGCAGGTTTGTGTTCCTGAACCATGTTCTGCGGTGTAATCCAGACCTGTCTTATAGCACGCGGCCATAGATGTTGCATCTTCGCCAGCGATACCATCGTCTGGGCACGATTCCAAACCACCTTGTTCGCCACTGTCGGTTTCGTATTCACCACCCGGACAGTATTTGCCATCTTCACAGGGCAGACATTCCGCACCAGTACCTGGATAATAAGTACCTTCTTCACAGGTTATGGTACCCGTTGCCCATCTTGCATAGATAGTTGTCGGTTCTTTGGTCGTCATTGTCAACGCATTTTCAGATGTTATGAACGTACCATCTGTACCGATAACCTGGGTACCTGCGGTTGTCGCGTTGTAATAACCCGCGAATTCATATCCCGCACGAACCGGAACGGTTGTCAGTTTCGCAATAGGTGTTGTCGCACCTTGGTTGCTGAACCAACCC
Source organism: uncultured Alphaproteobacteria bacterium (assembly GCA_944389345.1). GTDB lineage: Bacteria > Pseudomonadota > Alphaproteobacteria > Rs-D84 > Rs-D84 > Enterousia. Next base: position 74,496 of record CALXMA010000001.1, on the reverse strand, counting down.
GTCGCATATTTCAGGTACACAGTACCCGGTGCGCCGTCTGTATCGGCATTCTGGTGATCCAGATTAACCGTGTACACATTTGGCACCCATACCGCGTACAGCGTAGCCGCCGTACCGTCTTCGGATATGTTGACGCCCGTGTTCTGGCCACCATAGTAGCATGAACCTGTACCATCACGGCCGGTGCACCACTTGTTATCCTGGGTAGAATATCCCGGGCGGGTCAACGCGTCTGTCTTGGGCAGTTCGCATTTACCACTGTTAAATGTGCACTTCATTGTTTCTGGTACACTGCCGGTGCCACCGTTTTTATTCAGCGTAATCGTGTATTCATTGGCATTACAAGACGGATTCGCCGTATTGTTGCCACCGACCGTATAACCCGTTTCGCATGTCACACTATAAGAGCATGCCTGGTACGCGGTTTCGCTGGTTGCGGACACTGTATTCTGTGCCGCCGCCACGGTCGTAGAATTCGCGACGTCTTCCTTGCTCAAATCGCATGTGGTATAGCAATCGCTATAACTTTCTGCATTCGGGGTGGACTGGACACGACCACCATTTGCGTCTGTCGGACATGCGGTACGATCCACATCACCCGCCGGGCTGTAATAACCCGAACCCGGATCGATACAGCTGAACGCATTTTGCTGGCCATAGTAATATCCCGCGTCACACGTATGTACGTTCACGATAGAGCAACGTATATAGTCCTTTTCACCAGCATCCCATTTACATTTGGCCGACGCAGTACCTTTTTCGAATCCACTGTATGGGTCGAATTCCTTGAAGCATTCTGTTTCGGTCGTTGTACCTTTGTCGGAATCACCGCCTTCTGGACATGCAATAGGTGTATCGCTGTCTGGCGGGCAATAGAATCCTTCTGGGCATTCGCTGGCATCACCCCAAACGCATGTCGGGTTTGCACTGCCGTTATTGCGCGGGCTGTATCCTTCGGCACAGGTTACCGTATATGTACATTCTTTGTACCCGGTTGTGCCATTGTGATACGCGTTGCCATCAGATTTCACCGACGATGCGTTTTCAACCGTTATGGTCGCCGGACATGTCTTATAGCATTCTGTCACAGAACCTGCGCCACCGTCGGTTTTACCACCGTCTGGGCAAGCCACGGGTTCTTCACCACCTTCGCAAACCTGGTCAGGCGGGCATTCTTCTGGCTCGTCGTCTTCGGTTGTGCCGGCCGGACAGTAATCACCATCTTCGCACGGTTCGCACTTTGCCGACGCGGTGCCATTACCCACGGCCATGTATCCTGCCTGGCATGTTGCGTTATACTTACATGCTGGATACGCGCCACTTGTATAGTATTCCTTGGCATTGACGGGTGCCAATGTGCCACCTGTTGTGGACGTGCCCGAACATGCGCGATAGCAGTCGGCCACTTCGGTTGCGCCACCATCAGATGTTCCACCTGCTGGACAGGACAGGGGTTCTTCTTCTTCGGGTGGGCAGTATGACCCCGGCGGACATGCATCCGGATCGGCCCATACGCACTTTGGCGATGCGGTACCGTTTCCTTGGGCTTCATAGCCACTTTCACACGTCACCGTATATGTACATGCCTTGTACCCACTGGTCCCGTCGTGATACGCATGACCATCAGATTTCACCGACGATGCATGATCAACACTGATTGTCGACGGACATGTCTTATAGCATTCTGTTATAGAACCCGCACCAACGTCAGACGTTCCACCTTCTGGACATGCCTGGGGTTCTTCGCCCGGGCCACAATATTCGCCTTCGGGACAGTCATCAGGTTCAGTGTCATCTGTGCCACCCGGACAGTTTTCACCAGCGGTGCACACACGGCACGTCGCAGACGCCGTACCATTATTCTGGGCAACATAACCCGGATCGCAGTCTGCGGTATATGTACATGTGCCATACGCCGAACCACTGTAATATTCTTTGGCCGAATCCGCCGTCAATGTACCGCCCGTAATAGTTTTACCAGAGCAGGTTATATAGCACGACGTGATTGCAGATGCGCCCGTGCCGTCGGTTGTACCACTGTTTGGACATGCCTGACTGCATCCCGCGGTTCCTGCGTTGGTACTGCCTTCACCTGTGCAGTATGAACCCTTTGGACAGGCCACGTGTGTGGAACCATTATAGTACTTGCCAACCTGGCACTTTTCAGTATTCTGGGACCAGCATGCGTACATCGTGGTCGCAGAAGTGAACACCTTGGAATATACACCCTGGGTGCATGTTGATTCGGTGCCCCAACCAGTAAAGTCATAGTTAGCACGTGTCAGACCCGATGTCGGCAACTGGCAATTTTCACCATGACGACACGTCACACTGGCCGCGATATCGCCGGTACCACCGTTCTTGTTCAACGCGATGGAATATTCATCAGGTACGCAAGAATCACCATCTTTGTGATATCCCGGGTTGCATGTAAATCCATCAGGATCCGAAGATTCACCGCACGCACCAGAATTCGCCGGGCAAACCTTGCATCCGGAACCAGACACGAAATATCCATCCGCGCACATTGTTGCCTTACAAGTTTTTACACCACCCTTGGTCACGGTACCCGTTACGCTGGTTGCGTTCGCAATATCGGACGCCACGCATGCACGATAGCACTTGTTGTTTGTTTCGCCATCGCACGCGTTATATGTACCCTGGGTATAGCCCGAAACACTGGCGCAAGATTTGCTGCAACTGACGCAGGACCCGGAACCATTCGGGTGTGTTCCACCAGAACAACTGCACGCGCCACTGGTTTCGTTATAGGAACATGCAACACACGAACTGCCACTTTTTTGATACGCCGGATTACATGTGAACGACGATACTGGACAGGCCACAGCCCTGGCATCGCACGAACTGCCATAATATTGTGTGCCAGATGTTGTATAACTGGTGTTGTACGAACAACTTGCATTGGCCGGGCATGACGCGCGTCCAGAACATGGCGTACTGCACGTTCTGCTACAATCTGTTTCGTCTTCGCCGTCGCATTCATTATATGTGCCGGGATAACCAGACGGACATGCAACACTTGTGCTACAATCCAATGCGCAATAGCAACTGGCACCCGAACCTACGACATGATATCCCGAATCGCATTCACAGTATGTTCTGGTCGAAGAACATCCGGTACAAGAACCCGAACCACTGCTGCCACCGGCACCACCCGTGTGATTCCCGGTACATTCGGTTATTCTGTCGCCACCCGTGATTGATGTGCTGTCTACTATATCGCCACTGGCACTGACCGTGGAACAGCCAATACACGAACTGCCATTTTTATAGTATCCAGAATTACATGATATGGTGCTGACTGGGCACAAACCGCCTGCATTGCACGAACCGCCATAATATTGTGTGCCAGAGTAGTTATAACCGGTGTTATATGTACATGATGCGTTCGCCGGACATTCACCTGTGTCATTACCACTGCATCTGACCAAACAAGCCTTATAACACTGCGAACCTTGGTTCTGGGTACATTCGTTATACGTACCCTGCCAACCGGCACCCAACGACGAACATGCTTTTGATGTGGAACAATCTGGTACACAAGAACCGCCTTCTTCATGATACCCAGAATCACATGCCCACGAACAGTTATTGGATGTACCATTGCCGGTGTAATGGGAATTCGCTGGTTTGTTTGTACATGCACTACAACTGTTGGAACCCTTGGTACTATATTCACCGGTACCGCACGCAACGCAAGAACTGCCCGACAGTTCATAACTCGCGTTACAGGAAATACTCATCGTCCCGCCGGTACACTCACCATAACTGGAACACCCAGTACATGAACTGACCCCCGATGTGCCACCGGCACCACCGGTATACTTACCATTACATTTCTGGGTAGAACCGGAATAGGAGCAAGTTCCATTAGAAATAGAACAAGTCCGCGTACACGACCGCGTAGACGTGGTGTTGTTTGCACTGGAACATGCGTTACACGAATTACCGGCACCCGAACCACTCATATAGTACCCAGAATTACAACTGGTATACTGAATAGAGCAGTTATCGTACGCCGCGTGTGCACCCGTACCCGCAAAAATACCGATAACCAAAGAAGCTAAGATAGCCAGAAAACAGCGATTTTTTCCCATACTTTCCTCTCTTTTGTATTTTATTCTAGAAAAAATCACGTATATCGTGCAAGGGAAAAATGAATTTTTTATATAATTATTTCAAATAACATTTTCACAATAAAAAACGCGCCATGATTGACGCATACTTTTTCCACATTATTGTGGTGGGTTAGGTAGGACTCGAACCCACGACCAAAGCGTTATGAGCGCTCCGCTCTAACCAACTGAGCTACTAACCCACGCCCGCAATTATATACAATATCAATTTTGTTGCAAGTGATTTTTATAATGTTCTTTATTTTTATTTCGTCGTGTGCAAACATACGTTCAATATGTCAGAACTGGTCAAGATTTTAAGCGATGTACAAATGTCTGCGTTTAATGCGATTGAACGCACATATTCAAACATACTTATTTTGGGCCAGGCGGGCACCGGCAAATCAACATTTGTAAATTATCTGAAAACCGCGTCGCATAAACGTATTGTTTGTGCGTGTCCGACGGCGGTATCTGCATTGAATGTCGGGGGACAAACGATTCATTCACTGTTTCAAATCCAGCCACGCGATTTCATTATGCCTGAATTTTTGAAGTTAAAGGCAAAACCGCGAAATATACTGACGGCCACAGATGTATTGGTGATTGATGAAATATCTATGGTTGCGCCAGACTTGTTGGACGCCATAGATGTATTGGCGCGAATGGCGCGTCATAATAATGAACCATTTGGCGGAATACAAATTGTTGCAATTGGTGATTTGTTTCAATTGCCACCGGTTATAACACGCGATGCAATGGATTATTATCGCCAGTTTTACGAACACGATAACGCCTATTTTTTTGACAGTTCCGCATATCGTCGCGCGGATTTTATTCGTTATGATTTTGATTTAGTATATCGACAAAGCGACATTGAACTGTTGGAAAACCTGCGCCGGTTGCGCCATAACGATTTAACAGCATTGGAATTTTTTAACGCGTGTCGGATATCTGATGCGTCGCGTTTGGCGAATGCGGTTATTATAACGCCGTTCCGTGCGGTTGCCGAACGCATAAATGCGTCGCGTCTGGCCGAAATAAACGCACCAGAAATAACGTATACGGGCGAATTGTCTGGGACATTTAATGAACGCGATGTCCCCGCACCAATGAATTTAACGTTAAAGGTTGGGGCACTGGTTGTGTTTGTAAAAAATGGCGATAAATGGCATAACGGTTCGATGGGACTGGTTCGTAATTTATCGAATCGTGAAATTACGGTTGAATTATTAAACAAATCGCATGACGTTGTATCCGTACGACCAGAAAAGTGGCAGAAAATAGAATACGTACGCGACGAAAATGACAGACTGATGGAAAACGAAGTCGGCGCATTCAAACAATTTCCATTAAACTTGGGCTATGCCATGACAATACACAAGGCCCAAGGTAAAACACTGGACACCGTGGTTGTTGATATTTCACGTGGTGCATTTGCACACGGACAAACGTACGTCGCATTATCCCGCACGCGCAGTGCGTCTGATATGCATATTGCAACGCCACTGCGTCCGCGTGATGTTATTTTTGATAATCGCGTTTTGGATTTTGTTGACGCAAATCTTGCATCATAATTTTGGATAAAAAATCGCCATTACGACACAGACGTTCAAAATCAACGTCTGGTCCATGAACTAACTTTTTAACCGATGGTAATTTTTTATTTCCAGCAATCATATTTTCTATGCCGTGCACCAACGCATTACGTTCTGCGGAAAATATTAAACGTCCATCGTCGGTTAATGGCCAACTTAATTCATCAGAAAACAACAAACCAGAATGATCGTGTTCTTGGAAAGACATTTCTTTTAATCGCCCGGCCATAAACAAATTACCGCGCGGAAAATAAGACGCCATAACATCCGCGGAATTATCAGCCGACCATTGTGCGAACAAATTGTGATGGTGTTGCATCATTGTATCTTCGGCCGACGCAAACGACAGTGTTGTAAATCGTTGTTTATCCAATGGGGCGATGGGGCTGTGCTGTATGACCAACAATTCTTTTTGAATACGCGAAACATCGCGTGGTGCAAAGCCCGTCTGAATCATTTGATTGTGCATATATTCGCCCATTTGCCAAATCACAGACGCACCATGACAGTGTCCATAGAACACAATTTGATGTATGTTTTTTATGGTCTGTTCAATATTTGTTGGCATATCGTGCGAAACGACGATTCGCGGTCGCAATAAAATGTCATATAACTGAACGACATAATTCGCAACGGGTTCGTGTTCTTTCATTTCGCGAATTAAATCATCGCGTTCTTTTTTTAACAGTGGATGTATTTGTTCACGAATTTTACGCCCCGCAATACGGAATTGTTCTGTGCGTTCCAGTGCGGGCATTCGCGACCCAAAATCATACATAACAGAATAAAAATTTACCCCTGTGGCAACTTCGTTTTCTTCGGCAACGCGCTGTAACAGATTTGCATAAGAATTCGTCCCACGCATTGTTCGCGTTAATTCGCCACCAAACGCCACGACGGCGGGAACATCAATTGGAACATTGTCTGCAACGGCACACGCATAGGGATGCGCGTCGGAACGCGGAACACGTTGAATTAATGTCGCAACACTTTTTTTGAATGGGGTACTCATAGTATTTTCTCCATCAAAATGGCATCTGTGCCGTCATAATATTTCGGACGTACGCCAACCTGGACATACCCGTTGTGTTCGTACAGTGCACGTGCGGGAACATTGTTTTCCGCAACTTCCAAGAATATCTTTTTTCCACCGCGTTTTTTTACATCCGATTCTACCAACGTCAACATCGCGTCGGCAATTCCGCCACGTCGTGCGTCTGGGTGAACGCCAATGGTTATAATTTCTGCTTCGTCTGCGACAACGCGCCATACGACGAATCCATGTTCGCTGGCCATGACATCGCAACCAGATTTTTTCAAATCTGCGAAATCATCCGCCGACCAAGGCTTGTTCGGAAAACATAATTTGTGAAGATGCGCCAAATTGTTCAGCATTTATTTTTTATTTTGTTCTGCATAACTGGGGCGCAAATACATCGGAACAACCGGCCCAGATTCCCCCGCAGATAACTTTGCACGCACCACAGGCAACGCGTTGCGCAAATCAAATGGCTTGTGCCCGACGGTGCGTGGCCAATCCATCTGGCGTGTTTCCAGTTCATCAATAGACATCACGCACGGGGCCAAATTTTTCGCACCAACAAAGAAATCACCACGCCCAGAATCAATCGCAACGAACGCATCCGGCGTCGCCACCAGGTATAAATCAAACGCGTTGACCGCAACGATTGGAATGTTCAATCCGATTGCCAAACCCTTGGCATATGCGATGCCCAACCGAATCCCCGTAAAACTGCCCGGACCAACGACAACGCCGATGGCGGTTAAATCAGACCATGTCGCACCGTTTTCGCGTAAAAAACGTTCGCATTCAACGGGCAGGGCAACCGATTGCTTTTCCGTATCGATATGCGTGTATTTGTCATCCAAGACAAATTCCAAACCGTTTCCAGATGTATTAATAACCAGAATCATATTCGTGCTTCCTGGGGTTATGCGCGGGCGCTGAACCCTATGCGTTTGGCCAGTGTGGCCGATTTGCGTACAGATAACAGTTTATCTATCTTTTCTGATGTAAATTCGGTTTTTACGTCTTCGCCGTCATTTTCTAATAACGTGCGACGCAACAGTGCCGTTATTTCGCGTTGTAATTCACGTACGCCTTCTTCTGATGTGTAATCGCGAATCAGATGACGCAAAGACGCATCGTCAATAACGACGTTATTTGGGTCCCACCCGGTATCGCGCGACGCGCGCTCAATCAAATGTTCGCGTGCAATGCGTACCTTGTCATCTTCGTTGTATCCCGGAATTTCAATAATTTCCATACGGTCTTTTAACGCGTTTGACATATTCAAACTGTTTGCGGTCGCAATGAATAAAACGTTAGACAGGTCAAAGTCAACTTCCAAATAATGATCACGGAAAGACTTGTTCTGTTCGGGGTCCAGTATTTCCAGCAACGCAGATTCCGGGTCGCCACGCCAATCGTGTCCAATTTTATCGATTTCGTCCAACACGATAACCGGATTGTTTACCTTGCACCGTTTCAGCGCATCCATAATACGTCCCATTTGGGCGCCGATATACGTTTTGCGATGTCCGCGGAAATGCGCTTCGTCTGAAATCCCGCCCAGTGATATGCGTTGATATTTGCGCCCCAGTGCCTCTGCAATAGATTTACACAGCGACGTTTTTCCAACGCCCGGCGCACCGACAAAGCATAAAATTGTACCCTGGTTTTTGCCCGTTTTCTTCATAACGGCAATATGTTCCAAAATACGTTCTTTGACACCATCCATCCCAGAATGCTGGGAATCCAAAATGGCACGCGCATTGTGTAAATCAATTGGTGCCGACGGTGTTTTTCCCCATGGCACAGACAACAATTCTTCCAAATATGTTTTCAGCAACCCACCTTCGGCGGACATTGGCGACATATTGCGCATACGTTTCCATTCCGACAGTGCCTTGTCCTTAACATCTTGGGGCATTGCGGATCTTTCGATGCGCTTGCGCATGTTTTGCGTATCCATTTCGCCGCCGTCATCACCCATTTCGCGCTGAATAGCACGCATTTTTTCTTGTAATATCGCCTCGCGCCGACCATTGTCCATCTGTTGACGTACACGACGATTAATAGATTCTTCGACCTTGGCGGTTTCGCACATGGTGCTGACCAATTCAATTAAGTGTAATAATTTGTCGTGCCACGACGGTATGCACAGAATACGGAATTCTTCATCGGTGTTCAACACCAACATACTTAACACATGGTCAACAAATGGCGCCAATGGTATGTCTTGGTACAATGGCGGCATTAATTCGTGCTTAAATTTCTTGTATGCGGACAATTCCTGAATTTTTTCAACTAGTAAATTACGCAACCCCAATGTTTCTGGGGACTTTTCGTCATCTTTGTATTCGATTATTTCGGCGTCCGCGCTGAAAATTCCATCTTCGACGGTAATGTCAGACAACCGCACAACATTCGTTGTACGAATAACGGCGTGCGCACTGCCATTTGGCAGATTTAACACCTGGACAATTTCGCCCAGAATTCCGATATAAAAAATATCTTCGACCTGATCCGGGTATTCCCATAATTCCCGATGAGACCCCAAAATTACGGTTTTATCGCCCGCATCTGCACGCGCCAGTGTTTCCAATGCCTGGTCTTCTTCGACATAAATCGGCACGATACGTCCCGGGTGAACAATCATATTACGAAAAGGTAAAATAAAATGTTTCATAGCGCCATTTAATATAAGAACTTTTTTACTGATTTTCAAGTGTCTATAAAAAAATCCCCCGTATTCAACGGGGGACAAACAATCGGCGATTAAAATTAACGACGACGATTGTTAAAACCGTTGTACTGTGCACTGTTGCTGGAACGCTTGGACAGATAGCGTGCCGCGATTAACACCAACCATTCCAAAGACATCACGCCCATCCAAGACAATTTTGCCTCAATCCCCGGGACCCATCCCAAGACATAAACAATCTGTGCAACAAACGATACATACAAAATCCCAAACATACCCGTAAAGAATACTTTTTTGATTTTTCCAAACATATTTTAACCTTTTTATTTATTTGATTCACAGCGGTTTGTTATAAACATCACGCTGGGTTTCTGTTGCCGGGTACCCAGCGACCCCGCAATAAGGCTAAACGGATACAATCAACAATCGCCAATTATATCCAAACGCCAATTAGGCAGCCATTGCAAGGCGAACGTTGTCGTTCGCAGCGATTCTATCGCCATTCAGTTTTTATTTGGCTTTTTACGACGCCACGTCGGATTCAACCGATTTGCCTTTATTTCGCCTGTCGAAACTATGTCAGCCCCATGAAGAATTTATTGGTGGAGCTGTGGGGTACCGCCCCCCAGTCCATAACGACTATTCCGCAACGGGTTCAGAATCATCATCGCAATTGCGACAAAACAATTATAATATTTATGGTGGCAAATGCAAGTTTTTAAGTTATAATGACCAAAAACAAAGAAAAAACAGATGAAGTTTCTAGATAAAGCAAAGATTCATATTCGGGCGGGTGATGGCGGCAACGGCAGTGCCAGTTTCCGTCGCGAATCCGCACATAGCGGTTCTTAACGACGAGCGTTATTAGCGAGGAGTTTAGAACAAGTTAGTAAGGATACGCGACATCAACGGGAAAAATGGAAAAGCGATGAAATTTTTAGACAAGGCGAAGATTCATATTCGGGCGGGTGATGGCGGCAACGGCAGTGCCAGTTTCCGTCGCGAGAAGTATATAGAATTTGGTGGTCCCAACGGTGGTGATGGCGGCCGTGGTGGCGATGTTATATTTCGTGCGGTCCCGAATGTTAATACATTAATAGACTATCGCTATAAAACAAATTTTGTGGCGGAACGTGGCCAAAACGGAATGGGCAAGATGCGCACGGGTGCATCGGGCGAAACACTGGTTTTGCCGGTTCCGACTGGAACGGTGATATTGTCTGAAAACGAAGAAATTGAATACGCGGATTTAAGTGTGGACGGAATGGAATACTTGGCCGCGCGTGGCGGAAACGGCGGGTGGGGCAATCTGCATTTCAAAAGTCCGACAAACCGCGCCCCGCGCCAGGCAAACGACGGACTGCCGGGCGAAGAACGTACGGTTGTTCTGCGCCTGAAATTAATCGCGGACGTTGGATTTGTCGGGTTTCCGAATGCGGGAAAATCAACATTGTTGTCGGCGGTAACATCTGCGCGACCAAAGATTGCGAACTATCCGTTTACGACATTGAATCCACAACTGGGGGTTATGTACGCACACAACCGTGAATTTGTACTGGTGGATTTACCCGGATTAATCGAAGGTGCGCACACCGGTGTCGGCCTGGGCGACAGATTCTTGGGCCATGCGGAACGTACTAAGATGATATTACACGTAATCGATGGTACGGAACCAGATTGGTTTGCACGTTATTCTGCGATACGACACGAAATGGATTCATACGGCGGTAATTTAACATCCAAACCGGAAATAGTTGTCATAAACAAAATGGACGCAATTGATTCAGACGAAATGAACGCGCGTATGTCTGAATTCAAGCGTGGTTTTGGGCGCAAAAAGAAACCTGAAATCATAACAATCAGTGCGGCGGGAATGCTGGGGATAGGGGGGCTGATTTCCGCCATAGAAAAGAAATTCTTGGACATAGAGAAAAATGAAGAATAAAAACCCCTTGGCGCAATACGCCACCCCAACGGAAAAGCATGAACTGTATACTCGGTCATGTGCAAATAATGAATTCGCATATAAATCAGATGGCACAAAGGTGCCACTGGGGACCATGAACGAAGACACGGTTGAATTTATCGGCGGACTGTGGCGCGTCCAAGATGACAAAAAATTGGATGTTCTGACCGTTCGTGATCGCCAGGTTGTCCTGGGGCCACGTATACAGCATAACGAAAAAACGTTTTTTGAATATTACCGGGCGTCATTTTTGTCATACAACTGTTATGGCCCGATAATCTTCAAATACGACATGGTCGTTGCAAAATATGCCACGGACAAAGGAATATATTGGGCGTATGGTGAAAACATCCCCCAGGCGCGTGCGTTTATGGGAATTCGCCTGTACGACGAATATATGGATTTGATACATTCTGTTGCTTGCAAGAACGCGATAAAACAGCGTAAAAAATAACAGATTGGAAATTTGATTTTTGGAATTTTATCTGTTAAAATTCCAACCGCTAATAAACAAACCAGAAAAGGAGAACATAATCATGGCATTGTCATTAAAAGGCACACAAACCGAAAAGAATTTGTTGATTGCATTCGCCGGCGAATCCCAGGCACGCAATCGTTATACTTTTTTCGCCAGCAAGGCCAAAGACGAAGGATACCAGGCAATTGGTAAAATCTTTTTGGAAACCGCAGAACAGGAAAAAGAACACGCGTCCCGCTTGTTCAAATTTCTAGAAGGTGGCGATTTAGAAATAACCGCATCGTTCCCGGCGGGAAAAATCGGTACGACCCTGGAAAATTTACAGGCGGCCGCATTCGGTGAACACGAAGAAAACACAAATATGTATCCGAAATTTGCGCAAATCGCCGCCCAAGAAGGCTTTGACGCAATCGCAGAAATTTTGAAAAATATCGGGTATGCGGAACGTTATCACGAATCACGCTATCGCGCGTTAATAGACGCCATCGAAAACGGCACATTGTTCAAGCAAGACAAAATTGTTATGTGGCGTTGCACGAACTGTGGCATGTGGCACATCGGAACCGAAGCACCAAAGGTTTGTCCGGCATGCTTGCACGCCCAGGGCTATTTCATCAGCGAAGGTACAATTTCTCGCTGTGATACTAACGAAGGTTTCTGTGAATACACCAATATTGATGAATAATGGTGAACCCGGAACACAGACAAGAAAAATCCCCCGTTTGGGGGATTTTTAATTAAATTAATCCGGTTTTTAATTCGTCGTTTCTGTCGTAAAATTTGTATGTTTTTGGCATAAATTCCATCAAAATCAAATTCGCATCATCTGGACCGGTATACCCAAATTGCCGATACCTGTCGTGCCAATATCTTTTCTTGGCATCTATGTCGTCAACGTTTTGCATTTCTCCGAACAATCGTACGGCCATGCGCGTTTCTGGATTGAAATAATATATACAGCATTTTTGATTATGTGCAATTTGTTTGAACTTTGGACTGTCCGCATCCGTGATAAAGTGCAAATGCAAATCGGTTATATCGGCGTTCAGCGCATTCATAATTGTACGAACATCTGGATATCCGTCCAATCGATTAGTCGCCAAAACAGCATTTTCGCACGATTTAACAATATCTATAATTGATTGAATATCATCCGTGTTTGACATTTTTATTTTTCCTCCATCTTGTCCAGAATGTCGTCCAGCATGCGCAACGCACTGTTTTGACACGCGCGTCCACGCCACGTCATAATTTCTTCGCCGGTTTTCTGGTCTGCCACAGATACGTTAAAATTCCACCACCAGAACCCATTAAACGGACACCAAAACGGATTGAAACGTTCACGACGTTCAGCAACCTTTACAACATATCGCGCGTCCGTTGGAATTGTCGCAGAATCCCATTCTATGCTTTCGGTACCAATCACCGCATCGCGTGTGGTGGTCGCCTTGCCAACAACTACGCGATAACCGCGTTCTTGCATCTTTTCTTTGATACTGCGACGCATACCATATCCGCCACGGTCGGCATAGAAAGTATATTCTGGATTAATCGATGCCGGTTTTACATATACGCTGTTGCAACCGACCAGGACAAATAACGCGCACAACACAAAATAATATTTCATAATGATACCCCGTGTTGTCGCCAGTGTACAAAAATCCCCACACCCCGGCAAGTTATAAATTATTCTGGCATCCATAATTACAGGGGCGGGGATACGTTGCATAAATTAAACCGCCATACGGCGGTTGGATTTCTGGCGCACCCGGCGCGATTCGAACGCGCAGTCCCCGCCTTCGGAGGGCGATGCTCTATCCAGTTGAGCCACGGGTGCCTTGACTTTCCCGTGAATTATACAGATTTCCTGCACAAAATCAATACATGATTTTATCTGGCTGTATATATTTTTATTGGGTTTCATCGGTGGTGGTTTAATTTATGTCCACTATTTACAATTACATAAATTCCTGATATAATACTGGTTGAATCCAATGGGAATTGGGTTCGGGGCTGTCGTAAGCTCTGCTATAGCCGGCACAGTGTTGTCGTAATCCAGTATTCCACACCATTGTATCGTTAGATTATCACTCGACTGCGTGTCGGGAAGCTGTTGGTTATACAAAAGGTTTTATCCAAAGGCCAACGGAATCAACGCCATAGTGATTTACGAACTCCCCGACCGTCAATTCTTGTTGGCGGTCTTTTTAATTAGGTATCCATAAAGGGGAGAGAAAAAGAAAAGATATACTACGTTGATAATTGTGTTGGCGTTGTGTGGCTGTAATACTGGCGGTGGCAGTGGCGATGGATATAGATTGCCGACCGCATATTAGGAAAAATATTGTTTACTATCTGCCACGAATCAAATGATTGGCGCGCCACAGTATCGCTTTACCCATATTGGTCATATCCGAAATAATTTTGATTTTTTGTCTGTCTAACTTTCTTCCGGTTTGCGTCTCGTACTGGTTCATCAAATTTTCCGGGTTGTGCCCCAATTGTTGATACTTGGCGGCCATCATCCCGAACGCGTAATTTTTGTCTGCGATTGCAACTTCGTCCATATCGACCAGACCAGAAAATTTGCCGTTTTCGTCCAATATTATATTCTTTGGCGTAATTCCACAGTGGTAAATTCCACGATTTTCTGGACTCGTCTGGTTCATATATCGTACCGCGCCAGAGAACACAAATGCGAATATGGCGTTATTGGCATCCGTTATATTAATTTTGGCAACTTGGTAAGAATGCTTGCATTTAACGTCGGCCAATATGTTCGGGCTGATGATGTCCATTTTTGCGAATGCGCGGACAATGTCTGCATACACAGATTCAACCTGGTCGCGGGGCATTCCTGCGCCTATGTTTTCGTACAGTGTCTTGCCCGGAATAATCGGATATACTTCGAACCATTTGCCTTTATAGTTATGAACGCTGATATTCGGTACCTTGATTCCGCATTGGGACATAGCATTTGCCACAATTGCGTTTTTTACCGCCAAATTTCTGTGGTTAAATTTGCATATAAAATCACCATCGGCACTGTGCGCGACAAATACAGAACGCAAACTGCCGGGGATTTTGGGTTGTGTGATATCGAACGCATACGGAATAACACTGCGTATCGCCGAAAAATGATATAAAACGTCTGACATTCTTTTTTTTGCTTTTGTTCTTGTCAAATGTATTTTATGTCAACATATAAAAAAGTCAAGTGTGCCTTATTTTGTTCCCTGGTCGCGTTGCAGACACGCAATCATAAAATCGTCTAAATCGCCGTCCAGCACAGCCCCAGAATCTGTTTTTTCGACACCTGTGCGAACATCTTTGACCAACTGATACGGGTACAGTACATAGTTTCTGATTTGACTGCCCCATTCGATTTTTTTCTGTTGTGCCAAAACGGCATTTTCGGCCTCGGCCCGTTTTTGCATTTCCAGTTCATACAGACGACTGCGCAACATCTTCATCGCCATTTCGCGATTTTGGATTTGACTGCGTTCGTTCTGGCATGTGACAACCACGCCGGTTGGTATATGTGTTATTCGAACGGCGCTGTCGGTTTTGTTAACATGCTGGCCACCGGCCCCAGACGACCGATATGTATCGATACGCAGGTCTTTATCATTAATTTCAATTTCCACAGAATCATCAACGTCGGGCCAAACATCCACAGACGCAAAACTGGTCTGGCGCTTGCCGTTTGCGTTAAATGGTGAAATTCGTACCAACCGATGAACGCCAATTTCGTTTTTTAACCACCCGTACGCACGCTCACCGCTTATGCGATATGTAATGTTTTTTATTCCGGCGGTATCGCCCGGATGTTCTTCGATAACATCACATGTGAATCCATGACGTTCGGCCCACCGTGCATACATTCGCGCCAACATTTGCGCCCAGTCTTGGGCCTCGGTCCCGCCGGCGCCGGCCTGGATAAACAGAAACGCACCATTATTGTCGGCAGGGTCGCGGAACAGGGTGATGAATTTTGCGCGATGTGCATTTTCGGCCAATTTTTCTATGCCTTGTATAACGTCCGGATCATCCGGGGCAAATTCATACATTTCGGCCAGCATCGCATATTCAGACTCTAAATCGCGTAATTCTGCCAATGATTTTTCCAGCCCAGATTTTTTCTGCAACAATGCACGCGCATTATCAGGATTGTCCCATAAATCAGGCGCGTTAACCCGGTCGTTCAATTTGGATATTTCGGATTCTAACTTTTCCGGGTCAAAGAAACCCCCTGACGGCGGAAATGTCGTCTGCGATTTGTGATAAAACTTCGTTTGGCATAATCATACCTGGTATAGTAGCAACTTATTGCGCGGAATCAATAAATTTGTGAAACGGGATATAAATGAACGATTGCCTTTTTTTTCACAATGTGCTAAAATTTTTCTAACAGAGAGGGAATTTATCATGAAGAACACATTTCTGGCAATTGGTGTAATGGCGGGTTTGTGCGCGGTTCCGGCTTTTGGTGCGACACCGACAACTGGACGCGGATACCAGAGTTTGGCTAACGCATACCAAACGAACCAGCGGAACACATATTACATGGTGACCCAGCCAGATGTGGACAGTGCATGTCGTGAAAAAATTTATAATTGTTTGGCGGAATACTGTGGCGATGTAACGGTTTTACCGGGCCAGCGTACTGGTCGTTGTCAATATGCCACGGAAACAGAATTGTATAATTACGCATTGCTGTGTCTGCAACGCGATACGGATGTTTTACTGCCACAATATAACACGAATACACGCACGGGAACGGGTGGTTTGAATACGGCGGCGCGTCTGTGTCCCCCTTATGTCCAGCAAGAGGTTATGTCATACCTGTCCATGGCGAATATGGCCGACGAATTGTCAAAAACACATTCTGATTTGTGTCTGCAACGTCGCCAGGAATTAGAGGCCGCAATGGCGTGTCATTCCGTTGCGTTGGCATACGGAAACGAAACCGCCAGTATGTTAAATACCCAGTTAACTGATGCGTGTGGTGCGGGCGTCCCAGGCGGTTCGGCAGAAATGGTTACGCGATTTGCGAATGCGGGCAATGTCGGCGCGAACATATGGGGATGGGCGGAAAAGATTTTGAACCTGGATATGAATAACAAGGGCGAAGATTGGCAAATGGCGGTTGATTCCGTATTGGCCAGTTATGCCAACCGTATGAATTTGGCGTGTGGCGACAATTTACAGATAAACACGGCGTCAACACCGACATCTGATTCGTCGCAACCAACAACGTTGCAAACGGTCGCGGCACTGGCAACGGGCGTCGCATTTCCAACTGCAACACCCCAGGTGGAAAATCCGTATGAAAATCAGAGTCTGTATATGGAATTAACATCCATGTCCCAGATTTATGACTATGATACCGCGCACCAGGTTGTCCAGGCCGCCATGAGCAATCCTGCAACAACACAAAACGCGTTCTTGACCACGGCCCAGTTGGCGGATATGCAAACCGCATATACCCGCGGGACCAAGGTGTTTATTATCCGCGACAGTTCGCGTTGTTATATTGTTCCTGTGGCAACCATGACAACCCAGGAAACAAATATGGTTGCGCAAATGTTTGCCAGTTGCATCAGCCAGTAATGGCAAACCATAACAAGCAATAAAAAACATACCCTTAAACGGACGATTTTAATCAATCGTCCGTTTTTATTCCTGGATAAAACTTGAATGAATATCGAAAATTTGATACAATGATACAAAATGAAGTTTACACGTCGTACACTTTTGAAAATTACGGGACTGGGCACGATGGCAATTGCAATGTTGCCACGTGTCGCATTTGCGGGACGCAATTCTTTGCGTACTGTTCGCACGGGGATTCAGCCGGGAAATAAAACCCGTCTGGTGATTGAAACGTCCGAACGTCCGTCGTATACATTGTCATATCCAACGAATCAGTTGGTCGTTACATTATCTAACACCGCGGCGAATGCATCTTTGGCACCGGCAATGGCGTCGGGGACGTTGATTACCGCCATAACCCAGGTACAAAGTGGCGACAAACTGCAAATCATTGCGGACTTGTCGCGTCCCATAAATGAAATACCGCGCGACAGTATAATGTTGCTGAATCCGAACGGCGATAATGATTACCGCCTGGTGTTGGACTTTGTTGCCGGTACGGGGGCGGGGGCCAAAACCGCCACCACAACCAGTGTCGCGCATTCAACAACGCCATCACGTAAATATACGATTGTGATAGACGCCGGCCACGGGGGCAAAGATCCCGGTTGCATAGGCAAGGGCGGAACCAAAGAAAAGGTTGTTGTTCTGTCTGTGGCAAAAAAATTGAAATCAAAACTGGATGCGGCCGGGTTCCAAACATACCTGACGCGCAGTAATGATACATACCTGAAATTGGCGCATCGTGCATCTATTGGCGAAAAGAAACACGCAGATTTGTTCTTGTCTTTGCACGCGAACGCTAACCCCAGTCGCTCTATGCAGGGATTTTCAATCTATACATTATCGGAAAAGGCGTCGGATGAGGAGGCTGCAAAACTGGCCGATGCGGAAAACGCCGCCGACAAAATCGACGTCAGTGGTTTTGAACAGTTTGATAAAGATATCAGAATCGCGTTATCATCACTGCAACAGCACGCGGTGGCGGAAATGTCTGTGGAATACGCAAACGGGTGCGCATCCGCATTCAAGCGGGCCAAAATAACCCAGCAACCTGGCCCAGACGTTCGTCATGCGCCGTTTGCGGTGTTGCGTTCAACGGTTCCCGGGGCGTTAATTGAATTGGGGCATTTGTCTAATGCGACCGAAGAAAAACTATTAAAAACGTCCGCCCACCAGGATAAATTAGTGGCCGCCATCGTCAAATCAGTCCAGGCATATAATTTTGATGTTTAATAAAAAAACGCCAAATTAGGCGTTTTTTATTAGAAATTATATCTAATTCCGGCACTCAGATTAAATATAGAATCGACATCGCCTCCGTTACCTGTCGGAATCAATACACGTAACATGGCAGAAAAATCTAGATTTGATGTAATTTGTTGCAAGTATCCAATTTTTAACCCAACAAAAGATCCTGTGTCATCAACATCTATTGTATTCAATCCATATGCATATCCCAATTGCTCGGGCGTCATTTGCATGCGTTCTGTACCATTTGTATAACCGATACCTAAGACCAAATCGCTACGTTTGCCGGCGTTGTCAGCAAATCTTATATAATTATCAAAAAAAACGCTGATGGCCGAAAAGCCATTGCTTATTTCGTATATCAATTGATCATATGGATAATCAATCTCTGCGGCAGAATCAAACATATAATCATACGCAACACTTAATCCAAAATTATATATTTTGTCGATCGCACCAATTTTTATACCGGCTTCGCCCCCTAATCCTAAATTTAATCCCGGTAATTCTGTGCTTATTTGATCCATTACGTCATTTACATCGTTCGACCATACTGGCATTGTCATTGCCAGATTTGCACCAACGAACACCTTTATTGGTAATTCCGATGCTGGCGCGGTTTCTGCCCATGCCGTTCCAACCAGTCCCAGTGCACATATACCAGTTAATATTGCTTTGTTCATAAAAGCCCCTTTTTGTTAAAAACAAAACCACCAACAAATTCTAGGTAGTTGGAGTTTCACAACAATTAACCAGAATTGCGCGGGTATTCAATATATTAACCGCACTCCAACCATTACAGATTGGGGATATTTATCGTCGTCACCGACGCTGGTTAAAGGGTTGTGAAGCCCCGATATGACAACTCGTCATATCGTTATCACTATAAAAACATATATTGCGTTATGCAAGGTCAAAATCACTTGCAAATAAAAACGAAATCTGTATAATCACACTTCGTCGGAGACGTGGCAGAGTGGTTGAATGCGCGCGACTCGAAATCGCGTATACGGGCAACCGTATCAAGGGTTCAAATCCCTTCGTCTCCGCCAGGATTTATACCGCAATGCGGTATTTTTTATTGAATTTTTGCGTATTTTATGGTACAATTACGGCACAAACACAATGAAACGGACGCGGTGCGCCCGTCTTTTTTTATCCCGCCCCGCGGGATTTTTTTTTATTGAAATAAAAGGATACACCATGTACAACAAAAATTATAAAATAAACGACAAACATTTTGATATTGCTTATGAAAAACTTGCAGAACGCGAAGGCGGTTATACTGATGGCAGTAATCAAATTGATGACGAACCAACCAATATGGGAATCACACAAAGTACACTGACCAGTTATTCTGCAAAGCACCCTGAATCAAACATGCCATCCGATGTAAAAAAATTAACACCCGAACAAGCACGCGAAATATACAAGGCCGAATATTGGGATAATACAAACATACCAAAGATAAATAATTCACGTATACGAAATGCAATATTTGATATGAGTGTAATGAGTGGTCCAACTATTCCAACAAAAACAATCCAGCAAACATTAAATGAACAAATGAATGCCAATTTACCAGAAACAGGATATCTGGGCAAACAAACGATAACCGCATTAAATGCAATCCCAGACAATAAAATAAATGATTTTATGAAATCACTGATAGACAACAGAATGAAATCATTACAGACAATGGTCAACTGGCCGACGGCCAAAGGTGGCTGGACAGCCCGAACAAACAGATATTAAGCTAAGCTAAAAATCAGAATTTATAGCATTTGTTAAATGTTCAATGTAATTTTTAATAAAATCCAAAACAGGACTGTATGCCATCAATGCGGTTAAATTACCACATGCATTATAGCATCTGTCTGGATTATACATATCGTTTGCGGTTTTTTTATAAGCCGTTATAGATTCACGAAGGTTATTTTTCATGACCTCCGATTGTTTGGAATAATATTTATCAATAATTTTATGCGCGACAGATTCATAACAGACAACCTGTGAATCTGTCGTCGCAATCATTTCTGAGGCTGTTAAATTTCTGTCCATATCGTGTTCAAACTGTTCGTCGCATTTTTCAATATCTGTCTTGTATTCGGCATATGCGGATATCGGGAATATTAATAAAAATATAGTTATTAATTGTTTCATCAGGGACAGTGTAGGATAATTTGTTTTATAAGTCAAACAATAGCCCGTGAAATATAAGGCTGTATATGCAGTACCTTTCGTTCTGCAATCGCAGGCACCAAGAATTTAACCTATTTACCAAAATTGTACATCTTTTACATAAACACAGTCAAACGAGTTTTTTATTCATCTAACCAAAAACAATTTGATTTTTTGGGCGATGCGATACAATATTATCGTCATGAAATCGTTTAATGAACAAGTTTATGATATTGTTGCACGAATCCCGGCGGGGCGGGTGGCAACATTTGGCCAAATTGCACGTATGATTGGTCGACCACGTATGGCGCGCTTTGTGGGATATGCGTCCAATAATAAAAACAGTTGGCATCTGCCGTGGCACCGCGTGGTGTTCAAAGACGGTTCGCTGTGTGGCGCCGGATTTTTCGAACAACAATACAAGGCGTTAAAATCCGAAGGTGTAAAATTTACCCGTGATAAAAAGGTACGCATGGACGAATATCAATGGAATCCTGAACGCGACGGTGTACCAATGGATATTCGCGATTTTCCGTTAAAGTTTTAATACAGTGGTATCATATTGTAATTTGCGTATATTCGGTTGTGAATTACCGCATTTTTTATGTGGCAAAAAACTTTATTCTTGATAAAATCAGTTAAGAAATAAATAATATACTGCAAAAGAATGAAAGGAAACAAAGATGAAACGTTCTGATATTGTGCGCTCTATCCAGGTCCAGTTCAAACACATGCGTGCCACTGATGCGGCCCAGATGTTGGACACCATTGCGGATCAAATGATTGAATCTGTGGCCAACGGCAACAGAATAGAGGTTCGTGGTTTCGGCACATTCCAACCGCGTGCCCGCGCGACCAAGATTGGGTATAACCCCTGTACCGGCCAGCCAATGCATCTGGCGGCCAGCACGACAATTTTGTTCAAGCCCAGTCGTGAACTGACCAAAGAAATGAATGAATAAAGAAAAACAAACAGGTATAAAAATGTTGTTTGGTAAAAAATCAGGAATTAAAAATCATAATCGTGAACGCTATGACCGGATTCGTCGTCTGATGTGGATTAAGTGCGAATCCTGTGGGCGTTTGGTGTATTACAAGGATTATAAAACAAATCATTATATATGTCCACGCTGTGGCCGTGCGTTTATTATGACACCGAAACAGCGGTTTGATTTGTTGTTTGATAATATTGAATGGGAACGCCTGCAATTGCCAATCGTTTCGGACGACCCATTAAACTTTGTTGACCGCAAGGCATATAAAGACCGCTTGGCGGAATCGCGTGCGGAAACCGGATACAACGATGCGGTCACGACGGCCGACGGTGTCATTGGTGGAATTCCCACGACAATCTGTGTGCTGAACGGGGATTTTATGCTGGGGTCTATGGGGCGTGCGGCCGGTGATGGCATAGTGGCCAGCATGGAACACGCCATAGAAAAAAAACAACCATTCATCATGGTGACATGCAGTGGTGGCGCCCGTATGCAGGAAAACATTTTGTCTTTGATGCAGATGGCACGCACAACAGTTGCGGTTAATAAATTGCACGCAAACGGCATACCGTATATTGTGCTGTTAACCGACCCGACATTCGGTGGCGTTACGGCGTCATTCGCGATGCTGGGGGATATTCACATTGCGGAAAAAGGCGCCCGTATCGGATTCGCAGGCCGTCGTGTTATTGAACAAAATATACGCGAAAAATTGCCGGCGGACTTTCAAACCGCGGAATATCTGTACGAACATGGAATGGTCGATATGGTCGTACCGCGTGCGGAATTAAAGGCTAAATTGGAAAAGATTTTGGCCGTATTAACCAAACAACCGCACAATCCGCACACTATTAATGTCGCGACACCGTTGTCCGACGGGAAAAAGGTTCGTGGCATGGGCGAAAGTGATGCCTATGACAAGGTTTTGTTGGCCCGAAATGAAAATCGTCCGCATTTTCTGGATTATATCAATGGGATTGTTGAAGACTGGACATATTTGGCCGGCGACAGATTGTTCGGCGAAGACCCGGCCATGTGCGGTGGTATTGGATACTGGCGTGGTATTCCGGCCGTGATTATCGGCCAAGAAAAGGGGCGCACCATTGAAACGCGTCAATTCCATCGTTTTGGAATGCCCAATCCCGAAGGTTATCGCAAGGCCCAACGACTGATGCGTTTGGCGGAAAAATTTGAATTGCCTTTGATATCGCTGTTTGATACGGCGGGCGCATTCGCCGGCAGTGCCGCCGAAGAACGTGGCCAGTCCCAGGCCGTCGCGTCATCTATTGCAACAGGACTTAGTATCAAAACACCGTATGTCGCCGTCAATGTCGGCGAAGGGGGCAGTGGCGGTGCAATCGCAATTGGTACCGGCGATCGGGTGTTGATGCTGGAAAATACAATTTATTCGGTGATTGCCCCGGAATCCTGTGCCAGCATTTTGTGGAAAGACAACAAATATAAATCTGTGGCGGCAACGGCGATGAAACTGACGGCGCGCGACATGGCCAATTTGAACATAATTGACCAGATTGTTGACGAACCAGCGGGCGGGGCGCATACAGATTGGCAAACCACAATGGAACTGTTGGGAACCGCGGTTGCGGAACATATCACAGAATTACAGCAAATACCTGTGGAAGAATTGCCGGCCCGTCGTGCGGAAAAATTCTTGGCAATGACGCGCGATGTGGAATTCTGTGCCCCGGATCATGATGCCGAAGATAAATAAACAAAAATCGCCCGTTTGGGCGATTTTTTTATTTTTACGCTTGCTTTTCAAAACTGTTTTATATTACAATATCCGACGCACACTTGCGGAGCGTTGGCAGAGTGGTAATGCAGCGGATTGCTAATCCGTGACCGTGTTATAGCGGTCCATAGGTTCGAGTCCTATACGCTCCGCCATTTTTTATAAAAAATGGTGGGCGAACATTAATGTACGAGAACCGCATAGGTTCGATACGGAGCAGATTTGACAAGCATATTGCGCAGACAAATCGTTGCGGGCGAAAACACAATCCTTTTATCAATCTATCAAAAAATCCATAAAAATACCGGTTGCAAATTTATGCAATATGGTATAACATAATTGGCATGAAACAGTTTTTATCTTGTTGTTGTTGTTGCTAAATTTGCCACATTGCAAACATGTTTCGTTTGCGCACAAAATTCTGTTTAGTTATATCCCAGATATTATAAAAGGACCCGCACATGACAATCAAATTATTTAATACAATGAGTCGTAAAATCGAAGAATTCAAACCATTGGTTCCCGGCAAAATGGGGTTTTATTCGTGCGGTCCGACGGTCTATTGGGATCAACACATTGGCAATATGCGCAGTTTTGTTAACAGTGATATTTTGAAACGAATGTTTATTGAAAACGGTTATGATGTGCATCACGTTATGAACATCACCGACGTCGGCCACCTGACCAGCGACGAAGACACCGGCGAAGATAAAATGGAAAAGGGCGCCGCCCGTGAAAAAATGTCTGTATGGGACATCGCCCAAAAGTATATAAATTCATTTTTGCGCGACATAGATTCATTAAACATAATCCGACCCACAGAAATGCCACGCGCCACAGACTATATTGCCGAACAAATCGCCCAGGTTCAGAAATTACAAGAATTGGGCTATACATACGAAATCCCGGGCGACGGTATTTATTATGACACCAGTAAATTCACAGATTATGGTGCACTGGGCGGTCAAAACTTGTCAGAATTACGGGGCGGGGCACGCATAGATGATTCTGGGAAACGCAACCCGACCGACTTTGCATTATGGAAATTTTCGCCAACGGATAAAAAGCGCGCAATGGAATGGGACAGTCCGTGGGGCGTCGGATTCCCCGGATGGCATATCGAATGCAGTGCCATGAGCATGAAATTATTGGGCCCGCACTTTGACATTCACGTCGGTGGCCAAGAGCATATCAAGGTTCATCATACCGACGAAATCGCACAAAGCGAACCTATTGTTGGAAAACCGTGGGTAAATTATTGGGTTCATTACGAATGGCTGTTGTCCAAAGACGGAAAAATGTCTAAATCTTCGGGCGATTTTCTGACGGTCCAAGATTTAATAGACCGTGGTTATGACCCGATGGCGTTTCGTTATATGCTGTTGATGGGACATTATCGCCAGCCTTTGGATTTTTCGTTTGATGCCCTGGACGCGGCCAGCAATGGTTATAAATCCATGGTCCGTCGTATCGCAGAATTACTAAAAGATCATGATTCTGCCCCATTGGATACGGCCGTATTCAACGAATGGCACGACAAGATGTTGGCCACCATATCGGACAATATGAAAACCGCAGAAACATTGGTGCTGGTTCACGAATTACTGCGTGATACGAACGTTAATTCTGCAACCAAAATTGCACTGTTTGAATTCATAGACCGCCTGTTGGGACTGCAATTTATTGACCGTGCAAAAAAATTAAACGATGCGGAATCCGAAACCGTGCCGGCGGAAATCGTGGCATTGGCGGACGCGCGACGCGCGGCCAAAGAAAACAAAGATTGGGCCCGTGCGGACGAAATCCGTGCACAAATAGAAAACGCGGGCTGGACGGTTGTTGATACGCGCGACGGGACAAAAATCGTCAAACGTGCATAACGTAAAAATTGTGTATAAAATCACACCACGGAAACTTTTAACCGTGGTGTGTAATTTTGTGTAAAAAGGTCTTGAATTTAGGGGCGTTTTAGTGTATATTACCCCCCAGCAACAAGAGGAACGTTCATGAATTACCCATATATGCCAAAATCCACAGCGCTGTGGTTGATTGAAAACACGTCGTTGACATTCGAACAAATCGCGGATTTCTGTGGTTTGCATGAATTAGAGGTTAAAAATATTGCCGATGCTGAAACATCAAAGATTCAGGGATTAAATCCAATCTTGAACGGTCAATTGACACGCGAAGATATTGAAAAGTGCGAAGCGGATTCGTCCGCACGTTTGACTTTGCGCCAAGAAATTGTTAACGCGCAAAAGGCACAAAATAAAAAAGGCGTCGGATATACACCGAAATTGCATCGTCAAAATCGTTTGGGTGGAATTTTATGGATTATCAAAAATTACCCAGAATTATCAGATGGGCAGATTGCCCGCCTGATGCGCAGTACAAATCCAACTGTTGCATCTGTGCGCAACAAAACACATAAATCATATTCAGAAATTCAAATTCAAAGTCCAATTGTTCTGGGTTTGGTTTCAGAATCTGCATTGCATGATGCGGTCGCCAAGGCAAAAAAATAAAAGAACAAACTTAAAAAACATAAGAAGGTTCGTTTATGGCTAAAAAATTGGACGAAGCAACAAAATTACTGATTGATTCTTTGCCAGAAAATTTACAAAAACTTGCAACCTCTGCCATAGAGGTTGGTTATTTATCGCGCATCGATTTCGATTCCGCAACCGAAGCGGACGAGGTTCCATCAGAAGAACAAGACGAAGTACTGGATTTCTTTCAACAAGATTTGGGTCTGGAAGTCTTAGAGACAGACAGTTTTTCACAAAATCTGGAAAAATACTATGACGACGACAACGAAGAATCGTTGGATAAAACACGTAATTTGTTGAACGCCGACGCGGAACAGGTTGACGTCAATGACGAAGATTATGAACATTATGCCAAACAATTAGAACGCAGTCAGACGGGCAACTTGGTACTGGGTGTCCAAGATTCCGTGCAATCGTATTTGAAACAAATCGGCACGGTGCAATTATTAACCGCCGCGGGCGAGGTCGCAATTGCCCAACGTATCGAGGCCGCATCACGCCTGATGGTGTATGGTTTGTGCGAAAGTCCGATGACAATCAAGGCAATGCTGGATTGGTATCAACAATTGCTGAATGACGACATCAGATTGCGTTATATCGTTAATTTGGAAGTAATGTATTCCAGTGAATCTGAACAAAAATCATTGGCCGCATTATCCGAGGCCCTGAAATCCAAGGGTGTTGAACACGTAGACGAATTGGACGACGATGATTTGGACGATTTAGAAGAATCCACCATCAGCGATGACGAAGACGACGAAGACGATGACGACGACGGCATCAAAAAAGAAGACAGTCCGCGTGGAACATCCGGTGTTCCAATTCCTGTAATGGAAGAGGCCCTGATGCCAATGATAACGGAACTGTTCGGCAAAATTAAACGCATATTTAACAGTATGCAAAAATTACAGGCCAAACGTCTGGAAAATCTGTTGTCTTCATCCAAACCAGACGAAGCCCTGGAAAAGAAATACGTCAAAATGCGTTTGGAATTATTCGAACATGTCAGCAAGATTCGCCTGAACGACGATCGTATCGCAGAAATCTTGGAACAATTGACCAAGCGCGACCAGTTGTTAATGGGGCTGGAAGGTAAATTATTACGTCTGGCATTGGCGAACAAGATTAAACGCGAAGATTTCTTGGCCGAATATGTTGGCAACGAAATCAACCGCAACTGGGTAAAGAAACTGATGAAGCACAAAAATCCAGTGTGGGTAAATTTCGCCAAGAAACACGAACAAGACATCTTGAAAATCCAAGATGATATTACCGCAATCGCCCAAGAAACGGGCCAGCCCACCGGCGAATATAAAAAGGTTGTTGAACTGGTGCGCCGTGGCCAGACCGAGGCCGCCCGTGCAAAACGCGAAATGATAGAGGCGAATTTACGTCTGGTAATTAAATTTGCAAAAAAATCCAGTAATCGTGGCCTGGGGTTGGATTTTTCTGACCTGGTCCAGGACGGTAATATCGGATTGATGAAGGCGGTGGATAAATTTGACTATCGTCTGGGGAATAAATTTTCCACGTATGCCACTAACTGGATACAACAGGGCATATCGCGCAGTATCGCGGACCAGGCACGCACCATTCGAATTCCTGTGCACATGATAGACAACATTCACAAGATTCAACGTGCATCGCGCCAGTTTATGCATAAATACGGACGTCAACCAACCGCCGAAGAATTGTCCAAGATAATCTATCTGCCTGTGGATAAAATACACAAGGCCATGAAGGTTAACCTGAAACCAATTTCATTAGAGGCCCCCGTCGGCACCGAAGACGACAGCAGTCGTATCGAAATCATCGCGGACGAAACCGCCAAAAATCCATTTGTGTCCGCCGCGCAAAAGAACCTGCGTAAAATTGTGACACAAATTTTGTCGGAATTGGATCCCAAAGAGGAAACTGTCCTGCGCCAGCGCTTTGGTATGAGCACGAACACCACCAGTACCCTGGAAGAAGTTGGTGCATACATCGGCGTGACACGTGAACGTATCCGCCAAATAGAACAAAAGGCGTTGAATAAATTAAAGCACCCAACACGTGCACGCAAACTGCGCAGTTTCTTGGAAGATTAACAACAACATATTTCCCGCCACACGGCGGGATTTATTTAACTAACAAAGGGAAATACAAATGTCCAATGGATATATGCTTGCCATCGAAGGCACCGACAAGGCCGGAAAATATAACCAGGTTATGAAAATAATGCAATACCTGCATTCGCGGGGCATTATGGCGGAAACATTGGATTTTCCCCAATACAACGCGTTTTTTGGTCGTATGGTACGCGATTATCTGAACGGCAAATTTGGTACAACGCGAAATTTACCGGCGGAATATACAATGTTGCGTACGCCCTGGACCGATTACAGCACCAGCCCCAGATTAACAATTGGTTGCGGGACGGTAAATGGGTAATACTGGACAGATATACATACAGCAATTCTTTTTCGGTTGCAAAATATCCGCGTGACCAATGGGCGGATAAAATAAAATTTATGGAAGACCTGGAATTTAACCAACTGGGGATTATTAAACCAGACCACAACATATACCTATATCTGGACCCAAAGATTTCATACAATATGCGCGATACGGGGTTAAAGCAATACCAAAACGGCCATCCAGACATTCACGAATCAGATTTCAAATTACTGTACGATACGTCAAACGTATACAAACAAATTGCGAACGCCAATCCCACGACATGGACCATAGTGGACGAAATGTGCCCTGATGGCACACGTATGAACATCGACGAAGTGTTTTCACATCTGCGTCCGGTTATTGATAAATTGATAGCAAATACCAGGACCAGATTTTCATAATGTATTTTATGTGGCGCCGGTCCGGGGGAATGGGACCGGCATCACATGTATAACCACGCATCAGTAATAACAATTTCCAACATACTTGAACGTACCTGTGGAATCTGACCCTGTGGTTCCGCTGGGGATATAGCACCTGGATATCGATGTTGCGCCCGTGCTGGACGTTGTCCCGTTATTCGGGCAATCGGCACAAGAACTGCCACTTTTATAGTATCCCTTGGCGCAAACGAATGTTGACCCGTTGCCACCGGCACACGTCGCATTAGACGGACATTTTGTACATCCGCTGGACGCACTGCGCGCCGTTCCATAATACCCAGAATTACACCGATACGTTGTGCACGAACTGCAACTGGTACCGACGGGATTACATGCCGCGAACACAGAATCCACGGCAAACACCGCCACCATGACCATGGTGGCCAACACAGATTTATGCATATTCATATTCGCCCCCCCCTTTAACACACAGGACAGGGTCGACCCCCGGCCGTTGTGGGACAACGACATGTGGGCTCTGCCTGTTCTTCGCACGAACAACAATAGTTCATCGGGCACGAGCATGTTCTGTGTGGTGCCGAATACGTATACGCAGTTTTACAGTATCCGCCACTGCAAGATTCTGGTTGTTGGACACATGATGCGGGATGGTCTGTGATTGTACACGCGGCCCCCGCGTTGGCGGAATACAGTGCGATTCCGCAAATCAAACAAAGTTTTTTCATAAGTTCTTTCTCCTGAGTTTTTTGTAAAAAAAACCACCGCAACATAGTGGTGGTTCAGGAGGTCAAGAACAATCCTTAGAATTGCGTCGCATATTGGGTATTTTGCAACTCCTCCTGAACCATTAAGTCCAGGAGCATGTTTATCGTCTGCGCAAAGATTACGCCGACGCTAAGGCAGAGGTTCTTGAGGCCTCATTGACGGAACACCCGTCAACAACGAAATTATATCTAACATACCCCGCGAATACAAGCGGTTATTTTTTACGCGTGTCCCTTTAATGCGACATAAATCTGTCCCAGGTCGGTCTTTAACAGTGTATTGGCCAGTTTATCCGTGCCGTCGGCCTGTTTTGCGGACGCCAATATTTTATCAAAACTGCGTACGAATTGCGTTGCCTGGGAATGGAACACCGTATCAGATTTTAACATTTCACGAATTTGCTTTTTATCGGCGGCCCCAATTACCTTGGCAAACCATTTAGAAAACACGGCTTTATCCCCCGCATGATATTTTTTCCAAACGACATCGGGAATGTCCGCGCCCGCGGAACGCGTCAAATCCAATGTTTGTTCGTGCATTTTTTCGAACAACCGTTCACTTTGTTTCAAGAAATCTTGACTGCTGACACGGCCATACATTGGGGTTGGGGCGGTACTGATTGCGTCCATTGGTGCGGTTGCGCGTGCGACCATCATTTGCTTGTTCAATGTCTGCATGGTGTTCACAGCCTTGGTATAATCAGACATCAAATCTATCATTTGTTGACGTGATTGGCCGGCCAAATCTTCTAATTTTACGGCCGATTCCGCGATGGTTGTCGTAGAATCCGCAACGGTCTGGTTCATCAGCGCAATTTTTTCATTCAACCCCGACACAATTTTTTGCAAATTATCACCGGTTGATACGGAATCGCGCGCCAATCCCGGCAATGCAGAATAGTATTTTTCAATTAATTCGGACAACGGTTGCAACTGTGCGGTTGTTTCTGCGGACATTTTTATCAGATTGGCCGACTGGCCCGACAATTGTGTATGCGCGGTATTCATTTCTATTAACGTTTCGCGCACGCCGGTTGCCATTGCCTTGACCGATTCAGAAAACGCATTCGCGGCACTTCTGGTGTTTTCCAACGTAGAATTCGCAACACCCGACACAGTCTTTAATTCACCGACAACATCAGACGAAAATTCCTTGATGTTTTTATCAAAGAAATTAGACAGGTCATTTAATTCTTTGGACACACTGCGCACAGAATTTTCCGTATTTGTGGCGGTCGCACTTAATGTATCAACAACCCCGGTTAATTTACGTACCTGGGCATCTATGGACGTTTCAGACAACCGAACCTGGCCGGCAACAACGTTCGCCGTATTGACCAGTGTATTCATTTGTCCGGTCAAAGATTTCTTGGCCTGTTTTCCAAACGTATCCATTTTGACCAAATGTTCGTCCAACGCCTTGTTGGTATTGTCCATTACGTCTTCATAATTTTGTGCAGATGTTTTAACATTTTCAAAACCATTTGCCACAGACGTCGACAGACTTTCCAGTTTCTGTTGCATAGATTCGCATTCCGTATTCAAATTTTTCATTTGTTCAACGCTGGAATCAAAGTCCGATGTTAACTTTTGATTCAATGTATCGCCGGCCAAAATCCATTGATCTATATTATTCTGTATCGTGGCGACGCGTTCGGTTGTTTCTTGGGACGTTGTATCAATTTTTGCCAACAACTCGTTGACTGTTGTACTAAATCTTTCGGTTATAACGCCGATGTCTTGCCACCCCCCAGATTGCACGACGCCGGTCAAATCGCCAACCGTATTATCCAATCGTTGCGCCATCACCGCAATCTTTTTTGTGGCATCGTCTGCCGTTTCGACCAATCGGTTATTTTGTTCGGCCAATTGCTGATTTAATTCTTTGGCAACGGCAATCTGTCCATTCAGTTCATCACGAATTACCTGGAAACTGGATTCCAGTTTTATAATTTCATCGGCCAAAATAGAATTCAATACGCGTACGGCGTCCTGGACACGGGCGCGTTCTGGTCTGGTCATAATTTCCAACACAGATTGCATAACTTTTTGGGACCGACGTGAAACGAAAAACAATACCCCCAACGCAATCACCAACAAACCGCCCAGTACCGAAACCAAAATTATGTAAAATTGTCCGAAATCCATAATACTCCCCCGATTTTATTTACGCACATTGCATAATACCGCGCGTCATGTTGGAACACAACCACATAACGACACGACCGCAATTTATATATCCTTGCAGTTCCAAGAAATTTATACTAGAATCCACAAAATAAAGCAAGGCCATAATGGATAAAAAAATCGAACTTTCGCCCGAACAGAACAGGGCATCAAACCCCGAAATAAACGTCTGGGTCCAGGCGAATGCCGGCACGGGAAAAACATTCGTGTTGGTACAACGTTTATTGCGTATATTATTCCGCGCAAAATCATTGAACGATTGCGGAATTTTGTGCCTGACGTATACCAAGGCCGCGGCCGGCGAAATGCGTACCAGAATATTAAAGCGTTTGTCCGAATGGGCAACCGCCCCAGATGACGTTCTGCGTGAAATGTTGGAAAATGTGGTGCGTGAATTGCCCGTGCGCGATGCGGATATTATGCACGCGCGAAACGTGTTTTTTACATATATTGATAACCCAGAACTGTTAAAAATAAAAACGATACACAGTTTCTGCGAAGAAATTTTGCGTCGTTTTCCATTGGAGGCCGGCATATCCCCGTCTTGGACATTAATGTCCGACGAAACCCAGGGGGAATTATTACAAAATGCATTTGCAAAACTGGTCAACAGTCCTGCGGACGCAAAAACGTATAACGCATTTGAACATATTGTCGGCCGAATATCCGAAGGTAAACTGGATAAACTGTTGGCGATATTACAAAATAAACATACGGACTTTTTTTACATAACATCAAATGTTAAATATCGCGAATACTTTATTGATACGATTAAGAATTTTTTGGAATTAAATACACCAATACAGACCGAAATTTCGGCATCAGAATTGAAAAAAATCGCCCATGCGGCCCAAGAATATCAAAAATCCAAAAAATCATCGGCAACGTACTTAAAAGATATTATTAATTATGCCACCCAATACATTGATACGCCGATGGATTTCAAAAAATGGCGCGGATTATTTTTGACCACCACTTTTACAAAAATGGCCAAAGTATCTAAAACGGGCGTTCCAGAATTATTGGCCGAACAAGACAGGCTGTATAAATTAACACAACACGAATTAAATCAAGACCTGTTTGACGACACAATGGCACTGTATGATATCTTGTCCGCATTCGCCGGTGTTTATAACGATATGAAACATGCGCGCAAATTACTGGACTATGATGATTTAATACTGCGCACCCATCAATTATTTTCAGATTCCCAAACAATGGGATGGGTTTTGTCGCAATTAAACGTTAAATTGGGTCATATTTTGGTGGACGAAGCGCAAGACAACAGCCCCGAACAATGGGACATAATGCGCTTGATTGTGGACGATTTCTTCGCCGAAGGCGACACAGCCCAAGACCCGCATTCTTGGTTCGTTGTCGGCGATACAAAACAGTCTATTTACGGGTTCCAAGGCGCCGATCCGCGCGCATTTGAATCCAGTCGCGCCGACATTTCCCGGGCAATTCAACAAAACAACCGGGAATTCGCCGACGTTCCACTCAGTCAAAGTTTTCGTTCTGTGCCATTAATACTGAAAACCGTGGACCGTTTCTTTAATGACGATTTTATAAAGAACGATATTGGATTTGTGAACAATACGCACCGGTCTTTTTTAGAAGACCAAGATGCTTTGGTTGAAATCCATAATCTGCACATTACAGACAACCAGGCTGGCAATACTCGGTCAAAATATATACAATCTATCGCAAACAACATAGAAACATTGTTGGCGGATGGGAAATATCAACCACACGACATCATGGTACTGGTACAGCGTCGCGAACCATATACGTCGCTGTTGATTAAAGAATTAAAGCGTCGCAACATTGATGTCGCCGGCAATGACCGGATAAAATTACCATCTTTTCCGGCAATTCGTGATATGTTGCACTTGGTGCGTTTTTGTCTGGATACTGGAAATGATTACAGTTTATGCTGTGTGTTAAAAAGTCCGATTTTCAGATTGAAAGAACACGACATTTTTGAAATATGCAAAATCAGAAATGACGATAATTTGCGCAAATCGCGCGAATCAAAAACGTACAATCCAACAACTGTATTCGCGGTTTTACAAGACACGTTCCCGGATGTGTATGCGCGCCTGGAACAAATCTTGGAATGGTCAAAAACATTGTCGCCATATTCATTTTTTACAAACGTTTTGAACACGAACAACACCCGCGAAAGTATAGTTTCCGCACTGGGCGACCAGGTTGTTGACCCACTGGAAGAATTTTTAACAATATGCCTGTCATACGAACGTACACAAACCGGTACACTGTATCATTTCTTAAAATGGTTCATCACCGGAAACAGCGAAATAAAGCGCGATATGGACACTGCGTCGGGCGTTCGTATAATGTCCGTACATGGCGCCAAGGGGTTAGAGGCAAAAATAGTCTTTCTTGTCGACACAACGCGTATGCCCAAACCGGACAGTTTGTTTCAAATTACGCCCGCGGAAATCCCGGCGGAATTTCGCAATTTCCCAACACCGTGGATTTGGACATCTGTATCCAAGACATCGGACGGTTGCGAAAAACGCGCAATCGCCGAAGCCCAACATGACCGCGAAAAAATCGCAGAATATTACCGATTGTTATACGTTGCGATGACGCGCGCAATTTCGCGCCTGTATATATACGGCACGGTTTCTAACGCAACGCACGCCCCGGATAAATCCTGGTTTGCCCAACTGTGGCGTGTTCTGGCGTCCGTACCGACCGCAACACATTCAGATGATTACATCAGGATTGAACAATATGACGAATGATATAAAATTGCATGATTTAATGTCGTCCATGGACGCCCAAGAATTCGCAACCGCGTCCGGGCGTGCGACACATAAAAAAATGGCACAAATTCGTATTGATGGCACGGCCACAACGGGCGATTCAGAACTGATTACACAAATACGTGCGCACCCAGAATTGGAAAAATTCTTTACCCAAGACTCCCAGACCGAGGTTCCAATCGCCGGAATCATTGCGGGGAAATTTATCAGTCGTCGCATAGACCGTATGCGGGTGGACGATGACACCCATACTGTATACGTGCTGGATTACAAGACTGACATAAACCATTCGACGTTTTATGACAAATATGTGGCGCAAATATCAGAATACGCGACACTGTTGCGCGAAATATACCCATCGTACAAAATCCGCGGATTTTTACTGTGGTTGCACGATTGGACACTGGACGAAGTCGCCGTATAAAAATCTTGAAAACCCATTGTATCGCGGGTTATAATGCAACCATGTTAACACGCCTGTATATTTCTAACATAGTACTGATTGAAAAACTGAACCTGGAATTCGGGGCGGGGCTGAATGTACTGACGGGCGAAACGGGCGCGGGTAAAAGCATATTGCTGGACGCATTGGCGTTGGCGCTGGGCGCGCGGTCTGATGTTGGATTGGTGCGTCATGGATGCGACGCATCTACGGTAATCGCGGAATTCGACACAATAACTGATGAATTAAAAAGATTATTGGACGAAAACGGGCTGGAATTCGAAGATGCACTGATATTGCGCCGAACGTTATCGAACGACGGGAAAAGTCGCGCATGGATAAACGACACGCCTGTATCAATAAAAACATTAAAACAAATCGGCGATATGTTGGTCGAAATTCATGGCCAATTTGCAAATCACACATTGCTGGATCCGACGACACATCGCGAATCATTGGATTTATTCGGAATAAAAAAATATCCTGAATACAAAGAATTATTAAACAGTGTTGATATTGCGTACCAAGAATACAATTCCGCCCGGCGACGTTTGGACGAATTGGTCGAAATGTTGGAAAAATCGGCCAACGAACGTGATTTTTTGGAACATAATGTTAACGAATTACGCACATTAAACGTACGCATCGGCGAAGAAGATGAATTGGCCACACGTCGCGCAACGTTAATGAATGCCGAAAAGAATACCGAAATATTATCTGACGCAATAAACGCATTGTGCCCGAATGGTGAATCACTAGATTCGCGGGTGTTTTCTGTGGCACACATTTTGCAACGATGCCGTGGTGATGCCAACCCGTACCAGGAACAAATTGATGCACTGTATGACGTAGGGCAACGGTTATCCGAAATTTCCGAACAATTAACCCCCGCTGATACGGACACCGATGATTTGGAATCTGTCGAAGAACGTTTGTTTGCAATTCGTGCGGTTGCGCGCAAGCATCGGGTTTCTGCGGACGAATTACCTGCGAAACTGGAACAAATGTCGGCCCAGTTGAATGCAATTGAAAATTCGGATGCGGAATTACATAAATTACAAAACGCCACCGAAACCGCACGCGCCAACTTTATGCGCCTGGCCAAAAAATTAAGTGAACTGCGCGCCCGCGCGGGCACAGACCTGCGCACGCAAATTTTATCAGAATTACCAGAATTAAAACTGGCATCGGCCGATTTTATGGTTGAACAAACCGACGGCACACCGTCACGCACGGGCTGTGACGACATCACGTTTATGATAAAAACAAATCCGGGTATGCCGTTCGCACCATTGCACAAATCTGCATCTGGGGGCGAATTATCGCGATTAATGTTGGCGATGCGTGTGGTGCTGGCGGATTCTGATAACGCGCATACATTTGTATTTGATGAAATCGATACGGGTATCAGTGGCGCCACCGCGTCCGCGGTTGGATCGCGCCTGGCACGGTTATCCGCCACATCCCAGGCATTGGTTATAACCCATTCGGCCCAGGTTGCCGGATACGCCGACAAACATTTCAAAATTTCCAAAAATTCAGACGGCAACACAACGACAACAACAGTCTCGGAAATATCCGGGGACGAGCACATAAACGAAATTGCCCGAATTATCAGTGGCGCCGAAATCACCCCGGAATCATTGGCCACGGCCCGCACATTAATCAAACAGTAAAAGAAAACCGCCATTTGGCGGTTTTGTTATTTCCAATAACAATTTGACGTATATTTATACGTGCCTGTGCTGTCTGAACCGGTTGTCCCCGACGGAATATAACAGTCCGATGAACTGGTTGAACCGGTTGACGCGGTCGTGCCGGGCGACGTGCACGACGTACAAGATGTCGCGGTCCCGGCGGACGATTTATACGTTCCTTTTTGACACGCATTACACGATCCGCCACTTTTATAATACCCGGCATTGCATGATGTATATGTGGTGCTTTGCCAACATTTTGATATACTGCCGTCTGGGCACCTACATTCAATTTTATATTTTCTATACGTTTTTGTGCCACTGCCTTTGTAATCAGAAAAACTTTCCGTGGTTGTAGTATACACCCCAGTACCACAAATTGGCAAACCCGGTTCGTTACCCGCATCGCAACACTTATAACACGAACCGTCCCCGCATATAACACCGCCGGCACTTACACAGGTTTCGCCAGGTAGCAAATATATTGGAGCACACCTGCCCAGTGCGACATCTGGCATTGTTGCAATCACCAACAACGCCAGTGCGCTGATTTTGATTTTCATTATTTTCCCCCTTTGCATTTTTGTTAAAAGCAAAAACCGCCAACAAAATATTGGCGGCCGGGGAGGTCAAAAAATCATAATCAAAGAAATGATCCCATCGGTCTTTGGATAAAATCCTGTGGTATAACCGACGGCCCCCCGACCTATAAATCGGGGTATACAAAAACACAAACGGCGCAAACCGCGCCACGTATTTTCGTACAGCGGATAGTATTCAATGCCTTGCGACATTGCTTTGATTAAGGGCTTTTTGACGACCCCGAACCCAATATCCATTTGGATTCACAAAACAGTATAATTTAGTACCACAAGAAAAGCAAGTTTATTAAATTTGCACAACACCGTCTGCAAATTCTATTGACGCGGGTCGTCCACCATCGGCCCGACTGATTATTTGATTTTTGTCGTTGCGAACAATTGCATACCCGCGTTGCAAAACACTTTTATAACCCAAAGAACCCAACATTTGACCAATATGCACAATCGCCTGATTCAGCGACGTCATTTTATTTTGTAATATGTTTGGAAACGTGGATATAATTTCCATTTTACGCGTTGCATCAGTTATTTTTG
The DNA here is from genome assembly GCA_944389345.1 of uncultured Alphaproteobacteria bacterium. Classification (GTDB taxonomy): domain Bacteria; phylum Pseudomonadota; class Alphaproteobacteria; order Rs-D84; family Rs-D84; genus Enterousia. Next base: position 36,342 of record CALXMA010000001.1, on the reverse strand, counting down.
CGTTAATCAAAATACCCAACGTGCGCCCCAAATCATCCAGACGTTGTTCGCGTTCCATCAGCAACTGTGTTGGATTTTTAATAACAATCGAATCCATACGCGCCCGCGCATTGGCCAAACGCGTTGCAAACATCCCAGACATTCTGTGCCACAGGTTATCCAATTCCTGGACCAAAGACAACTTGGTCGGGACAACAATTTCCGCCGCCCCGGTTGGTGTTGGCGCACGTACATCCGCCGCAAAATCAATCAGCATCCAATCGGGCTCATGTCCAACCCCGGACACGACGGGAATTTCACTGGCCGCGACGGCACGCACAACGCATTCTTCGGAAAAAGGCAACAAATCTTCCAACGCACCACCACCGCGTGCGACAATAATAACATCGACATTTTTTGCACGATTAAAATATTCAACACCCGCGGTAATTTCCGTGGCCGCGGTTGCGCCTTGGACCGTGGCAGGATACAAAATAACGTGCACAGGGAATCGTTCGCGCAAACGATTTTGAATATCTTGAAACGCGGCCCCGGTCGGACTGGACACAATACCAATCGTCTGTGGGAACCGGGGCAGGGGCTTTTTCCGCGCCTGGTCAAACAAACCTTCGGCCGCCAGTTTACGCTTGCGCTCTTCCAGCATTTTCAAGATTGCACCGGCCCCCGCCATTTCGATTTCGCTGACAATAATCTGATAATTACTGCGTGCGGGATACGTGGTAAAACGTCCGGTAATAATAACCTCTAACCCGTCTTCTAACTTAAACGGCACCGGCGTAGACCGCCATATAATTGCCGAAATCGCGGAATTTGCATCCTTGATAGTCATATAAATATGTCCCGATGACGCACGTGTAATCTGGGACAGTTCGCCACGCACACGAATACGCGGGAACGCGGTTTCGACAACCGTCTTTAACAACGACGACGCATCAGACACACTATAAACTGTATCTGCCTGTACAAAAGGTTGTGGTTTTTCAATCATTGGACTTTAACACCTGACGTCTGTCTAATTCTTTTTTGATTTCCGCCATAAACTTTTCTTTATTGGGTGTTTTCATATCTTGTACCCGCTTGTTAATAGGCGTCCCCAATTCGTACGGCACGCGCAATGGCGCAAATTGGTCGCCGGTTGTATCAAACGGTTGATCCAGAATATTATCACGTAAAAACACCACGGGTGCATATTCCCATGCGCCTAACTTAATCGCGGACGGTGTCCACAAATCGGCACCACCATACAGATTATATATGCAAATCGTGGACAGGGCACAAAAACCCTTGGCATACGGGACAAAACCCATAAACTGCATATCGCCAACATACCTGTCGCGGAACAAGTGGTCTTTGAATTTATCACGCAAAACATTCGCGATATCATACAAAGTGTATTGCGTATCAATATGTTGCAACGCCACAGAATCTATTTTCTGGGCATTTTCCAGCACACGTTTAGTGGCCAAATCATACTTTTTTATATATTCATCCATAGCAGACGAATTATAGCATATTTACGATTAAAAACAAGTTTATCTGCGTGGCACATACTGCGCCAGTTTATGCAACATATTTTCGAATACAATCTGGCTTAAATCGCCAAATCCCGCACGTTCTGCGAATGTGTATGCGCGACGAAATTCAAAATTACTGTCCACGAATTTCCCGCCCAACTTGTCGTACGGGAACACGCCAACATCGCCGAATTGGTCGTATGTTAAATCCAGTATTTCCCCATCATAAACATTTTCCAACCAAACATGATTGTACCCGGTGTTTTCAGAATTTCTGTACTGTTTCAGACGCCAAATCTCGTCGCCATTCGGCATACGGAACAGATGATTCCACGTATAACTGGCAATACCGCAAAATCCCGCAGAATAGCGTTCTTGGGCCATTCTGGCCTGTTCGTATTTTGGCAACAAAATTCCATCACGCACCATCGGGTCTGAAAATGCACGACGAAAATCGCGCACGGTCTGGACCATATCATATCGCGCATGAAATTCCGCCGGCAAATTCAGATTTTGAATTTGCTGAATTAATCTTTGTGTTGCGATTTCGTATTTATTCGGCATCTTTATAACTCTGTCAAAGGCCAACGTGGACGCGGTGCCACAGGCGAATGTACAACGTGTCCCAAACGATAGTTTTCAATTCCCGCCCATGCAATCATCGCACCATTGTCTGTACACAAATTCATCGGTGGCGCCGCAAAGACAATCCCATGACGTTCCGCTAATTTTTCCATTGCACTGCGTATGGCGCTGTTCTTGGCAACACCACCGGCCACCACCAGTGTCTTTGGATTTACATCAATAACACGCGCATCGGCTAATGCATGCTCTAAACGGTTTATAATACAATCAACAACCGCCACCTGGAAAGACGCACAGAAATCATTTATAAATTCATCTGAATACGGTGGCGTTACATGCGACAAGAACGTCCGCCCGGCCGTTTTAATACCACTGAACGAAAAATCACAACCGGGTTTATCACACAACGGGCGCGGGAAATGAAACGCATTCGGATTTCCCATGGACGCACGTTTATCCACAATCGGACCACCCGGATATCCCAATCCCAACATCTTGGCAATTTTATCAAATGCTTCGCCCGCACTGTCGTCCAGTGTTTGACCAATCATCTCGTACTGGCCAACACCACGAACTAACAATATCTGACAATGTCCGCCCGATGCCAGCATTAACAAATACGGAAAATCAACACTTAACGCACCATCTGCACCACTGGCAGACGTCGCATGCAGGCGCGGGACCAACGCATGGCCTTCTAAATGATTAACCGCGACCAATGGTTTTCCCAATGATTGCGCAATTCCCGTCGCCACCATCCAACCAATTAAAACACCACCAATTAAACCGGGTCCCGCGGTGGCGGCAATAACATCTATGTCAGAAATCTTTTTACCGGCCTTGGCCAATGTTTGTTCAATAACTTCATCAATCGCCAATATATGCGCACGCGCCGCCAGTTCTGGCACAACACCGCCATACTTTTGATGTTCTGGAATTTGGGAATAGATTATATGCGATAAAATATTTCTGTCAGAATCCACAATTGCCGCACTGGTTTCATCACACGAAGATTCAATCCCCAAACACAATATTGGGCGATTGCCACCATGTGCATCACCGCGCATTCCGCCCATATCCATACGAATTAATTTGTCGTCATTCATTTTATTTGCACCACCACTATCCCCAGGTTAGACGGATTTTCTGCGCGCGCCATTGCATATTTATAAAAGTCTGTATCCATAACGCGACCATTCGCCGACGACGCATGTCGCAACATGCCGTTCGGCAACAGAAAACCAACATGGCGAACCGCCAAATCCGTACCTATTTTATCACTTTTTTTGTCTTGTCCAGAAATAAATAACACAATCATCGGTTCAGATGGATAAATAGGCCCCAGATTTTCGTACGGTATATATTCCAAATCCATCACCTGTACAGGGACATTAACGTCTATGTTATGTACCGCACGAAACCAATTTTGTTTATCTATCACAATATGACGCAACGCGGTCTTGCCGTACAGTTTGCTGACATTTTCAACCAAATCAGAATTATTCCCCAGCCAATCTGTTTCCATAAAATGATTACGGTTTACAAAATCAACATCACCATCGCGATAACGAATTTGAACCAATTTACCCGCATCTCCCCCGGCCAGTACGGTTTCCACAAACGTTACACAATCAAACGCATCACCACGAAATAATGGATCTGTATCGGGTGGCACGCCTTCGCCCAATGGGTCATTCAAATACGGCGCCCCCAGATATTCCGCGCCGATATACGCGTCGTTTGCATCGCACGCACATCCGCCCAGAATAAAAATCAACGCCATCAATACCCGCATATCATCAGTTGTTTTGATTTACTTGAATTCCGGTATAACACAACGCCACCGCATCGCGCACCGCCATTTCCCCAGAATCGGGCAGGGTTGCAATCTTGTCCACACACTGAACCAACAATTCTAAATCACTGTCAGACGCGACCAAAACCTGAACCGTCGCAGTACGCATTTCCAGATTGGTCCCACGCCATTGACGCAGGTTTCCGTTTTCCAAATCACTGGATTTCATTGCAAAGAAAAACACAACAATTACAATTACCAGTACGGCAATTCCTATAAACAACTTCAATAATTTCTTTAATGCTTTCATCTGAAAATTCCGTTGTTGTTATTTAATTGTTTTCGCTGGTTTCCAATTCGGACGATTGAACACAACGCACCAACCAAACGTCATAGTCCGCATTTTGCAACGGATTATCACCGGGTTCATTTGCACTCATCCAACCGCTAAAAATCTTGCCTTCGCCATACTTAGAAATTTCTATAAACATAAAGAAATCTTCTGCATCGAACGGATCGGTTTGCTTGCACGACCGCACAACCATTTCCAGTTTTTCGTATTTCGCCACCTGATTCACGGGCAGGGTAATTGTCTGAACCTTGCCCGCGGTTTTATCCATAATACGAACCACCGCACTGTCGCGGTCAACGTACGCCCGGGCATCATGCGGGATTACGCCCCCAACCACGAAAAAACCAAAAATCAAAGATAAAAACGCGTTTCTGTACATCATAATTGATGATTTTACAGACACCCACAAATAAAGTCAAACCATTAAATAAAATTTGCATCAAAAACATTGACAAATAGTTTTTGTGTACATATAATAAAAGCATGGTAAAGATAAATACATCAACTTATAACATCTTGCGCAACGCCAAAGATCCATGTTCTGCCGAAAAGGATTACTTGGAATGTGCGATTTTGCAAGAATTGTTCAACAGTAATTACATTGGCGACAACTTTGTTTTCGCCGGCGGTGGTTCTTTGTCCAAGGCATACAAATTAAGCAATCGTATTTGCCAAGACATTGATTTGGTATGCCAAACATTTGACGACATTCCGGACGACCATTCGCGAAAGCAACTGGATAAATTCAAAAAGGGTTTTAAGCACAATGTGTTTACAGAATTAAAGCAAAAGATTGGCGAAACCATAAACAAAAACCAACAGTTTTTGATTATGACCGACCATGACTGGGGTCAATTAAAGAACATTGAACAGTTCATGAGTTCACCAACATTACACTTGATGTACAAATCGGAATTCAGCCCGAACCTGGGGCATTTGTGCATAGAAGTAATACCGCGCAAATATCCCGACACATCATTAGAATACAAAACTATTTCGCCGTACGCGCTGGAATGTCCGATTGACGGCATTCGTACCGTTCGCTATGAACAGACATTCTGGGACAAAGTATACGCGTTGCATTCTAACAGCGTGGCCGAACGTCCGCATTTCTCTCAGTTCTTTTCACGTCATTATTATGACACGGCAAAACTGTCCAGATATGTAAACCTGGGCGCCACACAACAGATGTTGCGCGACATAGAACGCCACCAGGCAAAATATACTATGAAGCGTATTGAACCGTTGCCGACACTGGGCGATGTTCAATTGTTGCCAGACGACGAAACTTTGACTAAACTGGGTACGGATTATAATCAAATGACGGACAGATTTATGGGTATTCGCGAAGAATGGCAAACAATCGTACGCGATTTGCAAAACTTAAAAACACAGTTAAAAACATTGTAATCAGAACGGGGGTAAAATTATGGCTATCTATGTCTTTTCAGATCCACATTTTGATTCAGAAAAAATTATTGTTAACGGCAACCGCCCATTTACCAGCGTTGCCGAAATGAACAAAACAATCATAAACAACTATAATATGACGGTCAAAAAACAAGACACTTGTTATTGGCTGGGCGACGTTATGTACGACGCATCCAAAGAAAAGGTATTTAATATTCTCAGTCGTATGCGCGGTCGCAAATATTTGATTATGGGCAATCATGATCGTAATCATTCTGAAACCTGGTGGTTATCATGCGGTTTTGACAAGGTTTTTTCGCACCCAATCTATGACGCGAAAAACTATATTTTACTGTCGCACGAACCATTACCAGAATTCGGGAATAATCCACCGATTGTAAATTACCACGGTCATATACACATCCAAGACTATGACTTTGCGGAACATAAACAGTGTATTAACGTTTGTCTGGAACAAACAAATTATAAACCGGTTCCGTTAATTAACCCATACATAACCCAACCGCGTATATTTTCCAGATAACAAAAAACCGCACAAAACGTGCGGTTTTTTATTGTGCAAAAACAAATTAAAATTATTTGTCTTCTTTGTTTGCATTCGCAGACAAATCTTCGACAATACGTGCCTTTTTGCCGGACAAACCACGCAAAAAGAACAGTTTTGCACGACGAACCTTACCGGTGCGCACTTTTTCGATTTTTTCAATCGCCGGGCTGTACAGCGGGAATTTACGTTCCACACCAACGCCGTATGATTCGCGACGCACTGTAAAGCTGGCATTATTACCATTCCCGCCATCGCGTGCGATGACAACGCCTTCGAACACCTGGATACGGAATTTATCGCCATCCTTGATTTTCACATGGACTTTGACAGTATCACCGGCCTTGAACGCTGGGATTTTTTTATCGCCCTTTAATTTTTCGACTTGGGCCTGTTCGATTTTTTTAATAATGCTCATTTTTACTTTTCCTTTATTAAATCCGGACGACGTTGCTTTGTTATTTCGTCCGATTGTTGTTTCCGCCATCTTTCTATATTGCCGTGATGACCGGACAGCAGGACTTCTGGGACACAACGTCCACGCCATGCCGACGGACGGGTATATAACGGCCATTCCAACCCGCCGATTTCGAAACTTTCGTTTGCCGTGGCATCTGCGCCACCGCCCAGGACATTATCCATCACGCGAACCACGCTGTCAATAAAAACTTGCGCGGGAATTTCACCCCCCGACAGTATGTAATCGCCAATCGATAATTCCATTATACCATACTCATCAATGACCCGTTGGTCGATTCCTTCGTACCGTCCACAGACCAGGGTATAAACACCATCCGTTTCCCCGGAAAATTCCCGAACCATTTTCTGGTTCAACCGTGGACCACGTGGTGAAAAGTATATAATTTTTCCGCGATTTTTTATAGAATCCAATGCATCACCCAAAACATCGGCGCGCATTACTTGACCCACACCACCGCCAAATTGTTCATCATCAACACTGCCATAGTTATCATGTGCAAAATCGCGAATATTGATAACATCATACGACCATATCTTGCGTTCCAGTGCCCGTCCAACGACCCCGGCACCCAACGTGCCCGGGAACATTTCTGGAAAAATCGTCAGTATGTTAAAATGCATCTTCGTGTTCTATCGTATCTTTTGATTGTTCAGTTCAATAAAATCTTGCCGAATTGCCATCTGATCCCGCAAAGATACACCTATGCGTCTCACGGATTCGTATCTGCGCACGGTCCCAACAATTTCGCCATTATGACAAACGCGTTGTCCATCACATACCGGATGTCCACCATGATATAAAACCTGGTGCGGACACTTGGCGCCCTTGGGGATAATTCTGCGTCCCCATCTGTCCACCGCGTATTCCATAAATTGGGAACACGCATAAACACAACAGGATACACAATCGCCATTCTTGCGACCACTGGGTCGGTTCGGCAAATACAACGTCTGAAAATCATCAGATTCCATTACAAATGTTCTGGGCATTAACTTATTATACTGCTTCATTTTTTATTACCCCCGAACGAATATAGTACGCGTGGCCATATCAACCTGGGCCCCGACCAACGACACCATATCCCCATTATCCAGTTCCAAAATATCACCACCGCCATAGTTCTGTATGTCTTCGACGACGCCAATTTCAACGTCGCCACGCACAACGCGCATACCAATTAAGTCGGCATGATAAAACTGTCCATCACCCGCATCGGGCAATTCATCACGATAAACGAACAAATCTGTGCCACGTAACAATTCGGCGTCATTGCGATTTTCAATTCCATCAACACGCGCAATTATAACGGTCGAAGACGGAACCGTCCGCACAAAGTGAAACGCGCCATCACCGAATTTTCGACAATGCACGGGTAAATCGCGCAAATCAGACGGGTTTGCCGTATATGTTTGAACACGAACTTCGCCCCGAACACCTTGGGGGGCGACAATTTTCCCAATCAAGATTTGTTTTCTATCTGCCATTATTAACTTTTTTGTATTTATCCAGATTTGCAATCAAATGTTGAACATACCGCGAACAAATTTCTGGGTCGCAATTACATTCTGCACCCGAACGCAGATACACAAACGATTCCCGTCCACTGGACATGGCGCGCTGTAATTGCCGATACAGTTCACCATCACGATACATCAAATCGCATTCAAACGGTACGACCGTATCATACGGACAAAGTTTTTTATTTTCGCCGACCATGCCAAATATACTCCGTGTACTGTAAAAGAATAATCCGGGGAATATGCCCCGGATTACATTGCAACTTATTCGGCAACCGGTGCATCGGTGGCGTCATCTTGTGCTGGGGCTTCTGCCTCGGCCGTGGCCTTTGCCTGTTCTTCGGCTATCTTTGCCAATCTGTCTTGTTTGTCCTTGATCTTCTGCAATGTTTTTTCGGATTGCAGATGTTTTTTGGTCTGAACCGGAACAGGGCGAGCCTGGACCAATCCGGCCTTTGCCAAGAACTTGTAAACACGGTCAGACGGCTTTGCACCCTTGGCCATCCAATCTTTGATTTCATCGATTTTCAACACAACGCGCTTTTCACTGTCGCGTGGCAACATTGGGTCATATTTACCAACGGTTGCCAAAACATTGCCAGAATTACGCGCATTGCGTGAATCCGTTACAACGACATGATAATACGGGCGTTTTTTTGCACCGAAACGCGCCAATCTGATAACAGTTGCCATACTTAATGCTCCTTAAAAAAACTGTTTTTTATTTTATTTCTTGCCCAACAGACAACATAACAAAAACACACATCAAAGACGAAAACTCGTCGGTTGATGTACCACACGCATACCGCGTACTGGGGTTATTGTAATAGCAATCTTTGGGATTTGCCACAAAATTATGTACCAAAAAATAAAAAAAGTCAAACATTTTGTAAAAAAGTATGTTATACTAACCTTGCAAACGCAAAACAAACCAAAGGAGAACTATATGAAAAAACTGTCATTATTGGCATTGGCGGCTGTCACATTGGTGGCCTGTGGCGACAGCAAACCAACCCCAGAAGATTACACAACAATCGAAACAGAAATCCAGAACAGCGTTGCAAACGGCGTTGCACTGTCTATTACTGCAATCGGCCAACAGGGCGATTACATTATCACTTTGCCGGCCACAGAAACACTGACCGCAATCGGCAACAAGGCCAGAACCGTTGCATTTTTGTCTGTTGAAAACCCGGCACAATACGTCGCCGAAGGTCAATGTCTGTTGAACATCATCCCAGACAAAGTTATGGCCGATATGGGCACCCCAGAAAACAAATGTAATTTCCGTTTGTTCTGTGGCACTGCGGAACAGGCCACCGGCGAAGCATACGCTGTGGAAGTTTGTGCACAATAAAAATAAAAGCGCACAACAAAAAAAATAAAAATCCCCGAATTGGGGATTTTTATTTTATCGAATCGCACGACGATTAACACCATCCACGCAATTTCATTGCGGTTGCGACGCGCTTTACAGAATACATATACGTGGCTTCACGCATAGAAACATTGTATTCTTCTTTAATTTTATAAATCGCATCGAACGCCGTCTTCATCGCCGTTTCTTCTTTTTGTTCGACTTCGGATTCGCCCCAGTAATAACCATAGCGATTCTGGACCCATTCGAAATAAGAAACCGTAACACCACCGGCATTCGCCAAAATGTCTGGGACAACGGTAATACCTTTGTCTTGCAATATCTTGTCGCCGTCAAGTGTTGTCGGCCCATTGGCACCTTCGACCACCAAACTGGTCTTGATTAACGGCGCGGTTTCACTGTTGATGGTGTTTTCCATCGCACATGGCGACAACACATCAACATCCAACCCCCAGAATTCTTCGATGCTGATTTCAGATGCATCTGGGAATCCCTTGATACTGCCGGCATTATCGGCCTTGAATTGCATCAATTTTTCGATATCAATTCCGTTTTCGTTATACAGTGTCGTATTCCATTCTGCGATTGCGACAACACGTGCACCCATATCATGTGCACACTTGGCGGTAAAACTGCCGACATTGCCAAATCCCTGGATTGCAACACGTGCACCGTCCAATGACTTGCCTTGCTTTTTCAGCGCTTCGTTCATAATAATAGAAATCCCCAAACCGGTCGCCTTGGTACGTCCCAAAGATCCCGCCAGTTCCACAGGTTTTCCCGTAAATGTACCGAACGAACTTTCGCCTGATAATTTGATATATTCATCGGTCATCCACGCCATAATCTGGGCATTGGTGTTAACATCTGGTGCGGGCACATCTTTCTTTTCGCCCAGTATCGGATATATCGCATCAACATACCCACGACACAAACGTTCCAGTTCGCCAGCGGACAGTTCTTTTGGATTAACGATGATACCGCCTTTGCCACCACCGTACGGAATACCGGTCACAGAACATTTGAAAGTCATCCATATTGACAGCGCGGCCACTTCGTCGCGTGTTACATTTGGGTGAAATCTGACACCACCCTTGGACGGTCCAACGGCCGTATTATGCTGTGCGCGCCACCCGGTGAATACACGTACAGATCCATCATCCATTTTAACCGGAACAGACACTTCCAGCATTCTTTGTGGGTATTTCAGAATTTCATAAACATCCGCCCCCAGTCCCAATTTTTCACACGCGACTTTAACGCGTTGCTGGGCTCCTATCAGCGGGTTCAAATTTTCATTTGCCATAATTATAACTCCCTTTGTTAAACAGGCAATATGTGATGGTACGCCCGAAAAACAAAAAAAGCAACCCAAATCCCGAAACTGCGTTTTGTACTGGACATTCACGAACCTTTATTATAGAATTCACCCCATCGCGGGCGTGGTATAATGGCAGCACGTCAGCTTCCCAAGCTGAAGACGAGGGTTCGATTCCCTTCGCCCGCACCAAAAAATTAAACCGACCCTGTGTCGGTTTTATTTTTTTGGATTGCCGGCGACGGAATTGAACCTGACAAAGCCGCGCCAGCGGCGCAGGGTTCGGAACGCAGCGCGCCAGCGCGCAGTGAAAGGGGCCCGCCGAAATCACCAAGAGCCCCAGCGATTGGATTGATTTCGGCAGGGAATTATACATTCCCTTCGCCCGCACCACCCTTCGCCTCGGCGAGGCTTCGGGTGGCTACGCCACACGTCAGACGAGCCGTACAGGCAAAGGCGTGCCACACGAAGTCTTGACGAAGTGTGGCAAATGCATTTGATATATTAAACCAACACTGTGTCGGTTTTTTATTTTTTAAATTTTGGAAACAACAATGGGGTAGTGTTTCTATATCTAATATATTCGTCTTTGAAGTCGTTATACAATCTGGGTTCTTCAAATTTTTTTACATGCCACACCATATATGAAATAAATACAATCGGCACAACCAACGCAGAATATGAATTAAACAGCAACGCCAATCCAAAATAGAAAACAAATGTACCAAACAACATCGGATTTCGTGTATACCGGTATGGTCCGCTGACAATCAGTTTCTTGGTTCGTTCACCCAACGCGATATTAAATCCATCTGTTGGACATCCGCGACCAATTCTGACCATATCAACATTTGACCAAATCATAAAAACCATGCCCAATACAGCCAGCAATAACCCCAGCACACAACACACCAATAAATCTATGGGCACAACAAAATTAACCGCAACGCCATACATCACCCCGGGAATAATTATCAAGAACAACAGTATTCCAACAAAATACCCAAATATATTCCTGCCAGACATAAATCCCCCCCATGTGCAGCAACAGATATTATTATCTGCTGTTTTGGTTTTGCTGATAATCTATCAATTCCGCCTGAATTTTTTCCAGTTTTGTTTGCGTTGCACGCAAGACTTTTTTATTTACGCCACCGCGTTCAATATTCTTGCGAACATTTTCCAGAATCCGCAATACCGAGATCGCACGCAAAACCTTTGCCCGCATTTCCAACGATGACACCATCATCAGCAATCCTGCCAAATCCATTTCATGCCGTGATTCCATCGATGCAGTACGATAAATCATTTCATTTTGACGCTTTTCATTCATTTTGCTGTTCCCCCCGTTGGTATCTGTAAATTTTGATTTGGGAAAATCAGGTCAGGATTTTCAATATTGTTGCGGTCTGCAATAATACTGAACAACACACCACGACGCAGGAAATTACGCGCAATAATCCACAGACAATCACCACGGCGTACGGTATAATACGTATCGTCATCACCGGTCATTTCTGGCATGGTAAACGTGTGATTTACCTGGGCGATTGTACGTCCATCGCCATCATGCAAACGAACCGCCAACTGATATTCTTGACCCGTTTTCAATTGTCCAACATCTGCGCCCAGACCAAAATGTTTATGATCAGAAACGCGTGCAAAACCCAAATATTTTCCATCTAATGATAAAGACACACGCAACCGTGGCAACGCATCACCCGTTATCACAATCCGTCCCGTATCCAGATAGTCAATCTTGGACACAACCAAATCGCCATCCGTCAGCAATGTCGGCGCCTGTAACAGGGTACTGCCATCTTTATCCATCAACAAAGATACAGAATTTTCATATCCGCGTGGCGAAATATAAATGAAAACATTTTCTTCGGATTTAGCATCTTTTTCAACACCAATCAAAGAAATTGTATAATTCCCCGCATCGAATGCACGTGTTGGCGAATATACAAATTCACCATTTACATCGGTACGTTCGGTGGCAACGATTTCACCATTAATAACAATCGATACGCTTTGTTCTGGAATCCAACGACCCGCGACAACAATTGTTCCACCTGGTTCTATGCGAACAATATCAAACATAGGAACACTGGTATCTGTGTCCGTTTTTTCAACTGTTTGTACGACGGGTTCCGGCACATCGGGAACAACGACAACGGTACTGGTCGGGGTGGGGCGAATAAATGCCACCCATACCGCAATCAGTACAACAATCACTGCGCACAAAATCGGAAACCAATACGACGCCAAACCACTGCGACGGCGATTTTCCACAACCTGGGTTGCAACCACCGCATCGTCTTTCTTTGGGGCGGGGCGCGCAAATATATTCAACGTCTTCAAGAATTTTCGCGCGAACGTACGGCGATTTTCCATCCAATCTTTCTGTTGCGCAATAGCACTGTCGATTAAATCATCCGTAGAAGTCTTTTTATTTTTGTTTTTATCGTGTTTGGACATACCGATTTTCTCCTAGAAATAATTGTATTTTTATCGTGGACAAATTATTGCAAATATAATTTCTTTGTCAACTTATTTATGATATAATCTGACTGACTAATATTGGGGCATAAAAAATGAAGAAAATAGGCATTATGACAACGGGCGGTGATTGTTCTGGACTGAACACGGTAATCCACCGCATTGTTCACGGCGCAACTCTGCGTGGGTGGCGTGTTATTGGAATCCAAGACGGCACAGACGGTCTGTGCACGACACCACCGACAATCGTAAAATTCGACCCGAACACATTACCGATTGAATGCGCACGCCTCGCGGGCAGTTTTTTGCACAACGGTCGCGCAGACGCATTGAATTTTGAAACGGCGGCCAAAACGGGAAAACTGGATAAATTCAACAAGAAATTAAAGAAATCATTATCAGAATTAAAACTGGACGCATTGGTTTTAATTGGTGGCAACGGCAGTCTGTCCTTGGCATGGCGCAACCGCGATATTTATTCAGATATCCAGTTGATTTGTATTCCAAAAACCATAGACATGGACATCCCACTGACCGACAAAACAATTGGATTTAATACCGCGGTACAACAATTAACATCTTTTTGCGACCAGTTATTAATGACCGCGCGCAGTCATCATCGCTGGTTCATTGTACAAACAATGGGACGCGATTGTGGACAATTGGCATTAAATGCCGGCATTGCGATTGGCGCGGACGCTGTTTTAATTCCAGAAATTAAATTCGATATAAATTCATTGGTAAACCACATACAAAACGTTGAACGCGACTATGGGATTATCCTGGTATCCGAAGGAATATCCCTGCGCGGACATTCCGGCCGACCGGCGGATATGATTTCGCGCAAATTAACATCGGCGGGCATAGTAAACCGCACCGCATACCCAGAACATACCCAGCGTGCTGGTGATACCACGGCATCAGACAGAATTCTGGCGACCCGTATGGCCGATTGCGCATTGCGTGCCATAGACAATAATGAAACATACGTTATGACGGCGATAAACGATTGCAAATGTGAAACGGTCAGCCTGGCGGACTTTTTCGATTCAGGATACGTAACGGCCGACCCGAACATCCCAGACGTACAAACATCGGATGCATTCGTTTCCCCAGACGACCCATTATTGAACATTGCCACAAATATGGGAATCTATATTGGCGAAATAAAATAGGGCGCACAAACAAAAAAAATCCCGCATTTGCGGGATTTTTCTTGTAATGATACGCCAATGCAATTATTTCTTTTCAGAAAAATCTGCATCACGCGCACCACCTTCGTCTGATTTGCCTTCGGTATTTTCGGCCGACGCATTTTGGGACGCTTCTTGGGTTGCCTTGTAAACCGCTTCGCCCAATTTCATAGACTTTTCCGTCAACACATCTGTCTTGGCCTTTAACGATTCCGCGGTGGCATCAGATTTCGCCAATTCATCAGACAATTCTTTCTTGGCGTCTTCGATGGCTTTTTTATCATCAGCACTGATTTTATCGCCATGTTCTTTCAATGCCTTTTCAACCGTAAACACCGCCGTTTCTGCATTGTTTTTGGCTTCGGCCAGTGCACGTTTTTTCGCGTCCGCATCCGCGTTTGCGGCGGCTTCATCCACCATACGCTGGATTTCTTCTTCGGACAACCCTCCATCAGACTTAATAGAAATCGCCTGTTCTTTACCTGTGCCTTTATCCTTGGCCGACACGTGAACTATACCATTGGCGTCGATATCAAAAGACACTTCGATTTGTGGCACACCACGTGGCGCGGGCGCAATACCTTCCAGGTTAAATTGCCCCAACAATTTGTTGTCCGCGGCCATTTCACGTTCACCCTGGAACACACGAATAGTCACAGCAGACTGATTATCTTCCGCGGTACTAAACACCTGGGTCTTTTTTGTCGGAATGGTTGTATTACGGTCAATCAGGCGCGTAAACACACCACCCAATGTTTCAATACCCAACGACAGCGGTGTAACATCCAACAACAACACGTCTTTGACATCGCCCTTTAACACACCACCTTGAATCGCGGCCCCCAACGCAACCACTTCATCCGGGTTAACACCCTTGTGCGGTTCACGCCCAAAGAATTCTTTGACAACTTCTTGAACCTTTGGCATACGTGTCTGGCCACCGACCAAGATAACTTCGTTAATTTGCCCCTTGTCCAAACCCGCGTCTTTCAACGCCTTGCGACATGGTTCAATGGTCTTTTGAATCAAATCATCAACCAAAGATTCCAACTTTGCGCGTGTCAACGTTGTGTTAAAGTGTTTCGGACCGGTTGCGTCCGCCGTCAAGAACGGCAAATTAATATCCGTTGACGTCTTGGACGACAGTTCGATTTTTGCCTTTTCTGCGGCTTCTTTCAAACGTTGCAACGCCAATTTATCATTGGACAAATCAATACCTGTTTGACCTTTGAATTCTTCAATCAGATATTTCAGAATACGCGCATCGAAATCAGAACCACCCAACGCCGTATCACCATTCGTGGATTTTACTTCGAACACGCCGTCAACAATTTCCAACACAGAAATATCGAACGTACCACCACCTAAATCATATACGGCCACGGTTCCGTTCTTATTCTTGTCCAAACCGTATGCCAACGCGGCGGCGGTCGGTTCATTAACTATACGTAAAACGTTCAGCCCCGCAATACGTCCCGCATCTTTTGTGGCCTGGCGCTGGGAATCATTAAAATACGCCGGCACGGTAATAACAGCATCATTAACCGTTTCGCCCAAATACGCTTCTGCATCTTTCTTTAACTTGGCCAAAATCATCGCAGAAATTTGTGATGGTGCATATTTTTTACCGTCGATTTCCACCCACGCATCACCATTGTCGCCTGCAACAATTTTGTACGGCACACGACCGGCAATTTCTTTGACCGCGGGATTGTCAAAACGCAACCCCATCAAACGTTTAATTTCATAAATAGTATTTTCTGGATTTGTCACCGCCTGGTTTTTTGCGGTAATACCGACCAACTGTTCGCCACCCGACGTCATTGCGACCACAGACGGCGTTGTACGTTGACCTTCGGAATTTTCGATAATTTTGGGTTCACTGCCATCCATAAACGCCATTGCGGAATTAGTGGTACCCAAATCAATACCCAATACTTTTGCCATTTTTCACTCCTTACAAACTGTAATTTTTTTCCGTTGCATACCATATAGTGAACACAAAATACCATTTCAAGACCACAGGAAAAAAATAATACAAAAAACCGCCCACGTGGGCGGTTTTTTTTCTAACACAAATGCGAAATTATTTTTTCGCTTCGGCTGTTGCCGGGGCAGCGGTTGTCGCAGCCGCCGCAGCCGGTGTTTCATCGGGCATTTTACCACCGATTGTGGCGAACGCCAATTCTGCCTGGTGCAGCCCCAATTCAACGCCCGCCGGCAGAACCAAATCAGAACCGTGCACAGAATCACCAATATTCAAATTGGTCAAATCAATTGTGATCTTTTCTGGAATATCGTGAACCAAACCGCGCAAAGCAACCTTACGCACAGCAAAGTTCAACACACCGCCCATTTTCAGTCCCTTGGACGTTTCGACATTCACAACTTCGACCGGCACGCTGACGTTCACCGGTTTCTTGACATCGATACGCTTAAAATCCACATGAACAACCGTATCATTAACTGGGTGATATTGAATATCCATCAACATCGCGTCTTCATGACCATTTGCGGTATCGATTTCAAACAACTTTGTGCGCAAACTGGGGGTTTGCAACAGCATTTCGAAATCACGACCGTTCAGTTCGATTGCAACCGGCGCCTTTTTTTCGCCATATACAACCGCGGGGATATTCTTGTTTTTGCGGATACCACGCGCGGCCCCCTTGCCAACACGTCCACGAATTTCTGCGTTTAATTTAATAGCCATTTTATATTTCCTTTTTACATTTTGTTTTTTGCTAACGTGGCCTCCAAGGGTGCCACGCGGGCCATATTATTTACTAAAATCTTTGAAAAATCAAGGTTTTTATTCGCCACACCGCTGTAAAACCAAAAAGCGCGCGCGCCCATATACCTTGTCCCGCAATATTTCCCATCCGTCTGGCGGATTTACAGAATGACTGGTTTCTTGTTCCCAAATCAGAATTGCGCCATTTTTTGCACGTTTTCCCAACGCCCGCACAAACGTAAATCCCACATCTGCATCATCATATGGGGCATCAACGAAAATCAAATCTGCGATACCACCGATACGTTTAACGGCCATATTCGCATCAATCTGTTCGACCACCGCGACATTGCCAACCTGCAACATAGCCAAATTTTTTCGCACGGTCTGGACAGACGTTGTCGCAACATCTGTAAAATACACACGCGCACCCGGATATCGCGACAGACATTCAATTCCGAACGCACCACTGCCTGCGAACGCGTCCCACACAACAATATTTTCATCTGCGCCTATTAATCCGCCCAGGATATTAAACAACGCCATCCGCGCACGATTTTGTGTTGGGCGTGCATCTGGGGGCAAAAACAACTTGCGCCCACGAAAACGTCCCGAAAAAATTTGCAATCTTGAATTCATACGATACAGTGTACATTATGACGTTTATGAAGCAAGCCTTAAATTCAGCCATCCGCGCCATGTCGCACGACGACGTTCCGATTGGTGCGGTAATTGTACGCGACGGCAAAGTTATTGCCCGCGGTGAAAACATGGTGCAATTACGCAAAAATCCAACATTACATGCAGAAATAGTCGCGATAAATCGCGCATGTAAAAAACTGGGGACTAAATTCTTAGACGATTGCGATATTTACATCAGTCTGGAACCATGTGCGATGTGCGCCACGGCGATATCATTGGCGCGTATTCGCAATGTATACTTCGCCGCCCCCGACGCCAAGGGTGGTGGCATAACATCCAACGCCCGCGTATATGACACAGACAAACACCTGTGGCGTCCAACTGTACACCAAATCCCCGAATACGCGGACGAATCCGCCCAACTGTTGCGTGATTTTTTTGCCTTGCGACGCAAAAAATCAAAAAACGGCGAATAACATCGCCGTCTTTTAACTTAATCTATTAACGATTTTCCCGTCATAGATTTTGGCTGTTCTATACCAACCAACTTTAATATTGTTGGTGCGATATCCGCCAAACCGCCATCATGCACGACATGCTTTTCATTTGACACAACAATAAAGTTCACGGGATTTGTCGTATGCGCCGTCCAAGGCAGATTGTTCACATCATCCCACATTTTTTCTGCATTTCCGTGATCTGCGGCAATCAACATCACCCCGCCCAGTTCTAATACCGCCGGGACCAATCGTGCCAATTGTTTGTCCAAAAATTCCATTGCCCGAATTGTTGCATCTTGATTCCCGGTATGCCCAACCATATCACCATTGGCATAGTTCAAAATTACAACGTCAAATTGCGACAGTTTTGGCAACAACGCATCCGTAATTTCACCTGCGGACATTTCTGGTTTCAAATCAAACGTTGCCACATCAGGCGATGGAATCAAAACTTTTTCTTCACCGTCAAAATCAACATTACGTTCCGCATCAAAGAAATACGTAACATGATTGTATTTTTCTGTTTCTGCGATTCTCAGTTGTGTTTTACCATGTTGTGCCAAAACATCGCCCAGAACATCACCAACGACTTCATCCGGCAACAGGGCGGGGCACAATTCATTTAATCCTTCGCCATATTGGGAAAAACATAACATCCGGGCCCCCGTACACAACACCGCCCGCACAATCTGGCGTGCACGATCACTGCGATAATTTCCGAACAAGAACCCATCTTTTGATGTAATTGGCACATCGCCACTGATAACGGTCGGCCGTATAAATTCGTCTGTTTCACCACGCGCATACGCATCGGCCAGTGCAGAATCTATATCATCCGCGACATATTCAGATTTTGCACACGCAATCGCATTAAATGCCGATTCTGTTCTGTCCATATTTTTGTTTCGGTCCATCGCATAGTACCGTCCCGACAAAGTCCCAAAAAACGCCCGTCCATCGGCCAAATACGGGGCCAAAGATTCCTGTATCATCGCGACATATCTAGGTGCGGATTGTGGCGGTGTATCACGTCCATCTGCAATAAAATGAATACATACGCGCACCCCGGCATCCAATATAAACCGTACAATGGTTAAAATATCACGAACATCGGAATGCACACGTCCATCAGACATCAACCCCGCGACATGAACAATTCCACCATCGTCACGCACCGAATCGATAAAACCACGCAACGGTGCATTCTGTTTCCAATTTTCTAATTGAAATCGACGCAAAAATTGATTAACAACGCGTCCCGAACCGATTGTAATATGCCCAACTTCTGAATTGCCCATTGTGCCATCTGGCAACCCCACGGCCGGTCCACTGGCATTTAATTGTGAATGCGGGTAATCCCGCAACAACCCGCGATAGCACGGCATTTTTGCCATTTCCACGGCATTATGATTATCATCTTGTCCGATACCGACACCATCCATAATACATAAAACAACAGGCTTGCTCATATCTTTCCTCTCGATAAAAATTTAACGCCAAAAATCTATCACATCAGTTTTTTGATTGCAAAAGAAAAAGAAAACTAGTATAAATAATCTTAGGAGAATTTTCATAATAACCGCAGGATAAATTCATGTCAGAACAGCCAATAGTACACAATTCTATTGATGAACACATCGGCAAACGCCTGCAACTGCGCCGTACCATGATGGGCCTGTCCCAGCGTGATTTGGCGAACCTGTGCGGTGTTACATCACAACAGATTCAAAAATACGAACGCGCAGAGAATCGGATCTACGCATCGCGACTGTTTGAACTCAGTTCCGTACTGGAAACGCCGATTACGTTCTTTTTCCGTGGTCTGCCGGGATTAATGCCCGAACCGGACCGCACTGGTCGTATCCAACACGTGGCCCAGCAAACAAGCAAGGATGATCCGCTGTCCAAGAACGAATCACTGACGTTAATAAATCTGTATTGGAAATTGCCGGGCGACGACAAACGCGAAATGGTAATGAAACTGTTGCGCAGTTTGAATGGTATGGAATAAATCCATTTATCGTTATAACGATTAGACGTTCCGCAGACGCGGAACGTTTTTCTTTTGATTTCATAAAACCGAAATAAATGTTGTTGCAAACATACGCATAACCAATAAAACAAAAATGCCCACGTATTGCACAACGCGGGCACCGCTTTACATAACCTTTCCCTGGGTCGGATAAAATGTCAGTTGTATTTTCTGCCACTTGTCAAATTCGTTTGGTGGCAACATCTTAAACGGCTGACACACATTTATCGCATTTCGTATTGTTTCCAATACGTACGCAAATGCCGGATCTGTATCCGCACGCGCCGCCGATTCAAACCACACATCACGCACGGTTCCATTACGACGCATGGTCAAATGCGCCACCGCACGAATATCGCCAATCCCCGGATGCGTGGTATCTATGGTCCAACAACGCGTCATCGCCACGCGCAACGCATCCACCACAGACACCGTCAGCGTACGGTCCAACGACACCACTTCGCGATTTACACGCACAACCGTCTTTTTCTTTTTTGGCGCTTCTTCATCCGCCGATTTGTTTGCATCGTCCGCCTTGGCCACGGGTTGAACGACGGGTTCCGGCACTTCGGGTACGGATTCAATCAAACTTGGTTCAACAATTTCGGTTTCAACGTCCGTCTCAACCGGCTCTGGCACGGGTTCCGCAACATTTTCGGGTTCCGGTTCCGGCGCCGGTTCTGGTTCCACAACCGCATCCGCGTTTACATTATGCAAAATCGTTTCATCGCCACCGACATGCACCGCATCCAAATCTATTTCCAAAATTTCTATACGGTCTGGCGCGACCAACGTCGCCCGATGCACAACCACGGCAAAAGACGTAACCATAATCGCCACCAATGCCAAGTGCCCGCACACCGACATCAGCAAATTTTCCGATGAAAATCTTGACCCCAAATTCATATTCTATTAATCACCCAGTTGCGTCCGCAATCCAACCCGTTGGAAACCAGCATCTTTTAATTTACCCATAACAGACATCACCGCACCATAGTCCGCGGATTCATCACCATTTATCATTATGGTAAGGTCAGGATTTTCGCCACGCATTGCGATAACCCGTGCCACCGCATCATCACGGGACAACTGTGTTTTACCGACATAGTATTTCCCATTTGCGTCAACACTGATTTGTATTGCGTGATCATTCCCCGACAGTGCCGAATTTCCCGCCCGTGGCAGATTCAAATCTATACCCGTTGTCAACATAGGCGTCGTCACCATAAACACCGCCAACAACACCGTCATGATATCAATCATCGGCGTCAAAGAAATATTCACATCTGTATTTCTGTATCTTCTGCGTGTCATATACGAACCTATTTATTTTTATAAAACTTGCCCGTTTTCATTTCTTTGCATTTTTCGGTCAAAACATCATATAAATCATCAGATTTTTTACTGAAATATTGATACGCAATCGCGGCGGGTACTGCGGCAATCAGTCCCAGTGCGGTCGTCCCCAGTGCCGTCGCCAACCCCGGTGCAATAACACCAATGGACACGGATTGATTTACCCCAATAGACGCAAACGAATCCATAACACCCCAAATAGTTCCAAACAACCCAATAAACGGCGCAACATACGACACCATAGACAAGAACCACAAATTTCTGTCAAACGGCCGAATTAATTTATCTGCGATAACAGATGGGTTGTCGCCATTTTTAATTTCCACAGGATTCCGTTTTTGGAACCGCCACAAACGGATTTTTTCTATGATAATGGCCCAAGACATAATACTGCCCAACACCAGAACCAATGATATAAACAGGGTCATAAAATCGCCCGTAAACAGTGTTGTAAAAGAAAAAGCATTTGTCATTTTTCACCCTTTGCTTTATTAAAATTATTCTTTGAATGGCATGGCGACTGAATCAGGTATACGCTTTGGTCGCAAATCACCACCTATATACGCCGCCGTTCCAGACAGTATAGCACAAATATCGCCGTCTTTCACGAATTTTTGTTCCACAGACAACGACGCCACACCCAATTTAACCACCGTTGTTTCTACGACAAACCTGTCAAACAAGAACAGTGGTTTTATATACCGTATGGACAAATCACGAATAACGAACCCAACATCACCGTCTGGGAACCGTACATCGCGCAGAACATCCATACGGGCACGTTCTGCAATTTCAATATACCGACCATGATAAACAATGCCACCGGCATCAGTATCCGCATATGCAACCGCAAACGGAAATTTATGAACTTTCATTTTTTATTCCTTGGATTATTTAACAAGCCCCAAATGTGCGTATCCCGCATCAGTTACAATACGTCCACGTGGCGTACGTTGGATAAACCCCAACTGCATCAAATATGGTTCAATAACATCTTCTATTGTGTCGGCCGGTTCTGACAACGTCGCGGCCAGATTTTCAATTCCAACCGGCCCACCCGCATAATGCCGAACAATCGCAGTCATATATTCACGGTCAATTTCATCCAGTCCATCACCATCAATATGCAACTGGGCCAGGGTGGTTTTCACAATATCCCCAGAAATCAAATCGCGCCCCATGGCGGTTGCAAAATCGCGCGCCCGTTTCAGCAACCTGTTTGCGATACGCGGTGTTCCACGCGCACTGCGCGCCAACATTTGCGCCCCATCACCATCAATCGGCATTCCCAATATATTGGCACTGCGCATGATAATTTTCGCCAAATCACCCGGGGAATAAAACGACAGACGTAAATCAATTCCGAACCTGTCGCGCAGGGGATTAGACAATAAACCGGTACGTGTTGTCGCACCCACCAACGTAAACGGGGGTAAATCAATGCGAACACTTTTTGCGGACGGCCCTTCGCCCAACATTATATCCAACTTAAAATCTTCCATTGCAGAATACAGCACTTCTTCAATGGCGGTTGGCAGACGATGAATTTCATCGATAAACAACACGTCCATCGGTTCCAACGACGTCAATATTGCGGCCAAATCGCCTTGCTTGGTCAACATAGGCGCCGCGGTCGCCCGGAAATTAGTCCCCAATTCATTCGCCACAATATGCGCCAACGTCGTCTTGCCCAATCCCGGGGGGCCATATAACAGAACGTGATCCATCGCTTCGCCACGGGATTTTGCACCCGAAATAAACACAGACAAATTCTGTTTTAATGCATCATGTCCGATAAAGTCCGCCAACACGCGTGGTCGTATAGACCCCGCCATTTCATCGGGAATATTCGGATCCAAAAATCGTTCGGTATTCTGCATAATATTTTACAACAATTTGTTTTCTTCGTTTTCACGCCCGACATAGGCCTTTAAGTCATTATACATTTGGCGCAATTCCGCCGGATGAGAATAATGGTCATCGGCATTTTTAATCCGTATTGTTTCCAAATCTATTTGCGCCTGTTTTTTCAAAATCTGGGTTAAATGTGTTGCGAACGCCTTGGCTTCTTCGGATTCTGCCGCGCCCTGTAACAACAGACCACGATTTGGTCGTGGCGACAAGAACGAAAAATTAGACACCGATGCATCTGGCGACACCAACGCAAACCCGGACACCTCTGGCCGACGCATCATAACCTGTAATACATACCACGCGCCCAATTGATTACCCGCCAACCATATCTTATTACTGTCTTCATTTCTGTTTTGAATCCAGTCCATAACCGTCACAATATCTTTGATATTATCTTCTGGTGTTCCCAATGCGCCTTCGGAATAGTTCACACCACGATAGTTAAATCGTACGACGGAAAAACCAATATCCATAAACGCCCGAAACATGGCATAAGACACACGATCATTCATGTGATACTTTTGTCGCGGATTACCAGACAACACCACGGCCAACGGGGCCGCCGGCACATCTGATTTATGATACACCGCATGCAATTTACCAACAATCCCAGAAATCATAATATCAACCATTATAATCGCCTTCCTTTTGTACTTCGAACACATCCGATATATACGACGTTCAGAATACTTATAAACCAAACTGTATGCAATTTTCAATAAAAATTTTTGTTTTGACAGGGCGCGTCATAATGTTCTAAGATTTAACACAAGACGAAAAGGCGTTTAACATGGCAAGATTATTTTTGACGACTGTTTTTGCGGGCATGATTGCGTTTGGGGCGTACGCCGCCACGGACGAAACCGTCGTATACGACACATTTCAAACCGTATACACTGAAACGCCGGTGCAATCATACTATGCATACCCAGACGATCCGAATTTCATTCCTGAAACCGAATTCATGGACAGAACGGACAGTCTGAACTATGACCAAAACATAATCGACGCCCGCAACATAGAATCCATGGAACATCCCGGGGTGATGTTTGCGGAACGCCCAATGATAATTTGTCGTAATTTCGGGTGCACACGCCTGAACGACCGGATTACACGTACATTTTTGTTTAACAACCTGGCTAATATGTTCATGATGAACCAGCATTCGCGTGTTTTCATCTGCGAAGCGGACCCGTTTTCACGTGATTGCCTGCAATCTGGCATATCTTTCCCGGTACGCAGTGGTATTGCCAACGCATTGGTCAAAATTCCCAAGGCCACAATATCCCAGGTAAATATTTCCACAGGCTTGTCGCGCGCGACGGTCGGGATGACGTACGAATTCTTGGTCAATGGCATTGCACGCACATGTGAACCCACCATAATGGACATCGTTATTCCTGTGAATTCCCAGGCGACATTATCGAACCGCGAATTCACATGTAATATGACCAGTGACGGGCTCAGCAATGTATCATTATTGGTTAACATCGACTATATCGATCTGGATTATGGAATTTTGGGCGGTTATTATTCCCTGGGAATGCAGGGTCCGACCACGGGCGGTGGCACGGGATACGCACTGTTCAAGACAGAATTTACAACCGGTGGTATGCAGTTCCGCGCCGCGGTTACAGGCGAAGATGACGTTGCCGGCATGAATTCTATGATGACGATACAGCCTGGCGAATACGCGGTTGAACCGCTGAATAAATAAACCGCCATCGCTGTGTTGATGTTTGCCTGTGCAAACGGTTTGTATTCATTATGAACAAAACAGTTTTAATTATTGACGATGATGATATGTTGCGCAAAACGTTGGCGAACGGGTTGCGCGACAATGGCTTTGACGTGCTGACGGCGCAATCTGCGGAATCCGCAGAACAAATACTGTCGCGAATATCCGTGGACGCAATTGTTCTGGACAGAATGATGACCGGCAAAGACGGCCTGACATTTTTGCGCGAAATGCGA
This sequence comes from uncultured Alphaproteobacteria bacterium, assembly GCA_944389345.1. Classification (GTDB taxonomy): domain Bacteria; phylum Pseudomonadota; class Alphaproteobacteria; order Rs-D84; family Rs-D84; genus Enterousia. The sequence continues at coordinate 10,580 of CALXMA010000001.1, read as the reverse complement.
AAATCCGGACTGCAAACACCCACGATAATGCTGACCGCGATGACAGGCCCCGAAAACGCCATAGACGGTCTGTCGGGCGGGGCAAACGATTACCTGGCAAAGCCGTTCCAGTTGCGTGAACTGGTATTGCGCCTGAACAACATCATACGCCACGACACAACATCCGGGAACAAATTGCCCGACGGCCTGGTATTCACAGACGACGAATTTTTTGTATCATCACCGGATGGCACGCCACGAATTCTGGCATTATCGGGCGAAGAAAAGAAATTGTTATACAATCTGACAATGCCTGTGGGCAATGTTGTACCGGCCCAGCCCATGGTCGCAAAACGCTTGCGCAACAAATTAAATGTAGTATTATCGGGTATAGATATAATTACAATACGCGGTCGCGGATACAAATTGATTGAAATCCGGACCCCGCAAAACAAAGACGGTGAATAAATATGAGATTAATACCACGCAGTTTTTTATGGCGCACGATATTGATGATTTTAATACCATTAATCATCGCCCAGGTTATTATTGCGAACGTATTTTTTGGCAATCACTGGGAACGTGTACACGCGACACTGGCGCGCAGTTTGGCCGTTGATATATCAACCATGATGAATTTCATGGACGAAGGCAATTCTGATGTTGCCCAGAAAATGGCGCGTGAAATGGGTGTAAACATTTCCGTAAACCCGAAATTAAATCGCCCGGCCCATAACGACAATGAATCACGCATGGCGGGCCCATTGGCCAACGCGTTATCCAACAGATTACAACGCCCGGCCCAGATTTATATTGATAAAGGCAAACGCCTGGTATTCGTGGACATTCCGACACTGGACGGGAAAATTGCGACATTTGGAACATCGCTGTACCGCATTTATTCCACCAGTACCGAAGTGTTCATAATTTGGCTGATTGGTTCGATACTGATTGTGTCTATTTTGATTACACCGTTTATCATCATGCACACACGCAGTATTCGTCGCATTGCCAAGGCCGCGGGACGCTTTGGGCGTGGTCTGGACGCGCCTGGGTTCCAACCGACTGGCTCCAAAGAAATCCGCGAAGCGGCAACGGCAATGATTACCATGAAAGAACGCCTGAACCGCTATAACAGAACCAGAACAGATATGTTAAACGCGGTCAGTCATGACTTAAAGGCGCCACTGACGCGTATGCGCCTGGGGGTGGAAACAGAATCCATATCACGCCAAGACTTACTGCGCGACATTGACCGTATGACCGAAATGGTTAATGGATACCTGGCGTTTGCGCGTGGCGAAATGCCCGAAATAGAACAGGCCACGGAATTACCCGCAATGCTGTTGCGTATTGCACGTGATTCCGCCCCGGACAAAGACATACAAACAGATTTTCCGAATGAACCGGCCCAGTTTTATGCGCGCCCAATGGCGTTGGCCCGTGCGTTTGGTAATATCATCGAAAACGCATCGCGCTATGCCAAACACACAATCCGTATCAGTGAACACGATTCACCTGACCAGATAGAGGTTATAATCGAAGACGACGGTCCCGGAATCCCAGACGATAAAAAGGCCGACGCCATGCGCCCATTCATACGCTTGGATGAATCACGCAGTGAAAAAACAGGCGGAACCGGACTGGGGCTGTCAATTGCCCAAACGGCGATTGAAAACCACGGCGGTCAAATGTTCCTGGAAAACAGTGATTTGGGCGGTCTGCGCGTTCGCGTTGTATTGCCAATCTAGTTGACTGGAACAGGGCAATGTTTTGCGGTATAATAATACCGTATCGATTTTTCTTGACTTTTCTGGTACGGCGGGGCATAATTGTCCCGCTAAAATTTAACAAAGGTAAAAAACATGGCAACGACAAAATCGTTAAAGAAATGCGAATTGGACGCCAAATGGTATCTGATTGACGCAACAGATTGCACGCTGGGTCGTTTGGCGGCATATACGGCAAACATCTTGCGCGGTAAGAATAAACCGACATGGACGCCTAATATGGACTGTGGCGATCATGTCATCATCATTAACGCGGCCCGGGTTGCACTGTCTGGGAAAAAGGCTGACAAGACAAAATTCTTTTGGCATTCCCTGTGGACGGGCAGTACCAAGGAACGCACATTGGGCCAAATGCGCAATGAAAAGCCTGAAAAACTGGTTACCAACGCGGTAAAACGTATGATGGGACGTCGCACGGCGGTTGCATTGGCGAACAAACGTTTGACCAAACTGCACGTGTATGCGGGCGCTGAACACAAACACACGGCCCAGAACCCAATTGTTATCAACTTTGCGGAATTGAATCGCAAAAATAAAAGGGGCGAATAATGACAGAAGCAAAAAAGACTGCGACCAAGACAGCAACAAAAACAACAAAACGTGCCGCCCCGGCAAAATCTAGTGCGAAAAAGGCCGTGGCAACTGTAAAATTGTCTAACGCGACATACGCCACGGGCAAACGTAAAGATTCCGTTGCCCGTGTATACCTGGTTGCGGGCAAGGGCCAGATTATTGTTAACGGCATTCCATGTGCGGAATATTTCCGTCGTCCGGTGTTGCAAATGATTATTGCACAACCGTTTGGTATCACAAAACGTGAAACCGCATACGACGTACACGCCATCGTATCTGGTGGTGGTCTGTCGGGCCAGGCGGGCGCCGTGAAACACGGTATTTCCAAGGCATTGGAAAAGGCCGAACCAGATTTACGCAAGACATTAAAGTCTGCTGGATTCTTGACACGCGACAGCCGTGTTGTTGAACGTAAGCACTTTGGTCATCACAAGGCGCGTCGTTCCACCCAGTTCAGCAAACGTTAATCTGTGTCGAACACAAAAAAATCCGCCGTTTGGCGGATTTTTTTATGGAAATGGTGCACCATATACGCAATAAAAAACATCCCCCAAAATGGGGGAATGTTTTTTTGGGGGAAATGCGTCAGTAATAACAATTGGCCGTATATTTATACGTGCCCGTACTGTCCGAACCGGTGGTTCCGGCCGGGATATAACAATCAGATTGACTGGTCGAACCCGCGGCCGATGTTCCGGGCGATGGGCATGGTGCACAGGCGGTTTTGTTTGATGCGCTGGGGTTGCCATAGGCGCCGGCAACACAACGGTAATTTTGGCCACGTACACACAAACTGCCCCTGCATTCGGCGGTTGCTTCGCATTCGACATACGAATTGGCGCCAACACCGCATGAACCCCAACCGGTTGTGGTCGGTTTGCAGGTTGCTGGGGTGCAAATGGTGGGCGTGGGCGGCGTTATACCGCCACCACTGTTGGAGCATATACTGCCGGGACATTGCGAATCTACTGAGCACTTTGCACCAGCGTTGGTTCCACCGGCACAGGTGCAATTCGCCTGTCCCAAGCCTGTTTCCATGCAATGGGTCATACTGCTGGACAATGCGTGGGCGATGTTGGGCATTGTGGTTAGTATCGCAAATACCCCGATGGGTAATATAAATTTTGTTTTCATTGTTCGTACTCCTGATTTTTTCGTAATGAAAAAACCACCAGTTTTACTTGGTGGTCAGGAGGTTGGAAACAATTGATAGAATTGTGTCGCGTATTTGATATTTCGCGACCCTCCTGACGCAAAAATCAGGAGTTTACTTTTCATCGCAATAATAAAAACAGCGCATCCACGCGCCATAATCAATACCACGACGCTATCACCGAGGTTTCCACACCCCATCAACGGAACACCCGTCGACAGGTAATATTATATACCCACCACAAAACAAACACAAGCAAATAAAAAAGACACCCCACCCAACAACTTATTATTGCGTTTATAAAAAAACTGTGTATAATCACACAGCAATTTGCTTATTCTTAGGGGAAATACAATGTTCAAAAAAGAAAAAATAAAAGATTTGCACTATTCAGTAAACGGCGTCATTTCGGCCGATGAATTACAGACCGCCGCCGACGAAATCTTAATCGAATACGGCAAAAAGGTTAAAATGCCTGGGTTCCGTCCGGGACACATTCCATTGTCTATTTTGCGCCAGAAATATAACGCATCCGCATTGTCAGACGCGGTCGACAAATTAATGAACCGCGATTTGAACGACTATATCACGGACAAAAAATTGCGCCTGGCGGGCACGCCCAAGGCCGACTTGGCCGGTTGGGAAATTGGCAAAGATGCCGAATACACATTGGAATTCGACATTTTACCGACACTGCCAGAAATTGACCTGGAAAAATTCACAATCACCAAAAAGACCACCACATTGGATGAATCCGAGGTTGAAAAATCACTGGAAAACATCCGCAAATCGCGCAGTACTGCGGAAAAACAAGACGCCGACTATGTTGCACAAAACGGCGACACGGCGGTTATTGATTTCCGTGGCTTTATTGGCGACGATGCATTCGAAGGTGGATCCGCGGAAAAACATCACCTGGTTCTGGGATCGGGTGCATTTATTCCGGGCTTCGAAGACCAGGTTATTGGCCACAAATCCGGTGATGAATTTGACGTAAACGTAAAATTCCCGGCGGATTATCACGCGAAAAATTTGGCGGGTCGCGATGCGCGCTTTGCGGTCAAAGTACACGAAGTTCGCAAGCACAAATTGCCGGAATTAAACGACGAATTGGCGAAATCTGTTGGTCATGAATCCGTTGAAAAATTGCGCGAATACATCCGCAAAGTCTTGAACGATCAATACGAAGACGCATCAAAGCGTGAAATGCGCAACGAATTGTTGGACGTATTGGCCGACAAAGTAAAATTGGATTTGCCAGACGTCTTGGTTGACCAAGAATTGAACATGGCAAAACAAGAATTCGACCGCACGCATGCCAACGGCAACAACGACGGCGAAAAATGGGACGATAAAAAGGAACGCAAAGACGCCGAACGTCGCGTTAAATTGGGTCTGATTTTGGCGGAATGGGGCACACATAATCACGTAGAGGTTACACGTGAAGACCTGCAACAGGCCGTCTGGGCCGAAGCATCACGCTATCCGGACCCCAAACAGGTATTTGAATTCTATAACAAGAATCAAAACGCATTGGCTATGTTGCGTGGAATGATTTTTGAACGCAAGGCACTGGATGCGATGCTGTCGCATGTCAAAACAAAAGAAAAGGTCGTAAAGCCCGAAGAATTGTTCCAACAGGCCAATCGGTAAACCACAATAAAAACGCCCCACGGGGCGTTTTTTATGCGACACAAAATATAATTGACTTATTTTTAATGGGTGCTATATATTATGCGGTTTTATTCAGTAAAGGTAAAAAAATGACCAAAGAATTAATACCTATTTTCAAATTACGTTCAATGTTATTGCAACAGGTATGCCCATACTATTTTGCCAAACATTCTGATTTAATCTTGCGCACATCTTTGGCGGCCCAAGACTATGTAAAATCTGGCAAGTTCTATGAATACGACAGTCGCACGGGCCAAACGTTCAAGACATTGCCAAACTATATCAATATTCACAAAAAATACAATTTGCCATACACACCAACGGCCGAAGTATACGAAATGATTTTGAACCCGGGCCTGGTTATGGATTTGGCGTGGTCATTAAACACAGACCAATTACATAAAATTGTTGACGAAAACGGGAATATTCTGGCCCCACGACGTCTGTATGAATCAGAAGTTTTACATGTGTACCATAACTCTCCGGCGCACGGCATACCACTGGACGCATTTTTGCGTATGCAACGCACGGAACAAGACAAACTGATTGCAAATTTACAGCGTACAAAATAAAAAAAACGCCCGTTTTGGGCGTTTTTTTTATTTGCCTTATTAATGATTAGCGCAATTTCTGTTGCATATCACGCGCAATACGTGCGGTGCGCGCTTCTTCTTCACGTGATTTGGCCTCGTTCAAACCTATACGGCCACCCAACAACAATCCGGCCAATCCACCCAACGCAATTACACCGTATGTCGCGTATGGCGACGCCAGATAATACGTTTTGTGATATTCATCTGGATAAATCGCATCCATAGTATAGTAATACGATTTGTGTTCTTCTGGTGTATTAAACGAATACGCGGTTTCAAATCGATTCTTCAAAGAATAATTCTGCAAACTGGCATCAGTCAACGTTCCGCCGCCGATATGCGCCAACACGCCCAAAACCGGGACCAGCAATGCCGTACCCAATCCCAAACACCCGGCACCCAGGGCACCGTATTTTGTTGCACTTGTAATACGTCCGATATTGTATTTCATAATCCTGCCTTTATATGCTTAAACTATACACACTGCATTATAATCACAAAATATATTTTTGTCAAGCATCTCGTTCAGCGTTTTGTATTTTTGATAATTTCTTGCTTTTTCTAAATTTTTCATATATAATCGGCACAGTTCTGCGGGTGGGCGCAGGGCGAATCCGATTAACCCCACAAGTCCTCGCATTTTTCATAGATATATGCGACGGCCAACTTTGTATGAAAATTTCTTTATGAAAGATTTATCCAAAGATTTATACAATCCAATATCTGGCGAAGATTTTGTCCAGATGTTTAACAGCGACTATGGCAAACAGGAAACCCTGCAAGGCTATGCCACCAAGGGTACCGTCAAAGACATTCGCGGTGATTTCGCGATTGTTGATGTTGGTCTGAAATCCGAAGGTCGCGTTCCATTAAAAGAATTTGGTGCATCTGTTCCATCTGTGGGCGACATCATTGACGTTTTTGTCGAACGCTATGAATCCCGCGAAGGTACCGCCGTTCTGTCCTATACCAAGGCACGCGCCGAAAAGGCATGGAAAGAACTGGAAAAGACCGTTGCCGAAGGCATCGATCCCGAAGGTACAATTATCGACGTTGTTCGTGGCGGATACACTGTCGACATCAATGGCGTATTTGCATTTATGCCATCGTCCCAGGTTGATCACAAACCGGTTCGCGATCCAAAATCTTTGATTGGATTAAAAGATAAATTCCGTGTACTGAAAATGGACGCATTGCGTACAAACGCAATCGTATCACGTCGCGCGATTCAGGCTGACACAATCGCCGCCGCCCAAAAAGAAGCGATGAAGAACATCTCGCTGGGTGCGGTTATCGAAGGTACTGTTAAAAACATTACTGATTACGGTGTGTTTGTTGACCTGGGCGGAATTGACGGTTTGTTGCACGTAACAGATTTGTCTTGGAAACGTGTTAATCACCCACGTGAATTGGTGCACGTTGGCCAGAAAATAAAGGTCAAAGTTATCCAGTTCGACCCAGAATCTCATCGTATTTCGTTGGGTGCAAAACAACTGGAAGAAGACCCATGGGAAAATGCATCTCGCGCGTTCAACGTTGGCGACACAGTATCTGGCAAGGTATCTTCTTTGACAGACTATGGTGCATTCATTGACCTGGGCAATAATATCGAAGGCCTGGTCCACATGTCTGAATTGTCATGGACAAACAAAAACATCCACCCCAGCAAAGTTTTACAAGTTGGCCAAGATGTTAATGTTGTCGTGTTGGGCATCGACCAAGAAAAACGCCGTATTTCGTTGGGCTATAAACAACTGCAACCAAATCCATGGAAACAGTTTGCAGAAACCCACAACGTTGGCGATGTTATCACCGGCCCGATTAAGAACACGACTGAATTCGGTCTGTTCGTGGCATTGACACCGGAATTGGACGGTATGGTCCACATTTCCGACCTGTCTTGGAACAAATTGGACGAAGAAGAATTAAAGAAATTCGTCCGTGGCCAAGAAGTCACCGCCAAGATTCTGGACATCAATCCGGAAAAAGAACGCATTACGTTGGGTATCAAACAACTGACGGAAAGCGCGGAAAACAACAGCGCATCGTTAAAGAAGGGCGCGGTTGTTTCTGGTACTGTATCCGAAATCACACCGGACGAATTGATTTTGGCATTGCCGAATGACATCCGCGGTGTTATTCGTCGCACAGACCTGTCGCGTGAAAAATCCGAACAGGATACCAACAAGTTCAAGGTTGGCGACACAGTCGAAGCATCTGTTGTATCCGTTGACAACAACGTTGTCAAACTGTCTATCCGTGCGTTACAGGTAACGCTGGAAAAACAGGCGGTCAAAGAATACGCGAACCAGGCCGACAGTGGTTCTGTCCTGGGCGACATTCTGGGTGCTGCGATTGAAAACAGCAAAAAATAAGATAAATTCATATTTATCTGAAAAAACGGAATCCGGCGCTTGTCGGGTTCTGTTTTTTATGCTAAAATACACCACATGAAAGACATAATCATCCTGATGGGTGGCCAAGGCGTGGGCAAGGGCACATTTGCGCGCATGCTACGCGAACGCCACGACTATAAATACATAGAAACCGGCAATATTCTGCGCGAATCTGCCAAGACAAACAAAAAAATCGCGGACATTATGCAACGTGGCGAACTGTTGCCGTTTGAAATGCTGACGGAAATTGTTGCCAATAATATGGACACACAACGCGATTGCCTGCTGGACGGATTTCCGCGCACCCTGGCCCAGGCACAATGGTTGGTAAAAACATACGCGAACAAATTTAATATCCACGTATTATACTTAAACGTACCGGCCGAAATTATGATTCAACGGATTCAAAAACGCATCCAAGACGGCGGTGGTCGTGCCGACGACGCGGACACAAACGCCGTACGCAAACGTCTGGATTTATTTTTCCAAGAAACGATGCCTGCGATTGAATGGTTGCGAACGGCACCGGGTATACGGTTCTCGGACGTTGATGTATCTGGTCCTGTGGACGAAAATTTCAAAAATATTCTAACCGCATTGGGACAATAAAAAATCGCCACCACGGCGATTTTTTTTACACGACGCGACGTCTTATTAAACTGAACAACGCAAACCCCAACAACAATATCATTATCAGCACAAATATTACTGTTGCGGTCTGGGCATATTCGGCAAACGGCAATTGCATATTCATACCGTAATATCCAACGATAACAGTTGGCACGACCAATATGATATTCCACATAGTCAACCGATTAATATACGTATTAGAATCCATATTAATAACGCTTTCGAACGTTTCTTTGATAGACTTTAACATCTTGCTGTACGATGTAACGACTTCTATACCCTGGGACAGTTCGATACGCGCATCTTCGGCCAGTTCTTTGGTTTCTTCGGTTTTCACAAAACCGCGCACTTTATCCAGTTTATCCAGCACGGCGACATTTCCCTTTAACCCGGCCATATACAGGGTATAACTGTTTTCCACCTCTAACAGCGACATCAGTTCGTTTTTACGCACACGTTCCTGCAATATCTTTTTTGATTCCAAAACGCGCTTGTTTAATTCTTTCAAGAACCGCAAATAAGATTCCGCGATATAATAGATAATATTCAAAACAAATTCTTCGCGCGACGTTTTTTCAGACGCCTTGATTTTATCCAGCAAATCGCACCGTTTTCTGCACACGGTAATAATACGACTGGTTGAATAAATAATCGACAACGGTTCTGTATGCCACAGCGTATCAGTTTCACGATTTATAATTGGGAATCGAACGATTATAACCTTATAATCATCCTCGACTTCGAATCGTGGTTGTTCATCCGGGTCCAGAATGTCAGATATGGTATCTTCATCGATTTTATATTCATTCTGCAAGCGTTCAAAGTCATCATGATCTGGATTTCCGACATTAATCCAACTGAACGTTTTTAATTTTTCGACGACAAACATATCAACACCCCACGATAAGCAAACACACAGGGATTTTATATCACAGAATGCAAAAAATCAATCATCACATGGGAATAAAAATACATACAACCGCAACAGAATTTATGATAGCATATAACACATAACCACAGCCCCAGGAAGACTATAAATGACAAAGCGAATTACATCTTTTCGTATATCACAGTATATTTTGGTGATATTGGCGATTATTTTGTGCGCGACGGTGCTGATATGGCTGATTGGTCGCTATGTCGCCAACCGCCCCGGCATCAGTGATGAAAACGTGATTCAAATCACGAACACGGACCCCTGTGTCCAAGAAATCACGAACATCGTATCACGCATGTGGGCATTTGATATAACATCGGTACCCAAAAAGTACCTGGACATGGTATCCAAATACGCCAACGCCACCATCACAGAACGCACCACGGGCGCATGTAATAATATAAAATTCACATGTGAACCTGGCCAGACCAGAATAGAATGCGATCCATGTGCATTCGGTTCCGCGCGCCAATTTGCGATACAGCAACAAATATCGGACCTGACTGCGACACGTTGCAATCAACCGAACGCCCCCACGGACATACGTTGACGTATGCGACGCCGAATTCGTTATACCCACTGGAACCAAAAACAAAACCCGCATAAAATGCGGGCTTTGTTTTTGATTCTGGTCGGGGCGACAGGATTCCCTCGCACGGCGCTTTTTTTGCGCCGGCTGTGGGGCAACCGTGACGATTTGACCGGCGTTAACACTTCGGTCAAATCTACTTGTTGTCGAACCTGGGCATACGTTGACGTATGCGACGCCGAATTCGTTATACCCACTGGAACCAAAATCAAAACCCGCATAAAATGCGGGCTTTGTTTTTGATTCTGGTCGGGGCGACAGGATTC